>NZ_PEII01000002.1:0-770343 GCF_002750415.1 Paenibacillus sp. LK1
GTGAACGAATGTTAACTAAAAAGTAACTGCTAAAACAATGGCTCGTTAACCATCAACTGTATATATTTCTTTTCCGCCAGGAAACATGAATCTAGATAAAGCAATTATTCTTAAAACAAATAGAACAATTAGCAGTTAAAGGTAGCTTTAAAGATACTAATTATATCTTATATATTGTTTCTGAAATAGAAGGCATCGTACCAGTGTGTGTTGGGCGAAGTAATAACCCTCTCAATCTCTGGAAAGTTCATTTAAAAGGCCTAGCTAGGAGACAAGGCTTGTATAAAGAGTGGCGTACTCTGCTACTTGATGATGCTGGTATATTCAAATATAAAGTTGGCTTATTTATTGTTGCAGATTCCGTTTTATCTCATCTTCCAATCCCTGGGTTTCCTTGCACCATTGGTTCGGTTGAATATCAGCATATGAGTTTGATATCCGACACTTATCCAAATGGTCTTTTAAATCAATGGTTTAAATCATCGATCAGCCTGATTCGTGAGAAACCGATTTAATAAATTAATAAATATCTTATTTGGAAGGATTGTTTGAACCTGTGGCTAATAAAAATGCAAATCAAAATATTGAAATCGATATTACTGGAACTGACTTTGATCTTAAAGAAGTTGAAAGTTTCTTGTCAAAACAGTTAGAAGAAAGCTTTTCTGATTTAGATTTACTGGAGAAAGATAGAGAGAACATATCCGATCCCGATTCTTTAGGGGAAATAATTCTTGATGAAGTTTGGAAACAATTCGGAAATCAAATTGGTCTCGACATGACTAATGAGACATTAATTCAAAAATATGATAGAGAGCATTCTGTACAGTATAAGGATATTGCTGACTCAGTTATGCAAGATCAACGATACAAAGATGCCAATAAAGCAATGAAAGAGCAGCAACTAGCTGGGAATTTAAAGGATGAATACACAGGAAAACACTTTAAACATGGAGAAAAAGCGAATTTAGATCATGTTATTCCAAGAAAAGAGTTGTTTGAAAATCAAAGAAGGAAACAAGCTAATTTAGATGTAGCTGACATTGCTAATAAAGGAGAAAATCTAAAACCGACAAACGAATCATTAAATAAAAGCAAAGGTGCAAAGAGCAATAAAGAGTATTTAGAAACCCGTGAAACTAGGGAAAAGTCACTTATTGAACAAAACGAAAAGACAAATAAAAAGGTTGATGAGTCAAATAAGTCAGAAGCTGAAAAACGTTGGCAAAAAGAAGAAAATAATAAACGCTTGAACGATAAACTTGCTGCTGATAGCGATCGTATGATGAAATCTGATAAAGAAGCAAGGAAAGCAATTAATAAAGATATTCAAATGAATGCAACAAAAGAGGTTGGAAAAAAAGCTGGAAAAGATGCTTTGAAGACAATGGCTATCTCAGCACTTTTTACATTATTGAAAGAAATCATGAACGGTTTAATCCGTTTCTTCAAAGTGAAATCTAAGTCATTTAATAGATTTTTAACTGAAATGAGGCAATCGATGAAATCTTTCTTTTCCAAAATTCTAAGTATTTTTCAAACAGGAGCTTCAACATTAATTGGCACAATTATATCTGAATTTTTTGGTCCTATAGTAAGTGTTTTCAAGAAATTGGCAAGTTTAATCAAGCAGGGGATCTCTTCTGTGATTGATGCGATTCATTATCTTCGTGATAAAGAGAATAAGGACAAACCATTTAGTGTAAAGGTTGCACAAGTCGGAAAAATAGTAACAGTCGGAATAGTTGGCGGCAGTGCGATTTTCTTAGGAGAGATCTTTGAAAAAATCCTGTTAACAATTCCTGGAATGCAAATTGAGTTACCATTGATTGGTTCTCTTGCAAATATGATAGCACTATTTTTCTCAAGTTTAGTTTTTGGATTAGTTGGTGCAATAGTTTTAAATTTGATCGATAAGTTTATCTCCAAAAAGTTAAAAGAAGAGAATGACCAACGAATCATAGAGAGCAAAAATGAAATTATAAATCTTCAACATATGCAACTTTTTGTAGCTGAAAACCATGTACAAGTATTGAAAGAAAATGTTATGAGCGGAATTTCAGAGAACCATGCTTTAGCGAAAGACACAATGCAAACATCGCTTCTTAAGATATTTGGAGATAATAAGGGTAAAGATTCTAAAAACCATGACAATATTAGTAATAATCAGAGTGCTTTAGTGCAAATGCAAAATGATTTAGAAGATTTACTTTGAGGTGATGAGGTGTGTCGAATATAAAGCATAAAGAGCAAAGTTCAAATAAAGAACTTACAGGAGCCTTGACTAACAAAACCAATATTTTCAATGAAAAGAAAAATAGATTGAAGGCATTTAGCAAGAGTTTTCCTAATTCAGAAAGTTTGCCCAGTGTCCCGACTTCGAAAGGGTTATTCGGGTTGTTTGATTATAAGGTAACTGGTAGTGATCTAAATTCGCTCACTGAAAAAATTCAGGATAAAATGATTAAACAGAATCAAATTCTTGTTAAAACGATTCAAGAGTTTAACACTATTTATGACACATTTTCCGCATTAGATAAAGAGTATATTCGGGGGATTTTAATTTCACTGAAATCAGCTGAAGAGGCTAATGCAAAAGCTTTAAAAGGAATAAACGGCGTTAAAGAAAATCAAATAGAGATAACACAAATCATAGAGCAACAAAAACAAGTAATTCAAGTTCTGAAAAAATTTAAGGAAAAGATCGAGAAGATAGAACATTTAACTGATGTTGATACAATTTTTGGTGAACTTTCGACAATGCAAAGTAACCTTAAAGTCAATGAGACCAAGATTGAAACTCAAGACCTGAGATTAGTTGATTTGAACGATGAAATGAAATCATTGTTGTCTTCACTGTCAGTTTTTCAAGAAAATTTTAATTACTTTAAAGAAATTCAAGTTGAAAAATTTCAAACCGTTAAACAGCTCGTTTCAAATCAAAATGAAAATATATCTGAAATCGAATTAATAATTACTGATAATAAGACTAACATCGCAGCTCTAAATAAAGAAATTGTTATTCATGGAGAGAAACTTGGTGATTTAAAACAATTAATTCAAAATGATATCCAGATCTTATCTGAAAAAGTCACTCGAAACAATTCTGAGCTTGTTGCCAGACTGGTCTCAACTACTAACGAAGTTTCAACCAATAAGTTAAATTTTGAAAATGCTATTAAGGAACTGAACACTGGAATCGATCAAAAAGCAGAAAGCATGTCTGCATATCTTAAATCTGAATTATCAAAGGCCAATAACGAAATTGCAGAGCTTAGTCTCTTCACAAAAAGCTTATCAAAAGTGTTGAAGATTACCCAAGCTATTTCATTTACTAGTATTGCTATACTATGTATTCTAGTACTTTTGATAATAAGTGGGGTGTTATGATGATTTCAGAGAATTATAAGCACCAACTGATTAAAGAAACTAAGCAAGTAGATGTTTTATTAGGACAAACATCTACGTTTGAACAATTAGTTCGAGAAATAATTTATGAACAAAATGATAAAGCAATTCTAGAACTAATCAAAAACTTAGGCGTCTTAACTAAAATACAATCATTTCCTAACATGGAAAAAAAGCAAGAACAAATTTTTGAGTTGTTATATAAATATCTTGGAGCATCAAAAATTGATGAGCTCTTTCAGGATTTAAAAGAGTCATCCAATGTTTCATTAAATGCGTTCCTTAACCAATTAAATGAATTGGTCGGTCTTGAGAATGTGAAACAACAAGTTCGTGATTTGATTGATTATAATCAAATACAACATTTACGTGTGAAAAACGGATTGAAGAAGTCTAACAAAACTTTGCATATGGCTTTTCTTGGGAATCCTGGTACAGCTAAAACTACAGTAGCTCGTATTTTTGGGAGAATGTATAAAGCTATCGGATTACTAAGTAAAGGTCACTTCATTGAAGCGAGCAGGACTGATTTAATTGCTGAGTATCAAGGACAAACAGCAATGAAGGTGAAAAGGTTAATTAATCGTGCAAAGGGCGGAGTGCTATTTATTGATGAAGCTTATAGTATTACAGAGAATGATCATAGCGATAGTTACGGTAGAGAAAGTCTTACTGAGTTAACAAAAGCTCTTGAAGATTATCGCAATGATCTAGTTGTAATCGTAGCTGGATATACCAGTTTGATGGAGAAGTTTTTTGAATCCAACCCAGGTTTAAAGTCAAGATTCAATACTTTTATTTCATTTAGTGATTATTCACTTGATGAGCTTGTTCGAATATTCATTTATACGTGCAACCAAAATGATTATATTGTCCAAGAGGAGGCTATGGAAGAAGTCCGTAATGTGTTACAAACTATCATAAATGAAAAAGATGATCAATTTGCAAATGGCCGTCTTGTTCGGAATCTGTTTGATGATATAACGCTGCATCAATCGAAAAGGCTGTCTAAGTTGACGGAACATATAACTAAAGAATCCTTGATGTTAATTACCAAAGAAGATGTTCCTAAAAATTATACACTTAAAATTTTTTAACAGAAGGAGATAGTTCATTCATGTATACAATTAATTTGTTTGAATCTTCTATGCATTCTAATCATCTGAACAACAATACATACATAAAGTTTGATTTCGACTTAAGAATCTCAGAAAGCATCCAGTTTATTGACATTCAGATGTCGGATCAAACACACAGACTTCAAAACATCTTGGATATTCAGGTATCAGCAAAGGTTAACTCTACTTTCCTAAAGAAAGCTGTGGGTCAAGTCCAACCTAATATTCGTGTGTTCAATCAAGGCTCTGGTTATAGAGAATGGGATTGGATATTTGACTCAAACGATATCTCTACCATAGAAGGGGTTCGTTCTGGTGACCTGTATTTCACAATTGATGTAAAGGCGATTGTAGAAGTCATGGAGAACGGAAACAAAATCATTCCGATAACCGGCAACCAACAAATAAAGATATCAGAGTCTGATTGGATTCGGTTCATACATTATTACGGTTATTCCACTAAATACGGAGTAAGCCTTCCAGCAGCATTGTTAAACGACACAAGTTGGATTCAAGCCTATGAACAGCTTGATGATGCTCGTGAGCATATGAAACGAGGAAAGACCTACGATGCCCTTCGGCAATGTCTCTCAGTAATAGAATCTTATACTGACGTTGGCAATGGAAGAGGGGGACCATACAGCTCGAAAGTCTGGGAGGGTTCCTAAGTGATATTACGGAGCAGAAAAGAGATGGAATTACTGGATTATTAACCGGAGTATCGACCTACCTAAATAAGGTTGGGCATCATCGCAACTCAAAATTAAAAGACAACGGAAATCTACCTGCTGTTCCTGTTGACCAGTATGAAGCTGAGCTAATGATAAGCATATCTCATTTGGTAGTAGCTTATTTAGAACGGTTAAGTGGGGGAAATTCAAATGAAAATTAAAAAGGTGAAAATCCAAAACTTTAAGAGTTTTTACGGGGAATTCGTCTTAGAACTTAGTGAAGGAATGAACATCCTAGTTGGCAGCAACGAGGCAGGGAAAAGTACCATGATTTAGCAGAGGAGCGATCATATGAACAATGGCGATCAGTACGATATTCAAGAGGATTTATGCTACGCTCACATCGTGAACCGGCATGGTAAGGGAATGACAGCTACGGCAATGGTTCCGCTTGTCCTTGCTAAGCTTCAATCGGCAAACATTGTAACGAAACGAACACCGAATGCCGCTGCGCTTCACGTTAGCTTCATAAGACGCTTATTGGCAGGAAAGTGTTTGAAGTATCCTGCCAAGTATACCGACACAGTCATCGCTCAACTGAAATACGCATAATGATTAAAGCCCTAAGTCTCCAACTGGAGTTACTTGGGGCTTCTTTTCGGTTAGCCGCTCGTTGCAAACATCACGAAAAACAGCAGTTTTTTGAACAATCCGTATGAAGTCTTATTCTCTTTTCATATGGCAAACCGACAAAGAAAATGTTGTTAGAAAGCAACAGACAATCAGACCAAATGGGACGGAGATATTATAGATGACTGATTCAAATATACCATCAGGTAAAGTTCCTGTTGTAAACGCATGGCTTCATAAGCTCTGTATGGAACGAGCGAAGTAGTCGCTAAAAGATAACGGCGCGAAAAATCCAAAGGATGATGATGAAGGTCAGACCCACTTCGTGCATGGTGATAATGATGAATCAATTAAGATTATCGTCCGTTGGCATGATGAAGATAATGATGAAGAAATCGATGGAGCTACAGTTAATCCATCGAAGAATCTCCCTGCTAAAGTAAGCCATTTCTTATTGATTCGAACGTATTACACCCAAAAGGGATATGTTCCTGAATTCTGTTACTTTACTTTTATCCCGAGAGCATTAGCTGATAAACAACAAGTTGTGTCTTATGTAGAGTTAAAGAAGGATTTCAGTTATGAACTGATCCCGCAGAAGAGGTTTGAAACCTACCCCTACAGTAATCAAAGGTTGCAACAGGATACGATAATTGAAATGGAAGATACGGCTAAAGAAGTTGAGTCAGTTATCCGCTACTGTAAAGGAACAGCTTATCAATGAAGCTCGTAGCGGACAAGGCAAGTTCAAGCGAGACCTGTTGAAGTTGAGCGACAAATGCAGACTATGGAGTATTCGGATGAGCGGTTCCTTATTGGCAGCCTTATTAGACCTTGGAGTAAGTGTGATCTTTCGGACTAGCGGGTCGATCCGTATAACGGCTTCTTGCCCGACGTCCTCCGACACCTTTCATGTCAAGGGACAAGAACTTGTACCGATTGCCGGAATGGACAAGAACCTGTTCCTATTCCCGATTAGGGTGTATATCTAATCGCCATTTGACAGTTAATTCATTAAGCTAACGGCAGGTTAGTTTAATATCAAGGAGGTGCTTACTAAGTATATTGATATTTATATAGCGACACTACAGCCATTTATCGAGATGCAATATATAGGTGAGAGGAATTACCAGTATTAAGTGGTCATTTGCTTCTGTAGGCTGTAAACCTGACTTGAGTCGGGTGATTTGATCGAGGATGAAGAGTTGGAGGACAACTTGCGCATTTTGGAAATTTTCAGCCAAAGTAAAAGAACTTGTAGCGAATACCGTGAAACGTTCCACTTTTCATTCTCAACTTAATTCGGGATTTCGTATAAACCAAAAGTAACTTGCGAGCAGATTCAACAAAGATGCTACCAATATTGATTGCACTTAAGGATACTTTGTTACAGATCGCCGTGATGTCGTAAAACGCTCAAAATATGATATGGAGAGATGATTCAAAACACCTTCAAGAAAATGAGACCACGCCTTATGATATGGGACTATCTTGGAAGTGTTTTCAATTTGGCACGCCAAAAGTACATACTCAATGAGAGAATTCACGCTAATGATATAAAATAGCTCTTTTCCGATTTTCCTTCTTGAATGATTTGTTATTTAGATGCACATCCTTAGTAGGTATTTTGAAACAATACAAATGAAAATTAATGAGGCCGAGGAGATGCGTAAGATGAAATTTGAGAACAAAACCGTTATTGTTACAGGCGGAGGAACTGGGATCGGAAAAACGACAGCGAAAAGATTTTTTGAAGAAGGAGCCCATGTCATTATTAATGGCCGTCGTGAAGATGTTCTGAAAAAAACTGCTTTAGAGATTGATCCCTCAGGTAAAAAAGTGTTGCCCGTTGTTGGTGACATCAGTTTGCCGGAAACTTCGAAGAAAATAGTTCAAGTGGCCATTGAGACTTTTGGAGGGATTGATGTGCTGGTAAACAACACAGGTAAATTTAACCCGACTCCTTTTTTGGAACATACACCAGAGGATTTACAATCTTATCTGGATACCATAGTTAAAGGGACATTTTACCCTTCTCAAGCTGTTATTCCCGAAATGAAAAGAAGAGGGGGAGGGGCGATTGTCAATACAGGCTCGATGTGGGCAATTCAAGCGGTAGAAGCTACACCGTCTTCTGCATACTCGGCCGCCATGGCAGGCCGTCACGCTCTCACTCGAAATTTGGCAATTGAATTCGCTAGCGATCACATTCGAGTGAATACTGTAGCACCTGCCGTTGTAGAGACACCAATATACAACACCTTTATGAGTGAAGAGGAAGTAGCTAAAGTCCTTCCTGGTTTTAATGCATTTCATCCGATCGGACGGAACGGTACCCCGCGGGATGTAGCAGATGCTATCCTATTTCTTGCCAGTGACTCAGCTTCTTGGATCACAGGTATTATTATGCCATTAGATGGCGGAGTTACGGCTCGTTTGAGATAAGTTATTTGGGGCAATCACACTAAGATTGTTCCTATTTTTATATTGAGATGAATTAAACAACCTTTAAAAGTGTATTGGTCTCACACTTCATAAGAAAATAGACTTGACGAAACAGTTGAATTACAATATAGTTCAATCAATCAATTGAATACTTAATTAAAGGAAGGCCGTTCAACTGGGTGCAATAACACTAACAAAAGAAACATTTCTTAATGAAATTCAATCAGGGGTAACGTTGGTTGATTCCTGGGCACCTTGGTGTGGTCCGTGTAAAATACAGCTTCCGATCGTTGAGGAATTAGCTGGCGAGTTGAAGGGCCAAGCAACATTGCTAAAATCAATGTCGAGGAAGAAACCGAACTTGCCTCGCCATTTGACATTAGAAGCATTCCTACACTTCTTTTGTTTAGAAAAGGTTAATTAGTGGACACGATGGTGCGCATTAACCAAAAAACACACTCAAAGAAAAAATTGTGAAACTGACAGGAGAATAAAACGAATTAAATAGATTAAAAATCGGTAATGCTTTGATTTTTAATAATCTTTGGAAAGAAGGGTCTATTATGCTATCCCATTCGGAAGCGTCTATTAAAGAAAGACTGTATCAGCAGTATGCCCGGATCGGGAAATGTTTGTCCAGTGACAAACGGCTCGAACTCCTGGATTTACTTTCAAACGGTCCTAAATCAGTTGAAATCTTGGCACAACAGACGGGTATGAGTGTTGCTAACGTATCACGGCATCTTCAGGTTATGTTGGACTCGAGATTAGTCAAATTTCGAAAAGAGGGAACCTACGCCATCTATAACCTGGGAGATCCCGTTGTGTCCGAGTTTTTAATGGTCTTATGGAAGCTTTGTGAGAACAGGCTATCCGATATACCACGGATTAAAGAAGATCTGTTACAACAATATGAAGGTATGCAGACGATTGCAAAAGAAGAATTACTAGAAAGAATGGCTGCAAACAAAATTGTTGTTCTGGATATTCGGCCTAAAGACGAATATGAAGCAGGGCATATTGAAGGTGCAATCTCGGTACCGTTGGAGGAACTCGATACGTACCTTCAGACCCTGCCTTCGCATATCGAACTTGCAGCCTATTGTCGGGGCCCATACTGCGTGAATACAACGGAAGCTGTGGAACGCATACTGAAGAAGGGCTTTACTGCTTATCGAATTGATGAAGGGGTGCACGCGTGGAATTTGAAGCATGTGTGATTATCGGTACAGATAATAGAAGAAGAGTCCAGCATGAGGTAAAGAGATGCTTCAATAAGAGGTAGGCATACCTAACCTCTGCGTTCAATTAGATTTATGCCTCAGTATTAGAACGATCACAAGGTTTTGAAATTCTGCAGGTAAGCAAAAACCCAAACTTGACTTAGGGAATAGTCCGTTTTATTATTCAATTATTAGTTTGAATAATAAAACGGGAGAATGGAACTTGTATATGTCGGTTATTTTAGGATTAGGTCCTGCAGGAATGAACGCTTTTTATCAAGGGACCTTCAACATCACAAATGAACTGTCAAACCAAGAAAATGAAAACAATTTTAACACTAGCTTATAAATCGGTGGTGCGATTTCCCTAGCGATTATTACAGCAGGTCTTATCAGTTCGCTTGAATATTTAAATATAAATGAGGAGGATTAAATAGGGGGGCTGTATCTATAAAAATGTAAACTTTTGAAACAAATATGACGTTAGTCGATTTTTGGGATCAAACTTCCGATTGTAGATGAGCTGACGGATGAGTTAGCAGGTCAAGCAACAGTTGGTAAAGTTAACGTTGATGATGAACCACAATTGGCTGGAAAGTATGGAGTTAGAAGTATCCCTACACTACTGTTATTTAAGATGGTAGATTGGCAGAGACCATGATTACCATGATTGGAGTTACTCCATAAGATAGCCTTAGAGAAAAAAAATCTGGGATTGATAAATAATTAGCATTCATTATTTTATTTGTCAAATGAAGGATGGAGTAGATGATGAATAAATTAAAATTCCCCCTCATTTTCTTTGAAGGAAGATGCATCACTCAACTTTCAGGTTGCTTTGAACAACTGGAGGCAATAATCGATGTTTAGTATATTATTAGCATTTCTGCTGATTTACTGGCTTATCCAACATCTTCGGTTCCTACGAAGTGTTACAGTGTTATCTTTAAAATCAAACCAAAAGCAGTTTTCTGATGCTATTAAATGGCTTGATATTAGAGATGTATCCGACTTTGATAAAGAGCATGTTCCCGAATCCATTAATATATCCTTAGGTCGATTACCTTTTCTTTGGCAAAAGGAACTATCACAAGACGACTGTGTAGTCATATTAAGCGATCAATATTTAAAAGGAAAAAAGGCGACACGTATTTTACAAAAGAATGGATTTCATCACTTATATTTAGTAATAGGCCCAGTTTCTCAGCTAGTCGATTGGGTTCATATAAGTTCTTCAGAAGAACCTGATATTGAAAATTATGGGACCTGTAGACATACAGCTCCCTTTACCACATACAGTAAGGCAGGTGATTAGAGATGAATGTCCAAGAAATAACTTCTATAAAAGAAATAGATACGTTTATTCAAAATAATCGAATGAGCATGTTATATGTTTCGCAAGAGAATTGTAATGTATGCCATGCTATTTATCCTAAACTAAAAGAGTTGGTCAGTCAGTATCCAGAAATAAAACTTGCGCATATTGATGCTAGAAAGGTAAAAGAGGTTGCAGGAAAGTTTTTGATTTTTACAGTTCCCACGATTATGTTGTTTCAGGATCAGCAAGAATATCTACGCGAAGATCGCTTTGTTCAATTTGCACAATTAGAGCTAGGATTACAACAACTATACAATGCGATGTACCCAACGGATTAACAGAGAGTATGAAATATGACCTTAGTTCAATTTAGTTATCCTGTGTACCAAGGTTCAGTTTTGTCACGATATCTAAAATTTTTCTAAATGAATGGAGTACAGAAATGGAACATCCGGTGATTATTATTGGTGCGGGTTTAAGTGGTTTGCGAGCTGCCACTTTACTTACAGCACAAGGTATTGATTGTAAGATTTTGGATTCAAGAAGCAGA
The DNA here is from genome assembly GCF_002750415.1 of Paenibacillus sp. LK1. NCBI lineage: Bacteria > Bacillati > Bacillota > Bacilli > Caryophanales > Paenibacillaceae > Paenibacillus > Paenibacillus sp. LK1. The sequence goes on from NZ_PEII01000002.1 coordinate 11,364, forward strand.
ATTGGTGGTAGGGCTTTAAGTAGTTTGAATCCAAATGAACCTGAGCTGGGGAAATTCGATCTTGGACCCACATGGTTCTGGCCGAGATATGAGCGTACTATTGCGAAACTTGTTCAGGAGTTGCACCTCGAAACTTTCGATCAACACACGGAGGGAGCGATGTTATTTGAGCGGTATGATAACCAGGCACCTGAACGCCATATCCTTCCGGCTCACTCCCTGGAGAGATCTGTGCGATTTACAGGTGGCGTGCAATCTTTAATTGACGCATTGGCCCGTAAATTACCCTCTAATCTCTTTGAATTAGAAACACGTGTAACCACAATTAAATTAAACGATCAAAGATCCATCATTATAAGTGCAGATCTTGCAGATGGAAAAACAAAAGATTTTATGGCTCGTGCTGTTATTCTGGCGCTCCCGCCTCGTCTTGTTGCACGAGATATGACTTTTATCCCTACATTCTCTCCCGAAATGAACCTAAACCTAACCAACAAACCAACCTGGATGGCGGGACAAGCCAAAGCTATTGTTGTCTACGACGATCCTTTTTGGAGAAAAGATGGGCTTTCGGGATTTGCATCAAGTTGGGTGGGCCCTTTGCAGGAAATTCATGATGCATCTCCCCATACAGGTTCAGGTGCATTATTTGGTTTCTTTGGAATGTTACCGAAAGACCGCCAGCAGTTAGGGGAAAAGCAGGTTTTAGAGCAGGTGAAGGAACAATTAATTAGGCTTTTCGGCTCTCAGGCAAAAAAAGTAAGGACTATTCTTTATAAAGATTGGTCTGTCGATTTGGATACAGCTATTTCTGAGGATAGCATTCAACTTCAAAATTTCCCTAATTATGGTGAAATACCTGTAGTTGGTGAATGGGAAAACAAAATTGTATTCGCTGGGACGGAAACAAATTCAGAGTTTGGTGGGCATCTGGAAGGCGCCCTTCAGTCGGCTGAACTTGCAGTATCCATAATCGTAAATCGGTGAATAAATGAAGGTTATGGTCTCAGTAATCGAATGCATCTACACTCCAAATGCAAAATCGGCAATGACAATCGCTTGGTGTTGTTGGTTTTGTAGTGATGTAATGCCCATGCCTTAATTAATGATTATAAATAATCTTGACATCCTACCTTCTAGTAGGTAGGATTGAATTAATCCAGTAAGACACTTCTGGAATTAAAATAAAATGGATAAAGGAGATCTACACAATGAAATTTGAAAATAAAACAGTAATCGTCACTGGCGGAGGAACAGGTATTGGCAAGAAAACAGCACAACGATTTTTTGAAGAAGGCGCAAACGTGATCATCAACGGCCGCCGGGAAGATGTATTGAATCAAACTGCTTTGGAAATTGACCCTTCAGGTAAAAGAGTGCTGGCCGTATCCGGTGATATTAGTTTGCCTGAAACCTCGAAGAAACTGGTTCAGGCTGCTGTGGAAGCATTTGGCGGAGTTGATGTTCTTGTGAACAACACAGGTAAGTTTGTTCCAGCCCCTATGCTTGAGCACACACCTGAAGATTTGCAATCCTACTTGGATACGATCGTGAAGGGAACGTTCTATCCATCCCAAGCTGTTGTTCCGGAAATGAAAAAAAAAGGAGGAGGGGCTATCGTAAATACAGGTTCAATGTGGGCACTCCAAGCGGTTGAATCGACGCCTTCTTCTGCTTATTCCGCTGCAATGGCAGGACGCCACGCTTTAACTCGCAACATGGCCGTGGAGCTCGCTGGAGATAACATCCGGGTAAATGCTGTTGCACCTGCTGTAGTTGAAACACCAATCTACAACAGCTTTATGACAGAGAAAGAAGTAGCTGAAGTGCTACCAACCTTTAATGCATTCCATCCGATTGGACGTAACGGAACGCCTGCAGACGTAGCAGAAGCCATTTTGTTCCTTGCCAGTGACTCGGCTACTTGGGTAACAGGTATCGTAATGCCATTAGATGGCGGAGTTACAGCACGCTTGAGATAAGGCGTTTCTTATGGGTCAGTCACATCATGTGATTGGCCCTTTCTTAAACTGTAAAAAGGAGGTAGCTACCTTGACAGTATATTTACTGAATGGTAGATTGCTTTTATGAATACAAAAAAAAACACAATGCAAGATATTATGGATGTTGGGCTAACATTAGTCCAGGAAAGAGGCTATAACGGTTTTAGTTATGCAGATATTGCGGAAGCTATCGGTATTCGCAAAGCAAGTATCCATTATCACTTTCCCACTAAACAAGATTTAGTACAGGCTGTCCTTCTCCGATACCGCAAAGATTTTGTGGGCAGGCTTCAGGAAGTTAATGAACAACCATTTAGTTCATTGAAGAAAATTCAACACTTTTTTGGGTTATATCGAGAAACGTTGGAGAATAACACCAAGCTTTGTTTATGTTCAATGATGGCAGCCGAATTAAATTCTTTTCCACTGGAGATCCGCGAGGAACTTAATTTATTTTTTGATGCCAATACGGCTTGGTTAGAGCATGTTCTTGATGAAGGAAAGCAATCTGGAGCATTCACTTTTTCTAATGAGGCACTTGAACAAGCCAAAACCCTTATTGCATTCGTTCAGGGGGCGCAGTTACTATCTAGATCCTCAGGTGATATTGGGTATTATGACTCGCTCGTTACGAACTACATGTCGATTCTGCGCATGGGCTAATCTTTTATTCAAAGAATAGAACTTGTTCGAAATGAACAGGTTGTTTTTTAGGTGAATCCCTGCTGAGTGCGCTGCAATGGGTATACAGTAAAAAGACGACTTCAAAGCCATATAAAACCGGCCACGAAGTCGTCTTTTTTTAGCACTGAATTTAAAAGATGAATTGTGCTTTGTCTGAATGAGTATTTTAGAATCGAAATTGAGTTCTTGGTAATCAATATTAATGCAATTGAAAATGTTCCTGCCACTCGTTTATGCCTTCCTCCATGCGATAAGCGTTGAACCCCTCAGATTGTAATTTTTGTGCTGCCAGGGCTGAATATACACATAGTGGACCTCTGCAATAGGCTATAATTTCTGCGTCTTTGGGCAGTTCACGCATCAAAACGTCTAACTTTTCCATCGGCATGGAAATTGCTCCTTCAATATGGTCCATTTCATACTCTTCTTTAGGACGTAAATCGATGAGAACCATAGAGGAATTATTAAGTTTCTCCATTACCTCATCCATCGTAAGCGTTTGGACATCATCGAGATTGTTCAAGAAATCCTCTTTCATTCTACCGATGTCCGGAAGTTGCTTCTCACTGATTCGCCATAAGGACGAAAGAAATTCTATAATTTCAGGATCAGCCAATGAGTAAATCACGTATGTCCCTTTTTTGGTAAATTTAACGAGTTTTGCATCGAGTAGAACCTGAAGATGACGAGATACATTCGCAATATTCATCTCAGTGCAAGTGGCTATTTTTTCTACGGTTTTAGACCCATTGGATAACACATTCAAAATTTCAAGACGCTTGTCACTGGATAAACATTTTCCAATTCTGGCTAATTGTTTATACAAATCTTCCTTAAAGATCTTTGCAGAGTTCAGCATTCCCTCCATTAAGATCAACCTCAATTCTTTTTCATATTTTAAAGAAAGAAATTCTATTTGAATAGGTTTCTGTATAGCACTCTGCGTTCAATGATATGACCTAACTATATATTCAAAAGTTGACATTGCTAAGCAAAAAAAAGAATTTTAAGTGATTCAATTGATTACTAGAATTTTAACATGTACAGAAGCATAGTCAAGTAGAAAAAATGTAATTTGATGAAGTTACTAGGAATAGCTCGGGTTGCAAGGTGTCAACAAATTTCATTCTGTTGAACATTAGGACATCCGGTACTGACTTGACGAGCCCAAGAAGATTGTTTATAATTCAATTTATCGATTGATTATTTGATTTTATTGATCGATTATTTGATTTTATTGATCGATACATGATTTAAATAACTGGAGGTGCACATCTTATGCAAAAAGCTTATCTTCAAATTACATTGAAAGTGAATGTATCCGAACGCGAGGCAGCAGCTAATGTTTATACAACCTTTAAAGAGCCTTTCCTTTCCGGCATCTCTGGTGCTTTGTCAAAAGAATTACTGGTACGTGATGAAGACGTTCAAGTTCTCCACGGCTTCAGTAGTGAATCCGACGCTAAAGCCTACCTGGAAAGCGATCTATTCAACAAGGATGTCGTCGTAGGTCTGAAAGATTTGCTTCAAGCTGAACCCGAAATTCGTATCTATAGCGCATTCTAAGAAGTAAGTATTATGTAAAAGTTGCATTTCAAAATGCAATACAACTCATACGAAAAATCAACTCTCTTGAGAAAGTCGACACTGCAATATTGCTTTGTCGACTTTTTTACCAAACTTGAGTGGGCGTTGAACAAGTCTCCCGTTGAAGTTGTTGCAGAACCAAGTGGCATGACCAGATTGAAAGTCCGAAACTATGGTCTCGGGCGAAGAGGAAATCCTCCCTGCACATGGTGTATTTGTAGCTATTGGTCACTATCCGAATACCAAATTTTTGAAAGGCCGAATTGAAACGGATAAAGACGGCTATATTGTGACCGTTCCGGGTACATCCATGGCAAACATTTTCAGGGTGTTTGCTTATGGAGATGTACAGGATCCTCGCTATCGTCAAGCCATTACTGGTGCTGGAAGTGAAGTTATGGTAGCCATAGATAGTGAGAAGTTCATTGAGAAGGAGGAAGTGGAGGTGAACCCCAGCAACACCTCATATCCTCAGCTGTCGCTTGTTATACGACGACACTGGCATACATGCTCGATCGCAAAAGGTACCCGTTGCCGGATCCTTTATGGCTAAAACGGGCAATATAGCCAAAGGGATCATTTAAGTATCACACATCGTCCGCACGTTTTGTTGTCTTGGGGATCATCCACGATTGTCATTAGGGCAGAAGTCTTGATTCTACAAGTTGAAAAAGACTGCCATATAGGTCAAACGCTTGTAAAAGATGGTGTTCCTGTTGGCATCTAGGGTAAGTGACGATTGATTCCGGAGATGATATGACAAGCAATTATACTGAAGAACATCAACTGCAATGGTAACTAGATCATTTCTAAAAAGGAGATAATAACATGGAAAAAGTTTCATCAAAAGCAGAATTTGATGCTGCAATTAACTCTTCCAAACTCACAGTCGCTGTTTTTAAAGCAGACTGGTGTGGTGACTGCAAGTTCATTGATCCATTTATGCCAGAAGTTGAAGAAAAATTTGCAAAAGATTTGAATCTGATCGAAGTCGATGTAGATCATGTTGGTACAGTGAGTGAAGAACAAAACATTATGGGTATTCCAAGCTTTGTTGCTTTCGCTGGGGGTGAAGAACTTACCCGCTATGTCAATAAGATGCGTAAATCTCAGGAAGAGATTGAACAATTTCTTCAACGTGCAGTGGAGATTCACAATACACGTTCTTAAAAAAATGAAACAATTCTTTTCAGAGAACGGGCTTTTTACCCAAACGATCTGTTTAACATGATACGCAATAGAGTTCCCTACTCTATTGCGTATCATGTTTAAAATATTCGATAGTTAAATACAAGAAAGAAAGCTGTTAACAATAAAAAAAGTCCTTGACTGAATGAAAAAACTACTTTAATATTCAAATCATCAATTGAATAATGATGCAGGACATTGTAATTGATAATACACTTTGGAAGGAGGGAAACCAGAAATGCAATGGAAAGAAGTTACGACCTTGGAAGAGTGGGACACTATTTTTGAACAATCCATGGAACGAGGTCAGGTTATTTTAAAACACAGTACAACATGCCCCGTGAGCGCTAATGCTTTTAAGGAATATGAACAATATTTAAAAGCGACGCCCAATGGTAAACTGGATTATTTTCTTGTTAAAGTGATCGAGTCCCGTCCTATATCGAATAAGATTGCAGATGATTTAAACTTTAAACATGAATCGCCACAAATCATTTTAATAAAGGATAAGGAAAAATACTGGGCGGCATCACACTGGGCAGTCACAAGCCAACATATAAGAGCAGTTTTGGACTAAATGGATTTGATATAGATAAAGGCTTATAAATTATAAAACTACCTTCTAGTAGGTAGTTTTAATTCGTAATCCATTGTAATTTAAATATTAGGAAGAAAGATGAGGAGATATTAAATGAACACAAATTCTCAACTTATTAACGGAATCAACGTAGACGCCCTGAAGCAGTTTGCAGGAGCTGTAGTGCAGAACTCAAATAATGGGATAGCGAAATTTCAAGTGACAACGGAGTGGAATGGAGGCACAAAGTCAGCTTCGTCCATTAAGAAAATGAAGCTTGGAGAGCAGAAGCTTGAGAGAGATTTTGAGATTTTAATTGATGAACCAGCCGAATTATTAGGTGAGAATCTCGCTGCTAACCCACAAGAGTATCTTTTGGCAGCGCTTAACGCATGTATGATTGTTGGTTATGTGGCAGCAGCTTCATTAGAGAATGTCCATCTGAAATCGTTGAGGATTGAAACTAAAGGCCAATTGGATCTTCGCGGATTCCTTGGACTGGATGAGAACATTAAACCTGGATATGAAGAACTACAATATACAGTGGTTGTATCTGGCGACGGGACTCAAGAAAAATGGAATCGAATTCATGAAACCGTCAAACGTACATCTCCTAACCGTTGGAACATTGCAAATGCGATCCAGCTCAATAGTGAATTTGTTGTTGAATAATTATAATTAATAATCAGCAGCCTATAAGCCGCTAAAGAATCAGTTGTTTGTAGAGCCTTATTCGGCAATAATGATAAGCTTATTTATATTATGATTTTGGTTTCAGCATTCTCACCAAGCCACATGGTAACGCGTCTCAGAGGAGAAAGATAATTATGAAAACAATGGTTATAGTTGGTGCTGGGCCTGGCCTTGGTTTCTCACTGGCCAAGACTTTTGGAAAGCGCGGGTTTCGAATTGCTCTGGTTTCAAGAACACAGGAAAAGCTGAATCAATATGCTGAGCAGTTAAACCAAATGGGGATTGAAGCTCAGGGTTTTGCTGCCGATATCACAAACAAAATGCAACTTTCCATGGCATTTCAGCAAATTAAAAATACGTATGGCACAATAGATGTTTTGGAGTTTAGTCCCCATAATGGAAATGTCTCTGTATTCCCTGTGCTGGAAACAACAGATGAGAGCGTTATTCAACTTTTCAATAATGTAGTCATCGGAGCTATTAATTCTGCAAGACAAGTCATCCCAGAAATGACTGAACGAGGCGAAGGGGCAATACTTTTCACAAGCGACCTTTCAGCAATGAGTCCAAGTCCCATGTTTGGAAATTCAGGTATAGCCATGTCAGGATTGCGAAACTATATTCTTAATTTGCACGAACGTTTACTTCCTATGGGGGTATTTGTTGGTCATTTATCCATCAGTCCTTTGATCAAGAAGGGTACAGGTTTTGATCCGGATCAGGTAGCGGAGGCTTGGTACAGTCTATATGAGAAAAGAGCAGAGGCAGAAGAAACGTTCCCTAAGGGTATTATGCAAGTATTGTATTGAATTAAATTAATATTCCTAATAGATCAATTTACTCCGATATGATTCCTTCTACAGTCGATCTCAGATTAGGGTGGATGATTTGGTTCTAATCGACGAATAATTATTATCTGAAAGGGATGGGGAAAATGAAAATTCAAATCTGGTCTGACATTGCATGCCCATTTTGCTATATTGCAAAACAGAATTTAGAGCAGGCACTGATTCAATTGCCAAGTAAAGATCAAGTGAGAATTGAATATAAAAGTTTTGAACTTGATCCATCAGCTTCTTTGTACGATGGGAAAAGCTATATGGAAAAATTAGCGCCTAAGTTTGGCGGGATGGAACAAGCAAAACAGTTCTTGAACCACTTAACGCAGCAAGCCGAAAACGTAGGACTATCCTTTAATTTAGATCGTCTGAAGTCAACGAATACATTGGATGCTCATCGCTTACTGAAATGGGCAAAAACACAAGGAGAAGAAGAAGCAACATTGAATGACAAGTTGCTCAATGCCCATTTTACAGAGTCTAAGGATGTAGGGGACATCGAAACATTGGCGGATATTGCCCAAGCATCAGGTTTCAACAGGGAAGAGGCATTGGAAGCATTACGCGATAAAGCTGGGTTTACGGATCAAGTAAGAGAAGATCAGCAGCAAGCTCGTGAATACGGCATAAGTGGGGTACCCTTCTTCATCTTCAATGAAAAATATGCCCTTTCAGGCGCGCAACCGGCAGAAGTCTTCTCTCAAGTGCTGGAAAAAATACTGGAAGAAGGGCGTCCGGCAACCAGATTTGAAGTGTTATCGAATGAAACAGCCGGTGAAGGGTTATGTACGGATGAGGGTTGTGCAATTCCACCCAGAAAAAAATGATAAACGAATGAATGACTGGAGGTCTTTATGAATAATTTTCAATCCGTTGAAGCTCTGTTTAAACCGTTCGAAATGGGAAATCTGAAGCTCTCTAATCGGATCATAATGGCACCTATGACTCGAAACTTTTCTCCAAATGGAGCACCTGGAGAGGATGTTGCTGCCTATTACCGTCGTAGAGCTGAAAATGGTGTTGGACTTATCATAACAGAGGGTACGTTTATCAATCATCGTGATGTGGTATCCAATCAGGAGAACGTACCCCACTTATATGGAGAAGATGCACTCAACGGTTGGTCAAAAGTGGTTGAAGGGGTACACGAGGCCGATGGAAAAATTTTCTCTCAAATATGGCATATGGGCGTACGAGGGAACGTTAATGATTACTCCAAACAGGAAATTTCGGAACTTGTTGCAGCCTTCGAACAGGCAGCAGCCAATGCTAAAAAGGTTGGTTTCGATGGCATCGAGATTATGGCAGCACATGGATTCTTAATCGATCAGTTCTTCTGGGAGAAAACAAACACGCGTACTGATGAATACGGTGGGGACCTCGTCAAACGCACTCGATTTGCCAGTGAGGTCATCCAAGCTTGCCGGCGTGCTGTTGGACCCGAATTTCCAATTGGGCTGCGGATTTCACAGTGGAAATATGCTTTCTATACTGCAAAATTAGTTGAAACTCCGGAACAACTCAAACGTTTCTTAACACCATTAGTTGATGCAGGCGTTGACATCTTTCATGCCTCTATTCGTCGCTTTTGGGAGCCCGCATTTGGAGGCTCGGAACTAAATCTCTCCGGATGGATTAAAAAATGGACAGGAAAGCCGACAATTACAATTGGATCTGTTGGTCTTGAGGGCGCTGATTTCGTGGATTTCTTTGCTACCGGGGAACATTCTAATGGTAAAGCCACCTCGATTAACGCCTTGATCGAGAGATTAGAACGTGGAGAATTTGACTTGATCGCAGTGGGGCGCGCATTATTGGCTGACCCTAACTGGGTAAACAAGATTCGTGATGGACGGACAGAAGAATTACTTCCGTTTACGCGTGAGGCACTCGACACTTTGTATTAAATGGAGTATTAAATTTGTCAAAATCAATCGATATGTTATCTATTTACGAAGAGCTTCTCTCACAACTTCTCTTAAATGAAATCGCCCATAAGAATGGATTATGGGCGATTTTCCTATAATATGGTTGGAAATGGAGAGGTTATCTTAAACTCCTGCACAAATGTGCATGTACCAAAGTACAAACGGCAACCAACACCTGGTCGGACAGTCTGGAGTTCAATGGACAGCGAATTCTGTTGCCGGTTCAGCAACCAAACGTATGCAGCTTAATCGGCATGTGCGCAAGGTCAAGAACGGCAATTTCCATATCACTCCGCTTCCGGCCTATCAAGATGCGATCGGTGAACTCTCGATTCAGGATATGCGATTTAATAACGCAATCACGCTGATCCTGAAGGTTCCACTGGAGCTGCTAGTTATGAGGTACCCATAATCATTCTTCAGCTTCTGATTGAGAATGCGATCTTGCATGGCATTTTGGAGCAGGATTCGGAGAAGGGCGTGATCCGTGTACCGCTGTAGAAGAGAAGGGAGATTTACTCGTAGATATCAGTGATCACGGTATCGGTATGGAAAAAGAGGTGTTGGAGAATGTGCTAAACAGGCAAATGAGCAAAGGCACGGGTGGCTTTGGCATCTGGAACATTCAAGAGCGGATTCAGTTGAATTATGGGCCACAATACGGATTGTCATTCACAAGCCTTCTTGGCTGAGGAGCCACCGTACAGATACGTGTTCCATAGAAAAGTAAGCGATACCAAAGGATTTCAAATTAGATCGAAACTTTCCCCCGTAGGTTAACATTTGGATCAGCCTTCCTTCGTGGATGCAATCCCACCATATTCTTGTATAGGCAAAGAAGAAAAATCTCATTTTTGCCTGGTCCAACTTGTTTTCCCGTAGAACATAAAAATCATCATATTCGGTTAACGTTTTCTTTTGTGATAGAGGAGCTGCTCCGGGAAGGGTATTGGGTTAATGCCAGATTCTTCATTCCAAAATAAAAAAAATAAAAGCTCTTAGTATTCTCCCGGTTTCATCACCACTTGATTAGTATCGATAGAATATCAGCAACCTTAGAAGCCGCTGTCCTAAGGGGATTAATAATAATGCTCGTTCATGCATTTCTTGACTTGGGTTGGAATTTAATTACTGACACTACGGCATTAGCTAAAATTCAAATATACAATTATATAATTGAATATTTATTGATCCTCATCTATACTAAGGAAGTCCCATACAAATCTCAAGGAGGCAACTGAAATGAAAATGATGCGTGCAATACAGGTTCCTGCTAAAGGTGAACCGATGAAGTTAGTTGAGATTCCTGTACCTGTTCCTGGTGAAGGACAAGTACTTTTACGGATAGAAGCGTGTGGAGTATGTAACGGAGACTCTATGGCGATTAATGGAGGAGCATCTGAATATCCACGAATTCCTGGACATGAAATCGTTGGTAGCGTGGAGCAACTAGGCCATGGATCAACAAAATGGGATATTGGACAACGTGTAGGCATTGGCTTCCACGGTGGACATAATCATGTAACAGGTTTAACCATGGACGGTGGATATGCTGAGTACGTGGTTGTTTTCGAAGACGCTTTAATTCAAATTCCCGATGAGGTTTCCTCTGAAGAGGCTTCACCGCTAATGTGTGCAGGTGAAACAACATTTAGTGCATTGCGGAATAGTTCTGCACGTCCTGGGGATTTGGTTGCGGTCTCTGGTATTGGTGGTCTCGGTCACCTTGCAGTTCAATATGCCAAAAAAGCTGGGTACCAAACGGTGGCTATTTCTCGTGGAAGTGATAAAGAAAAACTTGCAAGAGAGCTTGGTGCTCATCATTACATCGATTCCGATAAAGAAGATCCTGCGGAAGTTTTGAAGGTTCTGGGCGGGGCTAAAGTCATTCTTGCTACGGCACCAAATCCTAAAGTAATCTCTTCATTGGTAAATGGTTTGAAAAAAAATGGTGAACTCATTATCGTAGCTGGTTCCGGAGAACGTTTGGAATTGTCAGCTATGGATTTCTTGAAAGGACCTTATACTGTGAAAGGTTCATTTACTGCACAGGCTAAGGAAATTGATGATGCAGTTCGCTTCAGCGTTCTAACTGACGTTCGTCCTATGATTGAGGTGTTCCCATTGGAAAAGGCCAGCGAAGCCTATGAAAAAATGATGTCAGCAAAAACTCGTTTCCGGGCAGTATTGAGTATGTCTACATGATAACAAAGCAGTTTAAAAACTGACCCATTGAGGCAAGTGTTTTGCATATGTTGCTTTATGGACCTCGAGTGATTTTAACTCTGAGGTTCTTTATTTTCACAAAAAAATTAAGGGCATTCACAAAACCTATTATTTGGAGGAAATCTATCGTGGTAACACCCTTGAAAATTGGTATAGTCTGCCATCCAACACTTGGAGGCTCAGGAATACTAGCAACCGAATTAGGGAAATTACTTGCTGAAAAAGGTCATGAGATACACATGATAAGCTTTGGTCTTCCATTTCGCTTAAATCAACCGTATAACCATTTGTTTTATCATAAAGTAGAAGTTAGTAATTATTATGTATTTCGTTCTCCACCATATGAGATTGCACTAGCCAGTAAAATTGCACAAGTAGCTATAGAGCATCGACTAGATTTAGTTCACGTACATTATGCATACCCTCATGCCATCAGTGCCTTTTTAGCGAAACAAATCCTAGGAGGGAACTTACGTGTGGTGACTACTCTCCATGGAACAGATATCACCGTTCTGGCTAGGAGCGAAATAAATAAAGACCTCATTCGGTTAGCGCTAAACTCGAGTGACGCTATAACGGCAGTTTCTAAAGACTTGATAAATGAAACTAGCGAGTTACTCCATATTTCTCAAGATAAATTTAATCTAATATATAATTTTGTTGATCAGCGAATTTTTTATCCTCAATCACTAAACGGCTTGCGTAAAGAGTTTGCTGATACCAGAGAAAAAATACTAATCCATGTGTCCAATTTTAGACCGATTAAAAGAGTAACAGACGTCCTTGGCATTTTCAAAAAAGTAAATGAGGAAGTTCCAAGCCGGTTATTGCTAGTAGGTGAAGGGCCGGAACTATCTAATATTCAGAACAGAGTTCAAATCGAGGGGCTTGAGAGTCGAGTCAATTTTCTTGGCAAAATAGAAAACATTGCAAGAATAATCTCGATCGCTGATTTGCTGCTTCTCCCTTCAGAGATGGAAAGCTTCGGATTAACTGCATTAGAAGCTATGTCTTGTGGTGTTCCTACTATTGGCTCACACATTGGCGGGCTACCTGAACTGATTATTAATGGGGAAACGGGTTATCTCGCTTCGGTAGGTAATATTAGTGAAATGGAAAAAAAAGCAATCGAGTTACTTGTTGATAAGAAAAAGTACAATGAATTTAAAAATGCATGTGTGAATAGAGCTCATTTGAAATTTAGTACAGATCGGATTTTGGCTGAGTATGAATATATTTATTACATTGTTATAGGTAAATGAGAAACAATAAATTTAATCCAGAGCAAAGCGTTTTTAATTCATTCAAGATATACTTGACACGGATACTTGCTTGATTTATAATTCAATTATTCAATTGAACATTAAACAATTGAGTGAGACTTATCAATATGAGGAGGTATTCTTTTATGGGTGCAACTGCATTAACAAAAAAAACATTCAATAATCAAATTCAGTCTGGTGTTACATTGGTTGATTTCTGGGCACCTTGGTGTGGGCCATGTAAAATTCAGCTGCCAATCGTAGAGGCGCTAGCTGACGAAATGAAAGGAACGGCAACTCTGGCGAAAGTCAATGTGGATGAAGAAACCGAGTTGGCTGGACAATTTGGTATCCGAAGCATTCCAACATTGCTCTTGTTTAAGGATGGGGCATTGGTCGACACTATGGTTGGTGTTAATCAAAAAGATGTTCTAAAGGAGAAAATCCTTAAACTAACGGTGTAATAACCGATCATATATAGATAATCGGCATCACTCCAAAAATGTGTTGCCGATTATCGTTAATCCAATTATAATTACAATATCTGAAAATATCCTACCTATCAGTAGGTAAAATAACAAAACACTACAAGGAGATGTACAAAATGAAATTTGAAAACAAAACGGTTATTGTCACTGGCGGAGGAACAGGGATTGGAAAAACAACAGCACAACGTTTTTTTGAAGAAGGAGCAAATGTGGTTATTAATGGTCGACGCGAAGACGTTCTAAAAGAAACGGCTTTGGAGATTGACCCAAGTGGCAAGAAAGTCATTGCAGTAGCTGGGGATATCAGCTTGCAAGAAACATCAAAAAAACTGGTCCAAGCTGCAGTGGAGGCTTTTGGTGGAGTAGACATACTGATCAATAACACTGGGAAATTTAATCCAACGCCGTTCATGGATCATACTGCGGATGATCTGCAATCGTATCTGGATATTATCGTGAAAGGAACGTTTTATCCTTCGCAAGCAGTGATTCCCGAAATGAGAAAAAGAGGTGGTGGAGCGATTGTGAATACCGGCTCCATGTGGGCGATCCAAGCGGTCGAAGCTACACCATCATCCGCATACTCGGCAGCGATGGCAGGAAGACATGCCCTGACTAGAAACCTGGCGGTTGAATTGGCTGGAGATCACATCCGAGTGAATGCTGTAGCCCCTGCAGTGGTTGAAACGCCGATTTACAATACCTTCATGACAGAAGAACAAGTCGCAGAAGTACTACCAAGCTTTAATGCCTTTCATCCCATCGGACGAAATGGCACAACAAAAGATGTAGCAGAAGCTATCTTGTTCCTGGCTAGTGATTCGGCTTCCTGGATCACCGGTGTAGTTATGCCTTTGGATGGCGGCATCACTGCGCGTCTACGATAAAATCTTTTTTTGGGGGTAATCACGATAAGTGGTTAGCCCCGATCTTTCATTAGCGATCGGGTTTCAAGAGCCATGGAAAACAATAAAGGAGCAAACGCATGGAAAAACAAATAAATAGGGATGATCCTGTAATCATCGTGGGTGCAGGATTAAGTGGACTGCGAGCAGCTTCCTTACTCAGTGCACAAGGAATAAAGTTCATCGTATTGGAAGCACGAGATCGTATTGGAGGACGAGTCTTAAGTGTTGAGGTCGAGGACAAACCTGAACTTGGGAAATTTGATCTTGGACCAACGTGGTACTGGCCGCGATATGAAATGGCCATGAACCGACTCGTCGATGAATTCGGTTTACAGACATTTGAGCAGTTTAATGAAGGTAGCATGCTTTTTGAACGATCCAGAAACGAACCTCCGCAAAAACATGACTTATCGACAGAATCAATGGAGTATTCACTTCGATTAGTAGGCGGAGTCCAGTCTCTCGTTGATGCTCTGGCTTCAAAATTGCCACAAGAAGCACTTCATTTAAATACCAAAGTAACTTCGATCCAACAGGACAATAACAGGGTAAAGGTTCAAACGGATGGAAGGAGCATTTATGCCAGTTCGGTTATCATTGCTTTACCACCACGTATCGTTGAGCAGGATATCACTTTTATACCCCAAATTCCATCTGACTTAAAATCGAATTTTATTGACAAACCAACATGGATGGCAGGTCATGCAAAGGTCATTGCTGTTTATGACAGCCCATTCTGGCGTAATCAAGGTCTCTCCGGGTTTGTTTCAAGTCGTGTGGGTCCATTGCAAGAAATTCATGACGCTTCACCTTCTACAGGTTCTGGGGCGCTATTTGGTTTCTTTGGCATTCCTGCAGAAGTGCGTATAAGTGTAGGAAAAGAACAATTACTTGAACTTGTGTTGGAACAATTGACCCGCCTCTTTGGCCCGCTTGCCAAGGAAGTAAGAGCCATTCTCTACAAGGATTGGTCCCTTGACACACATACATCCGTTAAGAAAGATGGGGAGCCGCTTCGAGAATATCCTAATTACGGGCCTTTGCTTGGAGGGAAACCCTGGTTGCAAAATATCTATTTTGCTGGTACTGAGACGGCTTATGGGCATGGAGGACATCTTGAAGGTGCGCTACAGTCCGCCGAAAGTGTTGTCAACGAAGTGATTAGACGTTATCACTAAATGTTGAAAATAAATTAAACAAAGGGGAATTTAATTATGAGTAATGATAGTTTGTACAAAAAATCAAATATTAATCGGCTAGGGGAATATGGAGAACTGTCGGGGGATGCTTTTCGAGCATTCGTAGACTTTGACCAAAAGGCTTTGGCGGCAGGCCTATTAACAAATAAGTTAAAAGAATTGATAGCTGTTGCAGTAGCACACGTCACAGGTTGCCCGTACTGTATTGAAATTCATGTTAATAAAGTTAAAAAGGAAGCTACAAAAGAAGAAATGGCTGAAGCCATTATGGTTGCTACGGCGTTAAAGGCCGGTTCTGCAATGGCGCATGGGGTCAATGCTTTGAATGCTTACGATGGGAACGAGAGTGATGATGAGCTTTACAAAGTCTCTTATTTTGATCGGATTAAAGAATACTCTAACTTAGCTGGAGATGCTTTTAAAGCCTTTGTCAGCTTCGATATACAAGCAATGAAAGCAGGCCTACTCAGTGTAAAAGAAAAGGAGCTTATTGCAATTGCAATTGCGCATGTAACGGGTTGCCCATATTGTATTGAAGCTCACGTTAACGCAGCTAAAAAAGCTCAAGTGTCCAAGGAAGAAATGGCTGAAGCCATCATGGTTGCAACTGCATTGAAGGCGGGATCTGCCATGGCACATGGTGTTAATGCTTTAAATGCTTACGATGAATCTTTGAATTAGGCTAGTCCGTATTTAAAAAGTGTAAATTCGAGAGCTCCAATCCAGAGATTGGGGTTTTTGTACTGAGGTTTATTCTATTGCATAAAATGTTTTTTTTTATATTATTCAATTAATAAATAGAATTATTGATATTGCTGTTTTAAAAGAATATTCATTTATAGAAGTATGTTAGTACAAATAAGAAATTGATAATGAAGGGGAGAACATGATGAACATTGAGATTTGGTCTGATATCGCTTGTCCATTCTGTTATATCGGAAAAAAGAATCTAGAGATGAAGCGATAGCCGTAGTGCAAGACAAGAATCGGTACCAAGACCAAGTCAGAGGCGACCAACGCGAAGCAGAACAAAGACATACTTTTGTTTTTGTGGGAGCACTTATTAATCTTCTGTAACTTATGCTAATTTTAGGAAGGATATTCCGTGAAACGGGTTTAATATATGAAAGTTCAAAATCCACAATACAGATATCAAAGACCGTCTGTATCATCAGTTTTCAAGAATTAGAAAATGTTTGTCCAGTGATAAAACGATTGGAAATTATGGATCTCTTGTCGAACGGTCCAAAATCTATTGAAAGTTTAGCAAATCAAACAGGCTGTTTCACGCCATTTGCAGATTTTATTGGAAGCAAAATTGGTGAAATGCCATAAAAAAGGAACCTACGTAATTTATAGTATCAGTGATCCGTCAGTTACTCAGTTTTTATTATCTTTGTGGAATCTAAGTGAAGACAGGCTATATGACATCAAACAAATAAAAGAAGATTTGGAGAAACAGTTCCCAGACGTTAAAAGTATTACTAAAAAAGAACTCTTAGCCAAAATGAAGAAAGATAACATCGTTCTATTAGACATTCGACCAACGGATGAGTACGAAGTTTCTCACATCCCTAACGCAATCTCTGTACCATTAGAGCAGCTGGATGAATATCTAAAAACGTTAAATAAATCGGATGTAGAAATGGTTGCTTACTGTAGAGGGCCTTATTGTTCTTTCACATCTCAAGCTGTTGATCACATACAAAAACTGGGTTTTAGAGCTTATCGAATTGAAGAAGGGGTTCGAGAGTGGAACGCTTGTGATGAAGCATAACTACTCAATGAAATAAAATAAAATCCCATGGAACAAAAAATACAGTATTAATGATACTGTATTTTTTTGTGACCTACATCATGACAACTATTAAAAATCAGTTTAAGTTCAATAATTCATTTGAATATTTTATTAACGTGTTCAACATCATTTAAGGAAGTTGGATAGGGCCATTATAAGTAAGGAATCCTTATTGCATCTCTTCGATCAGGGCAGAAACAAGTTCAGAGCAGGGAAGTCATTTGGAAGGTGTTCTTGACTCAGCTGAAAGAGCTGCTAAAAAAAAATCAAAGTCATAAATAATTCTCTCCATGAAATACTACAAACAAAAGATAAAATTATATTCAAATAAACAATTGAATAATTGTATAAATTGATATATACTGATGTAATTCCAAAGGAAGGGCAATGAAATTGAAAAAATAAAGGCTACACAATATAGTTGAACGTTTATAAAACTGGGAATGTTAAGCTTAAAGTCGCTTAACCCTCACAAAAAAGATTGTCATTTCACTTTGGTTAGGAGGCGATTTTTCACGTTCATATATTCAATTGATATTGTTAACACTTGAATTATTTGCATATGTTTTTTTATTCACCTTGCTGTGCTTTATCAAATAAAGGAGTGATATTGTGTCAAATAATACAGTAGTGTCTAATACTCATGAAGGCAAATGGAGTCTTGGTATGTGGGGCCTTTTGCTTGTTGTTTCAGGAGCTTTATTTCTAGATGGTGTGGATCTTTCCATGGTAAACATTGCATTGCCTTCCATGGGGAGTGAACTTCACCTTAGTACAGGTTCATTGCAATGGATCGTGAATGCCTACATTTTGGGCTATGGTGGATTTCTCTTATTAGGAGGTCGTGTTGCCGACTTGCTTGGTAGGCGTCAAGTGTTTTTGACAGCTGTTGCAGTTTTTGGTATAGCTTCAATCGTGAGTTCTTTTATTAGTAATGAAGTAGTATTGATTGTTCTACGATTACTGAAGGGGATTTCTGCAGGTTTTACTGTGCCGGCAGGTATGTCTATCGTGGCAACAGCATTTGCTGCTGGCCCAGATCGAATGAAGGCACTTAGCATTTATTCGGTAATTGGAATGACTGGTTTTGCACTTGGTCTCGTTTTCGGTGGGTTGTTGACTGAAGTAAGCTGGAGGGCTACCTTATTTGCCCCAGGTCCAGTTGCAATACTCATATTTCTTTTTGGACTGAGATTGGTTCCTCAAGCATCTCGTAAACCAGTGACATTAAAGCAATTTGATCTATGGGGTGCGCTAACCATTACAGTTGGGTTATTGATACTTGTTTATGCACTTGTTGAAGCTCCAACCATCGGATGGACCAGCAGCACAACTATCATTTTGTTGGTTCTCAGCATCTTGTTGTTTATAAGTTTCGTGATTATAGAGAGTAAGCATTCTTCTCCGTTGGTGAGGTTAGGGATTTTCAGTTCGATGTCTTTGGTGAGTGCCAATTTTGCCGCAATGGTGCTATTGGGAAGCTTTATGGCATTTCAATTTATCGCTACACTATATTTGCAAGACTCGCTTAGTTGGTCTCCGATCTGGGTCGCATTAGCTTTCTTGCCATCAAGCTTGTTTCAAGTCGTTTTTGGGCCACAAATTGATCGGGTAATGAAACGGGTTGGAACACCAATGGCCATATTGCTTGGTATGGTGCTGGTATCCGTTGCATACCTATTATTTTTCAGAGTAGATCCTGCATTGCCATATTGGAATTTTCTATTACCAACTATGATTCTAATTGGTATCGGGTTTGTCTTCGCATTTCCAGGTGTTAATGTCCAAGCAACACATGATGTCGTCCCTGAAGAACAAGGGCTAGCTTCTGGTTTGGTTAACACAAGTTTGCAAATCGGTGGTGCAATTTCTTTGGCTGTTATCACGGCTGTTTTGAATAGTACCCATAAGGCAATCGAACATAATCAATTACTACCCAATATGCACACTGCTATTGCCATTGTAGCTGGGTTAGCAATTGCTGGCGTTTTGTCTTCACTGATTAATTATATTTCATCCAGGCGTTCTCAACAAAAGGCTACGAAATAAAGTAAATAGATTCCTTCTTTAGTAAAAAGCACTTATTCGTTTAAACAATGAATAAGTGCTTTTTACTTTGTAGGCACTTAACTACAGAATCTAATCTTATGTTGAGGAACGCTCAATTAGTTGGTACTCCAGTGAATGTAGATTACAATTGGATTTGATAAGTTGATTTTGAAGAATAATAAATGCATTCTCAGCTTGCTGATCGATAGGATAGTGAATCGTTGTTAAATCAAGCAAATGAGCCAGGATGGAATTGTCAAACCCCATAACACCGAGGTCCCCTGGAACTGAGACCCCCGAACGACGCAGTACCGTTGTAATTCCTGAGGCCACTTCATCGTTGGCACAGAAAATAGCGTCTGGCCGATCTTGTTGTTGCATCCACCATTCCGCAATTTCTTCGCCCTCATGTACAGAGATTTTGTCCTCAAAGTGGGGGAAATTAGTTTCAGCGAGGCCATATTGCTTAAAAAATTTGGTATGAGCACGGAATCGTTCTTTGGTGTTTAATCCTACTGACATAGGGTATATGCTCAGAATTTTTCGATAACCTTTATTATAAAGGTGCTCAAGCCCATTCCAGTACGCCTGGAACTGATCCATAAACACCGATGGAAGTTTTTCGCTATGAAGCCTTTGCCATGTTACGATCGGGCCATAATGGGTATAGGATTCAATGACATTCCACTCATTGGATCTAATTAAACAAACAAGGGCGTCCAGTTGCTTTCGTTTTAACATTTCAAGGGCAATCAGTTCTCTCTCTGGTTGACCATTAGTAATGAAGAGACTTATTGTAAAGCCATTTTTCTCAGCAATCATCGTAAACGCACGAACAAAGTTAACAATGATTGGACTGAAAGCAATAGTAATAATCCCAATAAGATGAGTTTCTCCCTTTTTTAGCGAGATTGCATTGGCATTCGGAACATAGTCCAACTGTTTCATAATCTCCAATACCCTTTTCCTAGTGGTATCGTTTACATTTTTTTTACTATTTAATACGCGTGATACCGTTGCTGTAGATACTCCAGCCAAACGGGCGATATCCTGAATATTCGCCAACTCTAACCACCTCAGTTGTCAGCATAGCATAATTTAATTCCAGGTACAAAGACAGGTTGAATCTGAAAAATAAAGATAAAAATGAATGCTTGACATGTAATGCATTACATAACTTACAGTTCAACTATAAGCAATCACAATACATCTTTAGGAGGTACTCAGCATGAAAAAAGGACTAAAAGTCGTTACCATTGGTGGAGGTTCAAGTTATACACCAGAGTTAGTCGAAGGGTTTATAAAACGGTATCACGAATTAGCGATTAAAGAATTATGGCTGGTTGATATTGAGGCAGGGAAAGAAAAACTCGAGATCGTTGGAGCGATGGCCAAACGTATGGTAAAGGCAGCAGGAATTGATTGTGAAATCCATCTGACACTGGACCGTAGACAAGCTTTGCAAGGAGCAGATTTTGTAACTACCCAACTTCGCGTCGGCTTGATGGATGCACGTATTAAAGACGAGACCATTCCGAATAAATACGGCCTCATCGGGCAAGAGACAAATGGAGCTGGAGGAATGTTAAAAGCATTTCGGACTATTCCAGTTATTTTGAGTATCGTTGAGGATATGAAAGAACTGTGTCCAAACGCATGGCTGATTAATTTTACAAATCCAGCTGGGATGGTTACTGAAGCTGTTTTGCGGTATGGACAGTGGGAGAAGGTTATTGGTTTGTGTAATGTGCCAATTATGGCGGTGAAAAACGAGTCAGCTGTTCTCGACAAAACTGAAGATGAACTGTTCTTCAAATTTGCTGGAATTAATCATTTGCATTGGCACAGAATTTACTCGAATGACGGAAAAGACCTCACCCGTGAAGCTATTGAGAAAGTATATGGTCCTGATGCAAAACCTGAAAAAATGGTTCAAAATATTAAAAACATGCGTTTCCTTTATGAACAAATCATTCAATTAGACATGTTACCTTGTCCTTATCATCGGTATTATTACATGACGGATGCCATGATTAAAGAGGAATTAGAAGAAGCACAAGGGGAAGGCACAAGAGGTCAAGTCGTTAAGCAGTTAGAAGAGAGACTTTTTGAACTTTACAAAAATCCGAATTTGGATCATAAACCTGAAGAACTTGAGAAACGTGGCGGCGCTTATTACAGTGATGCAGCTTGTGAAATCATCAACTCCATTTATAATAATAAAGGAACACAAATGGTGGTAAGCACACGCAATAATGGTGCAATCAACGATCTGCCTAGCGAAAGTGCTATTGAAATCACAAGTATCATTACTTCGCATGGTGCAGAACCCATTCATTTTGGATCGTTTCCATCGGCTCAGCGAGGATTGTTACAAGTCATGAAATCAATGGAGGAATTAACAATTGAAGCTGCGGTAACAGGGGACTATGCTACAGCCCTTCAAGCCTTCACGTCAAATCCACTTGTTCAAAGCGGAGATATAGCAAAAGCATTGTTGGATGAAATGTTGGAAGCACATAAGGAATACTTACCTCAATTTCATCATAATGAGATCGTTAGAGCATAACAATTCTAACAATAAAAAGACTTCAAGCCTTCATAATTGGCATTGAAGTTTTTTTTGTTGAAAAGAAATTATGAGAGAAATTAATAAAATTGTATCCCGACCATGCAAGTAAGCAAATGAAAATATGGTAATGGGATAAAACTTGTAGGTTTACTCATGTTACAAAAGTGTGAACATTTTTTGGTATTTTTGTCTATGTAATGCTCGTTTACTTGACGCAAGGAACGAATATGAAATATAATTCAATTGATCGATTGACTAGTTGATTTTGTCAGTCGATACACTAATCAGTGGAGGTTCGATTTCAATGGCAAAGGCTTATCTTCAAATCACTCTGAAAATTAATGCATCAGAACGTGAGGCTGCTACAAAAGTGTATACAACGTATAAAGAGCCTTTTCTCTCTGGGATTACTGGAGCCGTTTCCAAAGAATTGCTAGTACGTGACGAGGATGTTCAAGTTATGCATGGCTTTAATAGCGATGCTGATGCAAAGGCGTATCTCGAAAGTGATCTTTTCAATAATGACGTCGTAGTTGGACTTAAAGACCTGCTTCAAGCTGAACCGGAAATTCGTATTTATAGCACTTTTTAATAACACGGTGCTAAGGGCTACTCGCTCATAAGAATTTTCTTAGCTTCATAAAAAAGAAACCGACATTGCATTTTTGCTTTGTGGGTTTCTTTTCTTAATAAAAACCAGTCGAGAAACGGTAAGTCAGATAACAAAGCTATATCGAATGTGTTGACAAAGATCTATTCCAATGTTATTATTCAATTATTCAATTGAACATTTGATTCTGAATGTTAATTCTTAATGAAAGTGAATATAACATTGGAGGGATTAATTATGTATAAATCACTCATTATTGGAACCGGTCCAGCAGGACTGACTGCTGCAATCTACTTAGCTAGAGCAAATATGAACCCTTTGGTTATTGAAGGTCCTGAACCAGGAGGACAATTAACAACAACGACAGAAGTGGAAAACTATCCTGGTTTCCCTGATGGAATTATGGGCCCCGAACTCATGGGTAATATGCGAAAACAAGCCGAACGATTTGGAGCAACATTTCTCACTGGTTGGGTGGAAAATGTAGATCTTTCAGAGCGACCTTTTAAACTGACTGTAATGGGTAAAGGTGAAATGGTTACAGAGACTTTAATCATCTCGACTGGTGCAAGTGCAAAATATCTAGGGATCCCTGGTGAAACTGAAAATGTTGGACGTGGTGTTAGTACATGCGCCACTTGTGATGGATTCTTCTTCCGAAACAAAGAACTCATCGTTGTTGGTGGAGGAGATACAGCACTTGAAGAAGCTAACTTCTTAACGAAATTTGCCAATAAGGTTACAGTAGTGCATCGCCGTGACGAATTGCGGGCCTCTAAAATAATGCAAGATCGTGCGCGTGCAAATCCCAAAATTGATTGGGCACTGAACAAAACTCCGATTGAAGTTATTGCTGATTCAATCGGAGTCAACGGATTGAAAGTACGAAACAATTTAACGAATGAAGAAGAGATTCTAAGTGCAAACGGTGTATTTGTCGCGATTGGTCACCATCCGAATGCAGAATTCTTAAAAGGTCAAATTGATACAGACGAACACGGCTATATTGTAACAGTTCCGGGCACTTCGTTAACCAATATTCCAGGTGTCTTTGCATGTGGAGACGTACAGGATAATCGTTATCGTCAAGCGATTACAGCTGCAGGAAGTGGAGCAATGGCTGCTATGGATAGCGAAAAATTTATTGAGTCTCAAGAATAAACAATACAAAACAAACAAAAAAATAATAATCGAATTATAAAGGAGAACTTGATATGGCAAACCAGAAAATTAATATGAATACAGTTTGGTTTAAAGATGCTAAAGGTGAGGGACGCATAAAAAGTGATAATCTCCAAACTCAAATTGCTATTCCTGCTCCTAAAGGAGGAAGTGGGGATGGTGCTGAACCACAGCAACTACTTATCTCTTCTGCTGTAGCTTGTTACACGATGACTTTGGCGTATATGCTGGATAAAAGTAAAGTTCCGGTTTCTGGATTCTTTATGGATACCGAAGGAGACGTCGCTCCTGGAGACCAATTAAGTATTACTCATCGCCCGCATGTTGTTTTGAAATCTGATGCAACAAAAGATCATGTGAATCTGGTAGAAAATTTAGTACTAAAAGCCGAAGAAAATTGTCACATCGGTCAACTTCTGATAAAAGCAGGAGTTCCTGTGGCAACTCAAGGTACGGTATCTATCGATAATGAAGATGACTTGACAAGTAATTATATTGAAGAAAATGGATTCGAATGGTAAATGAACGTTCTCCAAAATATTAAGGGAATCCCAAGTTTCGTGGCTTACGCTGACGGTAGAGAAATCATTCGATTTGTTAACAAATTGCGTATATCTCAGAATGAAATCGAACAATTTTTGGAACTTTCCATTGAAGGGTACAATACACGTTAAACCACTTAAGCGCCATTTCGCATAAAAGAAATGGCGCTTAATTTTTATCCTCTCGAGAGGTAATTTCACACAAAAAGATAATTTTTTTTAAAATGAAATTATTTTTTTGGGAATACATTCAGAGGAAGCAAAACACCTCCACTTGGTACTGCATATCAGTGGGACATCAGTACCAGCCACCCCCATGTCATAAGAATACATGTTGGTATTATTTATAAATAGAGTTTTCCAGTGGAACGGGTATATAGCATATGACAATCTCACACCAGCACTAAATATGTTTTGATTGAAGTTTAGTTATTGATTAAACAATGGTTTAATAGGCGTTTTAGTATCTTACTTCCCTTTTTCAATAAAGCAATTTATAACAAAATAGGATATTAATTGTATACACTTCTTTTTTACATTTCCTTTAATATGAGAACAATAAAAATCACATAATTGCAGGTGTGTTTACTTGTTTGAAATCACCAACTTAATACATTTAATTAGCATTTATTTAAATCTTATTTTATTTATGAGATTTTATTCGCGAATAATAAGGCTTGTCAGAAAAAAGGTATTTCATTATAATTCGATTAATAAATTGAATACTATGTTAATAATCGATCGAACGCTTTAACAGCATATTAAGCTTATGTATCGTTAAATTACCACAAACGAAGGCATGTTGCTTATATCTAATCAGTGGTCATCGAAAAATTAAGGAGATTGAGAATGGCAGAAAGAACGTTAGAACACAAACAGGTATTATCACATCTTCCAGCATCCATTGTTGAATATGTGGATTCAGCAGAGAAGCAGCGTCAGTTACATTCTAAAACGATGAAAGTTGTCATTGCTTCTCAAATTTTTGGTGGAGCTGGCTTAGCTGCAGGTATTACTGTAGGGGCGTTACTCGCCCAAGACATGCTGGGAACGGACAGCTTTGCCGGCGTCCCTACAGGTCTATTTACATTAGGTTCTGCTGGAGCTGCGTTAGTGGTGGGACGCCTTTCTCAGCGATTGGGAAGACGGGTAGGACTTGCTACAGGATTCCTAGTAGGAGGTTTGGGAGCTATTGGGGTTGTTCTTGCAGCATTGTTCAACAGCGTGCCCTTACTTTTTATTTCCATGTTGATCTATGGCTCAGGCACGGCAACAAATTTACAGGCACGCTATGCAGGGACAGATTTAGCTTTGCCCTCTCAGAGGGCAAAAGCAATAAGTATGGCAATGGTATTCACAACATTTGGAGCCGTAGCTGGCCCCAATCTTGTGAATCTGACAGGGGATTTGGCTACTTCGATTGGCGCTCCCCCGTTATCGGGGCCATTTATGCTTGGAGCTATTGCGTATATACTAGCAGGTTTGATACTTCTTATCTTTTTAAGACCCGATCCTTTCATTGTGGCCAAAGCTATTGCTGAAATACAGCATAAAAAAACAAGTGGAATCACTTCAGAAAAGGACAGTAGTAATAAAAAAGGAATCTTTATTGGTACATCAGTGATGGTGCTTACCCAAATTGTCATGATAGCGATCATGACAATGACTCCTGTTCATATGCTACATCATGGTCATGGTTTAGGCCAAGTTGGTATTGTCATCGGAATTCATGTTGCATCCATGTATTTACCATCTTTAATCACCGGGATACTTGTTGATAAATTCGGATACATTTTTATGGCTTACATGTCAGGATTTACTTTATTGTTATCGGGCTTGTTAGCTGCATTTGCACCAGGCTCATCGATGGGATTGCTTATTGTTGCTCTAGCTCTTCTTGGCTTGGGATGGAACTTTGGATTAATCAGTGGAACAGCGGCTATTGTTGATGCGACACCTCCGAATGTTCGGGCGAAGACTCAAGGAACAGTCGATGTTTTAATTGCTTTATCTGGAGCATCTGGAGGAGCATTGTCTGGAATGATTGTAGCCCATTCAGGCTATTCCACACTTTCTTTGATTGGTGCTTTCTTGTCATTATTACTTATTCCAGTTGTAGTATGGTTTCGTAGAAAGTAATAAAAGATCCATCATCGCTTTGAAATGAGAACTGAAAAAACCTCAGTCTGCGTCTGCGGGCTGAGGTTTTTTGCATGTAATAGATCCAACAAACGGAACAATACACTATTTTCAAGTAGTAAAATTATAGATCTGAAATCCATAAGAATACACTTCTGATGTACAAAAGCAATGTTTAATAGGCCATTATTCGTAAATTTGAAAACCGCATTTACTAAATTTAATCGGAATCCAATCAAAGTTTGTAAACGCTATTACTATTTCCGTAAAGTCATTGAAAACGTGATTAATATATATAAAATAAAACTGTGAGAGGGGAAGAGAAAGCGCTTAATTTTAAATAAAATCAAACCCTTTTACTTTTTTTAACACTATGAACTCATCAAGGGGGGCACCATGAATCAACTAGAATTAGGAAAAGAAATCATTAAAAATATCGGCGGAGAAGAAAATATTAAAGACTTTTATCATTGTGCTACTCGATTACGTTTCATTCTTGTGGATACCAATAAAGCGGACAAAAAGAAGATTGAAAATCTAGAAGGGGTTATAAGCGTCGTAATTAGCGGCGGTCAGTTCCAAGTGATAATCGGAAATAAAGTTAAAGATGTTTATACCGTGATTACTCAAAATATACTAAACAATTTCGGACAATCTGAAGAGAAGGTGGCCGATAATAGAAGTCCAGTTAGTAAACTGATTGATTTAATATCAGGTATCTTTTCACCCGCTTTTGGACTACTAGCCGGAACAGGCTTATTAAAGGGAATCCTCTTACTTGCAACTTTAGCAGGGTTGTCGCAAGAGTCCGGTGCATACATCATTTTAAACGCTGCTTCAGACAGTCTGTTCTATTTTCTTCCAATTGTCTTAGCGATCTCTGCGGCAAGAAAATTTAAGACCGATCAATTTTTGTCGGTCGTTATAGCAGGAGCGCTAGTATACCCAACAATAGTAAGTGCATTTAACGAAGGGAAGAACTTGGATTTCTTTGGTATTCCAGTAGTTCTGGCGCAATACAGCAGTTCAGTAATTCCTATTATATTGGCAGTGTGGATTCTTTCTAAAGTCGAACCTGTTGTTAAGAAGTTTTTACATGAAACTATACAGACTTTTATTACTCCAATGATCTGTTTGGTAATCATGGTGCCATTAACCCTAATTGTAGTTGGCCCCATTTCAACGTTGGTTGGGGATATCCTTGCACAAGGATATTTGTGGATTTATGAGCTGAGCCCTATTGTTTCAGGCATTATTATTGGTGCGTTGTGGCAGGTATTCGTTATCTTCGGATTACATTGGGCATTCATCCCTATTATGATCAATAACTTGTCTAATATGGGCTATGACACTTTAATGGCGATGTGTACACCGGCTGTTGTTGCTCAAGCGGGCGCTGCATTAGGAGTATTTTTACGAAGTAAAGATAAAAAATTCAGGTCATTATCGTTCTCGGCTTTTGTTAGTGGACTCTTTGGAGTTACTGAACCTGCCATTTATGGAGTTACACTAAAATTAAAGAAACCATTTATTATGGGCGTAATTAGTGGTGCCGTTGGCGGAGCGATCATTGGTCTGGCAGGATCCAGGTCGACGATTTTCGGTACGTTGAGTTTTATCACTTTTCCAGCATACTTTGGTAAAGGATTTGCAGCATTTGCGTTTAGTTACTTTTTATCTTTGATCTTAGCCTGTGTTTTAACATATTTCTTTGGCGGGGTCAAAAAATACGATCAAGATAACCAAGTTCATAACAGCAATGCAGAATCTGAATTGAAGCTTGAACCTGTTAATGTTGGGATTGAGAAGGTCATGGCACCAAGTATGGGGGAATTGATCCGATTAGAAGATATTTCGGACGAATCCTTTGCTAGTGGTGCTCTTGGTAAAGGCTTTGGGGTTAAGTCTGATGATGGACTGGTAGTTTCACCTGTAGAAGGAGAGATTTCAACGATTGTTAAATCTCAGCATGCTCTGGTTATTACTTCAACATGCGGTTCTGAGATTTTAATTCATGTGGGTATAAACACGGTTTCGTTGAAGGGTCAAGGTTTCAATGTGATGGTGAAAGAAGGGCAAAAAGTACATGTAGGGGACTCACTTATTTCGTTTGATAAAGATTTCATCACTGAAAAAGGGCTAGATCCTACAGTTATTCTGATTATTACGAACTCATATGATTATCAGAACATTACAGTAAAACACGATCGCAAAAAGGTTAATCCAACCGATGAAATTATACTACTAGATAAATAAGGAGCTAAAAAGATATGAAAAACACATTTCCGAATCATTTTTTATGGGGTGGGGCGATTGCAGCCCATCAAGCTGAGGGTGCATGGAACGTCGATGGTAAAGGGATTAGCGTTGCAGATGTCATAACGGCAGGATCACATCAGAAGAATAGAGAAATTACAGAAGGTATCATCAGTGGTAAATACTATCCTAATCATGAAGGTATCGATCTTTATCATAAATATAAGGAAGATATTTCATTCTTCAAAGAGATGGGTTTTAACTGTCTTAGAACCTCGATCGCTTGGGCTAGAATTTTCCCTAATGGGGATGAGGAGTCTCCTAATGAAAAAGGACTATTGTTTTATGACAACTTGTTCGACGAATTAATAGCAAATGGTATAACTCCTATTATCACCTTATCTCACTTTGAAATGCCGTATCATTTAGTAACGGAGTATGGAGGCTGGCGGAACAAAAAAGTAATCGATTTTTTTGTTAGATATGCTGAAACCGTTTTAAATAGATATAAAAGTAAAGTGAAATACTGGATGACATTTAATGAAATCAACAATATTTACGGTACAGAGAATGAATTTTTCAGCTTTGTGACCGGCGGCTTAAAATATTCAGAAGATGAAAACAAAAAAGAAGTAATGTTTCAGTCAGCTATGAATCAATTAGTTGCAAGTGCTCGAACCGTAAGCATTGCTAAAAAGATTAATCCTGAATTTGAGATGGGGTGCATGCTTGCTTATGTTCCAGTGTATCCATACTCAAGCAAACCGGATGATGTCCTCTTAGCACAACAAGAAATGCAAAGCAGACATTTCTTTTTAGATGTACACTGTCACGGTAATATCCCGAATTACATTGAACTGTCATGGGAGAGAGAAAACATTACAGTAGATGTGTCCGATGAAGAACTGCGTGATCTAAAAAATGGAACGGTCGATTATATCGCAATAAGTTACTATATGTCGAATACAGTTACT
Organism: Paenibacillus sp. LK1; assembly: GCF_002750415.1. Lineage (NCBI taxonomy): Bacteria > Bacillati > Bacillota > Bacilli > Caryophanales > Paenibacillaceae > Paenibacillus > Paenibacillus sp. LK1. Next base: position 41,068 of record NZ_PEII01000002.1, read on the forward strand.
ACAGAAACTTTGAATAGCGAAACTACATCCTACCAAACAAGCAGTGTAGTAGTCGATAATCCTCACTTATTAGCTAATGAATGGGGATGGCAAATTGATCCGGTAGGATTGCGTTACTCTTTAAATGAATTATATAATCGGTATAGAAAACCGATTATGATTGTTGAAAATGGACTTGGAGCAGAAGATACAGTTATTCCTAACGAAAAAATTATCGATGACTACCGTATTGAATATCTTGCTAATCATATTACAGAGTTGAAAAAGGCAATCCTCATTGATGGGGTTGATGTACTGGGTTACACTACCTGGGGACCTATTGATATTGTGAGTGCAGGAACCGGGGAAATGAAGAAAAGGTATGGTTTTATCTATGTGGATCGAGATGATCAGGGAAACGGATCTCTCTCTAGATCCAAGAAAAAGTCGTTTGATTGGTACTCCAATGTGATAAAAACGAACGGAAAAGACCTTTAATTGAATACGACAGAGATAAGCGTCATATCTCTGTCGTATTTTTGTTTTTAACAAGTAAGGCGTAAAATTACTATATTTCATATGATAAACAAAAAAACAATCCCATTTCCAAGTATTAAATATATGTGTTGAATAATGTGGTAAAGTTTGATTTACTCCCTAGATGGTAATGCTTTTAACAGCAAAATACATTGAAGAATGGTTAATAATTGAACCATCAAGATAAGCCTTATCTTCTTGCAGAGATTATTTAATAGGAGGAAGTTCATGTTAATTTCTGATCGATTAGAACAAACCAAATTTTCACCTTCAGAACAAGCGGTTGTGAAATATTTAAAGGAAAAAAAGCACGCTATTAAACAACAAACAATCAAAGAAGCTGCCAATCAGACCTATACGAATCCAGCTACCTTTATTAAAGTCGCGAAAAAACTGGGATTTAATGGATGGGCCTCTTTAATCGATTCGTACTTGGCTGAGATAGATTATTTAAACTCAAACCTGGATCATATTGATGCTAATATACCCTTTACTGTTAATGACTCAATTATGACAATAGCAAGTAAACTTACACAGCTTTCTGTAGAAACCGTTCAAGATACTCAAAAGCTGATAAACAACGAATCGTTATTAAAAGCAGTACACTTAATGGATCAAGCTTCAGAAATAAAAATATTTACAAACAATAATAACAATTTGATCATACAAGATTTTTGTTTGAAAATGAATCGAATAAAAAAACGTGTAGGCGTGAGTATTTTAAAAGGTGAAGAGAAGTTCGAGGCTGCAAACTGCGACAAAAATGATTGTGCATTACTGATCTCCTATACTGGAGACTCGCCTACACTGATTGATTTAATTCCTATACTGCGCGAGAATCAAGTCCCCATTGTGGCGATCACAAGTATTGGAAATAATATTCTGTCTGAGCTTTCAGACTGCGTGTTAAACATCACAACAAGGGAAAAACTCTACACCAAAATAGGGAATTTTACGACGAATACGGCCATTATCCATTTATTGAACATTATTTATGCAGCTTACTTCTCACTTAGATATGAATCCAATTTAGAGCATTTGATAAAGATATCAAAACTTGCAGATTTTAGACAGTCTTCGCTAGATATCATTAATGAATAGTATGGGCCACTACTCCTAACTCAAATGTAGCCATTTATTGAAAGATCATTTTTAATAATGAAGAAAAAAAGCAGAAATATAGCACCATAAAATGCTGTATTTCTGCTTTTACTTATCACTTCTTAAATAAACTCACGAACTTTATATGCAAGAGCAGGGAAGATAGGCATAAATTCTTTTTTCCATGAGCGTGTTTCGATATTCAGTCCAATTACGCTAACAGAATTGTTAATGTCATCGGCAGCGGTCTGACTGACTTCAGATGCCCCAACCAATGTATTCGTTTTATCAAAAACCAGTGTTAATTTTGCATTATAATCATTCGTTCCAGTATAGAAGAAATCTGGAGTTAGATCATATGTGTTTACAATATAATCAGGGTTATTCAGAGCATCATTCACATTGACGCCAACTTGAGCAATTTGCGGGAAAGTAAATGAAGCTGAAGCGATGACCGGATATTTAATTGGCATTGGGTTTTCGGATTCTAAGTTCTCGCTGAGATATTCACCTTCAAAATGAGCTGTAGAAGTCAATTTTGGGGCAATACGGGGGATCCTTGCTAACGACGTCTCCAGCAGCATATACACCGCTCACATTGGTCTCTAAATAATCACTGACGATAACCGTTAATCTGAAAAGATCGACGGTTTTTGTGTTTAATTCGTTAAACGAACCCTGAGAAGGGAACGGCAATCGGTACATGTTCTTGTCCTCCGACACGCCAATTAGAAGTGTAAAGATGAATGAATAACTTGAGATAAAACATAAATGAACATAAAAGTTAAAAAAATACGCCAATCTTGTCGAGGGACAAGAACATGGTCGCATTGAAGTCGCTATTTAAGCGGCTATTTTATTTTATCGGTACAAGTTCTTGTCCTAAGTCGAGGACACGAACTTGTACCGATTGCCGGAATGGAAAAGAACTTAGTCCGATTACTGTTATATGTTTATCTAACTAAATGTAGTTAAAACCTGAATTCTTCAACATAGAATGCTACTGTTGGCGTGAATTTTTCAAGATGAACTTGAAGTTCAATTTTCCTTTTACTGAATCATGATAAAATAGATTTGTAGAGGAATTTGTTAGACTACGACTTGAGGGGGATAAAATGGAGACAGAGTTGATTTCCATAAGAGAAGAATACGAAGAACTTATTGGCCTAGATTCCAACGCAACAGGGGTTGATAAAAGGCGCAGAGGATTTGCATTCGAGCGATTACTGTATAAGCTTTTTAGTTTTGAACAACTTGAACCGCGCACAGGATACAGACCTTTGGGTGAGCAAATTGATGGCTCCATTTATCTTGACGGACGTATATATCTCCTGGAAGCCAAATGGCATGCAGAGCCACTACCAGCTTCAACCCTATACCAATTCAAAGGTAAGGTCGAAGGTAAGTTGGCAGGTACAATTGGAATATTTATTTCAATGTCAGGATATGCGGAAGACGCCGTTGATGCACTAGTTTTAGGTAAGACGCTGAATATTATTTTACTCGACCAAAGAGACTTAGATGCTGCTATCGCTCGTAGTCTTGGATTTACAAATGTTCTCAAACGTAAGCTTCGTATGGCTGCTGAGGAAGGAGCTATTTATTTCCCTTCTGAAGGTGAGATCGTGACCGCTGAAAAGAAAAAACTCGTAGAGATCGATCTTCTTCATTATGACCCTGTCTCAGGTGGGGTAGTGACTACCCAAGCTATTGATGCAACTACAGCTGATTTATTAATTGTATGCGAAGGTGATACTGACCGTGAAATAATTGCCCTACTATCTGAAAGGATTCTAGGTAAAGCGGGCTCAAATCGGTCAATTAAAATTACTGTTGCAAGGGGCAAGATCACAATTCCCCGTGTAGCGAATGCTTTGTGGAATACTTTTTATTCAGAATCTAAGGTCTTAATCGTGACCGATGGTGATGATGATCCTGTTAGAACAAAAGAAATGTTGCAGAAAGGGCTCGAATTTAACGAGTGGATTGCTGCTATTCCTAATCCTTCTATTGAAGTATGGCTTGACCTCGACGTTAGTCTAATGAAAAAATGTAAATTAGAGCATCGCCTTGAGCAATGTCGACAAGCAGCGAGTAATTTAGAAATTGAAGAATTGCTGAATAGAGATGAGCAGTTTGCTTTATTCTACGATGCAATCCTTGGTAAATGAGAGATATTACTAGGTGATAGAAATACGGAAATACAGCTGCTGTTATCAAACCTTTATAATTTATTCAGATAATAAGAGACGATAATTGAAGGCTGATGCAAAGATGTTCTCAATGCATGTATCTCGCTAATTTTATATTTAAAGGAGTAATACATAATGAAACTATCAAAAGTCAAAGTTCTTAATTTCCGTAACTTAAAATGTATTGATATCAGTTTAAATAGAATTACGATTCTAATCGGTGAAAATAATAGTGGAAAAAGTAATTTACTTAAAGCCATCACACTTCCATTTTTAAACGACGAGGTAGGGAATTTAAGTAAAAAACTAGGATGGCATGACATAAATAATTCAGCTAAGGAAATGTATTTTAACTTTTTAAAGACAAACAAAGAACGAATAGCGAACCAAGAAATAAACTTAGAAGAGTTTATTAAGATTGTGCCCATAGTTACAGTAGATGTATCATTTTCTCCTGATGGATCAGACGAATATTACATTCATAAATGGATTACTGCTATAGATGAAGAAGTGCCACAATACAGTATTCAATATAAGTATGCTGTACAAGATCACCAAAAACTATTAGAACTAGTTACCAATATTCTGATAACGAACTCATCCATTGATAATATAAAAATGAACCTTTTACCCATTGAGTTTTACAAATATACGATACAAGTACCTCTTACAGAAGATCCAGTATCTTTTAGTGATCTTAATAATTTCAAATATAACTCCCTTGCTGCGGAGAGAGACGATTTTTCAATTAAGAATAACCAGTTAGGTTCTAGAGCTTTAGTGAATTTATTACAAAACAAGCTTAGTGATGAGCAGAAGGTAGCTGTAGAAAAATCTTATGAGGACTTTTTCTCAGATCTCAAGCACATCAGTAAATTAGAGGGAGTTTTTAATTGGCAAGAAGATTCTGCCTTAGAGAACGCAAAAGACTTTTTCAAAGAAATTACATTGCTCCCGAATATGCCAAGTATGGGTTCATTATTGAACAATCTAAGACTCGGTTTTGGCGAAGAATATTTGAATACTCAAGGATTAGGTTACCGCAACTTAATTTATTTGCTGGTGATGATAAATTCTTTAAAAGTACATACCGACAGTGCTTTAAATATATTAACAATTGAGGAGCCTGAGGCACATTTATGTGTCAGTAATGAGCATCTCCTTGCCAGTTTTTTTAATTCGATTTTGAATTCGAGTAGTGACTTACAGTTGTTTCTCTCAACACATAGCACAGAATTTATTAATAAACTTGAACTACAAAACGTTGTTGTTTTAGCAAATGGATCTGCATTTTCTTTAAAGGACACAATTACCCTGCAAGAATTGAACTATTTAGCCAAAAAGCCTAACTTAGATTTTCTAAAGTTTCTTTTCTCTAGAAATTGCATTTTAGTAGAGGGGCCAACTGAAGAGATGCTTATAAAGGCATATCTGAGTTCTAATGCTAATTCCTTGTACGATATAGAGGTTATAGCGTTGCATAAAGGGTTCACTAAGATGTTGGACATTTGGCTTAAAATAAACCAGTGTACTACCAGTAGAATAGGAATTATTAGGGATTTTGATGACCAGCCAAATGCACAAATAAATCATGAAAGATATAATGAATATTCAAACATATATGTAACGACAACAACTGAATATACTCTAGAACCAGAGTTCGTAAAAACGAGCACTAATTTTAAGAAAATGAATGAGTATTTCACCCAAAATCACGGGTGGGAGAAGTGCACAACCCCTGAGGAGTTATCAGAACTTTGGAGATCGGCAAAGGCTTCTACTATGTTGAGGTTTTGTAGGGATTTCGGTAAAAATGAGCTTACCAATATAGTGCTACCTAAGCACATAGCTAATGTTCTTGAATTCTTAAAAAGTGGAGAGAAAAAATGAATATAATAGTTGCTGGAGCTGGGGCTGGGAAAACAACCTCTATGGCTAGTCATATTCTGAACCGGTTAGAAGAAGTTGAGGATGGCATGATACTCTACGTAATTACTTACACTAATTCTGCAAAGAATAAAATTAGAGAATTAATTATTGAGAATAAAGGAATCATCCCAAAACAATTACGAATTGAAACCATCCATGCTTTCCTTCTCCATGAAGTCATTTACCCATTTCATCATTTACTATTCGAAGGACATTTTAATAGTGTTTCATATATAAATTTACCTACAAATAGAGCATTCTCTGCTGGGAAATTAAAGGAACTGAAACAAAATAATTCTATCCACGTAGAGAAAGTGACGGAAACGGCTAAATGGATTCTGTGCAAAAAGACTGGTGACAATAAGTTAATTAAAGAGAAACGAGAAAAAATCATCAATACCATTTCAAGATATTTAGATTGTGTTTATATTGATGAGGCTCAAGACATGGATGAACATATGACTCAGATCGTCAAACTTTTAGATAATAAAGGGTTATATATATTCTTAATTGGAGATCCGAAGCAAGACTTACGTGGTCGTAATTTTTTCTCAAATTTGCTCATACAACATCAAGAAGCGGTGGTCTATGAACCTACGAATCATAGAAGTCCAATATCACATGTTAATTTCTCGAATCATTACATTCCTTTTGAACAAAAGCAAATTCCACTATCTAAAATAGAAGGGGAAATTAATTTTGTGTTCGAAAAAGAGATTATATCAAGCGAAGATTTCTTTAATAACCAAAATTGGGATAGGATTTATATATATCAAAAAAACAATCGATTTAACACTCATGAAAAAGATAAAGCTAACAATCATAATTTGATTTTTGAACTCGATAAACTAATTTCTAGAACAACTGATAATGAGAAAGACAGAAAATTAATTCAGTATGAATTGCTAAAAGACATTTTCTCTAGACTAAAAGATTCCAACAATTACGAAATATTATTACTTATAGAGAAAGTTTTAAATTTGAAATTGAACTCACAAGACAAAGCCAAAATACATGATTCATTGAAGATTGCTAATGAAAACTCCCATTCACCAGGTATTTTGGTAAACTCAATTGACTCTGTAAAAGGACTAGAAGGAGAAAAGTGTTTATTCATTGTAACTACAGAAGTTGCAGAGTATTTGCTTGGTATAAAAAAAGATCAGAATAAAATGATGAATTATCTATATGTAGCTCTCACAAGATCAAAGAGAGATCTTGTACTATTTATTACCCTAGAGGTACATCTGAAATATACAATCCAAAACTGGGAGGCCTTTTTTTCTTGTAAAAAAATAAGTAAATACATCTCAGTTCCATTAGTCCCCTTGGAAGATCACTTTAAATAACATGAAGGGAAAAATACAAGGGTTAATTGTACGATCAAAAAAATCATACAGAGGAAGTGTTAATTTGATTAAAGAATACATAATACCCAATATTTCTATATATCTGGATTTGATAAGAACTAATGATTTTAACAATTATATATTCAGAGGACAAAACGAAGCTTACAATGGAATTCAAGCAAGTGGTTTAAGATCATATTCAGGTGGCGCTGAAGTAAGTAAATATTATGATATTGAGGGTATGAAAAGGCAATTCTATAATAAAGTGGTTAGAAAAATATCAGAAGACGAGAAACAATATTTTTTAGCATTTTGCCAACATCATGGTTTACCTACAAATTTGGTTGACTTCACTACCTCTCCTTTGGTCGCTCTATTCTTTGCTTGTTACGGAAAAAACCAACTTACTAGTAATGAAGCAGAGATCTATCTTATTAATAAGAAAAAGTTAATTGATATTACTCCATTACTACTGCAGAATGAAAATTTCTTTGAATTGTTAATTCAAAATAAAGATGCCCAATTAAAGTTGTTTTCCAATTTACAAAAAATGTTTGCGAATCAAGCTCATGAATTACCAAATTATATTAACAAACTGATCGAATGCTATGAATTAAACAATATAGATATCGATGGTGAGGAGCTGACTGAGAGTGAAGATATGGATGAAGAATTCTTAGAGGATGATTATGACAATCTAATAAAACTCACTGATTTAAAAGGGAAAAATGACGTTATTGAACTTTATTACTTTCTCGCTAATGAGATTTATGACGAAAATATTACTCATGGGGAAGTATATTACTTAAATAATCCAGAGTATTATTCTAATGAGGAACTGGGTATAAGAGTCTTTTTTGCTTTACTAATTAATTTGCTTCAGCTCCAATATAGAAACATTGATAAGCCTCTTAAGCTGGATCTTAATGTTTACTTCACTTATCAGCCTCCAGATCTTTTTGATAGAATTGTTAATCAAAAGGGAATGTTCATTTACCAATTATATTTGTCAAAATCGGATGAACATAATAAACATAGAACGCTACGTTTTCAATCTATAAAACCGGATTTTATAATTAAGATTCAGAATCATCAGGCAATTTTAAATGAACTTAACTTATTAGGAATAAATATCGAAAGTATTTATGGAGATTTTGATAACATTGCTAATTCGATTAAATTTAATCAACAGTATACTTTGAATACTTAAAACGAAATTTGTTTTTTCTGTAACCAGATGATGAATAAATTTTGAACCGTCAATAACACTCACTATCTTAAAAAAAGGAGTTAAAACTAGTGAGCATAGATAATATAAGTCAGGTAAATATTAGGCTTCTCTTGGGATTCAACGATTTGAGTGGATTGAGCAGAATGTAGTCGGCAAGTTCGTTGCAACTAAACAGTTCAATATGAAAAACCATGAACTGTATGAGCTACTAGATAGTCCTGGTGTGCTCCCTAAGACTGTCCAAATTAAGTGGAATAGGTTAAATGAGTTGGAACAGCACTCACTGTCTCACGATACTTTCAGAGGAAATCGTCGTTTAGTTACAAACTCAAAAAGTTGTTGTCAAAGACAAGCGCATATTCCTGTCAAAAGTCGCTATTTTAGCGGCTTTTTTATGTTATCGGTCTTAAAAGCTGAAGGGTGGATTATTTTCAAGAGACCAGCTTTACTGACTGCAGATGGAACTAATAAACTATAGTTCCAATTCATGAGTGAGTACCTTCACCTTAGCGGCTTGTTCTGATAGCAACAACCCAGAAAATTAGAAATCGGGTGCTAATGGCGGTTCTACTACATTAAATAATGATGGGGGAAACCTGGTCGGTCTGAACAAAAAGTACTTGCTAAGTTTGAAAAGAGAACAAAAGATACTCTGGGTACAAAGATGAATATTAGAACTCAACTCTTCTGACGATCACAAACAAAAGCTAACTGAAATTGTCTGCCGGAGAAGGAGTTGTTACTGTTGGGAGTTCAAATGATGGAGAAGCTGATATAACTTTGTATGATTTGAATGCATCACTACATCATTTGCCTAATATAAATATTTACCTCTTGCATAAAGAACGTATGTTCGATTTATAATATATACAAACATACGTTCTTAAAGTACAGGAGTGATTTCAATGTTGGCTAAGCAGCGAACCATTATGCTGATCGATATGCAGTCGTTTTATGCTTCAGTCGAAAAGGCAAAAATGCCTCAATACAAAAATAGACCACTCGCAGTCGCAGGCGATTCAGCAAGGCGTTCTGGTATTATTCTTGCCGCTTGTCCACTGGCCAAAGCTAAAGGTGTATCTACCGCGGAACAACTTTGGCAGTCTCTTCAGAAGTGTCTGGAACTGATCATTGTGAAACCACACATGCAAGAATACATCGAAGTATCCACTCAAATCATGTCCATTATTGAGGAGTTCACCGATCTGGTTGAACCGTACAGCATAGACGAATTATTCGCTGATTTTACAGGGTCTATACATCTATTCGGTAATGATCCAATCGATTTAGCCAAGCAAATTCAAGACAATATCTATAATGAAACAGGTGTTTACGCGAGAGCTGGCATTGGTGAAAACAAAATCATCAGTAAATTGTGCTGCGATATGATTGCTAAAAAAGCAGAGGGGGGCATTTTCCACTTAAAGAAAGAGGAGTTACACCTTCACATTGGAGATAAGCCCATCCGCGATATGTGGGGGATTGGCTCCAGAATGGAAAAACATTTGTGGAAAATGGGCATCCGAACCATTAGAGACCTGGCGAATACACCTCTTTCCAAACTAAGAAGTAAGTGGGGCGTTAATGGAGAGGTCATCTGGCGAGTCGCAAATGGACTGGACCACTCGCCAGTGACCGTCAACACACACAGTACACAAAAGGATATTGGAAATGGTATGACGCTGCCTAAAGACTACACAGAAGCATGGGAGATCGAAGTGGTCATCCTCGATATCTGTACAGAAGTGTGTAGAAGAGCCCGCAAAAAGGGGCTGATGGGTAGTGTCGTTTCCGTGAGTGTGTCTGGAGCTGATTTTGACCATCCAACGGGTTTTCACAGGCAGTTTAAACTATCTGATCCTACAAACATAACTGTTGATGTGTGCAAGATAGCCAAACGCATATTTCATCAACACTGGGATGGGCAACCTGTACGCCGTGTAGGCGTTTCCCTTTCTCAATTATCCAACGCGGATACATTTCAACTATCGTTTTTTGATGATCAAGAGCAGAAACGCGCAATTGATCAGGTGATGGACGACATTAAGGATCGATTTGGCGATATTGCCATTCTACGAGCGAGCTCTATTACGGCTGCCGGTCAAGCGATAGATAGAGCATCTAAAATTGGGGGGCATTACAAATGAGTAAAAAACTGGAAGCCAATGGATTATGGGAATCGAGCCGCATGATGCTTCCACAACATAAAGAACGAATTATACAGCATCGTACTCAAATTCATTATCAAGTAAGACCTATAGTCCTTGAAGATGAGTGGGAGATTATTGCACAAAATATAGATATGTCGCTTAACTATACGTTGCAAGCCACCATTGAAGTGTTTAATGAGTCGGACAATCGGTATTTACACGGGATCGTCACTTCAGTCAGTACCTTTGGAAAGAAAATCAAAATTGAAATGGATAATGGATTTGAATGGGTCGATTTTGATCAATTGGTCACTGTAAAGCTTGAAGAAGGAGGGGTGTACGGTGAGACAGACTTCTGAGGAACTTGCACTCGTGAAGAGGCTGGTAGAGCTCCCGTATCTTTTAGGTGCTCTGGAGGTAGATAAGCATAAAATATACGCTTCAAACTTTAAGATGAAATCTGTGTACGTTGACTACCTGGACGGTACCCAAAAGAAAATTGCCTTAGAGATGTACAAATCAAAACAAAGATTAAATGAACAGCATATTAAAATCATTGATGAAAAGAGATCCGAGCTGAGTTTAACAGTTAATTATTCCGTAAGAGGTTACATTCATAAAATGACACTATTGTGGAGCAAAGTAAAAGTGGATGTAACCTTAATGCTTACTGAACATATGAACGTTGATATTACTGATATGCCCAGTTAAACATGGAGTTAGAGCAGAATACGGTATATAACGACATAGGGTGGATATAATACAATTATAACCATTGTTTTCTTCTCCCCATTGAGTAGACCGACCTTTGAAGTTGAAAGGGTCGGTATTTTTTGTTTAATTTGACATTCAATTATTATGGAAGTGTGTCATTTGCATATGAACTGTGTTATTCTTTGGGTAAATTGCCTCCCTTCATATCTGAGGTCAGGAAGAAGTTTCGAATGAAGAGTTTGCTACTTTAGATGAAGAAAATCAAGAACTGATTACCACATTAAATTATCTCTATGGGGGAGATTAAAATTAGTAAAACGAATGAAGAGTTTATTAAACAACAGCGAGTTGGCGACCTCCCGAAAGTGAAACTCATGGCTCCTTCGTCAGATGGTGGTCCTGATCGCGAAGTGACCGTTGTTTACCAGCGAAAGGCAAACTATGGTACGCCGTCATTCCTCAAACATAAATAAACGATTTCTAATGAAAAGCCAGCGCTTAAATGCTGGCTTTATTCTTTATATGTGACAAAAAAATGTATCAACAGTCTTGTTAATGTTTGCCTCAACCAATCTCACTTTGAAATAGAAAGCTTTTCAACATAACAATTCTTAATTACAGAATAATAGTTTAATACATGATGAATTAGTATAGAACGTAAACAAAATTAGAAGTTTTGAATGAATTTGTAACGTTCAAGCAGGTGTGGACCACCTAATTTCAGGACTCATTTAGCTTGATAAAATAATGCTAGGTGAAAGGCAACAACAATTGCTTAGTTGAATTGAATTCTACAAGTTAAAATGAATAATTTAGTACGCTTAAAAACGTTGGATTGGATGTTCTGCTCAATAATGGGGGATTAGATTATCAGCCAGTACTCCATAGCAGAAATATCTTCATACAGTTGGCATATTAAACCATATGAAATGAGAGGAATTACGTAGATACAGATAGACGCATTTATCCATATATTGAAACCAACTTCCGATACTCACTACTATTTACTTTGAATAAAATATACAGAAATAGTCAATACCACTCACTAATCTGCTAAGGCAAAGGAGAATAGATTAGTGAGCATAGAAAAAATCGTTCATTTTGTTCAATCATCAAACTATGAGCAAATGCACAGTTCAGGTGAAAAAGTACAATTGCTGAGACAAGCGATTGGTGAATATCAATCATCCCTTGGACTTCAGAGACTTGAGTGGACAGAACAAAATGTTGTTGGCAAATTTATTGTAACTAAAGAGTACGATCTGAAAAATCATCAATTGTTTGATTTATTTGATAATCATGGTGTTCTAACTAAGGTGGTCCGAATTAAATTTAACAAACTAAATGAGTCAGAGAAATTATCACTTCAAGAATTTTGTACAGCTAGCAACCAATACTTAAGATTTTCTCCGATTAGAGCTAATAGTGGCCACAGAGAAGAGGAACTCTGTGCTTATAGGAAGAACATCACAAAAAACAACATATACTGGCTTTTAGATCAATGGAAACATTATAAAAGGATTTACTCTAGCTTTGTTGAACAGTGGGAATCCATACGTAATCTCGTACTTAAGGAAATGCTACGAAAGGACCAGCACAAAGTAACCTTACCTATAGGGAGGCTAAGTGTAGTAACTCCAAATCCATACATTGATGCTGATGCTGCATATAGGCTAGGAGGGAAGAATCTGATACAACGAAGTGGAAAGATTGATATGGAGCAAGTAAAATTATATGCAGCTAGAAGATACTTCTCATTATCACAAGTGTATGAGCTTCTATATGTTCAGAACATTCAAACGAAATATTTGCTTTTAACACTAACGAGTGAGCGTAATATGATGGAGGGACTAGTACAGCAGAATAGTCGATACTCATGGATTAATTTACAAAGTGAAGCATCGTGGAAGGAATAAATTTGAAACACAAAAAAGCCGATGTCAGAGACATCGGTTTTTCTGTGTTAACTATCGAAAAATTCAGATAAGAGCATGTTAACCTTTTTTAAATCGGAAGATTTCATAGGCCAAAGCTTCTCATTGATCTCGTTTAGCAATTTCTCTTTATCATTGTTTCCAATCTTAACATACTTGCTGTAATAAAAAAGTTCATGGACATTGACTTGAAGAGCGTCCGCAATTTTTTGAAGATTTAACAAGGTGATATTTTTCTCTGCACGTTCAACGCCCCCAATGTAGGAGAAGTGAAAACCAGCCATTTCGCCTAATTCTTCCTGAGAATATCCTTGTTTTTTCCGTAATTCGCGAACACGTTGTCCTACTAATCTTAAAACAGGTTCGTTCATTGCCACACCTCTAAATTCAGTCTAAACAATGGGAAACCTTCGATACATTAATGTATATAGATTATTTTTGTAAAATGATAAGTTTATATATTAATTTGAGTGGGCATAAATAATAAGGGAGGTGGAGAGGATGGATGAAAGACTCAAAGCAGGGATTGAAATTGCTATGGTAACTGCAGAAGGAATTTTGTTTGACGGAAGAATGTATACCAATCGAGAAGTGATCAAAAAGAAGTGGTTTGTTTTGGCTAGAGAACAAGGAGAGTGGAAGATTCCTATTGTTCATATCAAAGACTATCACGAAGCAATTCTAATCATTTCGTTAAAATATCAAGAAGTCAGTGTCGCTACATGGGTGAGCTTAGAAAAGAGAAACGTAAAGGATGTGGATGATTACCATGATCAATTGAACCAACTAAAGCAACTTAAGAAAAACATTACAAAACAGATTAACTAATCATACCAAAACAAAAAAAGGTCTTGTTCAAAGAGAACAAGACGTAAGTAATAAGTGTAAGTCAATCAATTAGACTCGACAATATAAAGTACTTCTCTAGTGAATCCATATTACGTTGAGCCAATTGTTGTTTCATATTGCGGACAGTATTCGTTGCTGCGTATTGAACTCCAAATGAATGGGTGAGCTGGCGTACAGTAACTTCTGAGGCACCAAATTTCAAAGCATACTTCTTAACCATAGCTTGAATCGCACGTTTTGAAATTCGTTTACCTTGTGTTTCACCGTTAGGTTTTGCCAAGAATAACGCTCGCTCACCTGACTGAGGAGAATACGTATCAATTCTAACTTTTAAGTAATCGTATAGATAGGTTTTGGCATTATTACCAAACATAATTCGGTGTTTCGTTCGTACGCTAGCTTGCTGCCTTGTCACGATAACGTAGCCGTCCTGAAGACTAATATCATCCAGATCCAAATTGACAATATCACTTACCATGACTCCAGACTCTAAGAGTAAGGTAACGATACTGACATCACGAGCTCGATTCTGGTTATGGAACCACTGGGCTTGTACATTATTTTGTTCTATTACGCCTTCCTGCACAAACTTAACAAATGCAGGAATTTCATTGAGACGTAAGACCTTGTTCTGTAACTGACGTGCGACCTCCATATTATTGCTAGGTCGTTCCATGATGAAAGTAGCGAAAACATTACGTTTCAAAATAGGAGTTTTGTTATGCTCAAATCTCAAATGAAGATAGGTAAACAATGATCGCAACGAATGAATTTTACGAACCAGGGACTTATATTGCAGATTTCTAGACGTTGTCAAGTAATCTGAGAATTCTTGCACGTGTTCACGCGTTATATCATTGAACATGTCTAGGGTAAGTTCTTTTTCGGTAGTAACGAACGGCCACAGATTTGGTGCGATCCAGCCAAAAAAAATACGAAAATCTCGGGTGTATTCTAACAAAGAAGAAGGAGACCGATCACAGTCTAGCTTATGTTCAATGAAACATTTTACGGCTAAAGGTAACTCGTCAATGAGCTCGGATAGCATGGCTAAATCTCTGGATTCTTGTACTTTCATAAATACGGACACCTTCCTTAGTCTCTTTTCAAGATGTGTGCCCAATACACCTTGGTTTAATACGTTCATGATGAAATTTCGTCGGTTAAATTACTGTTTTGAAGATTAATTTTTAGCAAGGATTCGAGAGGGGCATCCAAAACTTGTAACAGCAGATACAAGTTGTATGCACTGATCACATGCCTTCCCCGCTCAATATTGGCAAGGGACGAACGAGCAAGATGATAGTCCTGACATAACTCTTCTTGCGTTTGCTTTTTTAATTTGCGAAGATCCCGAAGCCGCTCACCTAACCATTTATAAAATTCTTCTTCTGACATATAGAATTCTCTCCCTCTATCATTCTATTACTTCTTAGTATGTTCATAGAAAGGCAAGTTTTATACATGCATGTGTATAAAAACTTGAATTTTTGTTTATACAGGAAAACAAATCTAAAGGGGTAACTTATGATGAGTAAAAACGAATTCATGAAGTACCAGCCCATCAAGGTACTTCGAAGTAAAAAATATGGAAACAACTATTGGACCCCGCGTGGAAATAAAGTCGATAAGCGCATCGTCGAACTATATAGTGATCTGGAATACGATCATTGGCTTCTGGTTGATGCGGACCCTGAAGTCATCACATATTGTGAGCAACCATTGGAAATTTCCTACGTTTTAAATGGCCAACTTCGTACTTCTATTTTTGATATGTGGATCTTAAAAAAGGGTGGGGCGGAAATTTTTGTGGAAGTCAAATACAAGATGGAACTGACATCTAAACTTCCAAAACATGCGAGAACTCAACGGCAAATTGAAGCACAACGAGAATGGTGCCGAATGAATAATAAACATTACGTGGTTCGTACAGAAGAGGATGTAAGAAAGGGCCGTCACTCAATTGAGAACAGAACATCCTTATGTATGGCAGTAGTCAATAGTAAGAAGCCCGTTTATTCAAATGAAGTACTTTATTTTATTCCGTTTAAAGGGATAACAATTAAAGAAATAGTACAAGAGTTGCCTCGTCTTCCTGTAGGGGAGATACTTTTAACCCTAAAATGGCTTCTATATGAGGGAAAGATCAAAGCAAACATGGAAGATCAACTTATCGGATTTGAAATGGAGGTTTGGAGACAATGAGCAGATCGAGAATATATGAGCAGGACGGATTAGAACCCGACCAAGCTAATCCTGAACTGTGGCCCTCTGTAGATGAGAATGTACTCAATGAAACTGCCCATACAGTGTATATACAACGTAAAAACGCGGTTTTAATGTATTTCCGGAGGGACAGTTTAGATAGTATTCAACATACGACCGGAGTTTCTCCTCGAAATTTGAGAAGATTAGTTCAAAGATGTATTCAATACGATCAAGATGGAGTTGTTTTAGGTTTCCGAGGTTTGATTCCTCAGAAAAATGTAAAAAAGTACGAGTTGGATTTATTAAGTCAAAAAAGAAATAAAGATCAGAAGACCGGGGAATTCAACCGTTTCTTGGAATTGCATCCGGATATTAAAGACATGGTAGAAGATTTATATTTAGGTAGAAAAACACGTTCACTAGAGCCTGTTATGAAGGTGAAGCATATCCACAAGCGCTTTGTGGATCAGTGCCGTGAAAGGGGATTAACTCTCTATGAGTACCCTTTAAATACAAAATGGATGGGGTATAAGGCTCTACAACGTTACATTAAACAAATAGCTGAGCAAAATTTTAGGAAGGCTGCTGCGCGCTATGGTAAAGATTCATTTCAAAGAGCAAACCGCGTAGGGGAGGAGGATCAAAACCAACTCTCAAACTTATTCCCGTTTCAGAAAGTTCAGTTTGACGCCCATCGGATTGACGGTTTTTTTACTGTAGATATCGATACACCAGATGGAGATCCTATGACCTTGACGCTTGAACGTTTCTGGATTCTTACCATCATTGATGTGAGTACTCGCAGCATTTTAGGATATTCTGTTTCACTGAATAGAGAGTATGGTGGAAGTGACGTAATGCACTGCGCTCGTAATGCAATTATGCCACATCAACAGCTTGATTTGACAATCCCAGGCCTAAGTTATCATCCTCCTGGTGGTTTTCCATCAGAAAAGTTTCCTGAGTTAGAGTGGGCAGTGTGGGATGTAATGTGTTTAGATAACGCCAAATCTCACTACGCTAAAATGGTGCAGGATCGACTCACAAATTTAATTGGATGTACTCCGAACTTTGGTCCTGTGGCACTTCCTATGAGAAGAGGTGTAATTGAGAGATATTTTAAAACTTTAGCTGAGAACCTGTTTCATCGGTTACCGAATACAACGGGTAGCGGTCCGGATGACCCAAGAAGAAACAATCCTGAAAAGAACGCTCTTCGTCTAAACATCACATACGAACATTTATTGCAGCTCATTGATGTAATGATTTCAAATTACAACGGTACACCTCATGGAGGGATTTATCATCAAACGCCCCTTGAACTTCTTGAAAAAAGGATACAACTAAGAGGCTTACTACCAAGGCGCCTGGAAGAAGAGAAACGATCGGAGATGTTGTTTATGCAAACCCAAATAAATCGAACCGTAAGAGGTTCTCTAGTGAGTGGAAGAAAGCCCTACATTCAATATGAAGGCGTAGAATATCGAAGCGAAAAGCTCGCTAACTCTGCCCATCTAATAAAGCACGAGCTAGTTCTACATGTAAATGTTGATGATCTGCGTACTTTAAAAGCTTTTCTTCCTGACGGCAGTGAATTCGGTTATTTAACTGCTTGTGGGAGATGGTCACTTACTCCTCATTCCTTGCAAACTAGACGTGCGATCAATTCATTAGTTCAGCGGAAGCTAATTCATTATACAACTTGGGACGACCCTATCTTCGTGTACACTGATTATCTCTTGAGTAAAGAAAATACTAAGAAATCAATAAATAAAATTACTCAAGTGAAAGAGGTAAGTAAACAAAAGCCAACAGATGGAGCGGAGGAACAAACAAAAGCATTAGAAGAAGCAAGAGCACAACATGAATTGTTAGACAAAGTTCGAGAAGAACAAATCAACAGGGAAAAGATCAATGAGATGGATAATTATGAGCGCTTACTAAAACAATTCAAGACAAAGATGTATTGAGATAAGGAGAATATGACATATGGAAAATCACTTGATACCTGTTGGAACACACCCTATTGAAGTAGGGCATTATTTACTCCCAACCAAAGAAGTACTCCGCCTAATGGATAATCTCAAAAAAATTGTACTGAACCGATTACCAGGAATGATAGTCTATGGTCGTCCGCGTCTTGGAAAGACCACTGCATTAAAGTTTGCATTAGAAAATCTGCCACATTTTATAAATGCACCAATTCCAATCTTCATAGCCAATAGCAACTCGTATAGATTTCCCAGTGAAGAGAAGTTCTACGCAGATCTCCTACATGATTTTCAATTTCCGTTTATAGCAAGAAGAAAACCTGGTGAATTGCGGAATCAAATTGTTAATTTGTTAAAAGAAAAAGCTGAATTGTCTCGTTTAAGAAGGGTTATTTTGATTATGGATGAGGCGCATCACCTAACAGAATCACATTATCATTGGTTAATGGACATCTATAACCAACTAGATCGTGAGAAAATCAGTATGTCTGTAATTTGCGTAGGTCAAGAAGAATTGCTCACAAGAAGAACGTTCTTCTTAGGACAACGTAAGTCTCAGATCATTGGACGTTTTATGACACATGAGCATCGTTTTTTCGGTATTACTTCCTTAGATGATTTTAGAGCAGTTCTTCGTTGCTACGATTCACCTGAAATATCTGCATATCCTGAAAACAGTGATTGGAGTTTCACTAGATATTTTTTTCGGGAAGGTTATGAGAAAGGTCATCGGTTGGAAAATGATGCTGCTTTAATTTATCAACAATTTCAAAATCTTCGAAGAGAGCACGGAGTGAATTCAAAACTTGAGATTCCTATGGAGTATTTTACGTATACGGTTGAAAATGCTCTGAAAATATATGGAACCCATGGGGAGAAACTTGAATGGATCTCAGCGCAAAATTGGTTAGATTCCATTAAGCTTACAGGCTACATTGAATCTGAAATTTATATGGCTTTAGCAGGTAAAGGTGAATAGAACATGAATGTCGTGTGGAGGAAAGAATGGATATATGAATATGAATCGCCTTGGTCCGTATTTGAAAAAATGGCTTTGGTGAACCTTGCAGATCGAAATGAGATCCTTCAAATCTTTGGCAGTGCTCATGTGAAAAATATTAAACATTACATTGGAGATAAGCAAAGAGAACTATTACAGTTAAATGGATTTCACCTCGAAAGGCTTCATCAAACGCTGGATTTTAACTTGCAAGAACACAATTTTAAGAGTATTCAGTCGTTAATAGCACCATTTTCTGAATTATATAGTTCCTGGGAGCATTGGTTTCATCGTGAATTGCATTGGTGTTCGAAGTGTATGGAGGGGGGGTATCATTCTTGGCTGCATCAGTGTAAACTTCTTGATGAATGCGCATTTCATGATCTTAAATTGAATAATGCTTGTCCTACCTGCAGGTCAACAATACCCTTCTTATTGTCGAATAGACAGTTAGAACATGCATTTCAGTGCAAGTGTGGAAATGCCTTTGCTACTTTTCATATATCCAGCTGGAACGAATGGAGAGGGCCTGACCAAATGAATCCGGCTGTCCTTCGTTGGGTTCAATCAAACCAGGCAAACATGAAGATATCAAATATGCATTCCAAATGGATTATTCATGCACAACATTGCAATTTAAAGCGTTTAGTTACGGATGAACCTGAAGAGATAAAAGTTTTGATTTCAGAAGAATCCGCGCACAGACAGGATTATTTCTCTAACCGTTTCCAAAAAGATTTACTGCAAATCACTTCTAATGCTGTTCAACAAGTTATAGACCGATTATTTCAGAGTACACTTAAGTCTCATCAACATTGCATAACTCAATTGATGGAGCTAAGAAAATCGGATGAAGCGATTGAGTTTCCTGAAATTTGTCCCTATGCCTATGCTTATGTTTTTTGGAGGAAATCTATTTTAAAGGAGGAGCATTTCTATGGCTATAATTCTTTAAGAACAACCTTGACTTCTGATGCTGAACCACTAATAATCAGGGATCTTCTGGAATATTTTTCTGATCAGGTCGTCAATTATCAAATGAAAATCCGTAGAAGTATTGATATGGGGGGGCTTTCCTGGATTCTTGAAAAACTGGTCTTACAGTTCAGTGAGAATTTCTTCTATGCCTGGATGGAGACTGCAGGGAAGAGAAGTAAAGAAATTAGCGTACCTTCTTGGAATGACATTGAGAATATGAGGGATCGCTCGTTTCCACATGTCGCTTTCAAATACAACTTTGATGAGAGCAGCTCATCTAGCAGCATTGAATATTATCATTTGCAAAACAGAGAACCGTTGTTAACTAACAAATGCAATTGCCCGAATCAACATGAAACCGCTAAACAAGATATTCAATTAATGATATCGTATACACCACAAAAAGTTGCCATGCTAAACATGAGTAATCCAAGTGATGAATATAAGATCCTCCAAAAAACAGTCGAGAGATATGTGAAAAAATTAAGTTTTTGAAGCCGTTAATCTGAAAAGATTAACGGTTTTTTTGTGTTTAACTCGGTTTAAAATGAATAGGAAAAGGGGTTTGTAAACGGCAATAGGTACAAGTTCTTGTCCTTTAACGGTACATGTTCTTGTCCCAAACGGCCAAATCAAATAAGAAAGATGCTTAACATAAGGTGATAATGAACATTAAGATACTGATAAAAAACGTCAAGAGACTGTTATAAAATCAAATTTTTGAATCAGTCAGTCTGAAAAGACTGATTGCTCTTATTTATTAACCATAAACCCATAAACTCGGGAGGGTAAAGAGAGAAGTAAACAGCAATAGGTACAAGTTCTTGTCCTTTAACGGTACATGTTCTTGTCCTCCGACAACAAGTTCTTGTCCTCCGACAGGATTTTGATTAAATCGATCTATGACATATGTACAAAATACGAGTTTTGTGAAACAGTTGTTATAATTTAAACGAAACCTCATCATTGCACCTTAGATATAATCAACTCACTTACACTTACATCCCATGGATAAATGTGGCTTTTTCTTTTTATAACCCCCGAGATATTTTTAATTTCGTATGGATAAATATGTGATCCCGCATATTATAATTGTCGTATCACACAACTCAGTTATCTTAAATATAATATGCACTCATTCCAGCTTTATAATGAGCGCATATTATATTTGACTCTCTAAATTTCTTTAATTTTATCCTACGTCATTTTTAATTCTCGTGTACCCAAAATTCAATAATACTGTTCCAGGTATTGGATTCGTTGCCTTGCCCGACATAACGAATGAATTTGGCCTGAATCGGTTCAAATTCAAATGTTTCATAGGCAGCCTGTTTTTTACTAGCCACATTACTCAATACTTTTTGGTAATTAATACCATCTGTTGATATCTCCAAATCAAAATAATTGGATCGCGTATGTCCATTATAGAATTGAATGCTTACCTGCCCTACTTGAGTCTGTTGCTCAAGCTCCAACTGCAGGTATTGTCCCTTTCCATCTGCAGACCATCTGGAGTCTGGATCACGATCAATCGTATGGATCGGCAGATTGCCATCATCTGCACTTGCCGTAACTTTGGTTACAACGGCGAACGGTCCTTCCGGTTCGACCATAGGTTCTTTGACCTCAAATTTCTCCTGTGCCTCGACCGTTACGCCATTAAAGACGCAGCTCACGACGATGTCGACCTTTCCTGCTTTTACCGCATGGAATGTAGTTCCTTCCGTATATCCTATCGTATCATCACTTGATGTGTACGTTACAGGAACATTCAATTCTGCGATGTTTACGATCTCTCCATTATCTAATGTTAGAAACGAGGATAATTCTCCGCTTCCGCCTGCGCTGATTGCATTACCTGCGACTCTCCAGCCGGGTACTGCTTTATTGGGACTTATGGAGATATTCTCTGGAAGTACGGGTGTATCAGCTACCTTAAACTTCACTCGTATGTTCTGGGTGTGACCCCGATACGATACAGTGATCTCTCCGGTTCCATTAGTCCCTTGCGGTTGCTTAATTTTAACCTTTGCATCCTTGGCATAAGCTTTTGCAGAGATGATCGGCGTTTCGGTTGTGCCATAAGGCAAAGTATGAACGTAATCCGTTCTTAAGAACTGCATACCCTCTATAGCTTCGCCATTCACCAACAGGGATTGAAGCCCCAGATGAAGATCTTTGATTCGTTTCTTGCTCTGATCCTGATATAAACTTTGCGGGGATAAACGATCGCCCTCACCAATGCCTTCCGCCATATCAAATGGCTGCGTATTCGCATCCGGAATGGAACCGACAATGTTGACGTTCACGCCGGTGTCCTTTCCTTTGGTTCCAATGACATATCCATTCCCGAATTGTTCTGATTCTACAATAACACCGGATTTACTAGGGTGTGCCGCCTGACCTGTCGTATTCCAGAACACACTTTCAGTGGTTACCACCCCATGACGATTCGTTTCGGATGATCCATAATCACGTGTAATGGCAGAGATCCCGTCTCCGTTAACTACCAGGTTGTCGATCAGGTTTGCCATGCTTAAATACATATGAAAATCAGTTAATAATGAAGGTTTCTCAGAATACGAACCTTGCAGGACATTCCCGTTCGCAGAGAAGTTGGCATATGTGAAGCTATGTCTAGCTCCTATTGCCTTACTATTCTTAATGAGATTATCATTGCCAATAAATTGATATAAATAACCGTTCCCATTTGCCCCACGATACTGCGGGTACTGCATGGTTACATGATCTACTGTGACGTTCTTTGTACGATCCAGAATAATCCCTTTGGATAGCAGATGGTAATCTGTATTGCCAGCTGGCTTATAGGTATTAATATTTCGAATCCAGCTGTTGGCCACTGCAATCACATTGACCGCTTTGGCATTATCGGCTTCATATCCAGCAGTCCCAACGACTTTGAAGTCATCTTCACCAAGCCCCGACTTCGCATTTTGAATGTTTGCGATCGAGAAATCCTCCAAACCTACTTCGACAATCGGATCTGCGGTCTGACTAATCGTAATATCATCGCGGAGCTTCATTGGATAACGCGTTGGAATGTCTAGCGTAATCGTTTTGTTCTCTGAATCTACGCCCACGATTTGGCGATAGAATAACGGTTCTACTTTCCCGAGACGGGACGACCACTTGTTTTGCATGCCAAGTTCACGTAAGAAACCCGGCGTCGTTTCGAATGAAATGACCACGTAATCATTCACCGCAAATCCGCTTGTGTCCTCAACGGGTAGCAGGACGGTTGGATCAGTAACCGACTTGCGAAGTTTCGTAGAAATTCCGGTTTTCTTCCAATCTCCGTTACCGATTCGAATAATATCCTTGTTTTTCATATTTTGCTGTGCATTATAGATATGAGTCTTATTCATCCCGTCACCTTTCAGGACCACACGACTTGCAGGAATGTTTAGTGAATAATCTTTGCCGTCCTGAGGGTTAACCTGATATGTACCCTTGGGAAGATACACGACACCCCCACCTAACGCAACAGCAGCATCAATTGCCTTTTGAATAGCCTGTGTTGCGTCACGACCCCCTGAAGGATCGGCAAAATAAGGTGATTTGGTAACGTCAATACGTTTGTTCTTAGCCGTTTTTGGTAGTTCTGTTTCCCCGCGCTGATAACCGGCATACGAAAAGTCATGCAGAAACCTTCCCTGTTCATCTTTAAATCCAGGATACCAATCGTTTGGATAGAGTCTGCTTCTGCCATCCGTACCCAGAGATAGATTCTCACCCGCAAGATCAATAGATGGCTGTGAGTCACCCTCTGACGCTCGTACCTCCTGGGTTCCTGGTACAGACAATCCAACGGCCAACGTAAATGCCAACAATAAAAAAGGCCACTTTCTACGCATGCTTTCGTTCTCCTCCTTTTGGATTTCAGAGTATGTGAGCGGTTTCAAGAAACCCTATAGTCACCTCCGATTCTGCTCAAGCAAGAGTCATGTGCATGCCAACTCAGCATGTCATAACCGATTGTAGAGCACGAGGGAACGAAATTACATCAACAAAAACGACACTCCAATGCCCATTTTATACAATATAAGGGTTTATTTAGAGGATACAGCGCGATTATATCGCTCTAACGCCTGTTGTTGAATCTCAATCGCACGATCAATCTGTAATGACTTGATTTGCTCGACATACGTATCGAATGCATCCAACGGCTCAATGCCAAAAATGATTTTAAGCGACATCTCGTCCACCACTTTGTTCACTTCCTGCATGATGACTGACATCTCCGTGCTTTCTTTCTCGGTTTTGGGCAGAGTTGGTACCTGATGCAGAACAGCATCCGTACTGGACCATAACTGCACCGCCTCTTTCTGTTCCGGCAAAATATAATATTGTTCCATATATCGCGTATCCTGTACAAATGGACCGAAATAACTCGCTCTCGTGTACATCGCAAGCGCTTGTGCCGGCGACCACTTATCAGGGTTTTTCAAAATAGTCTCGGTATACGTCGGATACCCGTCCTTCATCTTAAAACTAACACCTTCAATGCCAAAGTTGAACAGCAAATGTCCATCAGGCCCATACCCGTAGTCCAACATTCGTGCTGCTTCTTCTACATGATGACTGTTGCTGGATATGGCGACTCCACTGGAACCGATCGCGGGAGCAAGTTGACCAAATTTCGGGCGATCTCCTTTATTCATGACAGGATATGGCGCTGGCACAAGCTTTGCATGGGGATCTGTCTCCTGCAAGATGGGTAGCCATGTACCAATCCCCGCCCCTGCATTCCAGATACTCGCGCCGCTGCGTCCTGTGGTCATGTTTGTATCCTGAGTCTCCGAATCGACGGCAGCTAGATTCTTGTCAATGAGTCCCTCCGCATACCATTCACGAAATAAAGATAGGAACGCCTTATATTCAGGTTCTTGTGCCCCAAACTTAATGTGGCCATCTTCCACGTAGAACCCCTTTTTAATGCCAAAAGCGCCAATAAAACCGCCGCCTTCGATACCAAACAACGGATTCGGAACACCTAGAAAAGTAAGCGGAGCGTCAGCTCCCTTTTTGTTCTTAAATGCCTGAAGCATCGTATGCCATTCGTCAATCGTTGTTGGCACATCAAGTCCAAGTTCATCCAGCCAGTCCTTTCGGATAATCGGCCCTTGATAGGTTCGTAGCTTATCATCTCCCTGGATAAAAGGAAACGCGTAATAACTTCCGTTCGCTGTGCGAATCTGCATATCAATGTCTGGATGCTCCGTCAGGTACTGCTTCAGATGAGGTGCGTATTGATCAATAACATCGTTTAATCTCAGAATATATCCGTCTTTGATCGCTTTCTCCGGCCCACCGGGATAATTGCTCCACTCGTATTCAATCATATCTGGGAGCTCTCCGGACGTAAGCAGCACATTAATCGCTTCTTTGGCCTGATTGGCTGGAGGCCGGATGAATTGAAGGTTGACTCCGGTTCTCCGCTGCCACTCCTGAAAAAAAGGAACTTCATTGAAGCTGGACTTAATGCTTGCTGCATTGCCATTCAATTCTGCCCAGTAGGTTAATTTTCCATCGTCATTGGGTGAAGCAATTGAGACGGTCTGGTACTCTGATGAGCCGGAACGTTCATCCAGCTTGGCATCCGAATCTGTCCCGTTCTGATCGCAAGCAGTCAGCATGCCAAGCAGTAGGATGAATCCTGTCAACTTTGCTATGAATGCCAACTTCCTCTTTACGTTCATGTTCCGGTCTCCTTTCAAATCAATCAACTGATTTCTTTATATTTACCTGGCGTAATGCCTTCGTATTTCTTGAATACCCGGATGAAAGTTGCTGCATCGTTATACCCGACCATTCGGGATATTTCTGTAATGGATTCCTGTTTATGTTCAATCATTTCTTTAGCCTGTCGGATACGGCACTTATGAATGCAGTCCAGCAGACCCTCACCAGTCTGATTCTTGAAGAGTTTGGACAAGTAACTGCCCTTCAGCTCAAAATGTTCACCAATGGCGTTGACGTTCAAATTCACGTCTGTATAGTTATTCTCAATATACTGCGTGACTTGGGTACTGAGATGACGCAGGGAATCCTCACGTTCTTGTGATACATTCGTTGCGCGTTTGTCAGCGGCATAGGAACATACCTCCTCAAGCAAGTTCTGCAATGCCTCCTGCATCTCCTGAATGGTATCCCCAGCAATAATGTCCTCAATCCGATGCGGGTATTGGGTTAGCGTATGGTTATCCCTGTCCCCCAGATCATTGATAGCCTTGATCATTGTACCTACCAGGTTAAAAATCAGGCAACGTGCAAGTGTGAGCGACATAATCGGTTTATCAAAATTTCGCTCTGTAATCTCGTTCATATAAGCGCTGGCTTGGTCGGTATCTCCCGCTTTGATGAAATTAAGAAGCTGCTGTTCCACCTGAAGCGGATAGTAGTAGCCAAACGGGTCATCCGCCATTGCATCGATGCGGACATCGCCATAGGTAATGATACCTTTTTTGCCAAGCACCATTTTGTATTCCATCGCGTCTACAGCTTCCTGGTATGCTTCGGCGATACCAATCCACGACGTATGGCGTCCACTGATGGAAATCGTCAATTCCATATCATAACGTTCCAGGAATCGCTGCGCTTCTGCCGCAATGTGATGAAGATCCTGGTTCCAATCCGAAGAATCCGCTTTCATATTTACAAGGCAGACCATCATATCATCAACTTCAGCCACATATCCGACGTGCTGACGCTCTGAAGCCAGTTCTTCAACCACATTGGAAATAATGAGATGGATTAGCTTGTTTCGTTCGTTGATATCAATACCCGGCAGCTTTCCATAGAGATTCTCTTCATTCTCGATAACAAATAGGATAACTGCAAATTCACTTGAATACAGCGGCATATGGAATGAACGGAATGCATCTTCATAAGGCACAAGCGTATCCTGTTTGCCTTTGAGAAGCCGATTAATCATATTGGAGCGCAGCACCTGCTGATGTTTCTGCAACTGCTGGGCAATCTCATTCTTTTCTGAACGTGTGTTCATGATGACCTTCTGAATAAACCGAAGTTCGTTCCGATCAGCAGGTTCGTTCTGACTATTTTTGTCTTTTAGTGATTCCACGAGCTGTTGGATTGGGGAGTAATTCCGGCGCATGAAGAACCAGGTCAGTACACCCGCGCTAATGAGACTCACCACGATGCTGATATACGTAAAATTGCGGACATACACTGCCTTTTCCCAATATAGGCTGCTGGGAATAATCAATGCGTACTTGAGATCGGATACCGCAGAGTCCATGTAGAACATCTCCGACTTGCCTACCTTGGCGTTATCCAATTGAACCTGATTGCCATTCATGAATGGCTTCAATTCCTCTGACCCCGGATGATTGCTCATCAGAATCTCGTTATTCTGGTTCAGAATCAGCAGCGTGGCATCACTAAAACCTGAAATGCTCTCAATTGCTTCCTGGAATCTTCGCGTATCCGCCATGACGACAACCGTACCGGTCTCTTGACCATTCAAATCATCAGGCAGGCGTGTAATGTATGCAATGGAAGACTCCGCCGGAGCTGCATTCTGATGTGGCAGTATGACGAACTGATTCGTCTCTGTACCCAGAATCTGATCCCGCCACGCTTCGAAAGACATTGCACCTGTGTTATGTATGGTATGAAATGCCGTTCGCATATCCCGAATATTACCTGAACGGAGAATGGATTGATCTTTTTTCCACACGACGTAGAATTCATCGATGGATGCGTAGGATGTTTTATAGAGACGGAGTTCCTTTACCAGTTGGTATGCCGTATACGGCGCCTCTTTGGCCGGCTGATTGGAATACATCAACGTTTGCAGATTTGGGCTCCACGTCATCTCCATGTTTAACCGCTTCATCAGATCAACTTGTGTATCGATTGTATATCGCATCTGCTTCAATAAAGAATCGTTGGCTCGATGTATTTCACTCTTCAAAGTCTCATTTGCTTGCATGTAAATAACCAAACTGATCAGAATCGGCACAATCAAAACAGCACTGTAAGAGACAAGCCAGGTTACAATTATGCTTTCTCGTTTTTGCCACAAATATCTAATGTTTAGCAACAACTCATCACCCAACTCTTCGTAGATTATCTATGTTTGGATCAGGAATTTATTATAACGGTAAGAGCGCAATTGGGATATAGATAAAAAGTTCAATTCGATTGACAAAAAGGGTAGCCACCACCGATTTTTCCCGTCAAATCAAGCACAAATAGCCCGAATAGACTAATTTCGTCTATCGGGCATTCGGTATCAAATCGGTATCAAGTTGAGAATGTTATTTAAATATTCTTAGAATTTTTTTAGAAAATGCGATGCTTCCAACCGTTTAGTTTGGCACTCGCCTCGACGTAGAAATAGTCACCGTAAATGAGCGAGACGTTTACGTTCTGACCTGCCGGTTTATGACCGGTTCCCTCGAGAAGCATACCTTCGTGCTCAGGAAGATCCCAGGTTCCATAATGATCCCGCAGGGAACTCAGGATACGTTTGGCAACGGTGGCATAGAGTCTGCCTTCTGGATCAGGAAGAACATCTGCAAGCTCAAGCAATCCGGAAGCAGCAATGGCACCAGCGGAGCTGTCTCGTGGGATCTCCTCCCCTTCTTCGGGCTCAGCACGGAAATCCCAATGCGGAACGCTATCCTCGGGCAGGCTGGAAATGAAGAAGTTCGCCACACGCTGTGCAGCATCCAGATATGACGGGTCCTCTGTATAACGATACGTATTCGTTAATCCATATAAAGCCCACGCCGCTCCCCGACTCCATGCCGAATCCGGCGCCGCTCCCTGTCCACCTATCGCTTCTGCACGTTCACCTGTCTCGGGATCAAATCGAATGATGTGATGCACAGAACCATCTTCCCGCACAAATTGCTTCATGACCATATCCGCATGAGCTTTGGCGATATGGCTGAAACGAGGATCTCCACTTTCCTCAGACGCCCAGAAGAGCAATGACAGGTTCATCATGGTGTCGATGATTGACCAGCCCAGCATGTCTCCATTCCAAGCCCGGATGAAGCCGCCTTTGGTATTGAAACGGCCAGCCAGAAAGTTGGCGGCAAATAAGGCACGCCTTGCGGCATCGGTATCTCCGGTGAGCTTGTATTTGATGACAGCCGTAGGCAGGAAATGAAAGCCCACGTCGTGATCAAAGTAGTTGTTTTCTAGAAAACGTTCCGATAGTCGCTCATCCCAATTCCATGCAGCCTCTTTATATTTCTCATCACCCGTCATATCGTACACAATCCATAATATGCCCGGCCAGAATCCCGAGGTCCACCAATCGATTCTCATGTCGTCATAGATGCCATTTGCTCCTGCGACATGCGGAGACTTATCACCTATGGCTGCAAGCATCTGATCGGCTTTACTTTTAATCTGATCCCATACGTCCTTGTTCACTTCATTTAATACGCTCATGTACCTTCATACCTCCTTACCGTTCTTTAATTCTCTAATCTAACCTTTCAATGAACCAACCATGACACCTTTCACGAAAAAGCGCTGCAAAAACGGATAGATGCACAGGATGGGTATCGTCGCTACCATAATCGTCGCATACTTGATGGTTTCCCCGATCTGGAAACGATCCCCAGCCGATGCACCGGCCGACATGCTCTCTGTAGAATTGGCGATCAGAATCTCACGCAGCACCAATTGTAATGGGAACAGTTCTCGGCTTTTGATAAATACTGATGCATAGAACCACCCGTTCCACTTATCGACCGCGTAATACAGAATCATCACGGCAATGACTGGCATGGACAACGGAATAATGATACGGAACAAAATGGTGAAGTGATTCGCTCCATCAATCTTGGCCGACTCTTCCAGGCTATCTGGTATGCCCATAAATGACGTTCGCATGATGATCAGGTTAAATGTGCTGATGGCAAAAGGCAGAATGGTCGACCACAATGTATCTAACAGGCCAACACCTTTTACGACCAGGTACAGTGGAATCAACCCGCCGCCAAAGAACATCGTGAACACGATAAAGAACATGAACACCTTGTTCCACATCACGTGTTTACGGGATAGCACATATGCACCAAGCGCAGTCATGAACAGGTTGACGATAACACCGAACACAAGAATAAACAATGTATTGCGGAAACCTGTGGCTATACCTGGATTGGCAAGTACACTCTTGTAAGCTTCCAGACTGAACCCGACCGGCTTCCACAGGAGGCCTTTGTTTGCTAACAGCTGCGCCGAATCACTTAAGGACGCGAATAACACGTAGAGCAGCGGATACAATGTGACGATGACGAGCAGGATTAGAAATGTATAATTGAAGATCGTAAAGATTCGGTCAAACCAACCGCTTTCCTTAATCAAAGTTACCACCTCACCATAAGCTGTTTTGACTCACTCTGCGGCTGATATAGTTCGCCGAAATCAGAAGAACGAGATTGATCACCGAGTTAAATAGACCAACTGCCGAGCTGTAACTCCATCCGAACTCCAACAATCCCTTTCGATATACGAAGGAGGAGATTACGTCAGCCGTTTCATAGGTCACCGGATTATAAAGGAGAATGATTTTCTCGAACCCGACATTCAGCATATTACCCATCCGGAGAATGAACATGATCGTAATAATAGGCAGCAATCCGGGTAGCGTAATGTGAAACATTTGCTTGAGACGGCTCGCTCCGTCTATCTTAGCCGCTTCATACTGCTCCAGGTCGATGCTCATCAACGCAGCAATATAGATAATGGATTCCCAACCGATCCGCTGCCATATTTCAGACAGAACATAGATCGGACGGAACAGCTCCGGCTTTTGCAGCATCGCCTGACCGTCATATCCAAGCATCATGATCAGACGGTTGATTAGACCATCCGCGTTCGTGAAGTCTGTAATAATACCGCATATGACGACGAGAGAGATGAAATAAGGCATATACGTTATCGTCTGAACGACCCGCTTGAACGTGCGCTTGCGTACTTCATTAATGAGCAGCGCCAGAATAATCGGTGCGGGGAATTCGAAGACCAGTGTGTACAAACTGATAAGAAGGGTGTTCTTCAGAACACGCAAGAAATAATAACTGTTGAAAAACTCTTCAAAGTGCTTCAGCCCAACCCAATCACTCCCCAAAATACCCTTCATCGGAGAATAATCTTTAAAGGCAATAATTGCGCCGTACATCGGACCGTAATGAAATATTAAATAATATCCAATAACGGGAATCATCATGATGTACAAATACTTGTTCATCATGAAGTCCCGCACGAACCGGCTTCTAAAGGATTGACGATTGCTCATGATGTACCTTTTCACCTCTTTTCAATCGGGAGGGCTAGAGCCCTCCCCTTTTACAATTACCGGTTGTTGTAGCGTTCGAGTGCTGCTGTTTGGATTTCAATCGCTCGATCCAGATGTAACGATTTCATTTTCGCGACATAGCTCTCAAATTGATCCACTGGTTCGTTACCCAGAATGATCTTGATGGTCATCTCATCGACGAGTGTGTTGATATCATTCATGATGGTCGCGTATTCGGAGCTCTCTTCAGGTGTAGGTGTGATTGAAGGCAGATTATATTTGGCGGCCTGTGTATTCTTCCATACATCAATGGCATCACGCTGAGTCTGTAATGCAAAGAACTGCTCGGCATAACGTTTGTCTTGAACGAATGGACCGTTATAGCTGCTGCGGGCATATAGTGAAATCGCTTGTGCAGGAGCGAGTTTATCCGGATTCTTTAGCAGCAAGTCCGTGAATTTCGGATAATCTCCTTCCAAGTTATAGCTGACACCCTCTTCACCGAAGTTGAAGAACATGTGCCCTTCCTCACTGTAGCCGTAATCCAGCATGCGAACGGCAAGTTCCGGGTCCTTGGCTGCTGTTGTGATGGCAACCGTACCTTCCGAGGCATAACCCTGGTTAAGCTGGCCGAATTTAGGAATATCCCCTTTTTTAAGCACCGGATATGGTGCGGCGACCAGAACGGCATCCGGATCATTTGCTTCTACGAGCGGTTGCCATTTGCCGATACCTCCGCCTGCGTTACCGACACTAGCGCCAGTAGCACCCGAAGCGAGGTTACCGTCAACGGATTTGGTATCGGCTGTTGAGATGTTTTTATCAATCAGACCTTCTTTGTACCATTCCTGGAATAACGTCAAGTATTCTTTGAAACCTTCTTCCGCAGGACCAAATTTGACCTGTCCGTCTTCCTGATAGAATCCGCGGTTTACACCGAAGGCGCCAAGGAAAGCACCATTACCGGAATCGTTAAAAAATCGTGGCTTACTTACAACAGAGAACGGAGCGGCTGCGTCTTTTTTCTCTTTGAAGGCTCTCAGAGTTGTTGTCCACTCATCAATCGTTTCCGGAACAGGCAGTCCCAGCTCATCCAGCCAATCCTTACGAATGATTGGACCCTGGAAGACACGCAGGTACTCATCTCCCCGAATGAACGGGAATACATAGTAGCTGCCACTGTCCGTTTTGACCATCTTGTCGATGTCCGGATTGTCCTGCAGGTATTTCTTCAGATTCGGAGCATACTGGTCAATTAGATCGTTCAGCTTGAGGATATAACCATCATTGATGGCTTTTTCCGGTCCACCAGGGAAATCTCCGATAAAATTGTACTCCAGCATGTCAGGCAAATCCCCGGAAGCCAGCATCACGTTAAAGGATTCTCTGACCTGACCGGTCGGTGGTGCCGTGAATTTGAGTGGCACGCCGGTTTTTTCCTGCCATTTTTGAAAGAATGGAATTTCGCTGTGCGAATTTTTGACCCCGATCAAGTTTCCGTTAATTTCACCCCAGTACGTAAGCGTCTTATCCGTTTGAATTGGATAGGTTGTTGCTTCCGTTGATCCGCTTGGTGTGCCTTTTTCAGCATCGCCCGTTTTACTGTCTCCGGACGAACACCCCAGGATCGTTGTACCTAATAACAGGATCATCAAACTCGTAGATAACACTTTTCTTCTCATGGACCTTATCCTCCACCTTTTGGGAATGTCTGTGCTCTACCTCAGAGTAAGGGAGAGCGCATTGTAGCGATATTCGCAAAAGATGAAATGACATGTTGATTTCGTCAGAACCAAATGATCATTTAGCCAAAACGATAGACGAATTCTCTATATAATCTTCTGCCATGCCTTGATTTTGCAGTGTTGGCGCGGGTTTGTGACTGTACTTATGGCAGCACAAAAAAACAGACCATGAACAAGGTTCATCGTCTGTAACGTGGGTGAATATGAGTGGATTGGAACATAAACAATATTTGTGCCGGGGATTACCTTCGCATTTTTAGTCCCAAACAACTTCGGTACCTGCGATAAAATCATGGATTGCACGTTTGTCTTCTCGTACAGCAACCATGATGACACTCGCAATGAAACCAATGCCAAATGTGATTCCATATATCAGTCCTGCAACAACAACTCGCATGAGCATGGTTCCAATTCCAGGGGGCTCATGTGTATCGTATTTTCGAATTCGAATTCCGCAAATACGTTTTCCTATCGTTCGGCCACTCCATAATACAGGTAATAAAATGGAATATAATCCACTCAGTAGTTTAGCTAAAGGCTCGTCATTATCATAATTTCCAGTCAGTACACCTACAATAATGGCTAAAGGGATTGAAACGATAATTCCATCTAACAAGTTTGCTCCTAATCTAACCCAAAAACCTGCTTCTCTCAAATGAATGCCTCCTTTCATATGGATTTAGTTGAATGTATGTAGACACATATCCATGTAGTATAACAGAAAAATATTCCATTAAGTTCTTAATCATCCTATTCAAGGAATCGAGAAAGGCTCCTCAACTTTTGTTGAGAAGCCTTTTCATGGCGAACCTTTTAACTTTTAAATCTTTTGTTATATTTCTATTCAGCGTTACTTCTGTCCTTCCAAAATCAGGTTACCCAAACGATCCATGAGTTCCATCCGTCCCATAGCCGTATAAGAATAATTGTAGTTATCTACACTGGAGATTTTATAAATCTTCCCATCCTTGACGGCATTCATGTTATTCCACACCTTGCTGTCTTCCATCTTGTTCTCGCTATTCTCCATCAGCACCAGCTGGTCCGGATTGACGGAGATTAACGCCTCTATACTGATCTGTTTGCCTCCCCAGCCTTCGGGCTCAGGAATACCTTCTGTGCGTTTTAGTCCCCACTCGCCGTACAACATCTCTGCCGCACCTTTATTCGAATAGATCACCAGATTGTTAGGATAGGTTTCGATGACCGCAAAAGATTCACCGTTCACAGCCGATTCGAGTTTTTGCTTCCACTCAGCCGACTTTGCATCATATTTAGCCAGGAACTCATCCTTTTTGGTTTCTTCTCCGAACGTATCTGCTAGGAACGTCAGACGTTCTCTCCAATCATAATACGAGTATGGCAAAACAATTGTCGGTGCAATTAAGGATAAGGTTTCATACTGATCTGTATTAAAATCCTTTCCCAGAATGATCAGATCCGGGTTCGACGCAGTCACCGCTTCTATACTGAATTTGCTGCCCAGCCACCCCAGAACCACGGTATTTGCATCCAACTTGTCTTTAAGGGGTGGAGTGATCTGATCCTGCTGCCCATAATCGGCGCTGGTCGTAGCGACAGGCGTTTTGCCAACGATGAGTAATTCCTCTGTTGAGCCGGACAGATCCACAATCCGCTGCGGATTAAGGGGGATTGTAACTTCCTCTCCATTTGGATTGGTGATGACTTTCGTTGTCGCTTGCGCCGTTCCCTCTGACGAACTAACCTCCTGACTGCTTGTCTGATCCGTTCCACAAGCCGTAAGCATCAGCATGGAGCATAGGGCAATCCATATATAAATTCGTTTTAACATTTAAATTATTCTCCTTTTGAGTCAATTCATCTATCTGGTTTGGACGACTGCGTTCATCGCTATACCTTTACCTGCCATCCCTCGGCATCATGCTGTAATTGCCACAGACGCGAATAGATACCTGATGTTAGCAATAATTGCTCATGCGTTCCTTGTTCGACAAGCTGGCCCTGATCCAGAACAAGGATCTGATCCGCATTTTGGATCGTTTTCAAACGATGGGCGATTAGAATTACCGTTTTGTTCGTGACCAGCTCGTTAATCGCTTGCTGAACTGCGGCTTCATTTTCTGGATCAAGTGATGCCGTAGCTTCGTCCAGCAATACAATGGATGCATTTTTCAACAACGCACGTGCAATCGATATACGCTGTTTTTCCCCACCAGATAACGTCGAGCCTCCTTCTCCCACTAACGTGTCATATCCTTGAGGCAGACTTGCGATAAACTCATGACAGCAAGCCCGACGTGCTGCTTCTTCAATTTCTGCCTGGGTAGCCTCTTTCTTCCCTACACGTATGTTGTTACCGATTGTATCCTGAAACAGATACACGTCCTGGAAGACAACAGAGATATCTTCCAACAGTTTTTCCGGGTCCATACGGTTAATTGGCTGCCCGCCAATGGTAATGGAACCTGACTGCACATCCCAGAAACGCGCTATGAGACGGGTAACCGTACTTTTTCCACTACCGGATGGCCCTACAAGTGCAGTAATGGTGTGCGGAGGAATGGTAAACGACAAATTCTTCAGCACAGGCAGCTCATCATCATAACCAAAGGTTACGCGGTCAAACGAAATCGCCTGATTAGGTTGTACGCCTCCTGTTCCTGTCATTGGCGCCTCCTGCTGCACTTCCATAATGCGCCGTGCACTATATGCGGAGTATCGCATTTCACCATAACTCATCAGCGCAACGGTCAGAGGTTCAAACACTTTCGTACCGACCAGCAAAAACAGCAGAAATATCGGCAATGTCAATTTTCCGCCAGCAAGCAAATAACTCCCTGCCAAAATCATCCACGTCATGCCGGAACGCGCAAGAAGCATCGCCCCCATAATCATCGGACCCATAATGCCTTCCAACCGAATGGATGCCGACTTCAACTCGTCAAAAGAACGACGCAGTCGTTCAAATCGTTCTCCGCCCATATTGTGGGCTTTGATCTCACGAATACCGGTCAAATACTCTTGTAGTCGACTGGCAGCTTCGTTCTTGGCTCTCACATGATTCTCGCTTAAGCGAGCCTGAATGGAGTCTGTCATCCATAACAAGGCCACACCAAGTGGAACAGCGATGAACATCGCAACTGCCATTCGCCAATCTACAAACAGCAGTCCAGCAAAAGCCAGCACCGGCAGCACAATGGCGCTGATGAGCTGTGACAGATTGTGAGAGATCGTATGCTCTACCTGTCCATAATCACTCAGAATCAGATTGGTCAGATCTCCCGGGTCCCTTTTACCGAAGAAACCCAATGATAGATGACGAATATGTTCAGCCAGCTTCAAACGTCCCGTTGCGGCGAGGCTGTATGCTGCCCGATAGGTTTTATCATAGAGAGAAGAGTAAGCCGCATACTCCACCAACAGCCATGCAAACAGAATGCAGCACACCATCCACATTCGCTGGATGTCCAGTCCCTTATCCGGTTCAGCGAAGGATTTGTATATCGTATTGAAAATATCAACGAGCAGCGCAGCCGGAATGATCTTCGCAATCCCGTCCAGAATGGCGGCTATGATGGATGGAAGCAGACTGCGGGGGTTACCACCCGATATGTTGTATAAATAGTTCCTCATTGCTTCGCACCTCCAAGCTTCCAGGAAGCAGCATGAATATGGGCCTGCCACATCTTCTCATACAAACCGTCTGCCTCACGTAATTGATCATGTGTACCTCGCTCAACAATGGTACCCTGACGAATGACCAGGATCTGTTCAGCTGCCCGAATCGTTGTTAGACGATGAGCAATAATCAGTACCGTTTTACCTTGAACGAGTTGGGCCAGACCTTGCTGGATCTTATGTTCATTCTCTGCATCCGCATATGCTGTCGCTTCATCTAAAACGAGAATTGGAGCATCCTTGAGTAAAGCTCTCGCAATGGCAATCCGTTGAGCTTCACCACCAGACAGGTACGTACCACCTTCTCCAATTTTGGTGTCATATCCCTCATCCAGCTTCTCAATAAACTCATGACAACAAGCTGTTCGAGCCGCAGCAATGACATCATCCCGCGATGCAGCTGTATTGCCCATGCGGATATTTTCCTCAATCGTATCGTAGAACAGATGTACGTCCTGGAATACAAACGAAACCGTCTCCATCAGCTTCTCTGTCCCCATTTCCTGAATGGGAACCCCACCAATCGTAATTTCGCCTTGCTGCACGTCCCAGAAACGCAGAAGCAGATTGGCAATGGTAGATTTTCCGCCACCCGAAGGTCCAACCAATGCCGTCATTTCTCCTGCTTTAGCTACAAAATCAACTTCTTGAAGCACAGGTTTGAACGCTTTGCTATCCTTTTGTTCATACGCAAAGGATACCTGCCGAAAAGCCACATCATATGTATCGGGCACTAGCGGAGTGAGAGGTTCCTGTACAACCGACTCAGCAAATACAGCCTTGATCCGATTCTGACCTTCTACGATCTCACGCATGCCACTACCCAGATACATCAGTTTCAAGAGTGGTGCGGACAAACTTGGTGTAATGATTAGAAATAGAATAAAGGTGATCGCGAAAGACTGATTGCCTGCGTTTTCGCTTGAAAGTAAAATGCCGATCGGAACAATAAAGGTCACCAGCGAAATAATGATGATGAAAAACATGCCATACGACGTCTTGCATAAATCGGTTATTCTCAACGAGATATCCCGATATCTCGTTACTGCCTGTTTAAAGGTGAGAAACGAGTCCGCTGTAATACCGAATACTTTTACCGCCGGCATTCCTCTTACGTATTCAACCCCTGTTGAGTTCATTTCTTCAATCGCATACTGAAAATCACGATATGCCTGACGTCCCCGTTCACTTCGGAAGATGCTGCTTTGCAGCCAGAACCCGATAATCATGGGAACTAGCAAGACCAGTGCCATACGGTAATCTAGCCAGAACAAATAGCATAGTAGCACTAGTGGAATGACGATCGCACTCACCAGATCGGGAAGCTGATGCGCGATGAACTTCTCTATTTTCTCAACGCTAACTTCAATGATTTTTTTCAGCTCACCTGTCGCAGTTCGAGTGTGATACCCCATCGGCACTTTTGCCACATGATCGGCAAGCTTTACTCTGAGCTGGTACAGGATGTTGAATGCAGCGATATGCGAGCACATTCCTCCAATATAGAGCGCGATAAGACCCGCGATTAGCGCTCCAAAAGAGACGAATCCCCAATACATCAGCAAATCCCTGTCCAGGCCAGATGGCTCTCGGGCATGGATTAACAGTTCTTCGACGATTTTATACACTCCGATAAATGGAACCATTTGCAGCAGACTCGATAAAATCGAGAAGATACTTGCTGTAATCAGCAAACCTTTCCGCTCCTTGGTTACTTCCATTAAACCGGATACTTCAGATGTGGTGTTCATCCCGCTCCTCCTGACATTAATAATCATTCTCAATATCGCGCAGTGTTATATACGCCCAATTAATATCTCACAGCACAGTGATCAGCTACTACCTTAAAACGGAGCAAAAATACCTCTATACGGATAATAAATGGCATCATTTTGTTTTATTTCATCTGATAATTAAGGCAAACAAAAAAAGACCATATGTGACATATGGCCTCTTACCAATGATTAATGGATATCGTGAAAAATACTCCGGGGCAGAATAGTGTTCCCTTTGAGGGATCTTTCACCCTTTTCGTTCTCAACCCTTATTGGAAATTCCCATGTTCTCTGCTCGCATCTTATACCGTTGTATAACTCTATTTTCTACTATGGCGTAGATCATCCCCGCAAGAGCAAATAGCCAGATGGAAGTCGTTCGGTTCAAATGGTATGTCT
This sequence comes from Paenibacillus sp. LK1, assembly GCF_002750415.1. Lineage (NCBI taxonomy): Bacteria > Bacillati > Bacillota > Bacilli > Caryophanales > Paenibacillaceae > Paenibacillus > Paenibacillus sp. LK1. The sequence continues at coordinate 80,097 of NZ_PEII01000002.1, forward strand.
CCACGATATGGTCTCTGAACATCTGATCAAATACCCACGACCCTAGTAACCCGCAACCGACACTATATACAATCACCCTGGCGATAATAAAGGGGACATATTTACGCAGAAGCCATGAAATCGGACTTACAACTACAGTATAAAAAGCGAATACGTGTGGGCTAAAGGTGATAAAGATCAGGAGAAAAAAGATGTGACCCACATTCCGCAGGCCATAGTATTCTGTCGTTGTAACTTTGTATCCTTCCAGGACTTCAACTGCGACCACAGCACTCAGCATCACGATAACAAACTCAATTCCTAAAACCAAAAAACGTTGAACCGCATTCAGCAACAATCCAAATCCCCTCCCATATCTAAACACCATTCGTAGGCATTAGGTTACGGGGTGAAATGGATTGATTACGGCTGCTCGTGAAAAGCTTTCCAGAATGAACCCTCTGTATTAATGATATCCTTGATCTGGGCAAAAGGAATTGTAAATGTCGGAAATCCCGCGACATAAGGAGCGATTTCATAAGGGCTGAAATATAGATGCAGTGCATCCGCTGTGACAAAAAAAGGCTGATCCGGGCTGATTCCCTCATACGTGTCTGGAAAAACATACGAGTATTGTGGATCATTTTTGATCTGATCACCTACAATTTTGCTGAGCACCTTAACATAATCACTGTTCGGTTTAAACAAATCCTTGAGTTCATACATCTGGCCGCTGCTCAGATTAATAATCGCATAGATCATCGTCGGCATGCCATGTGCTGCACCCGCCGGGTAGTTATAACCCGTGAGCTTGAGTTGAAGCAATTGCTGCTGATAGAACGTAATATCAAAATCCCCTGTATATGTGTAACCCAGCTTCTGATCCGCAGGGATTGGCTTCACTTGGGATAGTGCCTTTAACTTGGCGTTTACTGCAAGCTGAACGGCTTGATCGGTTAACCCTTCCACCTGCGGATAATACACGAGATAATCGGGGTTTGGCTTATATTTCTCTTCCCGTACACGATATGGCGGGTGAAGCGGAACGATTGTATTTTGCCGCCAAATGATCTGCCCGTTTCGGTTTACATAGGATACGCGCTGGTCCACATACGCCTTAATCAGATCGGGAGCTACCAATTCAAGTGTGCCCGAGCCTTCAACACGGGGGTATCCCAATGCAGGTCGCCCATTTAGATCCAGAAAGAACGTTTGTGTTCCATTCGTGACTGAAGCCAGCCCTCCCTTGTAATTCGATACATCCGTATATACAAAATCGGAAAGTTTTCTACCAGTGACATCTGCAATTGCATAGACCGAACCTAAGAAAGACTGTTTGGGGTCAATCGCTTGCCCCAGGGCTAGCCGATGTTCTCCCAGATCTCGAATGTCATTATAGGCGGGTTGGATGGTAAATGTGCCCTGTGTGTTAATAACGCCATAGATGTAGTTGTAATCCTCCGCTGTATTCACAATAGCGTATCCACCACTGAACGGAAATGCCGAAGTGAAGCTCGGCTGAATTCGGATATGACCACTTTCGTCGATATAACCGTATTTACCCGATGTCTCTTTCTGAAAAGGAAGTAATCCGTTACCCAGAGGTCCTACGTAGGCATACGGATACGTCGCCAGCCGCTGACCATTTCGGTTAATTAACGCATATTCATTTTCTTTGATCTGCACAACGGCCTTGCCATCCTGAAAATCGTTCGCTGAAGTGAACTGAGCCCGAATGACCTCATTTCCAGAGGTGTCCAAATAACCGTAACGACTGACTTCCCCGCCTGCCTGACTGCTGTCTGAAAGGTAAAATAGCGCTCGACCGTCCTTCACATCGGCAATAAACGGATATGCCCGTTTGGTCAATACTGCGCCTTGTTCATCAATCATCTTGAACCCTTGGGAATCAATGACAATGGCCCGACCTTCTGTGAAAGAATTAATGGAATCGTATACAGGTTGAACGACAAATTGCCCGTTAAGATTGATGATGCCAGTCTTCCCGTCTTTTACGACGACAGCCAGGCCATTTCGTTGAAAGTCTTGGGCATCGTCAAGTATCGGTTCAAGACGAATACGACCTTGGGCGTCCATATAACCCCACCGGGTTCCAGTTGTTGTTCTGACCGATATCGGAAATAACCACGTCGTTTCACGCGGAACCTCTGTGCCTATGGCTTGCCTAATCTTCTTTTCCAGCTCAAGCAGAACTTCCCGTGAAGGGTAGGGGTCACTGAAACTTAGCGCTTTTTGGACCGAAACGAGTGCAGCAGGAAATAATCCGGCTTTATACTGAGCGTCCGCAAGATAATACCAATAGAAAATATAATCTGGATGTTGTTCTGCCAATTGTTCGTAATACTTTACTACCTTAGGGAAGTAATACGGATATACATCTGTTGCGGGAACCCATTTCCCATTCTGCCAGCGGATGATTTCGACCCGATAAGCTTCACCTGTATCATGAATCCAGAGTGCAATTTCTACTTTGCCATCTCTGCCGTGGTGACCCGGCATATCGATGATTTCCGCATGGCTGTAATACAAATCTTCTGGCGCCTGATCTGTCAGTCCTGATTCTGTCCAATCGTATACAGCAAGCTTCGACCAGATCGCACCGACCTGCCAGCCAACAATGAGATTGTTCCGCGCCGTGGATGTCACCGATGCCGCTGTCAGCAAGGTAACACCATAACCCAGGCCTTTGGTCAAAGACATCTTGATCCAGTGACCCTGGTAAAATTTCAGAACAAGCAGCATTAATTCTCCGCCCTGCTCATATACAGCAGCAATTTCCGGCATTCCGTCTCCGGTTAAATCTGAAGCGTAAATGGCCGAATGTTTGACCGGTTTATCAATGGTGACGACAGTCGCGTCAGCCGGGATATGTTGATTGACAATTTGCGTTAACAGAGGTTCGCTCATGGACATGCCTGTTTCCTCCTTAAGACAGCATTCGCCTAATGGTATGGGTATGCATCATAAGCGGGGATATGACATCTGAGCGAATATAACCGTTAACTTTGGAGATTCAAAAACCTAATTTACTCAAATAAAATAAAAAGAATTGCAGAGGCTCATGCTTCTGCAATTCTTTATGTGCCAATCGGTTCAGGATGATTCTTGAGTGCTGAGCTGTACATACTGTGTGAGGCGGCAATAGTGAAGCAACATTAGCTCCTCATCACCGCTCCCCAGAGCAGTTTTTCGGCCCTCTTCGATCAAGAGTTCCAGTATTTCACGAAGGAAAGCCATTTGGAACCTCGAGGTCTCCACAATTAGCTGTTCCAATACATCAATATCTTTCAATGTGAATTGGGATAATCCGCGAAGAAACAGCTCTTCTGACCAGCTGTTAATCTTCTGCATCAACTGACTATAGTCTTCCAATTCTCCCCGTCCTTCCATAACCCGTATCCAGTTTCAGACTGATCACTGTTGGACCCTTCAGGAAGCTGATCGGGTATATCCGTTGCTGTTCTATACGCACAAAAGCATAAAAGTGTTCGAGTGTTCCTGTCCCATAACCTGACTCCAACCTTTTGATTATGGTCTCCCATTCCGTTGAATAAGGAAGAGTCAGATCCAACGTCTCCCCATGGTCACTCTCCATCGTTAGAATAAGGTCCTGTGATTGCTTCTCGAAGCGATGCTCTACAACCCGGGCAACCTTGATCATCGCCAGTCGTTCTTTCGGAACGGAAAACAACCCAAATGAGCGTGCATCTTCAGCGAGTACGGAGGGTATATCTTGCATGTACTTGCCCAGATTCACCTCTTCCACTGATGTTCGTGGCAACAGTGTAAGCTTTGCGCCTTCCCCGGAGGAGAGTCTATGCTCTTCATTTACTTTCACCGAGCGAAACTGAATCTCTTCCCCGGCAAATTGACGAAAAGTCAGATTGGGCAGCCATGGAGTGAAGGAACCATAATGCTCTGTATATGAGAATTGATTATCTTCATAGTATACAGCCCGCACATCGCTGTACGTATAGATTTCCGCATCATCAGAGCAATAGAAATAATAAGTGATTCCACGGTAACCGGAGCGTGTCTCCCATGCATCAGCACCCAGTCCATACAGATGCAGCTCTGGAACCGTATAGTATTTACTTCGGAAACTGCCAATGAGCTGACTCTGTTTGAATGCAGATACCTTCTCTTGTTCAAGCACCTGTAATGCAAGATACAACTTGCTTACCCGATCAAGCATCGATTGCATGGAGAACCGTACGTGTCGGTTAAAAAACAATTGCAGTTCCCCCTGAATCCCGCGTAAACTCCGCTCAACGTCAGGAAGATGACCACTATGGGCCGCAATCGCCAGTGTTTCCAATTGAGCCATATACGATTGCGGTAGACGAGCAAGTCCCGTCTTTAGCAGATCTGCCAGCATGTAACGGCATTCCCGCACCGTTTGAAGTGAAAACGTGGTATCATGGACTCTTCCACTTATGGCTTCCGTATCATTCAAACCTTGTTGCATCCGATACCGCAATAATGCTTCAAGTTTGGCCATATTACCGGCAGTTTGTTTTACTTTGCACAGGGCCTTAGCCAGACTAGCTTCCTCTGTAAACGAAACCTCAATTTCTTGTTTCACCAGACGCACCGTTAGAAGAGAATCTTCCAATACTTCAATCTGCTCGGGATATCTTAATCGGAACAGAACCTCCTCAATCAAGGAAGAACTATATGATTTAATCAAAGGAGCAAGATCGGATTCAACCATCCAGCGGAAGCGGGACTCCGTTACCAGACCAGACTCAGGTTCCAACTGTGCTGATGACGCTGCTTCACCCTGATTCAATGTATCCTCTGTCTGATGTTCCCGCTGATAATACAAAATCGAAATCAGTATATGTTTGCAAATATTGTCTGCCGGACAGGAACACTCCCAATGATCTAGCGTATTTTCAAGCGAACAATGTGTACCATCACTCAACTGACAACTCACAGAGGCTTCATTCCAAATGTATTGCACAGTCAAGCCATTATCCAACTCTTTCAGAGACCGTTTGTACAACCCTTTGTTGGCATTTCGAATCAAATAATCCTCCGTACACAGCTTCGAAAACATCCGAAATTTCAGTTCAAATCCGCTCACGTGATCAACGTCCTGACGCTCTTAAAATATCATAGATCGTCTCACTGAACACACGACCTGCAATTTCACCCAAAGCAATGGACTTGTGATCGCTATAATAGTAGTGTTTCTGACTGCCAGGTTTAAAGAAGTGCAGAGATTCAAGCGTGATATCTTCCAATCCTTCATAATATGAAATGCTGGTACCACTGAAGCGCAGTTCTGCGATAAGATCTCCATACTCTTTGTAAAATTCATGATACCAGCCGCCATCCTGTGCTGGACCTTTGATCCATCCGTATTTCTCCAGTGCTTTGGGGAATGCGGTGGGAGAGAAATCAGACTCGGGCAAGCGGTCATATTCAACCTTGTTTTTGTCTTCATCCTCAGGCATATGAACTTGACGATTCAGCTGTTCAAACGGCTGCTTGATCTCATAATCTTCCAGCTGCGTTTTCCATCCTTCGAGCGTAGATTGGTCAAGTTCGAGTGGATGAATCAATCCCACTAGAGATCCCGAAGGCAGCTCGTATTCATCCTCATCGAAGGTATTATACGTTCCATCCTCCATATAACGGAACGTGGTGACCAACTGACCATCTTCATATGTGCCCCATATCAGACCTACAGCAAATTTCTGCATGATTACATTCTGTACAAACAATGCTGTCCACTCATCAGCAGACCACAGCCGTTGTTTTGACAAAGATTCTTCCAGACGTTGCGCCTGGATGTTAACCATTGTTTTGAGATCCTTCTTCAATTGTGTGAAACGCGCCTTAGATTGTGCTGCAAGTTCAGCATCATCTTTCTGTGCAGGAGCAGGTAGACTCTTCACAGATTTACCCGTTTCTTCATTTACAACAACGACCTGCAGATCTCCATTCACTTTAATCAGGAATGAACGCTCCCCGTAGCTCAGCTGCATCGTTCCATTCTTATCAAAACCAAGTGTGGTGACGAGTCGATCTTCCAGTTGTTCCGAGGTGAGTCCCAAATTTTCCGCTGCCAGCTGCAACGCTTCTTCAGCCGCACCCTTAACCTGGCGGTTCTTCACAGTGCGTTTAATCTTGTCAATCGCCATAAGAGCAGAAGGTTCCTTAAGATAGGCCAGTACTTTTACAGCATCAGCCGCAATGGCGCCTCGGCTGTTTTCTGTCCATTCCTTAATTTGGGGAGCCAATATATTCACAATCTGAGTATCGCCAAAGAGTGCCGAGAGGTACATTACCCACTTCTCCTTCGCAGAAGCACTCTCCTGAATCCACAACTGCAGCAGCTCGCTAGCAAACCGTGCGAGCGATTCCTCGCTTACATACTCACGGAGTTCATTCAGTCTTTCGTTCGGCGCAGATGTATGATCTATTGATTGGACCAAGATATATTGCTTGATTCGATCATCTAATGGTTGATTGTCCTCTGAACGTATCAGAGAAGGAAGATCGTTCAAGGAAAACCAACTTAGTCTGGTCAGCTTTTTGGCATCTGCCTGATCTGCAAGTGCCGCATGAGCATACTCTGGACTTTGATCCGCGGTATCCAGCAGAATTTGAATCAGGTTCTTCCATTCGGCAGACTTCTCACCCTTCAGAAGCTCAAGGTATATCTCCTTGCTATGATCCAAACTGCGGATGGCGCTCAGAGCCATTTCTTTCACACCCGTTTTTTTCTCCGAACGATATATTGTCGTGTATAAGTCCTGGTCAGGAATCCGATTGAATTCAGATAATGCCACGCCATTTGCCTTTTTGGATGAATCCTGCAATCCGGCACGAATTGCTTCAGCTACCTGTTTAGTCGACAGCTCTTGACGTTGTTCAAAGGTGATTTCCAAAATTAAGATGCGCGTGTCCGTGGGTAGTTTCTTGTACTGTCCCAGAGCAAAGTCCAGATTTTGCTGAATGATCCGTCGATATTCATCCTGAGGCATCGATTTGTACTTATAATCGGTCATACCGTTGAGAGAAATCAGACTGGACAGCAATTTCTCTTGTTTTACCTCTGGATCTTGGCCGTAAAGTTCCAACAGCTTCTCACCGCTAAACGCGTAAGATTGATACATATCAGAAACGATATCCAGTGTCCACTCGGGATACGTGGTTAGAATCACGAACCGACGCATCGCCTCCGAATTCAAAGGCAGGAAACTAATGCTGATCAAGTTATGAACACGCCTTTTGTCACGATTCAGGTTATTAAACAGTCCTCGACTATTCGGATCTTCCCAGTATTCTTCAAAGGAGCTTTCACCGTTCAAATATCGTGCAATCGCAAGTCCCTGTCTGCCTCCATCTAATGGATGTCGAAGAGCGCTGAATACGGCTTGTTCAACCGTTTCATCCACATCTGGCACTGCGATTCCATGATCCTCCAGCACTTTTTGAATACACAATTTGAGGAATGGGGGTTTTAATATGTGGTATGCACGAATTGCTTGTTGCGGATCATTCACAATCGTTGATTGCAGAAATTGCCATGGTATGGTGTACGATTCGAGTTCATTACGCAACATTTCGATGAGCTGATATGGCTCGTCCAGGGGCACCAGCCCTGACAGCAATTCGTTGGCATTTTTCGTTCTTGTATCCATACTTAACAAATAGCGCCGAACTTCAAGTGGATAGATCTCATGTAATTGGTTTATGGCTTCGAGCAAAATAAGACCGGTCTCACTTTTGTCTTCAAGGAAACGTTGTTTGCCGCCACTGATGTTAACCAAATACAACAAAGCATTGCTCAAAAGGATCATCGTCTTGTCGAACTCACTGTAAGACAGTTGCTCCTTTTTGGAAAGAGAAGTGGACGAATAGTTCTCAGCTATAACCTGATTATGCTTCTCCCGGAGGAATTCATCATTTAATTCATATGCAGATTTGTTATGTTTCGTTTGAAAATTGCAAACCACCAATGGCTCAATCAATGCATGCAATTCTTTCCGCAGCTTACTTGTATCATGGGTCATCACATGTTGAAACAATGCAGGCAGAGATTGAGTGAACTGTTGCACCTGGGCAAGATGGGAAGGGCTATTATTGAGATCTGAATAGAGTCGAAGGAGTATCATTCCATTGATTACATCATGGAAATTCCCCTTCAGTCTGCTCTTTAATTCATCCAGAATTTCCTTCTCTCCAGCATAGCGATTGATTTTCTCCAAACGGGACAGCAATTCGCCCATCCGATCATTGGTTTTGCTCTTTCCACTCAGTCCATAAGCTTCCGAGTCGTTTCCAAGGCAGAGCGTAAAACCATCAGTTCTCCACGAATTTCTTCTGGAATAATTGGATTCCATATGAATTACAATGGCTCCCGCTCGAAAAAAGATGTCTCCGTCATCTTTTTTGGCAATTTTCATGAGTACTTCTATCGTCTGGTACGCATAATGGCTGGAACCTCCCATCATATCAGGAAACTTATCCGTCGTTCCCATCACATAATCTATGATTTCCGGACTCCGATCCGTTTTCAACGAATATTCATTGGAACACACCTCTGCAAACTTCTCCACCAGAGCTTCTACTGCGCGATCTGCAGTTAACATTACACATTCCTCCTCGAATATGAGTTTATAAATGATCTTGTATATAACCAATTAAGTAATAATTTCGCCAATCCAATCTGCCAACTCATTGGGTGTAATTGCAGCAACATGTGCACCCATATTGGATAACGTCTGCGCAGCATGTTTGTTGTACACGGTATCTCCGTTAAAATCGAGTGCGGTCAGCACAAGCAATTTGCAGCCCGTATCCAGAATATCCTTACATGCCTTATACATGTGCTGGATCGGGTAACCCTCCTCCAAATCGCTAACGAGAATGTATATTGTTTTCCCAGGATTTTCGATTAACGTCTCACCATAACGGAGTGCTTTGGTAATATGCGTTCCCCCGCCAAGCTGTACATTCATAAGCACATCTACCGGATCTTCCAGCCTGTCACTCAAATCGACAACCTGTGTGTCAAAAATGAACAATTTTGTTCGCAGTGCATTCAGGCGATAGAAAATGCTTGCCATCACCGAACTGTATATCACTGAATCCAACATGCTTCCGCTCTCATCCACACCAATGATGATGTCCCACTTGTTGTGAGACTGGATATTCCCGTCAAAATATAGACGATCAATTACAAATCTTCGATTGTTTTTGTCATAGTTCTTCAAGTTCTTGGTAATCGTCTGCTTGAAATTCAAATTGCGCAAGGAACGCACTGAACTGGATGCATAACGGCTGCGTTTCCCTATAATGCTCGCTTTGGTCTGAGATTCGAGTTTGCGTCGCAGCTCTTCAACTACGACTCGTACGATTTCCTTGGCGCTCTTTAATACGTCGCCTTTCATTCGTCCTTTAAATTGCATAATGTTCTTGAGTAGGTTCATATTGGGTTCGAGGGATTCCAGCAGCTTTTTGTCCGTTAACAATTCCGTTAGGCCATAACGGTCAAGCGCCTGTTTCTCCAAAATTTCTACCGTTGATTTCGGGAACAGTTCCCTGACCTTATGCAACCATTTGGGGACGGTAAGATCCGAGGAGCCCCTTCCTCCCCCTTTTCTGTAACCCTGCTCTTCACCGTATTCGCGATTATACAGATATCCGAGAATCTCATCGACTTCGGTATATTTAAAATCATCAGGGGAGTAGTCATCTGCATTGGACAGTCCTTCTTCGGAGGATTCACCCAGGATAAGGCGCCAACGGTTTAAGGTTTCTGCCCGGTTCAGCTCTGCATGGTCTTTCACCATTTCCTTGGTAGTATTGAGTTCATTCAGATCAGCTTCCATGCGTCAAACTCCTTCCGAAGGGCTTCATCCCATGTTTTCGTCTGGATCAGCAATCGCTCGTCAACGGAAGGCCATGACATCTCTTCGTTCTCTACCTGATGCAAGTTCGCAACCCGATCCGCAATCAGGCCTGTCTCCATTGGTGTGAAGTAAGTAAACGCCAAACGAAGTTCAGGGATCATACGAATAAACTCTTCATAATCAAGCTTCTCGATCATATAGTTCAATTCTGATAAAAGCTGATCTTCATACAGAAAAGCGTCCCGTGCTACAGAGAACACACCCTGTAGATAAAGTGCAGTCTGGCGAGTCTGTTCCTGCGATCCCCGGATATATGCACGTGCTCGATCCACGATCTCTTCTCTATGCCTATCGCCAAGTCCTGAAGATATGGCAATACACACCCCCTCCAGCTGTGCCGGAAGCTGGCTGTCTGACAGAAGTTCATCCAGATGTGCCCTGAATGGTTCATCCCGGAAATGCTCTTCGAACGATTCTGCCAGCATGGCAAGCAGCTTCAGTCCCTGGACAATCGCTTCATGTTCATCCGGATTCGTTCTTGAGAGCTGCATCAGTTTGTCCACGGCATTGTTATAGGCTTCGGACACGAGGTTGAGGAGCTGCTGTTCCTCAGACAACCCAAGAAGTCTGCGATGCTGCTGAATTCGATTCAAAATATGCAGACTTCCGCACAGTGACAAGAAATTCCCATCCTTCCGGAGCGCTGACTTTACTTGTTCATACAGCTTCATTGCGCTATCCTGCAGGCCCATGAGCAGAGCCTGCAGCATGGCTTTGGCGAGGTCACCGCTGTGATGATCCGGTATTCCCTGCATTTCCTCTTCCATCTTGCGCGTAGCGGATTCCTGAATTGTGCCTCCATAGAGCGAGTTCTCGATTAATCGAGCCTCAATTCTGGAGGAATAGGAATATACCCACGTCTCCCGAACAAGGTTCATGTCACGCTGTGCAATCCAATCCGGGCCTGATTGTCGCTTCGCGAAATCCGGAACGAGATAGACCATACATTGAAACAATTGACTTTGCCGACGATGATCTGGTTTGGCATATAAATCAAGTATCTTCTTATGTTGGCCTGTAGTACGAATTTGAAGTTTTGATTCTGTACAACGTTCTTTGAAATCCTCAACGATCGGAATACTGAATGGGTTGGGAGCCACTTTTCCGATGACAACCCCGGTTAGCAATCTGTGCAGTTCTTGTATTGGTTTGTCTGAAGCTAACGTAAGTTCACCCTTAACAAAGGAAGAAAGTGTTGCATCCATCAGCTCATAGACTCCACCTTCCCTTTTTCCTCTCAGTCCTGCGAGTCCTTGAACCATGCTGTATGCCTCAATAGCGTCGCTGGTTGATACATGTTCATGCCCTTCCCTCAGCTTGCGGGTTAGTCGTGATAACAAGTCCAAAGCGGTCAAATTGTACACGGAGTTCTTTTGCTGAAGCAGCTGAGTCCATATCTGTTCGTAATAATTCACGTAAGGCATGCCGCTTGCATACCCATTCAGCCGATCCGCTTCGGCAAACGTGTAGACCATGGGATACATCTGCTGATGCACCGAATTCTGAGCCTTCACAAGCTCTTGCATCGTCATCTCTTCTGAGTCCGTCTCATGATTCTCGGGCATCAGCAGTCCATACGTATGAAATCCGCCAGTAATGACAAGCACACGTTCATGCTCCTGCCCAGCCTGCTTAATACGACTTCTCATATGAGCTTCTCTTGCCAAATCACCTGTACTGTGCAAGCGCTCTGCTGAATAACACATCCGGGATAAGGTGCAGTACGTGAATACATCCTGTACAAATGCCTGTGTTGACTTCTCCAGACCACCAATTTCAAATACGTTCTCCCACAACTCATCGAAACTTCGACAGTTTGTTTTCTGACATAAACGGTGGATAAACTCAGACCCTGCAAGCAATGTCTCGTCTTGAATGGATATCTCCCGCTGTTCTGCCTTGTTGGGCTTGGAGAAATGATGATAATCCAGGTCGATAAAAGTTGCAGGGATGCTCAGCCGAGCTGCTTCTTTCAGCGCTACATATTCAGGAGAATAACGAAGCAACGGATAATAACAGGCCGCTCTCTCCTTTTCACTCTCATAGGTGTAGTAAAGACTGACAGGAGGTACGGTCGCCTCATCAGACAGAACTTGAAGTAATGGATTGCCGCTCTCAGGTCCTTCGATTAGAATGATATTCGGCTTGTATTCTTCAATTAATCGCAACAAATGATAGGAACAGGCTGGACTATGATGGCGTATAGGAAAATAAACCGTTCCGTTGTTCAGGTTATACACTTGCGACTCAAATAGCGTCTGTAACTGTGCAACATCCAAATCCGTATTTCCTGTTAACCGATCCATTTCTTTTCCTCATAGTAATCCTTCCAAATTCCTTCTTCTCTCGAACGCTCCTTCACGACCTTGGAGAAGTAAGTTTTGAGAATGGACAGATCCTTGTCGCTTTCTTTCGCTATCGTCCCTAGCATGTTTTGCACCAGCCGATCCAATGTGATTCCCTTGTCTTCGTAATAATAGGAAGTCATTGCACTCTGTACATATACAGATACGGCTTCAGCCGTACTCATGGACGCTTGGGGCGTATCCAACTTGTAACCTTCCCGCGTCATACCTGTGCGAAGCTCCATAAATGTCGTGGCCAGCAATTCAACCACATCCGAATTAATCTCGGTGTCTATTCCGCTATGTAATAATAGGCTTCGCGCCTGGGATTCAATAATTTTGGCTTCCATTTTCACACTGCTAATCGGTTTGATCGTCTCAAAATTGAAACGGCGCTTCAGCGCACCACTCATTTCATTGACGCCCTTATCACGAATGTTCGCCGTAGCGATCACGTTAAACCCCGGTTTGGCAAACAGCACACCACCATCCAGCTCAGGTATACTCATCACCTTGTCACTAAGAATACTGATCAGGCTATCCTGTGCTTCAGCGGGGCAACGTGTAATCTCCTCAAAACGGGTAAGAATTCCTTTCTTCATTCCGTTATACAAAGGCGAGGGTACAAGTGCAGCTTCGGACGGGCCTTTATCCAGCAGCATGGCATAATTCCAGGAATATTTGATCATGTCTTCGGTTGTACCTGCCGTACCCTGAATTGTGTTGAGACTGGTACCAGAAATGGCGGCGGTCAGCAGTTCACTGAGCATGGTCTTGGCTGTTCCGGGTTCTCCAACAAGCATCAAGCCCCGATTGCCTGCCAGTGTCACTACAGCACGTTCAATGAGAACATCGTTGCTATAAAATTTCCGTGTAATGGAAACCTCCTCTCCATTCAACATTGCAGGTTTATCCCTGCCAATAATAAAATCTCTGACATAGGCCGGGGACAGTAGCCAGTTTGGAGGACGTTTTCCCGTATCTTCTTCTCGTAACGCCCTTAATTCTGTTTCATATAGTGTCTCGGCGGGTGGCTTAAGCATCTCCATCGTCAAGGTTTCTCCTCTCGCATAAACAGATCGTATGTTCTTATTAAGTTTTATCTTATCACAGCAGCCTTTGAACGGACTTAGAAAACGCCAAAAATGGTTGAAACGTCCTTCTTATCGGCATTCTTCCTGAGCCAATGGACATAGTTCGTAGCATAATTGTGAATTACTTATATCATTGCATCATGGAGGTTGCATTCAAAACGAATTTGAATCCTCGTTGTTGTTGTAGACAACTTCAATTTATAGGCCATACGTCCTTATAGTTCATTAAACACCACGTAATATGGTTCAAGCAGCATAAGTCCAATCTCACAAAAAAAACACAGCCCAGTAGTCTGTGTCTTTACTTCATTTCTATTGATTTTATTCCTTATTCCATGTGCTATTCTATCTAAAATTAAATAGGCTTTCCATACCATATTTGTCAGTCAAAAACAAGGTTTCAATCCATCCAATATTGAATATATAGATGGTGCAGGCTTTTCGTATGAAGCCACCGAAATTAACATATGATCCCTTAGATAAGATGCGTAACAATACGAGCTTTTGATGAGAGGAGATTAACCATTTGAGTACTAATGAAACTTCACAGTCTGAGTTGTTCACTCAAGAATTTACACAGAACCCTTACCCCGTATACGAAAAGCTGAGACAAAATGATCCAATTCACAGAGTCCTGTTTCCTCATGGTGATTTCGGTTGGATTATTAGCCGATATGAGGATGCAGTGGAAGTGTTGAAAGACAACCGTTTCAGTAAGGACGTAGTCAAACGTTATGGACCCGATCAACAAAATATATTCGTGCATAACATGCTTTTTTCCGATCCACCTGATCATCGCCGGTTACGTGGACTCGTACAGAAGGCTTTTACTCCAAGATTGATTGAGGGCATGAGAAGCCATATTCAAGATATTGCTGACGATCTCCTGGATAATCTCAATTCCCAGGATAAGATGAATCTGATTGATGAGTTTGCATTTCCATTACCGATCATTGTCATCAGCGAGATCCTGGGTGTACCTCTTGAAGATCAGGACAAATTCCGTTTATGGTCCAATTCCATTATCGATGCGACAAGTGCGGAGCATTCCGAAGTGTTTGAGAAGCATGCCCAGGAGTTCATTGATTACCTGAATAATTGGTTTGCCAAAGTACGTGAGCAGCCGGGTGACGATCTGATCAGTCAGCTCGTTGTAGCAGAAGAATCAGGAGAACAACTCACTGAAAAGGAACTGCTTGGTGTTGTCGCTCTGCTGATCATCGCCGGGCACGAAACAACTGTCAATCTGATCGGTAATGGTGTACTTGCCCTTTTGGAGCATCCGGAACAACGCGACCTGCTGATCAAGCAGCCTGAGTTAATCCATAATGCTGTTGAAGAAATGCTGCGTTATAACGGTCCGGTTGAATTCAGCACATCTCGCTGGGCATCCGAGGACATAGAATTTCATGGACATCACATCGCTGAAGGTGAACTAGTCATTGTAGCACTGGATTCAGCCAATCGGGATGAAGAGAAATTTAAAGATGCGGATGTTTTTGACATCACTCGTGAGAAGAGCCCACATTTGGCTTTTGGCAAAGGCATTCATCTCTGTCTGGGAGCCCCTCTCGCGCGACTTGAAGGCGAGATTGCGATTAATACACTGCTTCGCCGCTTTCCCGATATGCAGCTTCAGACGGATGTTAATGAACTTGAATGGAGACCCGGCATGATTGTTCGAGGTGTTAAGGAGATCCCGGTACAGCTTAAATAGTTATGTATTTGAAGCAAGGAAAGCGAGGCACCTGATTGCATGGAAATTAACACCATTGTTCTAGTTGTTTTTTTGTTTCTTATTCTTATCTTATTGGTTCGCGTCATCAGCTTGCAGACCCAGTTGAATGAATTGAAAAGGGATGTTGAACGTCTGGAGAATGGTTCAGGACGTACCACACATTCCCCTCTCAGTTATAACGATTCTGCAGCGAATGTGTCTCTAACTCCACCGGCACAGTCTGATCTCACTGAACTTGATAAAGAATTGCAGGAGCTTGCAAAACAGGGCAAGAAAATAATTGCAATCAAAAAGGCCCGTGAAGCCAGAAACCTGTCTCTTAAAGAAGCCAAAGATTACGTTGAGTCTCTTGAACGCCTGTAATTAGTATGTAGATAGACTTTTCAACTCCCTGCAAAGGTTTTTGCTTTCAGTTGATTCGTGTTCGACTGGAAACAACGATCTTCGCGGGGAGTTTACTTTTTTCTAAAGACATGATAAAGTTATTTCAATATTTATAGAAATAAGAAATAAAGACGAAAGGACCGATTTTGATGCAATCCAATCCGATTGATACTGAACAGGCTGTCAAAATTCATAAAGCGCTAGGTGAACAAACGCGATATAAAATCATTCAGATCCTTTCAGGTGAAAGTAACCTGTGTCCAGCTGATTTGGAGAATCGGCTTGTAACTGTAGCGCTCTCCACTTTATCTCATCACCTGAAGCAACTTTCCGATTGTGGTTTGTTGACCTCACAAAAGAAAGGTACGTATATTTACTACAGTCTGAATACAGATACTTTACAGAGATTCGCTCCTTATCTGTTAGAGAAGTAAAATTTTTGTTTTATATTTCCATAATACTAGAAATATAAAATCATTATATTGGTAATGCTACTTAGTCCGCTGAGCCTAATGGTTGTCATTTAAATACCCTTTTGCTATAGCATGCGGTACATTTGATAGATTAAGTACTCGCTTTGCCTCATTGGTAGATTAGTTTTATCTTAATCCTGTTCTCTCGTCTTTATTTCTATATTTCTAAAAATATAATAATTATAATCAGAAAGAGGTTATATACTCATGTCTAACACATGGAAAATCTATGTTCTGGCCTTGGTCAGCTTTCTTGTAGGGACCTCCGAATATGTCATTGCGGGCATTCTGGATCGGATCTCGGACACCATGAATATATCGTTGATTGCTGCGGGACAGCTGATCACAATTTTTTCACTCATTTATGCGCTCGGTACGCCCATCATTATCGCCTTAACATCCCGCATGGATCGACGAAAGCTGCTGCTCTACTTTCTGGGACTTTTTGTCGTCGGCAACGTCTTGGCCTACCTGTTACCTGGATATGGACTCTTTATCGCTGCACGTGTCCTTATGGCGCTGGGAGCTGGAGTCGTCGTTGTAACAGCCCTGACAGTCGCTGCCAAAATAGCGCCCGCAGGCAAACAGGCCAGCTCTATCGCAACAGTCATTACGGGGTTTACCGCATCTCTAATCGTGGGAGTTCCACTGGGAAGAATGGTAGCTGCAGCTTGGGATTGGAAACTTATTTTTGCAGGTATAGCGATTTTGGGTGTGATTGCCATGATTGTTATTGCATCTACGATCCCGCCATCTGAAGGCGAAGCACCCGTTCCTTTGAAAAAACAATTAGCGCTCCTCAAACAACCTCGTATTGGATTTGCGCTACTTGTCAGCTTTTTCTGGTTAGGAGGCTATTCTATTGCGTATACCTACATTTCACCCTACTTGGTATCTGTTGCAGGCATGAGCGAAACGCTGTTAAGTTCCGCTTTGCTGGCTTTTGGGATCGCAAGTCTGATTGGTTCCAAATCTGGAGGATACAGCGCCGATCGTATGGGAGTAAAGCGAACACTCATCCTGGGAATGGCCCTGCATGTCATAAGTCTGCTGGTGCTATACATCACGGCTCATTCAGGTATGGCCATCTTCATTGTGTTGATCCTATGGTCCTTCTCCGCTTGGTCTTCCGGCCCAACACAGCAATATAATCTGGTTACAATGGCTCCAGAATCGTCTGGAATTATGTTGAGTCTGAACAGTTCCGTAATGCAACTGGCCATGGCTGCTGGTGCCGGTATTGGGGGAATCGCTGTCAGCTCAGTATCATTGTCATCCATCACCTGGATTGGAGCTGTAGGGGTACTAATTGCAATGATCATCATCATTCTTGCCTACCGTCCGGCAATTACCACAACAGCTCAGACCGAATCATCCAATGTTGCATGATGGAGCTTATGCTCAAGAATAAAAATGATAACACGCAAAAAGAGAGGCACTGTGATATTACAGTAGCCTCTCTTTCTTATTCCAGTCTGATTGGTGCCTTATTGTGCAGTTACAGCACCATCAATGGGATAAACAGCGCCATTAATATAAGGAGCTTCGTCTCCCAGTAAGAAGGATACCAGATTGGCAATCTCTTCAGGCTTACCGAGACGACCGGATGGAATGCTGTCAAGGGTTGCTTTGAATACTTCAGGATTATCCTTCCCGAACTGAACCACCATAGGAGTTTCAATCGTACCTGGGGCAATGGCATTCACGCGAATGTTTTCTTTGCCATACTCAATGGCCGCTGTACGTGTTAGTCCAACTACGCCATGCTTCGTCGCTGCATAAGGTGCAACTGCTTGAACACCCACAATACCTGCTGTGGATGCCGTATTGACGATGGAACCACCACCAGTTTTGAGCATTTCGGTAATCACATATTTCAATCCGTAAAATACACTTCTCAGGTTAATATCAATGATTTGGTCAAACTGCTCGATAGTATGCTCAATTAGTTTAATACCAGGACCAGCGATCCCGGCATTATTGAAGAACATGTCGATTCGACCGAATTCCTCGATCGTTTTGTTAACATAATTCTCTACCTCGTTCGCCTTACTTACATCTGTTTGTACAAAAATGGCTTTACCGCCCAGCTTCTCAATCTGTTTTACAGTTTCCTGACCCGTTTCAGCCACGAGATCAACGACCACTATAGACGCGCCCTTTTCTGCCAGCTTCAGTGCAGTCGCTTGGCCTAATCCACTTCCTGCTCCAGTGATAATTGCTACTTTTCCTTTGTGACTCATTTTGATCTCCTCCATGTGTGTTCGTCATCTGTCATCGGATCGATTAATTCGATATGAAGCGGTATTGCGTTGGAATGCAACATATGTAGGGTAAAAAGCTTTGAATCCTGTCTGACTTTACCTATTTTAAAGGAGTTTCAATTTAAAAACAAACCATATAATATGAGCACATACTATAATATTCATCACATTCCACACATCTCAAGAAGGAGAACTCCTTAATAAAAACGTGTAACATTCCCCTTCTTTTTGGTGAGATGTACAGTTTAATTTCATGCATTTACATTGTCAGATCGAACGGTTGAACATGGTGCGATAATGCTAAGGAAAACCTTTTACTTATCTTAGCAAATTGGTTTTGGCCAGCTCAATCAGCTCATCGCCACGCCCATTCAGCACCGCCTTCATCATCCATAAGGTGAAGCCTTCGGCCTGTTTTATATTAATCTTCGGAGGCAGGGACAGCTCCTGACGGTTCACCACAACATCAATCAGAACAGGACCATCATGCTGCAATGCACGCTCTACAGCCCCTTCCAGATCAGCCGGATCTTCAACCCGTATCCCCTCCAGGCCCATCGCTTGAGCTACCATGGCAAAGTTGGGATTTACGAGCTCGGTACCGGATTCAAGCAATCCGGCAGCTTTCATCTCCAGTTCAACAAAACTGAGTGCACCATTGTTAAACACGACAACTTTAATCGGGAGATTATGCTGTTTAAGCGTCAGAAGATCACCCATCAGCATGGCAATGCCGCCATCACCGGACAAAGAAATCACTTGTCTTCCCGGATCAGACACCTGCGCTCCAATTGCCTGTGGAAGAGCATTCGCCATAGTGCCATGACTGAATGAACCTAACAATCGGCGATTACGGCTCATTTCAATATAGCGAGCCGCCCATACCGTAGGTGTACCTACATCGCAGGTGAAGATTGCATTTTCTGCTGCAGCATCGCTGATAACCTTGGTTAGATACTGTGGATGAATTGGTGTTTTTCCGGGTTTACCTACGGCAAGCTCATCCAATTCTTTGCGAACTTTCTCGTAACGTTCCACACTTTTATGCAAATGTTTGTCGCTATGTTCTTCCGTGAGATAAGGTAATAATGTTTCAATGGTGGCCTTTATGTCTCCGCACAATCCATAATCGAGCTTTGTACGGCGACCAAGGTGTGAAGACTGAATATCCACTTGAAGTACAACCGCATCTTCCGGGAAGAATTGACGGTACGGAAAATCAGTTCCCAACATCAGGAGCACATCACAGTCCATCATGGCATGATAACCGGAGGAATATCCGATTAATCCTGTGAGGCCCACCGAATACGGGTTATCGTATTCCAGGTATTCCTTGCCTCGCAAAGCAATAACCATAGGAGATTTTAAGCGATCACAGAGCTGCATCAGAGGTTCACGCGCACCGGCGCAGCCTGCACCACACAGCAACGTAATTTTTTTTCCTTGATTCAAGAATTCCGCCAGTTTCCGCAGTTCAGGTTCGGAAGGGTGTACAACAGGCTGTGTCGCATGATATACATGCTCCGGAACAGGTAGGTCCGCCGCTTCCAAAGCCGCTACATCACCCGGCAGTATAATGACGGAAACGCCTGAACGCGCTACTGCGGTCTGCATTGCCATCGTAAAGGAACGCGGCATCTGCTTGGCTGTTGTGATGACTTCACAATAATGACTGCATTCCTGAAACAAATACTCTGGATGAGTCGCCTGAAAATACTCACTCCCAATCTCATCACTTGGAATATGAGCAGCGATGGCAAGTACCGGTACACGGTTCCGATGACAGTCATACAGACCGTTAATCAAGTGCATGTTTCCCGGTCCGCTGCTGCCCGCACATACGGCGATACTTCCGCTCACTTGGGCATCTGCCCCGGCCGCAAAAGCTGCAACTTCCTCATGGCGGACATGAATCCATTCAATTTTACCCGAACGACGGATGGAATCGAGTACCGCATTCAAGGAGTCTCCAACGATACCATAGATGCGTTTGACGCCTGCGTTCAATAGTGCTTCGACCAGAACGTCTGCAATTGTTTTTTTCATGACAGGTCGGTCTCCTTTATTCGCTTATTTTGAGTTATGTTTCCACCGCGTTAAACTACCTATTCTTTTACCCCAATCTTTTGAAATTAGAAACAAAATCATATGTATTTATGGATATATACAAAAATCCGCTTGTCATGGACTGACAAACGGATCTTGGGTTGTTATGGTTTAAAAAGCGGTTCATTGCATGTTTAGTAATTCATCACATCCATAAATCAATATTAAATGGCAGGCATCACATTGCCACCACTGACCGGGATATAAGCTCCTGTAATAAACGAGGACAGGTCGGAAGCCAGAAATGCTACCGCATTGGCAATTTCCTGATCTTCTCCCCTGCGTTTCAACGGTACAGTTTGAATATAACCCTCATCATGCCCCGACTCACTGTTGCGGTCGCGCTCACTGATCGTCCATCCAGGCGCAACCTGGTTGACCGTAATCTGATATTCGCCTACCTCTTTCGCCAGCACACGGTACAAACCATCCATACCACGTTTTCCAGCCGTATATGCAGACTGGGTAGCAAAATTTTGCATCGCACATTCCGTATTGATACCAATGAATCGACCAGCTCTGGCTTCTTTCATATATGGGATGAATGCTTTGGCAAGATAAACACTCTGCATCACACATGATTCGAACTGGCTTATATAATCATCCGGTGATTGTTCCAGCACCGTTGTCCAGGCATATTGAATGACTGCATTGGCAACCACGATATCCACATCGCCAAGGCTGGACTGAATTTCATCCCGCATCCGAAATGCCGTATCCTGCTTCGTGATATCGCCCTGAACAATGACCGTTTTCCGACCGATGGCTTCAATCTCAGCCTGAAGTTCTCTAGCCTTCGTATCATTATTTATGTAATGCAGCGCGAGATCAGCACCACAGTCTGCCAACGTACGAGCGATGACCCTTCCCAATTGACCGGTTGCGCCTGTCACCAGTGCCGTTTTACCTGTAAGATCCAATTTCATAAGGACAGTCCCCTCCTTTGAGCCACATGTGTAATCACGAAATTTAGTGATGAAAAAAGAAGGATTTAATAATGATTTAACCCTCATTAATCAAACTGGAAAACGCTTTCGAAGTTCATGTTATCTTCTGTTTGGTTCAATGAGATTCATCATTTCATTACTTCCCGTGCTGAATGAGATCAATTTCCTGGAAGCGACTAACTTCTTTTTCCCACCGTTCTTCTACATATTTGCGGTGAACCGGATGATCATTGTATGTATCATATGCAGCCTGGTTGGCGAAGACCATTGAAAAGCTATAGTCAAATTCATTTTTTTCGCTCACCTGACGCAAGACCTGAAATTGCTCTACACCGGGAATATTCGCCAGTGCATCCGCACTCTCTTTCAAAAATGCCTCTGCTTCGGGTGTATCTTTACCTGCGTAAAGTGTAAACGTTACCATATGATTGATGCTGCTCATCTCTATTTCCTCCTCCAATATGTCTGATTCTGTTTCCTAGTGTACATCCGAATGTGTTGTAAGCGCAATAATTGGTTGAATTAATTTTAGAGGAAATGAATATGTATGAGTATTAGAATTACTTTTACTCTGAATTACATGGGTTTACTAATCGGTATGCAAACAAAAAAACCTCAGGATTAATCCCGAGGTTTTCTTGTAATGGTTGGACAACCTATTTGATGTTGTATTTACGGTTAAATTTATCAACACGACCACCGATGTCCACGTTTCTTTGTTTACCAGTGAAGAATGGGTGGGATGCGGAGCTAGTGTCCACACGGATTACTGGGTAAGTGTTACCATCTTCCCATTCCATTGTCTCGTTCGAGAATTTAGTCGAAGAACTCAGGAATTTGTAATCAGCACTTGCATCGAAGAAAATTACTGTTTGTGTCTTTGGATGGATATCAGCTTTTGGCATAATCTATTTACACTCCTTTAATATGGGTACTTCTTAGAATAGAACTAAATTTTATTATACTCTTTTTTTGGACGAAGTACCAGTCGGAATTGAAGAAACGATAAATATTTTACAATTCACTGTGATTTGCACAGGTTTCAGAGTTCAAGTTAAGCCCTTCTCCAATACATTTAGCATATATTCCAACGCTTCAAGTTCATCTCTTCCCCGTGTCTGCAATCTCACCACACTGCCATGTCGAATGGGAAGAAGCGCCATTCCGAGCAGGCTTTTGACATCTACACGATGTTCATGATTCGCATCCATAAATGACAATGAAATATCCGAGGCAAAACGCGAAGCTTGAGAAGAGACAGACATCAGATCATCCCGGTGGAAATCAGAGTGAATCATAAATTCATGTGTTCTCACTACCTTCAGTTCCTTTCGCTAGATGCTATTTAACCAATGTGGTGTGTATAATTTTATATATTAAAATCTTCAAGCATTATACCACGTTATGGAAGCTTGTTTAATCCTTTTATGGCGAAAAATACAAAAAAAGAAACCCTAAATATCAGGGCTCCTTTGAAATAGATTCATTTTCCGTTCGGATACACCATTACTTTGAGACTGCCACTCTTGTTGTGCAATGCCCGCTCCATAGCCTGCTGCGTCTCCTCAAGCGAATAACGGTCAGTAATCAGGGACATCACATCATGCTGACCTGAACTCAGAAATTCAATTCCCGCCGGATACGTATTGGCGTAACGGAAGATTCCGTATATATCTACCTCGTTGTCCGCGATAAAAGGAACATTCAGTGCAATTTCGTCCTGTGCGGGCAGTCCTACAATAGCAAGCTTGCCTCCTCGACGGAGCGAATATAATGCAGACTGAAGTGCCTTCGGATTCCCCGCAGTTTCCCAAGCTGTATCTACACCGACGCCGTTCGTTAACTCACGGATCACCGCCTGTGCATCCTCGTTCCGTACATTAATGGTATGGGTGGCGCCCATACGACGAGCAGCCTCCAACCGTACTTCCTCCAAATCTGTGACGATGATGTGTTCTACGCCAAACGATTTAGCCGCTGCAACAGCCATCAATCCAACAGGTCCCATGCCCATAATGGCAAGTGTGGTGCCAGGAGCCAGTTTACTACGTCGTGCAGCATGAATGCCAACCGAGAAAGGTTCGTTCATGGCTGCCTCTTCAAAAGACAGATGATCCGGGATCGGGAAAACCATATCCTCCCGAATGGTCATGTACTGTACAAATGCCCCATCTACCGGAGGCGTCGCTAGAAATTGCACATCGGGACATAGATTATAACGACCTTCTTTGCATGCCGTGCATCGTCCGCAGGTTACCCCGGGCTCAATGGCTACCCGATCTCCTTCTTTCAGCCGTGATACTCTTGAACCTACAGCCGCTACGATACCTGCACATTCATGTCCAAGTATAATCGGTTTCTCAACTACAAATCGGCCAATTCTACCATGTTCAAAATAATGCACATCCGATCCGCAAACGCCAACGGCCATCACCTGAATGAGCACCTCGTCTTCAGCCGGCTGTGGTACAGCCTGTTCTTCAATGATGATGTGCCCCGGCTCTGTCATGACAGCAGCCTTCATGGTCTCTGGTAATTGATGATGTCCCATATGTTCCCTCCTTCTCGTGTATGCCAACGTTGTTCTTTCCTCCGGAGAAGATCCGACTTCTAGTTTTCGTATCCAGATTAATATATCGTTCTTCCTTGTTCATCTGCAATACCACTTTTGCGATAGAAGTACGTATTGATTATGTCACGCCATTCCTTGGCGTGCTCCGCTTGCCCTGCCTGTAACGCAGACACTTTATCAAATACAGTCGAATCAATCTTGCCTTCCAACTGTCTCCAGGTCTGTGCTAAGGCTTCCGCCTGCTCTGCTCCATCAAAATGTGTATCATAAATGTGCTGAATGACCGTTTTGCCAGAATGCAGAACATGCGTATAAGGGACATGGTGGAAAAATAACAACAGCTCATCCGGACAGGAGTCTACGGATTCATATCTTTCGGCATTTTCGCGGTGGTATTGCGATGTATATCCGGTTCCACTTCTCACAGTCCGGTCCACACCAATGCCATCACAATCGGCAAAATGATACGTACCCCACTTGGAATATTCATAGCCATCCACATTAGGCCCATAATGGTGCTCCGGATTAACCATCCAGCCTACACCTAGTGGTGCTGTATAACTTTCATAGATATCCAATGAATTCAAAAGCATGCCAGAGATTAGACGAACGACCTCTTCGTCATGTCCGAATGTAAGTCTGACCCACTCCTCCGCGATCTCTTTCGATGACAGTTCCGGATTCCAGGCAAGTCTTCCATATCCATATAGATTCGCCTGAGCGAGCGGATGTCCTGTCCAGCAAGCATCTGCACCGATATTGGATACTGCAGCAAAGCCGCTGTAGGGTCTATTGTACAGAGAACCGTCAGCAATGCGTTTGATTTCAGAACCCGGTCCCTTGGCAAACGTATCAAAATCCAATACTTCTTTCCACTGTGGAATAAGATAACAGAGATGCCTCTGCTGTCCCGTATACTCCTGCGTAATCTGGAATTCCAATACCTGATTTGTGTTCTCCATTGCACCGAACAGCGGAGATACGGCCTCGCGAACCTGAAAGTCCATCGGCCCATTCTTGATCTGCAAAATGACGTTATCCGCAAATCGGCCATCCAGTGGTTTGAAGTGGTCATATGCTGCCCGTGCGCGATCCGTTGAGCGGTCACGCCAGTCTTGTTTGCAGTTATAGACGAAGCAGCGCCATATTACTAGTCCACCAAACGGGCGCAGTGCCTCGGCCAGCATGTTCGCTCCATCGGCATGATCACGGTTATATGTGAAGGGTCCAGGCCGATTTTCCGAATCCGCTTTGATCAGATAGCCGCCAAAATCCGGGATTGCCGCATACACCTTGGCTGTCTGAATGTTCCACCATTCACGGACCTGTTCATCCAGCGGATCTGCCGTAAGCAATCCACCAATCTCTATTGGACTAGCATAGTTGGCGCTAAGGAACAATCGGATGCCGTACGCTCTGAATTGGGCAGCAACCTTCGCAACATCACCCAGGAAACGTTCCGTCAGGAACAGGCTCTCACGCTGATGCACGTTTACGTTGTTGATTGAAATGGCGTTAATGCCTGTAGAAGCAAGCAATCTGGCATAATCTCGAATACGTACAAGATCACGAGTGAATTCTCCATTGTCATAGAAAATGGATTTTCCAGCATAACCACGCTCGATGCTGCCGTCCACATTATCCCACTGATTGATCATGCGTAGTGCATTAACAGGCTGCTCGGAAAGGTAGCTTAATCTTCCCATAGCAGGATGCACATCGTTTGAATTTTCTTGCTCCAGAACAAGCTCCCTTAACAGATGAAAAGTACCGTATAGAACACCTTGAGGGGTTTCAGAACCAATAAATAGCCTACCCTGCTCTTTATCTTCGCGGATAATATAACCTTCTCCTTGCACAGTAGAGCGTTCCGTGTCGCTAAAGGCCTGAGCCACGGCTTCTGAACCCGTCCATGTGCCAAGCCAGATCCCTTGTGCCTCCTGGTGGGCTGAATCCGACTTGCTCACTTGACTGACAGTTTCCTGTTTAACTTTCGGTTTGATGCCAAACAGCTTATCCAGTCCCTGAGTCAGCTCGGCTGATGCTGTTGATATAATTTCCTGATCTTCCGCTACAGTCACGATATGACTCCAGACAGGGGCTGATTTTTTGACGGCTCCTTTTACTGCGGTTTGACTTTGAAGATATCCAAGCCACGCATCGTATTGAGGGCCGGAAAAATTCGATTGAAGGGTTGTGTTGCTCATTGTACAGCCTCCTTGCTGGCATAGATCTGCTCCAGACGATTACCTTTGCCTTCGAGCAACCATAGAATTGATGTTACTCCGCGCGGGTAATACTTGCTTCCGACCGCCACACCTGCCAGGATCTGGTCACTCCAGCACCAGTAAGATTCCTCTGGATGCAGCAGCCAGTTTACATGAGCAGCGTCAGATGCCTTCCCTGTTTCATCCCATTCCACGCCCAGCAGTTCTCGTGCGATGAACTGGGATAGATATATTTTGCTGAGCCATGAGTTATTGCTCGTAGAAGACAGTTTCCAGCCTCCATCTTCAAACAGGCATGTACCAGGGACAAGAACCGTTTTAAAGTGGGTTCGGAGTGCTTGCAGGTAAGGACCGAAACGGCCATTTACATCCAGCGCACCTTCACAGCCGGTAAAGTATGGGAACACCAAGCCTTCAATGGCCGGAATGATACGGGAATCATTATTTTCGGCGATAACTGCTGGAATGTAACCACCATCGGTTAACTGGGCTGCGATACTGGCTGCACAGCGATCCGCCTGACGTCCTGCGTGATGAGACAAATCAGCCAGCTTCTCTGCAGCGAACAGCTTCTCCAGGGCTACATAGACGGCCCAGCATTTTCCAGCCAGATAGATGTTGTTGCGGGATTGTCCAAGTGACACATCCAAGCTGTCGTAAGTGGTAATCTCGGCTCCGCCTTTGGTACGACTGCTATCCAGCCCCATCAGGCCGTTGCGTTCGTTTTCATCCGGATGATCCCGGTTTAACATGCTTTCAAAGCAATCCCGAATGACGGGCAGCATCTCTTTAACAAATTCCCGGTCCTGCGTCTGTTCAATATATACAGTTGCACAGCAGAGCCAGTTGACCAGTTCCTCGTGGCTCATTTGCGAGAAGCAGTCATCGATACCTACCAGTTCATATGCCGAGTGCCCCGGACGTGAGAATACATTGGCTACGCCGATATCATGCGTGAACGTAATGCCGCCCGGATATTCCTTCTCTTCGCCCGGGAACCGCACTTGATCCGTATAACTGTAACGTTTCACAAACCACTCCAACTCGTTACGCACGGTCCAAGGGTTTAGTGCAAGTTCAAAATACAACTGATCTGCGGTCAGATCAAGTGTGTTCATCATCCGGTATTCGCCTTCATTTACGATCCAGAACGGCTCTCCATCCGCATCCAGCAGTTGTGTACTTGCATAATAGCTGTGAATAGAATGGGCAAGCATAAATGACTGATCTTCACTCAAAGCAGCTACACCGAGACCTTGCTCAACTTCCTTACAGGAAGCAGTCAGCTCGTTGAAACGGCCAAGCGCGTATTTTCCGGCATCCAGGATATCTGCAAAATAACGTGTATACCAATAGGTCGTGTCCATACCCGTAGTAACGATCCCGCCGCGATAAAAACAGACGGCAAATTGGTATGTACGCTTCTCTCCTGCGGGAACGTCCATCAGCAGAGCAGCTGTTTCGCCCAGTCCGAACGCGAGATTCTCACGATGTTTCTCCTGCAATATCTTCTCCAATGTAAATCCTCGAGCAGGCCATAGACCCTCATCCGCAGATAAAATGGCGGTTAGGCGACCTTGTCCAACTCCGGTTAATGACCCACCCTCAGGCCCTCCGACGATGCGCATGGCTGAGTAAGGATCATTACCTTGGTAGCCAAAATATGCTTTACGCGGCTGCTGTCCTTGCGTGTTATCAATTGTCATTTCCACCAGCACCGTAGGCACAAGTGCATCCATTAATGCTTCACGATCACCACTCAGCGGTTCGGGTACAGGACGCACAGGTGAGTAGATACGGAAAGTCAGATCACCTGCCGTCCACGTATCTGTTCCAGAAGTAAACTCGCGCGTAATCTCTTCATCGCGGAATGCTGAAATTAGTGGGCGTGTTCCCTGTGATGCCGCTGGTGTGCTCAATCCATTTTCTGTCGAGGCCGAAGACACCTGATCTGAATCCGAGTTGTCCACTTTCTCTACATCATATCGAACGCTTGCATCTTCAACGGCTTCGAAAAATGGTAAAGCTTCGTAGTGCTCACTATCGCGAGATTGTAAACCGATATATACGTTCTGATCTGCTGGCTTGCCAAGCTCCAGGCCTAGTCCGCCTTTGGCTCCTTTGTATCCAAGCGTAAAGCTGGCAAAAGCCCCGATCGGTGAGTGATGGGCATTATAAAAGATGGATTTGGATGTGCTCATGAACGATGACCCCTCTCAAAATGGTTTGCATACGTTTTCATTAGCCCCATCCTACCATGGGCATTCCACCGTAGACCATGGTCAAATCAATCGGATATTTACCCAAATCAAGCTAATAGACTATAATATAAATAAAGCGGTTACATCTGTTTCCATATTTTTTATCAAGGGGGTCTCCCATGTCTTCCACCTATTTGCCTCCCGCTTTGGGAGAGAGTGTACATGAAGTATTTTACCCGGATGTACAAACAACGGTGAATTTGTTCGCTATACATTTGCGAAGTGTCGGGGCCGATTGGGATTATCCAGCCCATGAACATCCACAATATGAGCTGAATTATGTAACGGAAGGCGAACAATACATGACCGTGGACGGCAAGCTGTATATTCAAAAGGCTGGAGAATTACTCCTGATTCCTCCAGGGAGCATTCATTCCAGCCTGAGCCATAAAGGCAAGGGTTTTACGTATTTTTGCATGCATTTTGATATCGATGATCAGTTATTTCTCTCTTTGCTTGCACGAATCAAGCAGGTTTTGTTCGATGCAGATAGTCCGGTTACCCGCCAGATCGAGCCTGTCCTTCGCAAATTAATGTCTTCAGCGGATAACCGGGCGGCGAGTACGATGGTACAGCGCATGCAGCTGCAATCTGCGGTATTTGAGTTGTTCGGCCATTTATGGGAGGCTGTCTCTCAGGAAGCCGCACAATTGTTCACGGATGGATATGAGAAGATCGAACTGGCCCATCAAATTCGTAATCGGCTGCAAGGACTGGTGAGTCAGCAATTTAAGCAGGGACGTGAGTCTACCAGCCATTATGGCATTGATGATATTGCAGCAGAGCTGGGCATCAGTTCCTCACATTGTAACCGTGTATTTCGGCAGGTATATGGTCAGTCTCCGCGTGTATATTTATCTGAAATGGTTCTGCATGAAGCCAAAGTTCTGCTGGGCAACCCTAAGTTGTCGGTTCAGAACATCGCTGCCATGCTAGGTTACAAGGATATTGCCCATTTCAGTCGTCAATTCAAGCGCTGGT
This sequence comes from Paenibacillus sp. LK1, assembly GCF_002750415.1. Classification (NCBI taxonomy): domain Bacteria; kingdom Bacillati; phylum Bacillota; class Bacilli; order Caryophanales; family Paenibacillaceae; genus Paenibacillus; species Paenibacillus sp. LK1. Next base: position 109,422 of record NZ_PEII01000002.1, read on the forward strand.
CAGGGATATCACCCACACGCTATAGACTGGAACAGCCTGCTCCCGAATGAGCTTCATCCTTTGAACATCATTCCAGTATGATATTTAATTTGCTTACGATTAAACGTCAGTTATTTTATTTTAATAGACGTTTAATCGTCTTCAGCTTGTTATCGTATGGCGGATATAAAATAGATAAGTTCAATCTAGTGCTCTTTTTGAGCACACTTTTCATATGAGAGAAGGTCTCCAGGCTATACCGCCCGTGATACGAGCCAAGGCCGGAATGTCCTACCCCTCCAAACGGCAGACGTGGGTTGGCTACATGGGTAATCGTATCGTTAATGCATCCTCCCCCAAAAGAAACCTCTCGCATCACTTTATCTTGTAATTGTGTATCCGATGTAAAGAGATAGAGGGCCAGCGGTTTCGGCCGCTTCACAATACCTGCAATCGCCTCATCAATATGGGAATAACTGATAATCGGCAGAATCGGACCGAAAATTTCGTCTTCCATCGTAGCTGCTTCCCACGATTCAGCATCAATAAATGTCGGTTCAATAAAACGGTCTTCCTCATCGGATTGACCACCATAGATGACATGAGCCTGATCACGTTCAATAAGAGTCGTGAGACGTTTGAAATGCGCCTTATTGACGATTCTCCCATAGTCACGATTATGCTGGATATCTGTCCCAAAGAACGCTTCCACTACTGCTTTCATTTCGGAGATCAACGAATCTTTCACCTGTTCATGCACAAGCAGATAATCTGGAGCGATGCAGGTCTGACCCGTATTGAGCAGCTTTCCCCATATAATACGCTGTGCAGCCACTTTAATATCTGCATGCTTATCCACGATGACCGGACTTTTACCGCCAAGCTCCAGTGTCACTGGAACGAGATTTTTGGCAGCGGCCTGCATGACGATTTTGCCAACGGGTACACTTCCTGTAAAAAAGATATAGTCAAAAGGCGCATTAATAAGCGCCGTGGTTGTATCTTTGGCTCCTTCGACCACGTGAACGTATGATGGTTCGAATACCGAGCTAATCATCTCGCGAATAACAGCTGATACGGCTGGTGTGTTCTCTGATGCTTTGAGTACTGCCGTATTGCCAGCTGCCAACGCGCCAACCAGGGGTTCAATTAACAGCTGGAATGGATAATTAAAAGGTCCAATAATCAATACCGCACCATATGGCTCAGGAATGATATAACTTTTAGACCCGATCAGCGCGAGTTGGGTTTTGACTTTAACCGGCTTGACCCATTTCTTCACTTGCCGAATGGTGTGCGTGATACTATCCAGCATGAATCCAATCTCTGTAGTATACGATTCGAACTCACTCTTGCCCAAATCCTGATAGAGCGCCTCAGTAAGACGGGACTCATACTTCTGAATCGCCTGTTTCAACCGGGTTAAATGTGTAATGCGAGACTCAGCCGAACGAGTAGCCCCTGAGCGAAAATACTGCCGTTGCTGCTGTAAAATTTCTTCGACTTCATGTTCGCTTAATTCCTGCATGACACTCATATAATACAACTCCTTTTCCGAGTTAATGATGATTAGTTTAAACATACGAACATATAGTCCACATGCCTAGGCATGTTAACAACTCTTGCTTATAAGCACTCTTCTTCCAACGCCCCAACCAGTTCCTTCAATAATTCCACTGAAGACCTTAATGAAGCGGAATAATATCGTTGTGTACCCTTCTGTTCTACAGAGATGAGCCCTTTTTCAAGCAATAACTTGAGATGATGAGATATAGCAGGTCGTGACAGGTTGAACTGTTCTGTAATTTCATTCACTGTCATGCTGCCCTTCTCACTAAGAGCAAGTAAAATCGCCTGACGATGATTGTCGCTAAGTACCTGGAATAAGGGGATGCAGGTTTGAAAAATAGATATCGCTTTTTGTCCCATAGTTTCACCTCTATATGTTCTACAGATATCACAGTTGTCATGTCTGTTGGTTTAAACGTTTGAACCTAATGACTATAGTTTACTCCAGCATCTCGCTAACAGCAAGCTATATGCGATAGATTTTAGAACAACTTATATAAAGCGCTTCCACACTACCATACAAGTATGGTAGTATATCCTTGAAGGAGTTGAGATTATGGAATTTCCCCCTAGGTCTTCGTCCAAAGCCGAATTATTATCATCCTTAATAAACCCGTCTTCTCTGAACAAACAAACATTCTCTTCTCGTGAGGCGGTCTATACGACGTTGAAGCAGTTAATTCTGAGTTTAAAGCTGCCTCCCGGTACCGCCATCTCGGAGAAAGAGATCTCGCTTGAGTTCAATGTAAGTCGGACCCCTGTTCGAGAAAGCTTCGTCCGATTAGCGCAGGAAGGTCTGCTGGAAGTCTATCCACAGCGAGGTACCTATGTATCTCTGATTCAGGTTGATCTTGTGGAGGAAGCACGTTTCATGCGTGAGCAGCTTGAGCGTGCCGTCATACGGCTCGCGTGTGTGCAATTTCCAGATGAACACATGAAAATACTGGAGCAGAACCTTGCGCAGCAGCAGGAATGTATACTTGAACCGGATGATGAACGAATGTTCGGATTGGATGAGGAATTCCATAGTACTCTCTTTGCAGGCTGTAACAAAAAAAACACCTGGTCCGTGATCCAGCATATGAACGTGCATCTGAACCGGAGTCGAATGCTCCGTCTGTCTTCGGATCATCATTGGGATCATTTGCTCGAACAGCATCGATCCATGGTTCAGGCGATACAACAGCACGATGCCCAAACGGCGGAGCACATTATGCAGGAACATCTGCATTTGACCGTTACGGATCTGGCTGTCCTGCGGGATACATACCCTTCCTATTTTCAATGATGATGGATCTACCTGTTCTTTAAACTAATCTTGATGAGGTGAATGTGATGAGAATGGTTTTTCGCTGGTTTGGAGAAGGCAATGATACCGTAACACTTGACCACATCCGGCAGATTCCCGGAGTCGAAGGCATTGTATGGGCGCTGCATGATGTTCCGGCAGGTGAGGAATGGCCCATGGACAAAATTCTGGCAGTCAAAGCTGCTGCAGATCAGGCTGGGTTACATCTGGATGTCGTTGAGAGTGTTAACATTCATGAAGACATCAAGCTCGGTCTGCCTACACGTGATCAATATATTGAGAATTACAAAAAAACGATGGAAAAACTCGCCCAGGTAGGCGTTAAAGTGATCTGTTACAACTTCATGCCGATCTTTGATTGGCTGCGTACCGATTTGCATAAGGAGATGGAAGATGGCTCTACCGCCCTCTTCTACGAGAATAGCAAAATCGCCGATATTGAACCGCTGGAATTGGTTCGACGCATCACTGAAAATTCCGCATTGACGATGCCTGGCTGGGAACCGGAACGATTGCAGTATTTAACAGGTCTGTTCGAAGCCTATAAGGATGTAACAGAGGAAGATATGTGGGAACACGCCCGTTATTTCCTGCAGGAGATCATTCCTACTGCTGAACGGTTAGGTATTCGAATGGCCATTCATCCGGATGATCCGCCTTGGCCAATCTTTGGACTGCCAAAGATTATTACGAGCCAAGACAATGTTCGCAGATATCTGAACTTGTATGATAGCCCTTACAATAGTGTAACGTTGTGCAGCGGCTCTCTTGGGGCTAATGCGAACAATGATATTATCGGTATGATCCACGAGTTCAAGGACCGTATTCCTTTTGCCCATATCCGTAATGTCAAAATCTACGATAATGGAGACTTTATCGAGACATCCCACCGCAGTCAGGATGGAAATGTCGATATTGCCGGTGTTGTGGAAGCCTATCACGATATTGGATTTGAAGGTTATGCACGGCCGGACCATGGACGTCATCTCTGGGGAGAGCAATGCAGACCTGGGTATGGACTCTATGATCGGGCTCTGGGAATTATGTATCTGTGGGGCGTCTGGGACTCCCTGCAAAGGAGGTCAAAAGCATGAGTGACTTTGCCAAAGAAAGCTCAAGCCGTCTGGAAGGCAGAATAGCTGTAATTACTGGTGGAGCAGGTGTTCTATGTCGTTCCATGGCTGAAGAGCTCGCACGCCATGGTGCAAGTGTAGCCATCCTGAACCGTACCGTATCCAAAGGGGAAGAAGTTGTTGCGGCAATCGAGGCTGCGGGTGGAAAAGCGATCGCTGTAGCTTGTGATGTGACCCAGGCCGATAGTGTAACAGCGGCAGCAGCTGTTGTTCAAGAGAAGCTTGGACCTTGCGATATCCTTATTAACGGAGCGGGTGGCAACAATGCCAGTGCCAATACCACCAATGAAATTTTCAGACAGGAAGATTTGCAACAGCCGGATATCACTACTTTTTTTGATGTAAGTGTCGAGGGATTCCGTCAGGTGATGGATCTGAATTTTGTCGGGTCCCTCATCCCTACCCAAATCTTCGCAAGACAAATGATTGAACGTGATGTTCCAGCTACTGTCATTAATATTTCGTCCATGAGTGCCCCTTCGCCCATGACCAAAGTTCCTGCGTATAGTGCAGCCAAAGCGGCGATTAACAATTTCACGCAATGGCTTGCGGTACATCTGGCCGAATCGGGAATCCGGGTAAACGCCATTGCACCAGGATTCTTCCTGACTGAACAAAATCGTAATCTGCTACTTAAGCCGGATGGCTCGCCGACCGAACGTTCAAGCAAAATCATTGCGCACACGCCAATGCGTCGCTTCGGCAAACCGGAAGATCTTCTAGGCACGCTGATGTGGCTGGCAGATGAAAGTCAGTCCGGTTTTGTTACAGGTACGGTTATTCCTGTGGATGGTGGGTTTATGGCGTACTCGGGTGTATAACCGCAATATTATTTACTTTTAATTGGCCTGACCGATTTAAAGATATGTATCGAATGATTAACCGAAGCCTGGAGCACTTAGCCAGGTTTCGGTTTTTTGCGTTCAAGAATAAGATTATCCAGCCTAGGAAAAGCTTGTTATAGACCACAAAATATGCTGGGTGGAATTAAAAATGACATCAAGCATTTCATTTTCAATCTGTAAGACGAAGCGAAGGAAGGTGATACATACATGATGGAAGAAACTTGGGTTGTTGCTGTGCGATCGATTATCGCCTTTCTGACCCTGATCATCTATACCCGTGTGCTGGGCAAACAACAAATGGGCAACTTGACGTATTTTGATTACATTAACGGTATTACGATCGGTTCCATCGCAGGTACATTTGCGACCGATCTCTCCTCCAAGGCATGGATTCATTTTGTGGCCTTGACCATTTTCACCATTATCACGATTATCTTTCAGTATATTACGCTGAAAAATCGTACCATCTCCAAACTGATGGACTCTGACCCTACACTGATCATCCAGAACGGTAAAATTCTCGAACAAAACCTGAGTAAAATGCGTGTGAAATTCGACGAATTGACCATGATGCTGCGGCAAAAAGATGTATTTGACATCACTACGCTGGATTATGCCATTCTTGAACCGGACGGCAGTCTCTCTGTTGTGTTGAAACCCGAGAATCAACCTGTAACGGCCAAAGACATGCATATGCATCCTCCTAAAAATAAGCTGATGACCGAGATTATCATTGATGGTTTGCTAATTAAGCAAAATCTGGAGGAACGAAACAAAGATACAAATTGGCTCATCGAGCAGCTTAAGAAGCAAAAAGTGACGATACAGGATATTGCTTTTGCCGCCATATTGCCTAACGATAAACTGTATATTGATCTATTTAAGGATAAGATCACCGAAAAAATCGATATGGGCGATTATGAGGGGCCTTTCTAAATTTACATGAAGGAGGCGATTGAATGAAATCGCGTTTCTGGTTGCTGTATGTGCTTCCGATCTGCCTCATTCTTGTGTTCGTTGCGATAATGGCAAGCGGAGCCCTTCTCAAAAAGCCCTTTGGTGCTGATGATCGCTTGCTTGAATCTGTACAAACATTGCAGAAACAGGTTGAGGGCAAAAAATGGACTGAAGCCAAGTCCCAAATCGATTACGCAATGAAAGCCTGGGACAAGATCGTCAATCGCATACAGTTCAGTGTGGAGCGTGAGACGATTTACGATATTCTGGGTACCCTTGCGCGGATGAAGGGCGGTATTGCCGCAGAGGACGATAAGGCGATCATGGAAGAAATTTATTACTTTTATGTGTTATGGGACAATCTTGGAGATTGACACGAAGACACACAAAAAGGCACTCTCCTTTAATAAAAGGAAGTGCCTTCTCTGTTTTTTTAAACATTACGCCCGCGCAATCCACGGGATTTTGAAGTGCGGGCGGAGCTTTCTTTTCGGAAAAAGAGCGTAAGTGCCCCCTTCGCACACCACAGTGCAAACAGTGCAAACAACGTTCCCCAGAACAGCGCTGGTAGAAATGTCTGCTGAGCGAGATTGGCTGCATCCCCTGCCCGGGACGGCTGTGTCCAGGACATTAGCCCAACGTACATGGCGCTAACTACGGACTCTTCCAGCGTGAGGAAAGCCAATAATAAATAATAGAATTTCGCGATTTTGGCACCAAAGATCATAATCACAACATTCAGCGCACTAAAGCCTGTAAGCCAGAGCATGCCGAATTCTCCCCTTACATAGAAGAGAAGCGATACAAGAGCTACACCCGTCATAATGCCGAGCCCCCACATGTGCCGCCCTTTCCGGTAAAGATAGAATAGCAGCCAGGCAAAAAGGGACGCCGTGACATACCCCGCTAAGGAAACCAATATAGATCTGCCTGGTGTTAGCATGGATGAATATGTAACGCCGCTGTGATCTGCGTACAATTCAATGCGCAATACTTTGCCCGATAACAACAGTGTTACCAGCGCATGGCCAAATTCGTGAATCATCGTATCCAGGTTACGGAACAATGAAGAAAAAGGTATAAAGCGAGTCAGTAGCGCCGAACCCACCAGAAACAGTATGGTTTTGAGCCATTTATTCAATCAGGTCCTACCTCCCTTGCCTCCAAGTAAAAATGCCTATCACTGTACTACGTCGCTACACTATAATCGTTTCGATCCGTGAAATGTGCGGGAGCAATATTGCATCCACCAGCAGAAACTCCGGTTATGACCGATGAAAAAAGAAGACAGATCATACCGACCCGTTCCTGTCTCCAGTGTAGCAAGCAATCTGCTCCGCATCTTCGACAGCGCAAAGTTCACAAATCGATCGGCTGCCTCGTTTTGTACAAGTGTAACATAGGCATAAAGAGAATGATCTATCGGTTCATCGAGTGGGCTTACACCAGCGCAAGAAAACTCGGTACGTACGCCCGCTCTGTGAAGGAAAGTCAAGGCAGCGACAAGTTCAGCATCCACTTCGACATCGTTCCAAATCTCCGTCCTCTTCGCTGCCACGGTCTGCTTCTCGCGTTCCGTCCACTGCATTAACTCCAGCTTGCGTCTTCTCCATAGATGGGCAGGTTGCTGGCTTAACAGCACTTCCTGTTCTTCATGTAAATCCATAAGGCGTTTCCTCCCGTTCCCCGCATGATCTCCGTCACCTTGAACAACGAAAAGAGCACATCCCTGTGCTCTCTGCGTGGCCAAAGGCAAAGGAATGGCTGTGCCATTCCTCAGCATGTTGTATTATTGTACCTTTTTCGATGACAGGCATCAAATGGGTTTTCTTTTTTCGTAAACTCTACTTGTTAATAAGCACAAACGCTATTCATTCAACGCCAGTTTCAGTGCCTCCAAATTCTGCCGCATTACACCGATGTAATCCATTCCAGCTGCGATTTCCTCTTCCGTCAATCCTTCAATTGGGTTCAACACAGCTGTTTTGGCTCCTACTTCGTTGGCGATAGTCTCTGACACTTTGGAGGAAACCAACGTTTCGAAGAAAATCGTCTTCACCTGATGCTCCTTGGCAAAATCAATAACGGATGCCATTTGCGCTGCGGAAGGCTCTTGTTCAGGAGACAGACCGGCAATCGGTACTTGCTGCAGACCGTATTCCTGTGCAAGATAGCCGAATGCAGCATGCTGTGTGATGAAATCTTTACGTTTGCTGTCTGCTACAGCTGCTTTGAAGTCCTGATCCAGTGCCTCCAGTTTGACAATGTAGGCATCGGCATTTTGCTTGAATTGATCCGCATGTTCAGGTGCAGCCTGTGCAAGTCCAGCCTCAATATTCCGTACTTCCTTCACGGCAAGTGCAGGTGACAGCCAAACGTGGGGATCAAGTCTACCGTGATCATGATCATGTGTATGTCCTTCTTCTGCTTCAGCGTCATGATCGTGATCATGCTCCTCTGTTGTGGCTTCATCCGCATGATCATGCGTGTCCGTTGTATCGCCATGTTCGTGATCATGCTCATCTTCTTCCGATCCTTCCAGCAGATCAATCCCATGGCTTGCCTCTACTTGAATGAGTTTGGAGTTGCTCAGACTATCCGTAACTTGATCGATCCAGGATTCCATTCCCGCCCCATTATAGACAAGCACATCCGCTTTTTCGATGCTCGCAATATCCTGTGGTGTCGGCTCCCAATCATGCGGCTCCATGCCCGCAGGAACGAGTGTATGAACATTAGCCAGATCGCCAGCTACATTTTTGGTGAATTCGTACATTGGATAAAAGCTGACTTCAACGTTCAGTTTGGCTTCTTCAGTCTCGGCTGGTACCGGCGTGTTGGCCGAGCTGGTACTGGAATCGGAAGCGGACTGATTTTGTCCACAACCGGCTACGATAAGTGTAAGACTGAACAATAGAGCAAGAGCTGATTTTTTATTGAATTTCATGTGGCGTATTCTCCCTTGAATGTATGAATAGAGTTGCACGTTGTTGTTTTCTCTCTTTACGATGACGTTTACGGTTATATCGTCCAATCAGCTTTTGCGCTGATATTCCAATCAATAGAAAGACCAACAGGATAAGAGCAATCGTTCCTCCCGGTGGTGTGTTTAGATGGTAAGAGGTTGTCAGTCCGCTAAAGATACCGATTAATCCAGTGACGACTGCAATAAGGATCGCTGCTGCAAAGCTGCGTGACAATCTCAGTGCCAGGGCAGCGGGCAGTACGATTAAAGCAGACACAAGCAATACGCCAACAATCGGCATGGCTGAAGCAACAGTCATTCCTGTCAGGACAGCAAAGGCAAAGGATAAACCTTTAACCTGAATGCCTCCAATGGAAGCTGTCTCTTCATCAAACGTCAAATTGTACAGTGGCCTTCTGAGTACGATGAAAAAAATCAGTCCAATGACGCACACAGCCGCCATAATCCACAACTGCATATCACTAACGGCAACGATGGAACCGAACAGGTAAGAGCTAAATGTCTTGGACAGATTGGTTTTCAGACTCATGAGCACTACAGCAAGGGCCAGCCCCGACGTCATAATGATCGCTACAGGTACCTCGCTATATGTCAGGTAATTTCGCCGGAGTTGTTCCACCAGCAATGCGCCGATAATCGCAATCGCAAATCCACAGATCACGGGATCTAGGTTCATCACTGAACCCAGGGCAACGCCTGCCAATGAAACATGGGATAACGTATCCGCCATCAGCACCTGACGCCGCAGCATCAGATAAACTCCTAAAATTGGAGCAATGATTCCGATCAGTCCGCCTGCCCAGAAAGCACGCTGCATGAATTCGTACTCAAACACTGCCATTCCTCACTTTCTTGCCGCTCCAGGGTAATCGTCCGGTCCAACCGGTTGCCCATCTCTTCTAATCCGTGGGTGACCATAACAATCGTCAGTCCATGGACGTCTGCATAATGGCGCATCAGATCATAGAACCCTTCACGGCTGCGCCGGTCCATGCCTGTAGTCGGCTCATCCAGTACAAGCACCTGCGGTTGGCCTGCCAATGCTCTGGCAATGCAGATTCGCTGCTTTTGTCCACCAGACAGTTCGCCAACTCTGGCGTTGCGGTATTCCCACATGCCGACTTCCCGCAAGCTTCGTTCCACAATGGCTTCCTGCTCGGATGTAAATCTGCGGAACAAGCCGAGTTTGCGGTAACATCCGGATCGCACCAGTTCGATCACCGTACTGGGAAATCCACTGTTGAACGATGCTACCTGTTGAGGTACATATCCGATGTTCAGCTTACTGCCACGTACGGACTGTGCATTCATATGTACCGTGCCGCTCCAGGGATGTAACAGCCCCAGCAGCAATTTCAGCATGGTTGTCTTCGCAGAACCATTTGGTCCTGTAATGCCGACAAACTCCCCCACATGGATATCCAGTGACAGCTGGTCAATGACTGGCTCTTTGCCGTATCCGAATACCACATCACGCATGGAAGATAGAATCATGGTTTTTCCTCTTTTCGTAATTATTACGATGTAAAAATGACAAAAAAAATTATCTTGTTTCCCGGTGAATGGTCATCTTCTTCAATCGTGGTGAATACTTCTTCAATTCGATCCGTTCCGGATGATTACGCTTGTTCTTGGTTGTTGTATAGTTGCGATCTCCGCACTCGGTGCAAGCTAAGGTTACAATGACTCTCATGGAAATGGCCTCCTTTGATTTATCTAATCGTAATTATTACTATTTAATGAGTTTAGCCCATGCTTTTACGTTTGTCAACTCCACGCAGGAAATGGATCTTTCAGTTCTCGCCAGTTCATTATCATCTCTTCGTCGGTTAGCAGTGTCTCATCTAACGTCCGTTCGATCTCCAGTCGGTCCATGTCTATCCCGATGAACACCAGCTTCGTAATCCGATCACCCCACTGCTCATCCCAATCCGGAATAGGCGGAAGTGTATCACCAAAATGCATTTGTCGCTCTTCGTCACTCATCGCGCCTACCCACAACCCGGCTGGTCCCAACTGCTTGGATGTTCCCGCATGACTAAACGACACCGCCATATGGTTACGTGTAGCCAGCCACATTAAGCCCTTGGAACGAACAATACTCTCAGGCCATTTGGCAATCCAGCGCAGCAAACGCTCCGAATGAAACGGACGTTTCCGATGGTACACAAACGAGTGAATGCCATACTCCTCTGTCTCTGGTGTGTGTTCTTCCTTCATTAATTCGCGGATCCAGCCCGCAGACTGGCTTGCTTTTTCAAAATCAAACCGTCCGGTATTCAATATCTCCCTCGGGTCAATCTGTCCATGTGTGGTGCGAATAAGTCGAGCTTCCGGCTGCATCGCGTGTAGTGCTTTCTCAAGTTTGAGCAGCTCGTCTTCCGTTACCAGATCACACTTGTTCAAAATCAGCACATCACAGAATTCAACCTGATCCGTCAGCAGATGAACGATCCCCCGTACATCATCCTCTCCGGCTTCCTGCCCCCGATCCTTCAATGTTTCTTTGGAATAGAAGTCACGCCAGAACTGGGCAGCATCTACTACCGTTACCATCGTGTCGAGCCGCGTAAATTTCGTCAAATCAATCCCCAGCTCTTCATCAATATACGTAAATGTCTGGGCAACGGGGACTGGCTCTCCAATACCTGTCGATTCAATCAATATATAGTCAAAAGAACCATCCAGCGCAAGCCGCTCCACCTCTTTCAGTAAATCCTCACGCAACGTGCAGCAGATGCAGCCATTGGACATCTCCACCAGCTTCTCATCAATACGTGACAATCCACCACCATCCCGGATCAAGCCAGCGTCAATATTAACTTCACTCAGATCATTCACAATGACAGCGACTCGCATACCCTCCCTATTGTGAAGCACATGGTTAAGCAATGTCGTTTTGCCTGCGCCCAGATATCCACTTAATACAGTCACCGGAACTCGGGGTTGTACCTGTTGTTCTGTCATTTCAATTACTCCCTTCCATTTATCCTCTTAAAACTAAAAAATCGGAATGCTATGTAGCTTCCACTCGACCGATGGGCTGAAAAATAATGATTAATTAATAGTAATTATTACGATTAACAAAATAAACTATACCTGAACCTCGTTTCTTTTGTCAACATAACAAGTTTTGCTCAAGATATGTAAATCGTAAAAATGTTGATTAATTACGGAGAACGAGTATGATGCGGACGGTACAAGCATATATTTTAGCAAAGTCCCGGTTCTGGAGGTCTATCCCATGAAAATGGCAGCCAATCTTAAGCTCCTGTCATTCCTGATTCCCTGCGCATTTCTTGTTCCCGTGTTGATCACGATGGCTCCCAATCTGAAAGAAGCTTGGAACAGTGAAGCCTTTCAAAATATGAAAACGATATTCATCAGCATTTTTCTCGAAGCTGCTCCATTTCTGCTCATAGGGGTGCTGTTGTCTTCGCTAATGCAATGGTTTGTTTCTGAGGAAATGATTCGCAAACTAACGCCCAAGAACCCCGTTGGAGGTGTGCTGGTGGCGGGTCTGCTGGGAATCATTTTCCCGATCTGCGAATGTGGTATGATTCCGGTCGTTCGACGGTTGATGCATAAAGGCATACCGCCCTATATCGCGGTGACCTTTATTCTTAGTGGCCCTGTTGTAAATCCAATTGTCTTTACCGCGACCCTGCTCGCTTTTCCTTCCCATCCCGAAATTACGATCGCCCGTATGGGACTGGCCTTTGCAGTTGCAGCTGCCATCGGCGGTCTGGTGTATATGTTCGTCCGTCAGAATCCTTTGCGCAAACCGAAGGCTACAGTGACGGAGGTCAAGACACATCCCGGATTTAAAATGGCACAGCCTCATTCCCATTCTGCCGATCATGATCACGTTCACGATAAAAACTGGCGCAGCTTTTTCATCCATGCGGGTGACGAATTTGTAGATATGAGCAAATATTTGGTGATTGGTGCTCTAATAACAGCCTGCATTCAAACCTTTATCAGCCGCAGTGATCTCATTTCTCTGGGTAATGGGCCTGTTGCCTCCTATGTCTTCATGATGGGTTTTGCGTATGTATTGTCTCTCTGTTCGACATCCGACGCATTCGTAGCCTCAGCCTTCTCTCACACGTTTGCGTTAGGGCCACTACTATCCTTTCTCGTTCTTGGTCCAATGCTTGATTTCAAAAGCACATTGATGCTGCTTTCTACCTTCCGCACCCGGTTTGTTATTGGCCTGAGCCTGGCCATTATTGCTTTGGTTTTCGCAGGATCATGGTTGATTAACCTTTTGGTATGAGCATTTATGAATGTATTATCTGATCAAAAGAGGTGATTACATGAACCATCCTGGTTATACAGCGACCAAAGCTCCGGTTACCAAATCTCATCCTATCCAATGGCATAACCTGATTCGTGCGCTGTGGATCGGCGGGCTCGCTGTATACATCATTCGTTTGAATTCAACGGATTCTCTTCATTATTACTTGGCTCCAACGATGCAGCGATTGCTTCTATGCTGCCCTGTTCCCTTTTTGTTTATTGCCGCCATCATGGCCTGGCACGGACTGTTTGGTACTAGCCAGCTCCATTGCGACTGTGAGCATCCACCTCCTTCAAGATGGGTACGCAGCTCGCTGATATATGGATTGATTGCCATTCCATTAATACTTGGTTTTCTTTTGCCAGATCAGGCACTAGGCAGTTCTATGGCCAGTAAGAAAGGCATGTCCCTAACGTATGGACCTCCGGAGATTCGTCGAAAAGAACCCTTACCTGATACAGCAGAACTGGACATTAAAGATCTATCCAAAAAAACTGCAAATGTTGAATCATCTGTGCCTGCCACGAAAGTACAATTTGTTCTCCCGGATGAGTATAGTCGTGAATTTGCTGAACTTGCAGAGAAGTTATATGCGGAATCTGTCATTAAGGTATATCCCGAAATTTTCTCCGAGACATTGGGGTCCATCGACATGTTTCAACGACAATTCGCAGGCAAGGCCATCAGCCTTACCGGGTTTGTATATCGAGACAAAAGCATGGAGCATGAATCTCATTTTGCATTAGGACGATTTCTTGTGATGTGCTGCCCGGCAGACGCGGCACCCTTTGGCGTGATGATTCATGTCCCGAATGCAGACAGCTTTCCTACAGACAGTTGGGTACAAATCGATGGCACCATTGGTTCTGCTCAAGTGAATGGCGAAGACACCATTGAGATTCGGGCGACGAAAGTAACTCCGGTTGATCAGCCATCCACCCCTTACATTTACACCAGTGCAGATTCAGTTGTGACGTATGATAATTTGCATAATAAATAAGAAAAAGCCCCGAAGCTATGGAATGCACAGCTTCGGGGCTTTAAATTCAATTCAGGCATAAGGTTAACCTTGTTTGCCTGATATATTATTCAGTTACGATATCATGCACCAATACCGGAGCATCGGCATGATCTTCAATGGTAATGTTTTCTTTGATCTTCGCGATTACGTCTGCTACGTCTTCACGATTGGCATGGATTGTTACGAGTGATTCGCCAGCTTTAACCTGGTCACCTACTTTTTTGTTGAGCATCAAGCCAACAGCGAGGTCGATCTCGGATTCTTTTGTTGCACGGCCTGCGCCAAGCAGCATTGCAGCAGTACCGATTTCATCAGCGACGATACCAGCTACATATCCGTCTTTATCTGCTGGTACTTCAACCAGATATTTCGCTTGTGGCAAGCGATCCGGGTGATCTACAACTGAAGCGTCTCCGCCTTGATTTGCCAGGAAGTCTTTGAATTTATCCAATGCTTTACCGTTCTGGATTACTTCTTTCAATTTCTCCTCAGCATGCTCCAGGGAGTCTGCTTTGCCAGCAAGGAATACCATTTGACGTCCAAGCGCCAGACAGAGTTCTTCCAGATCCTTCGGTCCTTTACCTTGCAACGTAAGGATGGCTTCTTTCACTTCAAGCGCGTTACCGATAGCGAGACCTAGTGGTTGAGACATATCGGAAATGACAGCCATCGTTTTACGTCCTACATTGTTACCGATGCTTACCATCGCATGTGCCAGTTCTTTTGCATCTTCAGTTGTCTTCATGAATGCACCAGCACCCGTTTTAACATCCAATACGATCGCATCGGCACCTGCTGCAATTTTCTTACTCATGATGGAGCTGGCAATCAGTGGGATGGAGTTAACGGTAGCTGTAACGTCACGCAATGCATAGAGCTTTTTGTCTGCCGGCGTAAGGTTTCCACTTTGACCGATAACGGCAACTTTATGTTCGTTAACGAGGCGGATGAACTCTTCTTTCTCAAGCTCCACGTGGAAACCTGCAACAGATTCCAGTTTGTCCGTTGTGCCACCAGTGTGACCCAATCCACGTCCGGACATTTTGGCAACTGGAACATCCAGAGCAGCAACAAGCGGTGCCAGTACCAGCGTTGTAGTATCACCAACGCCTCCCGTGGAGTGCTTGTCTACCTTGATACCTTCGATGGCAGACAGATCAATGGTCTCGCCCGAGTTTACCATGGACATCGTCAAATCTGCGCGTTCCTTGTCAGACATATCCTTGAAGAATACAGCCATCGCCCAAGCGCTGACTTGATAATCAGGGATATCGCCTTGTGTATATCCTTGAACAACAAAATCAATCTCAGCTGTTGTCAGTTCTTTTCCGTCGCGTTTCTTAGCAATAATGTCTACCATTCTCATGATGATCTCTCCTTCGTTGTGGGTGATTTGTATAGAACACTTTGTTGTTAACCCGTTCCGGCCCCGGATCGTTCTTTCGATCGCTGTTGTCTCCAAGTTTTTTTGAATAACCTTCGATAAGGTTGAAATTCAGAGACAAAGGCGAACGCTTCGCTTCTTCAGAATCGATTCCGGTTCCTCCACTACGCTCGTGGAACAAAAGTTTCGATTAAAATCAATTGATATTGATAAATTAAGTGATTTTTACAGCGTAATTGCTGTTTCCAGTGCTACTACCATCATGTCGTTGAACGTTTTTTGGCGCTCTTCGGCGGAAGTCTCTTCACCCGTCAGCAAGTGGTCACTTACTGTCAGGATCGTGAGTGCGTTTACGCCAAATTTGGCTGCGAGTGTGTACAGTGCAGTTGTTTCCATCTCAACGCCCAGTACGCCGTGCTGCATCAATTTCTCAGTCACGGAACGGTCGTCACGATAGAAGGAATCGGAACTGAACACGTTTCCGACATGGATTTTCATGCCTTTGGCAGTTGCGCGGTCATAGGCTTCTTTCAGCAGGGAGAACGACGCGATCGGGGAGAAATCATATCCGCCAAATACGAGCTTGTTCATGCTGGAATCGGTACATGAAGCTTGAGCAAGGATAACATCACGAACACGTACATGTTCTTGCATACCTCCGCAAGTTCCAACACGAATTAGGTTTTTCACACCGTATTCGCTGATCAGTTCGTTGGCATAGATGCTGAACGATGGAATCCCCATGCCCGAGCCTTGTACCGAGATACGGTGTCCTTGATATGTACCCGTGAATCCGAGCATTCCGCGAACTTCGTTGTAACAAACAACATCTTCAAGATACGTATCTGCAATAAATTTTGCACGCAATGGATCTCCTGGCAAAAGAATTGTTTCTGCAATATCTCCGGGTTTAGCTCCAATATGTGTACTCATGATTAAATCTCCTCCAGTTATCCATATGATTGAATGAAAGTCAGGAACCGGAGCAGCCGAAACTGCCCCCGTGGTCATCCTGTCCGACTTTGTGTTTCAAGAAAATATCAGATTTCCCCATGTTCAGTTAAAGATAAGAATGTTGACTATTTCAAATCTTTCAGGAAGCTTGTACCATATTCCGGCAGTTTCACTCCGAAGTTCTCAGCTACTGTCGCTCCAACATCAGCAAACGTGCTGCGCAGTTCAAGCTTTTTACCCTCGTTGAAGCGTGGAGAGTAAACAAGCAGTGGCACATACTCACGTGTATGGTCCGTGCCGCGGTAGGTTGGGTCATTACCATGGTCAGCTGTGATGAGCAGCAGATCATCGTCTGTCATTTTGCTGAAGATCTCTGGCAGTCGAGCATCATACTCTTCAAGCGCCTGAGCGTAGCCTTGTGGATCACGACGGTGACCGAACAGGGCGTCGAAGTCAACCAGGTTCAGGAAGCTGAGTCCGGTGAACTCTTCATCCATCGTTTCGGACAGTTTGTCCATGCCATCCATATTGGAGACAGTACGTACAGTCTTGGTTACACCTTCTCCATCGTAGATATCTGCGATTTTACCCAGAGCGATGACATCAAAACCACCATCTTTGAGTTCATTCATCACGGTACGTCCAAACGGTTTGAGCGCATAATCATGACGATTCGCTGTACGCTTCCAGTCACCAGCTTCACCTACGAATGGACGTGCAATAATACGACCCAGCATATACGGATCTTCAAGTGTAATTTCACGGCAGAACTCACAGATCTCATACAGTTCCTTCAATGGAACAACGTCCTCATGTGCTGCAATTTGCAGAACCGAATCCGCGGATGTGTACACAATAAGCGCGCCAGTTTCAACATGCTCCGCACCCAGCTCATCCAGAATTTCCGTGCCGCTGGCCGGTTTGTTCCCAATCACTTTACGGCCTGTTTTTTCTTCAATGCGCTGAATTAACTCATCCGGGAACCCGTCTGCGAACACACGGAATGGCGTATCAATGTACAGGCCCATCAGTTCCCAGTGACCCGTCATGGTGTCTTTGCCTCTGGATGCTTCCTGCATTTTGGTGTAAAAAGCTTTTGGTGCGTCCGCTACAGGCACACCTTCAATTTCCTTAATATTGGACAGTCCAAGACTGGCCATATGCGGCATCTTCAATCCTCCGCGTTCACGTGCAATGTGACCAAAGGTATCGACGTCGAAATCATCGAATTCCGCTGCATCCGGCGCTTCACCAATTCCCACTGAATCCATAACGATTAAATGTACTCTTTTGAATGTTGACATAACTTAAGCACTCCTTCCAATAATCCGGCTTTACAAGAACAGTCCGGCGATGATCGCAGACAGTACGCTGACGAGCGATGCACCGTAAAGCAGTTTCAGACCGAAGCGGGCCACCACATTACCTTGTTTTTCATGAAGTCCCTTCACCGCACCGGCAATAATACCGATTGAGGAGAAGTTCGCGAACGATACGAGGAAGACGGATACGATCCCTGTTGTTCTGGCAGACAATGCAGTCTGTTTGGTCAGATCAAGCATGGCAACGAATTCGTTGGATACCATTTTGGTAGCCATAATACTTCCCGCCTGAATCGCTTCTTTCCAAGGAACACCCATAATGAAGGCAAATGGTGCAAACACATAACCAAGCAGTTCCTGGAACGAAATGCCGAGCACTGCACTGAAGATCCCGTTAACCAGTGCGATCAGAGCAACAAAACCGATTAACATTGCAGCTACGACGATCGCAACTTTGAAACCATCCAGAATGTACTCGCCCAACATTTCGAAGAAGGATTGTTTTTCCTCTTCCTGTACTTCCAATATATCTTCTTCCGGAGAAACCTCATAAGGATTCACGATGGAAGCGATGATAAAACCGCCAAACAGGTTCAGCACAAGTGCCGTAACCACATACTTCGGATCAATCATGGACATATAGGCACCGACAATGGACATCGATACCGTGGACATCGCCGAGGCACATAAAGTGTACAGTCGATGTTTAGGCAGCAACCCAATTTGTTTTTTCACAGAAATGAACACTTCAGATTGCCCCAATACAGCCGAAGCAACCGCGTTATATGATTCCAGTTTGCCCATTCCGTTGACTTTGCTTAATACCAGACCAATATATTTTATAACAAAAGGCAAGATTCGGATATACTGCAATATCCCAATGAGCGCTGAGATAACGACGATCGGCATCAATACACTGAGGAAGAATGGCGCGCCCCCACTGTCTGCACCAACGGTAGTCAAGCCACCGAATACAAATGAAATACCGTCATTCGCATAGCCAAGCAAACTTTCAAATACGGTCGCGAAACCGCCAATCAAAAATGTACCCACTTCTGTGTTCAATAATGCGTATCCCAATATTACTTGCAAAACAATCATGATGATTAGCGGACGATATCTGATCTTCTTCTTACCGTTGCTGACCAGATAAGCCAGTCCAAAGACAACAAGTATACCAAGAAGGGCTATTAGGAATTTCATTCTATCTCTCCTTTGAAGGTAGTTAAGCCGGATGTTTATTCAGCTCAAAGGTTTCCCAAATATGTGATGAATTAACCTTTCAGAAAACGGTTGAAGCGCTTACAATAAATTCGGTTTTTTATGATTGGGTTTTATTTAAAATATAAATTTGGATCAGCTTTAAAACTTGTTCTTCACATCCATCGAGAGATATGAAGAACAAGTTAAAGCATCCAAGCAATCCATCTAGTGAAATTTATCGAGCCAATTACTCACGAATTAATAATTAGATGTAGATTGTTCGCCTTGCATGATTTTCACACCGGAACTGGCGCCAATCCGAGTTGCTCCTGCATCGATCATTTTTTGCATGTCTTCCAGACTACGCACGCCGCCGGAAGCTTTAACGCCTACATCCGGACCTACGGTACGACGCATCAAAGCGATATCTTCTGGTGTTGCTCCACCCGTAGAGAAACCTGTGGAGGTTTTGACAAAATCAGCCCCAGCTTTTACCGCTGCCTGACATGCACGTACTTTCTCTTCATCCGTCAACAGACAAGTTTCAATAATGACTTTCACCAAAGCTTTACCCGCTGCTGCTTCAACAACTGCACGGATATCCTGTTCAACAACGTCATCTTTGCCATCTTTCAAAGCACTAATGTTGATGACCATATCCACCTCAGTAGCACCTTTAGCGATGGCGTCTTTGGTTTCGAATGCTTTGGTCTCGGAAGTGGAAGCTCCCAGAGGGAAACCGATAACAGTACAAATATCGACGCCAGTACCTTGAAGCTGTTCAGCAGCATAAGCAACCCAGCCCGGGTTAACACATACAGAAGCAAATTGATATTGTTTCGCTTCTTCGGTCAATTTGGCCATTTCACTTTGTGTTGCATCTGCACGAAGCAAGGTATGATCTATCATTTTGGCTAATTGTGGTGTAGTCAATTCAATCTCCCCTTATCTGAACTAGTTATTTTCTATATCCCTACCCTAACATGAACATATGTAAAAATCAATATGAACTTTTGTTCAACCTTGAAATTTAAACACATTCCATGGAAACCTCACTAAACAAATGACTTCGCTCACTGGGAGGAATCGTATAATATAGCTTCTGCCTAAGAAAGCAAAACATCCGCCCATGTCGCGTGGCAGATGTTGTCATCCATTGCATTATAATCGAAGCAAAGCCTGAGCTGTGTATTGATCTGTTACCAAAATGTTGGCGTAATGACCTTTGAGCGCAGCATGAATGGCTTCTATTTTACGTTTTCCCCCGGCCACGAGAATCGATTTTTCCTTATTTCGCAGCTCAGCCAGATCAATTCCGACGGTTCTGTTGTTAATTTCTTCACTGATCAACCGGCCCTCGGCATCAAAAAAACGTGAACAAATGTCACCTGCACCTGAATGCATCAGCAATTGCTGTTCTTCATCATTAAAGTACCCCAGTCTGAACAAAAGTGCATCTTCCTTCACTGTACCTACGGTAAACATGGCAATATTCGCCTGTCGGCCAAGTTCCACAATTCTGCCAATATGTCGGTCTGCTTCTACCATTTTCTTGACTTCAATGTTGTCGAAAATCACGGGCAAAGGCAAATATCGGGGAACCGTATGGAAAGCTTCCGCAAATAAATGAACAATTTCTGCCGCATACGTATTCACATGGGAATGGCTTACGCCTCCCTTAAGTTGAACCACTTCGACGCCTTTGACCTGCTTGGGACGAAGCTGACGGGCGACGGCGTTCATCGTTGTCCCCCAAGTTACCCCAATAATGTCCGCATCCTGAACCGTATCTTGTAAGTAATCTGCTGCTCTTTTACTAATATGTTTCAAAATTTCTTCATCACTCTTTAACGGGGCAAAGCATACAAGCGCAGTATCCAGATTATACTTGGCTTTGAGTTCCCCGGCGATAATGTCGATATCCTCTAGCGGGTCCATAATTTCAATGCGAACGTAACCACGATCTTTCGCGTACTGAAGTAATCTTGATACCGTTGGACGTGACACGCCCAGCCTGACCGCAATATCCTGCTGGCTGTAATCCGATTGATAATACAATTTCGCTGCTTCAATGCTTAATCGTTGCTTCTCCAGATCCATTCCCATATGCGCTCATCTCACTCATTCCTAGTATCGTTCGATTCACCTTACACCAATGTATTATACATGATTGAGTACCAGGTCACTATCCAGGTATAAAACGTTACAAACGATGCATACTACATCGGTCGCTTATTAATGTCAGCCCTTTTTGGCAAAAACATCATAGAGAGGAAGAACCGTATGTCTACATTATTGTATATTACTGCCCATCCTCATGATCATGAAACTTCCTTCAGCATGGCTGCAGGTAAAGCGTTTGTGGATGCATATCGTGAAAGCCATCCTTCGGATGAGGTTATTCATCTGGATTTGTATCGCTCGGATATTCCTCATATTGATGCAGATGTATTCAGTGGTTGGGGGAAACTTCAATCCGGCAGCGAATTGACTTCTGAAGAACAGACCAAGGTTCAACGTTTGAATGAATTATCGGATCAATTCGCATCTGCTGACAAATATGTTTTTGTGACACCGATGTGGAACTTCTCTTTCCCTCCAATTATGAAGGCTTATATCGACTCCATCTGCGTGGCTGGTAAAACGTTCCGTTATACGGAACAAGGCCCGGTTGGATTGCTCTCCAACAAAAAGGCACTGCATATTCAGGCTCGTGGCGGCATTTATTCCGAAGGGCCTGCGGCTCAGATGGAATCCGGTCATCGTTACCTGAGCATTATTATGTCTTTCCTTGGTGTGCCGAAGCTTGAAGGCATTTTTGTGGAAGGACATAACCAATATAAGGAACGCGCAGATGAGATCAAACAACAAGCTATAGAAGAGTCACGTACACTCGCTAAACAGTTCTAACCCTTAAATAAACAAGTACAGCAACAAACACAAAACCCGCATGCCAACCCATGGAATATTAATTCCATAGGACGGCACGCGGGTTTTTATTTTTTTTATAATAAACGTTAGAGCTTTATTGATGTCCAGCGCTAGCACGGCTCATGGTTTCAAGTTTGCGAGTAATGGCATGTCGGTCCACTTTCAGTCCCCAAATGGCTTCAATAATCTGTTCTTTCTCTTCGGGACCCTCGGCATTTTTCAATTGCATTAACAGATCATGCATCTGTTCGTTAATACCTTCAAATTGACTCCAAAGATCCTGTCTAACCTCGGTTGAATCCAGATGATGATTAGCATCCACTTCTTCTTTCAATGCTTGCAGAATGGCCTCTTTCCACTCCTCATCACCTAGCTGTTTCGCTATGTTCAGGAGATCCAGATAATCGTCAACAAGAAGTGAGTTCAGTTCAGCATGTGTTTTCATCGTTTATTGCATCCCCTTTGCATCTATTTACCCAGTATTATACTCGGTATTTCGGGATATGCAATACTTGTCGAAAAAAGTTAGTTATTGTATTAAGGACTATTGGATGATTATGGGTCAAAATGAGTGCTTTGTGATGAACAAACATTCGATCTATGTTTAGTTAAAAAGTAAGCCTGGTATGTTCTTTTACCTTTTCTATCAGAAACCGACACAATATAAAGCCGATTACCACATACACACCAATCATGCCCACAATGCCAATCCAACCCAGATGGCTGTAAAGTAGGCCCCCTCCAGTTCCGCTGACACTTGATCCCACGTAGTAGAAAAACAAATACAAGGCATTAGCCTGGGATTTATGCTGATCCGCCACGAGTCCAACCCAGCTACTTGCGATGGAATGTCCGCCAAAGAAACCAAAGGCAAACAGCGCAAGTCCAATTATTTTGACCCAAAGATCTGGGTGAATGGTACAAACTGCACCAGCCAGTATAATACCCAGCGCGATTCCAAGGACATTCGATCTTCCATACCGATCTGCAAGCCTGCCCATCCAGGTGCTGCTCAATGTACCCATAAGGTACACGACAAAAAGGCTACCAACGACAGATTGGCTAAGATGATAAGGTTTTCCAGTCAATTCAAATCCGATGTAGTTGAACAACGTTACGAAGCCACCCATCAGAAGAAAGCCCAGTCCATACAGGCAAAGTAAACGTGTATTCCGACACTGTGACCACAAAAGAGGAATGATCTTTTTGAATCCAGGAGTCGCTTTGACAAAATGGCGGGATGGCGGGATGACCAGCCAGAAGATAACGGCCGCACATAGGCCAAGAATACCGATAAAACCAATTGCGGCACGCCAACTGAGCCAGTCTGTGATCACGCCGCTGATAAAACGACCAGCCATACCTCCAATCGAATTTCCGCTGATATAAAGGCCCATAGCATACCCTAGACTGGAAGGCTCAATCTCTTCAGACAGATATGTCATGGCTGTCGCGGGCAACCCGGCAAGTGCAACTCCCTGGAGAATACGAAGCAGAAGCAGCTCAGTAAATCCAGGGCTAAACGCACTAATCATTGCAATAATAGATGAAACAACTAAAGCTGCTGTCATAATAAAGCGTCTTCCCAATGAATCGGATAAGGAACCGATGAACAACATGGTCAGTGCCATGGCAATCGTTGTAACTGAGAGGGTCAGACTGGAATGTGCAGGCGAGATCGCAAATGCCTCGCTAATCTCGGGCATCAGGGGCTGGAGGCTGTATAGTAACGCAAAAGTCACAAAACCTCCGGCAAACAGCGCAAGGCTAATGTTACGAAACGTCTTAGTTCCCTGCTGAATCATGATATTCCAACTTTCTCGGCAGAAAAGCTCCATGATCGGCTGCTGACTGATCGCTTGGCTGAAGCCTTCCATTAATCGTTATTTAATGAACAGTTTACGCTCCATATGAGTCAAAAACTCATATCCATCTGGAGTTACAACAACCGTATCCTCGATTTGGAAGCCACCAGCGCCGAGCTCATAATATGGCACCTCCACACACAGTACCATGCCAGGCTCCAGTATGCGCTGGTCACCAGGAGAGAGAGTCATGTCGTCGTACAGTTCCAAGCCAATGGCATGACCAACATGCTGGCGTCGGTAATGAGGAATTCCCTCACGTTGCACGCGAGACACAGCCGCATGAAATACGTCGGAAGCCTTGACGCCAGGACGTACGGTTTCAAGTGCAGTCTCCCATCCGCTTTTTACAGCATTAAAATGCTTTGTCATCCAGGGAGTTGGCTCTCCTGCTACAACGGTACGTCCTGTATCTCCCCAGTACCCTTCCAACTGCAAGCACAGATCAAAGCGGATCTGATCTCCTGACTCGATGGTATGAAAATAATTTTCGATGAGCGGCAGCGCACTGCGCGGACCCGCCCCTACCGCAGTCATTGCAGGTGTCCCGCCTGCTCTCATTACAGACAACCGATAATGGTCGGCAAGCTGCTTCTCATGAACACCGGCTGCGATCAGATCAATCAGCTCTTGCTCAATTCTCTCATTTACTTGGGCAGCCTGTCGGAGCTGCTCAATCTCGAAAGGTGTCTTAACCAAGCGGATTTGACGAAATAGCTTGTACGCGTGAACAACCGCTCCTTGAGGAGCATCCTCCTTGACCCGTGCCAAAAGTTCAGGAGCAATTCGCATCTCATCGATTCCAATCGGTTGATTCTCGATGTCGAGCTGTTTCAGTGCAGCCTTAAGCGCTTCTATCGGCCCCGGATGAATGACTGTCGTTTGTAGCAGAGAGTAGAACAGATCAATATCATCCGTAGAAGGTTTGCCTTCGATCGTACCTTCCACGAAGAAGTCACTGTAGGCAAATATATCTACTCCCGTGATACCGAATTGAGCCACAACGCCCAAACGATTCGTCGGGATGACGATACATGGCCGAGCGGATCGGTCGGCAGGTAGAATGGCGTAAATCTGCATGGTCCAGTTGCTCGCGCGTAGCTGGGAGCCGATGACATAGTGAATATTTTCCGGTGTGGTTGCGATCAGGGCACTAAGTCCCTGAGTTTTCATTACATCTTCCGCTCGGTCCCGGTTTAGACCCGAGCTATGGGATATATGAAGTGAATTGTTCATGATTCAGTCCTCCTTTTGTTTTTCCTGCCCCCAAACAAACTCTCAAGTCCGGGTACTGAGCGCAGTACCAGCTTGATGATCATGAACAAGGCCAGTGCAAAAGCGATAAGTACGACAGATACAACCGCGATCGTCGGGTCCTGCCACTTCTCCATATACAGGAACAGTTGTATAGGTAGTGTGTAGCTGTCCTGACGAAGCAGCAGCAATGCAGCCTCTACCTGATCAAAAGTGAAGACAAATGCGATTGATCCTGAAAGGAGCAGAGATAGTCTAAGCTGTGGCAAGGTAATTGTAAAAAAGATACGCAGTGGACCTGCTCCAAGGTCTGCTGCCGCCTCTCGATGTGCGGGCTGAAGATTGGCCAATGCACTGCCTACAAGCGTTAGCACGAATGGAAGCACGATGACCGCTTCACCCAAAATAAGAGCGAACAATCCGCCTGCAATATGCATTTTGGAGAACAAAATTAGATACGCAATACCAAGCGTAATTTTCGGCATAACCATTGGGGATACAAAAAAGGCTCTTAAGATGCCAGCACCCGGGAAAGGGTAATGCACGATGGCCAGCGCTGCAAGTGTTCCGGTAATCAGCGCCAGCAATACCGCACCAGTGGAAGCAATCAGACTGTTCTTGAATGCAACGAGAAATTGAGTCTGCTCTCCCAGATTTGCATACCACTTCAGGGTAAGACCTTCTGGAGGGAATTTACTGGCCGATCCGGAACCTACAGATGTCAATAGGATCATTAGCAACGGCAATAGTAGATAAACCGCCACGGCCCCTGCAAATATATAGAGCAGCACTTTGGTGAGCCTGTTGGACTTAACCATAAGCCTGACCTCCCTTCCGGGAACGACGGAACATCAGCATTTCCGCTCCTTTATTGACCAAAAGTGAAACGATGATGGAAGAAATGAGCAAGAATATACTTGCTACCGCAGCCATCGGCCAGTTGGTATCCAGTGTTCGCTGGTAAATAAATACTGGCAGTGTCATGACTCTGCCTCCGCCAATCAGTTGAGGCGTTGTAAAGGCCGTAAGGCATAGCGTGAATACAATCTGTACCCCGCTAGCAATACCTCTCGCTGATAAAGGTAGGGTAATCGTCAGGAATGTCCGCCAGCTTCCTGCTCCCAGATCCTGAGCAGCCGCTTTTAGAGAAGCGTCACTTTGCGACAATACATTCAGGATCGGAAAGACCATGAACGGCAGAAAAATATGAACAAGTGCGACGACCACACCAGTCTCGTTATATATCATACTGAAGCCTTCATCCGTAATTCCAAGCCGTATGAACAGCCAGTTCATAAAGCCCTGTTTGGATAGCAACAGCTGCCAGCCATAGGATCGCACAACTGCGCTGACCAGTAGCGGAAGAAACGTAAGCAGCAGCAACAATTGCTTCATGCCCGTTTTCTTTAGGCCTGCTATACAATAAGCTAGCGGGTATGCAAGCAGCAGGCTCCATAGCGTAACCTTGAAAGCAACGCGAAACGTGGTGCCTATCAGTTTCCAATAGTACGGATCGGACAGAAAAGCGCGATAGGCGTCCCACTCCCAGCCCCGGACGAGCTTACCATTTTCATAGATATCAAAGCTGTATCTGCCAAAGATAAGCAGACCACCCAGATACACGATGCCCATCAGGACCAGTGCAGGCAGCAGAAGCAGCAACTGGGTAATCCATCGGCGGTTTTTGGATGAATACAGATTCACGATCCGATCCGCAATCCGATTCATATCCCTTCCTCCTGTGCCGGATATTGCAGCATTGGTTCGGATAACAAGAGCGCGTCCTCCGGATCAAAGCCAATCCGAATTGGCTCTCCTGGGCTAAAACGAGAGGCTCCCCGCTGATGCAGTACACTGGCCTGAACCAGAAACTCCTCAGCAATCTGGATCGTGTAACGAATATTTGCCCCGCCATACACTGCTTCTATGACACGTCCATCCAGCTTATTCAGGCAAGGAATCGCATCCTCTCCAAGTCGAATATATTCGTTCCGAATGGACAACGAGTGCCGGGCACCTACTATGGCAACCGGGGTGTCCTCACCTGTCTTCACCAGCAGCGAATACCCGAAGCATTCAACCCGGATTCCATTCGTATCCTGTCCAAGCACCCTTGTTGCCAGAAGATTGGTATCGCCAATAAACTTGGCTACGAAGCTGTCTGTCGGTCTTTCATAGATTTCATCCGGCGTAGCATATTGCAGCAGCTTGCCAGCGCGCATGACACCGATCCGGTCTGACATATTCATGGCTTCATTCTGATCATGCGTTACAAAGATGAACGTACCACCGAACTCTCGTTGTATACGTTTTAGTTCGCGCTGCATATCCAGACGCAGCTGCATGTCCAGTGCGGAAAGTGGCTCATCGAGCAGTAAAACTTCGGGTCTGTTGATTAAAGCGCGAGCAATCGCTACGCGTTGAGCCTGCCCCCCAGACAACTGGGAAACAGCTCGTCTACCATAATCTCCGAGCTGGACCAACTCTAACATCTCATGTACTTGCCTCCTGATATCGGCTTTCGGTAACTTCTTCACCTTTAGCCCATAGGCGATGTTGTTGAATACGTCCATATGCGGGAATAGCGCAAGCTGTTGAAAAATCATGTTACTGTTACGACCATAGGCCGGGATGCCGGTTACATCCCGACCTCCCAGCAAAATGCTCCCCTGATCCGGCTGCTCAAGTCCGCCAAGCATCCGTAGAAGTGTTGTTTTGCCGCAGCCACTCGGGCCTAACAGGGAAACGAATTCTCCCTTCTTCACCTGCAATGACACATGGTTAACCGCGGCTCGCTCTCCGTAGGTCTTCGTAACTTCTCTTGTTTCGATGGAAATGGGTTCTTGTTCACTGCTCATCTCTGTTTTCCTCCCGTCCATAACGGGCTCAAAATAGAACCCGTTATCGTGGTTTGTCTGAAAACCATCATTTATTGAAGTTTGGTTTTGACGAGTCGGTCCCATAGTTCCTTCCAGGAAGAGCTCTTCTGAGCAAGAACATCCCAGTCAGGATTAATCCCGTTGCTCTGTGTTTCCACGGAGAAGGAAGGATCGTCCTTGTATTTGTCTGGAACGGCAGCAGTTGTGCTGGTTACCGGTGTACCTGTTGCTTCTGCATATTGTGACAGCGCCTCTGCGCTCAGCAGCTCGTTGATAATTTCGTTGGCTACACGTGTCTGCTCAGGTGTTGACCCCTTCACAACCTGAAGTGTGTATGGGAAGGAAATAGCTCCTTCGCTCGGATATGCTACAGCAAGTGGAGAACCGCCATCAATCCATGTTTGTGCAACCTGTGCACTGAAAGGAGCAATCAGAGCATCGCCCGACTCCAGAAGAGCCTTCAACTGGTCATTGGATGTAACCAATGTACCGATCTGGTCACTGTGATCTGCCCAGAACTGGAATGCTGGCTCCGGATTCTCATACGATGCGCCAAGCTCCTGTCCTTTGACTGCAAGAAGTGGAGAAATATAGGAATAGAACATGTAGTCCCAGAGTGCCGTTTTCCCTTTGAATTCCTCGTTATCCCACAGATCATTCCAGCTTGTTGGCGGTGTTTTTACAAGGTCCTTGTTATAGACGAGTGCGAAGCTCGAAACTCCCCACACGACACCCTTATTGTCAGGCTTGTGAAACTGCTCCGGGATATCCTTGATGTTGGTCACGATGCTTGTGTCCAGTGACTCCCACATATCATCGTTCAAGCCTTTTGCTGTCGCATCTGCGTTGAAGTAACCAAAGTTGACAACTGGATTGTTGGGATCAGCCTGCTTGCCAGCGACCATTTTCGGATACATGACTGCATTGGATGATTCTTCAAAAGTAACTTCGACATTTGGATGCTCTTTGACGTAATCTGCTACCACTTCTTTTGGAACGACATCCTGATTGGAGCCAGCCCAGATAAACATGGTCAGTTTAACCTTGTCTCCGCTTCCTCCAGTAGATTCGGATCCTCCTGCTGTATTGCTGGAGCTGCTTGTTCCACCGCACGCTGAGAGAACCAGTGTACCGGCCAGTGTCAGTGAGGCGAGACTGAGAAAGCGTTTCTTGTTTGATTTAAACATGAGAATTTCCCCCATCGATTTAGTTGGTTTTATGAATTTGACAAAAATTAATTCGTTTTTCCTTCATGTACCTTATCAATGCAATCCTATTTTCTGACGCAATCCTTCCATAATGCCTGATATCTCATGTGGAGATACGGATAGGGAATTCTCCTCCACGACTCCCATGGTCTGACGCTTCAGGTAGTCTCTGAGTGCCAGCGGAACATTGAGCAGTGCCTGATTCAGCGATACTTGCATCTCGTCAGTCCATATGGCCTCGAACTGTTTCCTTGTCCAGCCATAATCGAATTCTTCCTGCTGCCGTTCCCGATTGGCCCGCAACTGTCTGGTCTCACTCACGTTCAGGTTCCGGCCTTCTATGACTACACCATACAGTTCAAGAGCTTTTTCCGTGGATACCAGTCCTCTTCTAACATCTTCCAGAACCAGCAGTGGATCCCGATCAAATGGATCGCCATATCCACCTCCGCCCTGTGACAGGAACGTCACCGTCTCTCCGGGTTGGAGCAGCAACTCATCAATTCTTCCCAGATGGTGTTCACTTGCACGTCCAGCATTGAGAATAGCTTCCCCATGGGTACCAACACCTCCGCCAAGCCTGCCCCACGGATGAAACTCCATACGCTCCATATTTCTGGCGGTCATTACGGTATCTGGTGTAAGAATTTTGACACACAGGTCGATTCCGCTTCCACCACGGAAGGTTCCAGCACCAGCAGAATCAGCACGAAGGCCATAATGCTCTATGAGCACAGGCATTTCGGATTCTACTGTTTCCGCAGGAATGTTTCGAAGATGACCCACGGCAAAATCCATGCCATCAATTCCGTCTTTCATCGGTCTTGCTCCTGAACCGCCGCATATCGGCTGGATCACGCCAACCTTTTTCTTGCCATCTGACGCATCTGTCATCGCCATCATAACGATGCATGCCTGTCCGGCTCCTGCGGCGGGAACCTTACTTGCCTGAGCTTTTCCAAGAGCGCCTGTGATGACATCCATTAGCCGAATAAAGGTAGCTGCTCTTGCGCCAACCGCTGCCATCGGCTCCGGGTTAAGAACTGAAGCCGGTGGTGCGTAATTTCGAACCATGCGAATCATGCCCGAATTCCATGGAATCGTTGGATCGAGCGTACGGAAATAACGAATGAGTGCGGGAACCAGCATGTAATGCCCCTGCTGATTGTGGGTAGGAATATTGAACGAAGCTCTGACCTGAGGGTCGGTTCCGCTAAAGTCCAGATGAATATCACTGCCCGCGATTGTCATTTTGCAGCGCAATCGGATGGGATAACCGCCAGGGCCTTTCTCCAGATAGTCCCAGAACTCATACGAACCATCCGGGATCTCCTGTACGATGGCGCGTGCCTTCAACTCAGCGTATTCCAGCAAATGCTCAATGCCCTGCTGAATTCGCTCTACACCGTAGCGGCCGATAAGCTCTTCTAGTCGCTGCTCCCCCCGATTCAAGGCTGCCATCAGTGCCTTGAGATCACCGAGGTTTTGCTCCGGAATGCGGCTATTGTCCAGAAACATACGAAGTATTTGCTCATTAAGAACGCCTGCTTCATACAGCTTGACTGGAGCAATACGAATGCCTTCCATATGAATATCGTAGGCGCTTGGAGATACGCTCCCCGGTACCTTACCACCTACATCGGATGAATGAACGAAGCACATGCCGTATGCGATGATTTCTCCTTTGTGAAAGTAGGGCTTGATCAGATGCACATCCGGTAGATGTGTCACCATGCCTTTGGTGGAATAAGGATCATTACAGATAACCAAATCGCCTTCCTTCCAATCTGTAATGCTGTTTATGGTCGCCGCTGCGGGGATGCCGAGGGACAGATTGTAACCCGTCTCCAATGGCGACCCAAACGTTTCCCCGGATGGTGACAAGAGGTAGGTTCCAAAATCGCCTGTTTCTTTAACAAAAGCGGTGAATCCTGTGCGCAGCACGACATTGGCCATTTCCTCTACCGCAGCCTGAATCCGGTTGTTGAAAATTTCAAGAAAAACCTTGTCGCCAATCATTGCTCCACCTCCCCAATCACATTTCCGTAAGCATCCCGGTATACCGTAAAGCCAGGCGGGATGAAAATGGTTGTATCATATTCCTCCACAATAATGGGCCCGTGGATGGGCATATTCAATGGTATCTGTCCCCTCTTAAGAACTTTTGCTATTCGCTGTGCGTGGTCGAAAGTGATGATTCGTTCTTCTGCTTCACTCTCATCGAATGGCAACTCTGCCGGAGACGTCGTGCTTTGGGTAGGCAGGATGCCAACAATGGTCGCTCTCAGACTAACGAACATCACATCAGCTTCCGGCTGGCTGATGCCAAACACATTTTGGTAGTACATATGGAATTTGTTCCTTGCTTTCTCAGGATCGGCGATTTCATCGGATGTGAGCGTAACCTCCAAATCAAAGGCCTGACCTTCGTAACGCATGTCGGCACTATACAAGCAATAGATATGTTCCAGTTTCACTCCTCCGCGTGCTTCCTCCTCAACCCAACTACGCCCTTGATCCTCCAGTCTGGTGTAAAGAGTCGATAACTCACCAGGCTCAAGTGTTTGACTGCTTTTATGCAAGGTATGAACGAAATCATTGCGAAGGTTGGCAACCGTGCAGCCCATGGCACAAAGTGTTCCTGGAGATGGCGGGATCAGCACTCGGCGGATGCCTACTTCACGCGCCATGAGAAAAGCATGCATCGGCCCAGCTCCACCATAGGCGAGCAATGTAAAGTCACGGGGATCAACACCCTTGCGTGCCATGAGCGGAGAGAACTGGGCATACATATTGGCGGTGGCCACATCAAGAATGGCCTGTGCAGTTTGCGTGGGACTTAGTCCAAGACGTTCGCCAAGGTTGCCCAGAGCACGTTCTGCAAGCTCGGGATAGAGACGCATCTGTCCACCAAGGAATCGATCAGCCTGCAAAATGCCTAGTTGCAGATAGGCATCCGTCGTTGTTGGCTCTTCTCCCCCACGATGATAGGAGGCCGGACCCGGATTAGCTCCTGCGCTTCGTGGTCCCACCTTGAGTACCCCTACGGAATCGAGCCAGGCAATTGAGCCCCCACCCGCTCCAATCGCGGTTACATCCACAGCGGGAATGATGACTGGAAAATCCCCAACCTTATTCTCGGTAGAATAGGTAGGCTCTTTATCAATGAGAGCAACATCAACGCTTGTCCCGCCCATGTCGAACGTGATGACTTGATGAATGCCGGCCTGTTCAGCAATATGCGTTGCAGCGATTACTCCGGACGCAGGTCCGGACAGAAGAGTACGTACAGGCTCTTTGGCCGCTCTGGCCGCCGTCATGATTCCACCATTGGACATCGTGGACAGCAAATTGGCTTTCAAACCGTAAGCGCCAATTCCTTCTTGCAGACGCAGAAAGTATGATCCCATGCGTTCCCCAACATATGCATTCATGGCTGTGGCGAGTGTACGTTCGAATTCACGTTGCTGCGGCCAAATGGCACTACTTCTGCAGAGAAACAGGTGCGGATGACGTTCCCTAATTAACTCTTCCGCGAGCTGCTCATGAGCAGGATTGACATAAGCGTGCAAGAAACTGATCG
The DNA here is from genome assembly GCF_002750415.1 of Paenibacillus sp. LK1. NCBI lineage: Bacteria > Bacillati > Bacillota > Bacilli > Caryophanales > Paenibacillaceae > Paenibacillus > Paenibacillus sp. LK1. Next base: position 142,107 of record NZ_PEII01000002.1, read on the forward strand.
CCAAGGCTGTAACCCCCTCTTCCACCAGCTCGTCTACCGCTTGAAGCAGTTGCTCCTGATCCAGTGGTTGAAGTATGCTACCGCTCGCAAGCGCTCGCTCATCCACTTCCTTAACGAGATGTCTCGGAACAAGCGCATCGGTCTTGTCACCATACAGATTGGTAGTATCCTCGAGACGTAGCCTCCGAATCTCGAGAATATCTCGAAACCCTTTGGTGACCAACAGACCTGTAACTGCGCCGTTACGCTCAATTAGGGTGTTAACACCAAGCGTTGTTCCGTGCACAAACAGATCAATCTCCTGAAGATCCACTCCACCCGCTTTGAGCTGATCAAGTACATTAAAAATCGCCTGTTCCGGAGCTGCTGCAATCGATGGCGTCTTCAGTGCCGCAATCACCCTGCCATGATTGTCCATAACCAGGGCATCCGTGAATGTGCCTCCGATATCTATACCTAATCGATAAATTGTTTTCACAAGCTCAACTCCTTTATCACCGGTTATTATCCGAAGTTATATTAAGGTTCTGCATGGCAAAATATCGTTTAACATCCTCAATCATCTGGTTAATATGATTCACCATTGCCGCTTCAGCCTGTTCCGGGGAGCCCGCCGCTACTGCCTCCAGAATCCGCTGATGGTCCACAACCAGTTCACTTCCTACTCTTTGCCTAATATAAGCTGTTTCCAGGAAATCACGGCTTGTCTCCCAGACCAGTTCAACCGCATGCAGCAGAATCTGGTTTTGAGCCGCATAAGCCAGCAGCCTGTGAAATTCCCGGTCCTCCTCGTAAGGAATAACATTCTGGGAAAGCAATTGATGCTGGGTAGCAATAGAGGCTTCCAGTAACAATATGTATTCTTTTGAGGCTCGTTGTGCTGCCAGAGAAGCAATTTCCCGTTCCAGAGCCCTTCTGGCTACAAGGACATCGAGCAGAGCCTTTTCACCGGAATGGTTCAGCATCTGAATGAGCTGGGAATTCACACTTTTTTGCTGTAAATCCTTCTCCAGAATCTTGATTCGCTCCAGCCCTTGTTCGGTCAGAACCCTTCCCTTTCGTCCCTCCAGTATCGTGAAACCTTCAACGTCCATCTCCATAAGTCTTCTTCCGATTGTAGCCTGACTTAGACCGTACGTTTTGCCCAGGGTATGAACCAACGTGCTGGCCCCGATGGGAGCGCTCGCGTCCCGAAGCTGCTTCAGCAGTTCGTATTCCAACTCCAATTCGTTTAGCTCAGGACCCACTAAATTCACTCCTCATATATAAATAATTGTAGTTCTTTTTGTTGTTACTCACTGATGATTAACGACAGTATACCTTCAATCGACAATAATTTCAATAATTCTTACCTAATTACTATGTATTATTTTTTCTGACCATGTACTCACCGTTTGTTCCAAAATAACAAAGAGCAACTCACATCCTGTATTCCAGATTTTGTTCTGGAGGACGTAATCTGCTCTTTGTTGAGATAACCTTTAAACTACGTTTAATTATAAATATTCATTTACGACTTGAGCTGTTGGAGTAGCTGTACGCGGTAGGCTTCACTTTCAAGAGATTGGATCTCCTTGTATTCTTCCGGAGTAAGCACTTTAGGCTCCCCTGCTGCCTTGGCGATCATGTACACCTTGGCGCTTTCCTCCACCACCTGGGTGCGGTAGTAGGCTTCGCGCAGGTTTTTACCTGTCGTGACCAATCCGTGGTTAACCAGAATGAGCGCTGTGTGTTCTTCAACCTTGGCAGCCACCGCATCAGCAAGAAGTTTGGTTGTGGGCAGAACATAAGGGACAAAGCCAATATCGCCCACCAGTGCCGACTGATCAGGGAACAAATGAGGCAATTCATCGAAAACGAGACTCAGAGCGATGGTGTATGCCGGATGTGTATGCACAATGGCTTGAATGTCAGGATTGACCCGATAGCTATACAGATGCATCAACACCTCGGAGGAAGGACGTGTTGATCCGGCACGTGTCTCTCCTGTCGCAATATCAATCGCGATCCATTCCTCAGGCTCCAGATCCTCTAGTGCATAACCACTCGGCGAAAGCAGCATCGTTCCTTCGAAACGTGCGCTCAGATTCCCCCCAGGTCCAACCACTAATCCTTGAGCAACCGCTCTGCGGGCATATTTGGTCAATTCTTCCCTTACCTGTTGTTCAGACATGTTCTGCTCCACTCCTTTGACTTTTCTTTTTAAGCATTTTACAAAATGCTCTTCTAATTGGATTTGCTCGCCAATGTTTGATTCAGGTTCTGGTATATTACGTAGGCTTCCTGCCATCTTGCGATGTCTTCTGGCTCATAGGTTTCGGGAGAAAAGGAAGAAAGCATAACTTCTCGCACCTCGGACAAGCCGCTCACTTCGCCATGTGCCAGGAATTGCAGCATGCAATTTCCGGCTGAAGTTGCCTCGGCAGGACCTGCTATCACCGGAATCCCTGCTGCATTCGCCGTAAATTGACACAATAAGCGATTATGCACACCGCCACCGACCATATGAATCACCCGTGGCCGAGTGCCTGTAATTAGCTCCAGTTCGTCCAGAGTCTGTCTGAACTCCAGCGCCAAACTTTCGAGAATACAACGTACAATGGCTCCGGTCGTTTCAGGTATTGCTTGCCCGCTGGCACTGCACTGTTGCCGGATTCGCTCTGGCATATCGCCTGGTGCCAAATACACCCCGTCTCCGGGCGATACATAACATTGATGTGCGGTTGCCGAAGCAGCGAGTTGGACCAGTTCCTCATGGGTAAAACGTTGATTCTCCCGTTCCCACTGCCGTTTGCACTCCTGCAATAACCACAGGCCTGATCGATTCTTCAAGGTTCGTACTTTTCCATTTACCGTGCCCTCATTGGTGAACTCTAGTTGACGACTACGATTATCCAATACAGGACTGTCGCGTTCCACGCCCATGAGTGACCAGGTGCCACAGCTAATAAAGGCAAATTCCGAATCTGTCGCAGGAATGGCTGCTAATGCAGATGCTGTATCATGTGAACCTACAGATATCACTTGCATCGGTTCAATCTTCAACTCTGCACACAAGTCATCCGTTAACTGCCCCAGCACCGTGCCTGGCTGTACTAGAGGTGGGAATAACGTCTCCGGGATACCCAGTCGGCCAATCAATTTTTCATTCCAACGAACCTCTCCGGCATGCAACAGTCCGCTTGTACTGGCAATTGTGTACTCGCTGGCCTGTTGACCAGATAGATAATAGTTAAATAAATCCGGCATCAATAACATGCGCACATCTGGCCGCAGACCTTCCGAGTGCTCGCGCACACTTCCAAGCAGTTGAAATACGGTATTTATTTGTTGTGGCAGGACACCGGACATGGAATATAGCTCTTCTTCATTTACCATGCGCAGGGCTTCTTCCATCCACTTCGCATTACGCGATTCCCGATAATGGCGGGGGTTGAAGCATAATCTTCCCTCCCCGTCCACTAATCCATAGTCGACTCCCCACGTATCCACAGCAATGGAACGGACCGGTTGGGAGATGCCTTGCATGCCCTTTACAATCCCTTGTTTCAGTTCGTGGAAAAGTCGCAGGAAATCCCAGTACAATCCGTCTCCCAGGTGTACAGGATCGTTACTGAATCGATGCACTTCCTCTAACGAGAGCTTACTCCCGTCAAAAGTCCCACGGACTACTCGGCCGCTTCCGGCGCCGTAATCGGCAGCAAGCACATGCGTTGCTTGAGTTCCCATCTCTCATGCCTCCTTTGCTTCCGCGACTAGCCGTTTGGATGTTAACGATACAACGGTCCAAAGACGCTGCATGCCCGGTAATCGGCACTTTCTGGTTCACTTGTGCCGAACAGTCCCCAGGCACGTGGACGGAAAATCTCGGATTCCGGTACATTATGCATACTCACCGGGATACGAAGCATGGAGGCCAGTGTCAGCAAATCCGCTCCGATATGTCCATAAGAGATGGAGCCATGGTTCGCGCCCCATTGATTCATCACTTCGTAGACCGAAGTAAAAGCTCCTGATCCCGTCAGAACAGGTGCAAACCAGGTGGATGGCCAAGTCGGATCTGTCCGTTGATCCAGCGTATCATGCACATCCTCAGGCAGATCGACGGTGTAACCTTGAGCCACTTGCAGTACAGGACCAAGTCCTTTAACCAAATTAAGACGTGTCATCGTAACAGGCATACCGCCCTTGGTCAGGAAATCAGCCGAATAGCCGCCGCCCCGGAAATATTCGACAGATGCCGGGCGCCACGAGGTCGCTTTCAGGCAGTCCTGAACCTCTTCGTCTGTAATTTCCCAGAAAGGCTTGAGCACAGGCTCACCTGCTCTTGATTGTTGTCCTGTACCATCCAATGCTGCTGAACCAGAGTTGATCAGATGCAGAATACCGTCCTTTGCGTTTCCTTCCAGCTGATGCCCTGTCACGCGTTTTACCGAATCCGGGCTCCAATAAGTGCGTACATCTGCGAAGATCTGCGCGGTATGGGTAAGCAGGGAACCAAATAACATCGACACACCATTCAGGCTGTCGTTCTCTGTTGCCACCAGATAAGGAGAACGTTTGCCATTCCAGTCAAAGGAAGAATTCAGGATGGATTCCAAAAAATCTCCGTTGGGTGAATGATCTGTCCACTGTCGTTGTCCCTGAAACCCGGAGACAATCGCGTGGTGGCCCATGGATTCCTCAGTAAATCCCAGCTCCGCCAGCTTCGGGTTGCCAGCCATCAGGTCACGTACGATCTGCGTCATTTTCACTACCGTTTCCCATTCATACTCTTTGCGTTTGCGATCTGTCTGCAGATGGGCAGGATTATTGTCCGGTCCTTCACTACAGTTCTCCTTCACCCAAGCTAGCGCCAGCTTATACTCTTCAGGATCATAGATTTCTTCTTCTATACGACGAGTCAGTTCACTCATATCCACATATTCGTTCCGCATGCCCAGATACTCCTGGAAAAAGGAATCGTTCACGATGGAGCCGGCAATGCCCATGGATACCGAGCCGATAGACAGATAAGCACGTCCCTTCATGGTTGCAGCGGCAAGACCCGCACGGCTGAAACGCAGCAATTTCTCACGAACGTCATCGGGAATCGTCGTATCTCCTCCATCCTGTACATCCTCGCCATAGATACCAAAAGCCGGAATCCCCTTCTGTGCATGGGCTGAGAGTACTGCTGCCAGATATACTGCGCCCGGACGTTCGGTTCCGTTAAAACCCCAGATCGCCGTAGGAATGGAAGGAGACATATCCATCGTTTCTGTTCCATAACACCAGCAAGGTGTAACGGTAATGGTCACGCCCACGTTGGAGCGACTGAATAGTTCCGCTGCTGCCGCTGCCTCGTTCACGCCACCAATACAGGATTCGGCAACGACGCATTCTACCGGCGATCCATCGGGATACCGAAGTTCTGCTGCGAGCAGCTCGGCAACGGAAGTTGCCATGCTCATCGTCTGCTCTTCCAAGGATTCACGAACACCCTTGCGTCTGCCGTCAATTGTGGGACGAATACCAATCTTGGGAAATGCCTGTTTATAACGATAATCCTGATGTGTCATACTAAAACGTCCTCCTTCAATGGTTTCATAGAATAGGTACGAATGACTTGTGACTTGTCCGTATGCAATTTGATGGGGCTATTTGGGGATTTTGATTCCTTCTGTTCACCGATACCCGAGGAAATACACTACTATTGCATGCCAACGGTCAGTTCTTTTTCTTATTATGAATGCGTTTACAAATGCTTGATTAAATAAACCGCTCTATATTATTGACTCCGTTATGCTGTCCTGTTATGGAGTGTGAAGGAAGCGATGTGAGCAAAAATGAAGAGCGGTTAGACTGAAATAAATCAACTTTTTTATGATTAGGGTTATCGGTAACCCTAAGATAGCATGAGCCTATCTTGCTGTCAATCGGCATTATCCTATAGAATGGAAAGACTATGTTGCGGAAAGGTTAGATCCTATTGATTACCATTTATGATATTGCCAAAAAAGCCAACGTCTCCGCCATGACCGTCTCTAAAGTCATTAATCAAACAGGTCGTATTAGCCCGGCTACACGCGAGCGTGTACAACAGGTCATCGAAGAACTTGGTTACATACCCAATTCGAATGCGCGAAGTCTTGTGCTGCAACGGACTCAGATGCTGTCATTATTGATTACGGATATTACCAACCCCTTCTATACAACGCTGGCCCGGGGGGCTGAGGATGCTGCCAATCTGCGTGGTTACCGCCTCTTGTTCAGCAATAGCGACGAGGATTACGACAAGGAGAAAAATTATGTGGAAACCATTCTGTCTACTCGCGTCGATGGTGTACTGTTTGCACCTGCAGGGGACCGCTCGCTGAATCACTTGAAGCAGCTGCAGGAACGTAACATTCCGTTTGTTATTTTGGACCGCACTGTCCCGGGAATCACATCTGACGTTATCGCTGGGGACAGCCGAGATGGGGCGCTTCAATTGATTCGATATCTGACGAATCTGGGTCATCGCTGCATTGCTCTGGTTAATGGTTCTTCCGAGGTTTCGACTGCGCGGCTGCGAGAAGAAGGATATATGGAGGGACTCCGGGAAGCCGAGTTGCCCTTTGACGAAGGCTTAATCCTTCGAACAGGCTACCGGGATTTCAGCGATGAAGTGGGTATCGACAGTTTACTTGCACATCAGCACAAACCTACAGCCATATTTGCAGCAAATAATATGCTTGCCATTGGCGTCATTCGACTTTTACGTAAACGGGGGCTGCGTGTGCCTGAAGATATCTCGGTCGTCTGTTTTGATGACCTCGATCTGGCTTCTGCCTTTGATCCCTTTCTCACGGTTTCTGCACAGCCTGCCTATGATTTTGGTGCCATCGGCATGCAGATGCTGATCGACCGAATTGAAGGGAAGGCTCCTGAGGAACCACAGACCGTCATTATGCCATCGGAGCTGCGTATTCGCGCTTCGGCCTCTGTACCTCGCGAATAAAGAGGAAAATCAGTCGTAGACCAACCCTGACTTGAGAGAAACTGTTTTGTTGAAGCAAATACAAACAGGACGCATCGGAGAATATCTCTCTGATTGCGTCCTTTTTTATGAAATGTACCTCTTATATATATGGAATTTATATAAATTGAACTAAGCATTTACACAAGAACGTAGAGGACAGAAATAACCTGAAGAAGCGGAGCGTTCGCCTAAAAGCTTTCTGAAAGAAAGCTGCATCGGAAGCATACGCTTATCCCCGGATTTTCCCCTTTGAAAAAGGGAATCCAAAAAATCTGGGGATAACAGCGATCGGAAGGTTGTTCTGGCATCGGAGTGGCGGCGTAAATATTCTTAGTTCAATTTATCCCTCGGATTGAAGAGCCAGAGCGACTTCCCGAACCAGACCCGGGAACCAATCCATTAATGCTTCGAACGTATATCCAGCCTGCTCGGCTTTGGATGTATCCATTGTCCAGGATTCCGAAATTCCAAAGGGTGACATGTCCTCTTTGATCGTTTCGGTCAGTACCTGAGATTGCATGCCTGTTACCGTTTCGATCAGATGCATCATGGCGGAAAGTGTTATTGTCCCTTTGGACGCTGCATTCACAGGTCCTGTAATGGATGAATGTCCAAGCCAAGCGAGAAATCTCGCGGCTTCGGTGGAATTGATAAATCCAATTTCGGCGTTCGGATTGGGCATGCCGATAGGTTTTCCTTTTTGCACATGTTCAATATGAAAATGAAGTCTTCGCGTGTAATCATCAATTCCGAGTACAATTGGAATGCGCATCGCCGCCACTGGGAAATCCGCTTCCTGGAAAAACACAGCTTCCGCTAGACGTTTACCCTCGCCGTAGGAGAAATCTTCGTGGCTTCCGTATTGCACCGGGTAGGTGTATGGATCGAAATCAGCTTCGGTAAATCCGGGTTTGGGATCTCCATATACCGAGAGCGTTGATGTCAAAATGTATCTTTGGGTGCGTCCGGCAAAAGCTTCACAAGCCGACTTCGCCGCATCCGGCGAGTAACAGATGTTGTCATAGACAATATCCCACATGTCGGTCTGCGCAACCTCGGCAAGAGATTTCGGGTCCTCACGATCCATTTTAATCCGATTGACCTCTGGTCCAAAGTCTACATTCGTTTTCCCTCGAGTTGCGACTGTGATTTGAGACTTTCCTTCCCATAGTAAATGATCAACCAGACGTTTGCCGAAGAACCGTGTCCCACCAAGTATAAGTACTTTTTTCATCCGATAAAACCTCCTAACCTCTTCTGATCATGCGTATATTACTAAAACTTCATGAATGAAGTGCTGTCTGTGTTGTTGCAATCCAGATATTTTTACCGGGATTTCACAATATGGAGCATCGTGTGTGCTCCTCGCTGGAATTCGTATGAAGTCTTCTCTTCAGAAGTAATATATCCGCGTTCTTCCAGTATATCCTTTAATTGATCCATATGCTCATAACGCTTGCCAGACAAGTCTACCGTAGGAAAAATACGCAGCTCCCGCTTGGTCACTCGCAACAGCTCAAGGATCGTCCGTAGATGGAATTCGGCATCCAGTCGATCTGCATACGTAAACAGGAAATGCGCAGACAATGTCAGATCGAATTGTTCATCGGCAAAAGGTAACTCCGGCAGTACAGAAGCCACATAACGATCAGGGAAACGTCTCATATCCGCTACACAGTCGGTGATTGCACGTCTACGTTCTTCTTCCAAGCCATGGATAGAACCGAAATCATCCCATCTATATTTGTCTTGTACTTGTTCCATTTGTTTCATCGTATGTTCAATATCCTGAAGTCCCTTCACTTCCAGTTGGCCGATCTCATGTTCATAGGCAATATCCGCTGCCATGGGATCTGCACCCCACTCTCGCGCATGGCTGCTGAATGAACAAGCCCCACCTGGACAATCGAGAACAGACTTACCTTTAATTTCTTCCACGGTCAGGTTAAACATCTTCATATATTCCTCGAAGGTTCGCCCGATAAAAATAATCTGTGCCAGCTCCAGGCCGGCTACTCTGCTCTTCTGCTCATCTCTGCTCATCTCGTCTCAGCTCACTTTCCAGAATTAATCATTAGGAAAAACAAGACCAATCTGCTGCCGGATTTGATCCATCACCTGCATGGTAACATAGGAACGTTCATACGTGTTCATGTCCGATTCCTTTTTGCCCTGCTGAATCAGATTGACAAACTCCTCCACCTCATAATACATCGACGGATGAATTTGCTCGGCAGTGAGTTTTTCCACCGTACCATCATTGTAGCGTATCTCCGCATGTTCGGGTGAACCAATTTTGTCAATGAGGATGCTGCCGCGTTCGCCCATAATTTCGCTTGGAACATGAGAATTGGAGATTTTAGAGTACGTCACTACCGCTTCCATCTCATCATAATTCAGAATGACACTGCCTTGTCCATCTACCCCTGATTCCAGCATCATTGCCTGGGACTGAACTTGTTTAGGCTCGCCGAATAGCGTAATTAATGGATAGAGACAATAAACCCCAAGATCCATTAACGCTCCGTTAGCAAGATCGGGTTTGAACGCATTCAGGACGATTCCTTCCTTATACTTGTCGTACCGGGAAGAGTACTGGCAGTAACTCGCCACATATTTACGTACCGGGCCAATTTTATGTAGGTGAGATTGTACCATTTTGAACGAGGGGACAAGGGTCGATTTCATGGCCTCCATGAGCAGAACTCCATGTTCTTTCGCTGTATCAATCATACGACGGACCTCTGCCCCATTGGCAGCCAAAGGTTTCTCGCATAGTACATGTTTTCCACTTCTCAGAAACAACTCTGCCTGCTCGGCATGAAAGGTATTCGGTGTAGCAATGTACACGGCATCAAGACCATCACTCGTCGCCATCTCTTCGAGGTTGGTGAATCGAAGTGCAGCCTGATATTGATCTGCAAATGCATTAGCTTTATCTTCAGTTCTTGAGTACACGGCAGTCAATTCGAATCCTTCGACTTGTGCAGCGGCCTCAAGAAGCCTCTCTGTAATCCAGTTGGTACCTACCACTCCAAAACGAACCATTCAATCTACCTCTTTCGTAAATAAATTTCACAATTAAACAGCTTGCCATCCTGTACATTGTAGCCTATATTTCAACCAGATTGAAGGGATGTCCATTTCCAACATATTGATATCTTGCTTTTTTGTTTGAAACTTCGTCGATTCCCATAAATCAGGGGTATAATGAGACTTGAGGTGATTCTTTTGGAAAGTCCCAACCCCTATCAAACAAATTCAGTTCCTATAGATGAAAAACAGTGGAATGCCATTATCCACAACGATAGCAGCTTTGATGGTAAATTCTATTACGGTGTCAAGACAACAGGCATCTTTTGTCGACCTTCCTGCAAGTCTAAAGCACCCAAATATGAGAATGTCACTATATTTAACAACCCAGAAGAAGCATTGGCTCTACATTTCCGTCCATGCAAACGGTGCAAACCAACGGGCGAGCGAATCCCCGATCAGGAATGGATTTCTGTTGTAACAGACTATATTGAACATCATTTTGCCGAGCCTCTAACACTAGATATTCTTGCAAATGTGAGTCACGGGAGTCCATATCATCTGCATCGGGTGTTCAAACGGATTACCGGCCTAACTCCGGTGGAGTATATTCAGGAAAAAAGAGTCACCGAAGCCCGGAAATTGCTTGAAAGCACCCGGCTCACCGTTACAGATATCGGTCGACAGGTTGGCATAGCCAATCCGGCGTATTTTATTACTGTATTTCGAAAACATACAGGTAGCACACCTGCCAATTATCGTGAACAAAGGCGTGATCAATCATGAAGACCAGCTTGGTATACAAAGTACCCAAAACATTGCTCAACAAAGGAACCGGGTTCCTTAATGGTTATACGCATACGCTGAATCCCTACACAGGCTGCGCTTTTGGCTGTTCCTACTGTTATGTAAGGCAAATGCCCGTCTCTTTATTTCGCAATGAACCATGGGGCAGCTGGGTTGATGTGAAACAGGAAGCCGCCAAGGTGCTTGCCAAAGAGCTGAAGCGTGCGAAATCAAAAGGTAAAGTCACTCTCTTTATGTCATCCAGTACAGATCCGTATCAGCCCGTTGAATATAAGGAGCAAATCACGCGTTCTTTACTTGAAGTTATGGCCGAGGATCCACCCGATTTTATATTGGTTCAGACCCGAAGCCCATTGGTGACCCGAGATATCGATCTGCTGCAAAAGTTGGGTGACCGGGTCCGGGTTAGCATGACCGTGGAAACGGATCTGGATGATATCCGCAAGCAGTTCAGTCCTTCTGCTCCGCCAATCGCTGGCAGATTGCGTGCCCTGGAACAACTGCGAGATGCCGGTATCCCCACACAGGCTGCTATTGCGCCAGTATTACCCAGCAGCGAAAATTTTGCAGCCATCCTAAGGCCGCTTGTTGATCGTATATGCGTTGATGATTACTTTATGGGAGATGGCAGTGAGGGCAAGCGAACCCGGAGACTTGGCATGAAGCCACTTTATGAACAAGTGGGCAAGGAAGATTGGTACAGTCCTGAGGCATACAAAATGGTAGTCGAGCGAATGAAGGCGCATTTTGAGGAACATGAAATTTGGATTAGCCAAGCTGGATTTGAACCCTAAAACCCTGATCATGCCTTTATATAAAATGAAAATAGCCCTGCTTCCCTCGCATCGGGAGTAAGGGCTATTCTTCTAACTTAATCGATTATTGATCAAGTGTGTACAATGGAAGATCTGCAGGCAGTGCAGCTGGGCGCTGACATGTGCTGTCCATTTTATAAAAAGTCTGCTCATCCGAAGAATCATGGAACGCCCACATCGCTTCGAGTACATGGTAGGCAAGCTCTCCACTTGCCCGGTGAGCACGTCCGCTACCCACAGCATAAGCCATATCTGCAACACCAATGCCACGTGTATTCTCCTGATATCCTGGCAGAAGGGGTACCTCAGTCCATTCCTCATCACCTAGCAAACGGTAACGAACTGGACCGCCGAATGTGTTTGGATCAGGAACCTGTAGGGTTCCATGAGTGCCGTATACTTCAATCGGTGGCAATACACTTCCGCCAAATACGTCAAAACTCGTAATCAGCGTGCCGATAGCTCCCTGCTCAAATTGCAGCAATCCCGCTACATGCGTCGGAATTTCAACAGGAATGCTCTGACCCCGCTTTTTCTCACTCGTGATCGTCCGCTGTTCCATCGCTTTGCCCGTCATGCCAGCAATTGACTTGATTGGTCCCAACAATTGTACGAGCGCAGTCAGGTAATAAGGCCCCATATCAAACATCGGCCCGCCACCGGCTGCATAGTAGAACTCCGGATCTGGATGCCAATGCTCATGCCCACGGCTCATCATGAATGCGGTAGCGGCCACAGGTTTGCCAATGACACCATCCTCTACTACTTTGAGTGCCGTCTGAATTCCTGAACCGAAGAACGTCTCTGGCGCACAGCCTACCAGCAGCCCTTTACGCTTAGCTGTTTCGAGAACCGCCTGACCCTCTTCTCGTGTGACAGCGAGTGGTTTTTCCACATATACATGTTTGCCTGCTTCGAGCGCTCTCAAGCATACATCTGCATGAACGGCAGGGATTGTCAGATTGATAATCAGGTCGATCTCAGGGTCTGCCAAAATTTCATCTACCGTGTATACGTTAGGAACATGATAAGCAGCTGCCTGCTCCTCTGCTCTGTTCCGGTCAAGATCCGCAACCGCAACAAGATCGAGTACCTCAAATCGGTGACAGTTCTCCATATAAATACCGCTGATTTTACCACAGCCAATAATGCCTACTTTCATTGTTTTCATACGTGGACTCCCTTCGTGTTTCCAATTGATATAGCGCTTCCAAAACAACTCAAGACCGCTTTATGTGGGTCAATATATTTATCTCAACGGATATGAATTAGATTTAAATTTAATTAGTGACTTTGGTTATCAGCCATTCCTGTGTAAACTTCAGTCACTGCGTCCTTGCGGCTTTGCGCAATAGCTTTGCCTGCTGCAGTCCATTTGAAACCACTACGCATCATCTCAGTAACCTGTTTCATCTCCACAATATCTGCATGGTGTCCAAGCGAGTTGTAGAACACACGGCCTGCACCCCAGCGTTTGGTCCAAACGACTGGCATATCTACTGGGCCATTCGCTGCGTGAGGACCGTTGACAATTGGGAAACGTGTTGTTGCCAGCACTTCTACTGCAGGGTCCACGTGCAGGTAGTACTGTTCGCTTTTCACCTGGAAATCTTCAATATGATCCAGCAAAGGACTGGAACCACGCTTCATGTTTACCGTGTACTCCACGCCGTCGTTCCCTGGATGCGCAACCCACTGTCCACCCGTCATGAACTGCCAGTCGACGTTGTTGCGGAACGCATCACACATCCCGCCATGAAGACCCGCGAGACCTACGCCGCTCTGAACAGCCGCAGATACGTTATTGACCAGTTCCTGTTCAATCTGTCCCATTGTCCACAGCGGAACGATTAGGTCCAGACCCAGCAGTTTCTCTGCATCGGCATAAGCTTCCAATGTATCTGAGACTTCAACCTCGAATTGTTCTTCCTTCAAAATGCGTTCAAAAATCGCTGCTACCTGCTCTGGTTCGTGTCCATCCCAGCCGCCCCATACGATTAGTGCTTTGCTCATCACCCATCACTCGCTTTCCGGAAGTTAAGTTATTGTCATTCTATCGAACCTTGCTCAAACTCAAGACCTCTCCGAGGTCAACATCCTAGCTTAAATGCAGCTTATTTATTTCAAATGAGTGCCACCATGATGTCCAGTTCACAATTCAGTGGTTTAATGATTACATTTCTTCTAGCGACACCCAGCGGCGCTCTGTAACGGAACGTTCAACGGCTTCCAATACCGCTTGACAGGCAACCCCATCATGGAAACTTGGCTCAGGCTGCCGTCCTTCGGAAATCGCAGTTACCAGCTCCAGCATTTCATGTGTGAACGTATGCTCGAATCCAATCGTATGTCCCGCAGGCCACCACGCCTCAGCATATTTGTGTGCCGGATCGGTCGCCAGAACACGGCGGAAGCCCTGCACATCTTCATCGTCCTTCGTAAAATACACTTCCAGTTCATTCATCCGTTCAAAATCAAACCGGACGCTGCCCAGACTACCGTTGATTTCAAACGAGTTGGTACTGCGATGACCTGCTGCAAAGCGTGTAGCCTCGAAGCTCCCCAACGCACCATCTGCAAACCGTGCGAGGAACAACGTGGCATCATCTACCGTCACTTCACCCTTCGGAGCATCTGCGTTCGAACTGCCTTTGGCGCTAAGTCCGGTCATTTCCGAAGCCAGCGGCCGCTCTTTGATGAAGGTTTCGCTCATCCCAATTACTTCCTTGAATTCACCCACCAGGAAACGTGCCAGATCAATTAGGTGTGCGCCAAGATCGCCATGTGAGCCGGAACCGGCCACTTCTTTTTGCAGACGCCATACCAAAGGGAACGAAGGGTCCATGATCCAATCCTGAAGGAAAAATGCTCGGAAATGATAGATTTTGCCTAGGCGTCCGCTTTGCACCAACTCTTTAGCCAGCTGCACTGCTGGAGAGAAACGGTAGTTGAATCCGACCATGTGTGCAACCCCTGCTTCTTCAGCAGCCTGGAGCATTTCACGCGAATCAGCTAACGACAAAGCCAGCGGTTTTTCACAGAACAGATGTTTACCCTGACGAGCGGCTTCCAGTGCGATTTCCTTATGGGCATCACTTGGAGCGTTAATATCGATCAGATCGATGTCATCACGCCGCACCAGCTCGCGCCAGTCCGTTATACTTTCAGACCAGCCGAACTGACTGGCAGCCTCCTGAACTCCCTGTTCGTTCCGTCCGCAGATTACAGACATCTCCGGCTGCAGTGGGGCAGACGGGAAAAACATCGGCAGACTGCGATAAGCATTGCTATGGGCTTTTCCCATAAATTTGTATCCAACCATTCCGACACGAAGACGATTTGACATGGTCATTTCCTCCTTTGGGATATAGCTATACAGGTTGAACTAAAGAATATTTACACTTGCCACTCCGATGACAGAACGCCCTTTCGATCGCTGTTATCATAGCCATGTATTAATTACGAATTGAAGAGGCACGGATAATCAGCTCTGTAGGTAACAACTGCCTTGCAGTTTCTGCGGGGAGTTCGGTATTCACTGATGAAGCTGTTACTCCCAATGATCCATGAATAAGCTTGGATGCAGCCAGTTCTCCCATTTCATAAAAGGGAACCCTGACGCTACTCAGCGGTGGAACTGCCATCTCGGCCGCGTCGGAGTCATCGTAACCCACAAACGCGGGGAAATCCTGAACCTTGATCCCACGCTCACGCAAACCATGCATAACACCGATTGCCATCCGGTCATTCGCAGCAAATACAGCGTCAATCTCGTCAAGCCGAGCTGCAATGGTGGCAGCTGCCTCCACACCGCTTCGTCTGCTGTAATTTCCCTCCAACAATAGACTGGAATCCACCTGCATTCCGGCTTCATTCAGTCCGATTTGAACGCCCTGAAGCCGCTCCTGACTGTTGGAGTAACTATCCGGACCATTGAGAAAGGCGATATTCCGGTAGCCCTGATCGGTAAGGTGACGGATTGCCTGCCTGCTGCCCTCCACATGATCAGCATCCACTTCCATGAATGATTCACTATCAAAGTGCTGGTTCATGATGCAAAATGGATGTCCCTCCTGCTGAAGCTGTTGCAAGGCATCAAGTTCTCCATAATCATCCCGCGCGCCGAGAATGATGCAAGCATCCACTTTCTGACGGCGGAACAGATCCGTATAATTCATCACTTCACCCGGTGTCCGGAACATGACCAGCAGGTCCATGCCGTTGTCCCTGGCTTTGCTCCCAATGCCACTCAGCATTTCCGAGAAGAAATATGCCGAGAACAAGTGCGCCTTCGGAACGTAGGGCAACACCACGCCAAGGTTACCACTCTTACTTCTCGCAAAGCTGCGGGCCAGTGCGCTGGGCACATAACCCAACTGCTCAGAAGCTTCAATAACCTTACGGCGGGTTTCCTCTTTAATAGGACCAACGCCATTAAGAACTCGGGATACTGTAGCTTCTGAAACACCGGCAAGATCAGCCACTTCTTTACGGGATGCCATGGATCTCACCTCCTTCATGCTTCCTGAACACATGCAAAACCGATGCCATGTATCAAATAATTATGTACGCGCGTACATCTTCTCATGTGTTGTAAACGTTGTCAATGCTTTTAACACAAAAAAAGATGAGGATTTGTGTAAACAAATTCCCCACCTCTTGCTTACTATATTTTCTTGTAACTTGTCCCATGTTCCCTTATGATTCACATGACTACAAATAGTTCTTTATTGGCCCAGCTAACTATAGTACAGACCTACATCAGGTCGTCACACCGTTACCAACGGATGATTGACTGAACTCAGCCTGTTCTAAAATGGTGATATTAGCTGGAATGCGATCCGAAGGCTCAGGTGTCGATTGAAGCTGCCGTACTTTGTGCAGCACTTCCTTATTCGGAAGGAAATGCTGAGAACGAATGAAACGAATGGTTTTGGTTTTGGCACGCATGACAATGGAATCGGTCTCTGCCCGGTCATCTGCGAGGTAACGCACACCACCAAGAATTTCACCCGGAGTAACACCTGTTGCGGCAAAAATAACATCTTCCGTGCCGATCATATCCTGCATCGTTAATACTTTATAGGGATTATCGATTCCCATTTGCAAGCAGCGCTGGAATTCGTCTGCGTTCGCAGGCATTAGGCGACCTTGAATCTCGCCTCCAAGGCAGGACAAGGCGGCTGCAGCAAGCACTCCTTCCGGTGCTCCTCCTGATCCGACATACAGATCAATACCTGCCTCTGGGAACGCAGGTGCCATTGCGCCAGCAACGTCACCATCACTGAGGAACTTGATTCGCACACCAACCTTGCGCAATGTTTTGATTATATTCTCATGCCGAACACGATCCAGAATCATGACAGTTAGATCTGAGATGTTTTTGTTCAATGCTTCAGCTGCTTTCTCCAATGTCACCTCAACCGGGTCTTCGATACTGACCTTGCCCACCAGAGCCGGACCTACAGCCAGCTTTTCCATGTACATATCCGGTGCGTGGAGCAGGTTGCCTTTTCCCGCGACTGCAATAACCGATAAAGCGTTGTTCAGGCCCTTGGCTACGATCTCTGTTCCTTCCAAAGGATCCACAGCCACATCAACCTCGGGGCCCTCAGCGTTGCCGACTTCTTCCCCGATATACAACATAGGTGCTTCATCCATTTCTCCTTCACCGATTACCACCGTGCCGCGAATAGACACGGAATCGAACATGGCGCGCATAGCCAAAGTAGCCGCCTCATCTGCACTATTCTTGTCGCCCCGCCCCATCCAGGGTGCTGAAGCTAACGCAGCCAATTCTGTTACTCGGACAATTTCCAACGCCAGTTCGCGTTCCATTTTTCCCACTTCCTTTCCAGTTTCCAAAAGCATACATTGAAAGCGGTACTAAATCCATCGCAAATCCATATGAAATTGATCTTAAAAGGGAGCAATAGCCCGATTTTGAGAAATTACTCCATTCTGTCCCTCATCGATAAATGAACACAATTACACACGTTTGAACATGCCTTTTTACGAGTCTTACCGCACTGAATTATTTCAAGTGGAAGCAGTATAATTTATCTTTTTTTCTAAACTCCATATTTATCACGTTGAGATTGTCCCAGAAACAGATAAGTACAAAAAAATTCGTATAACAACGTTATTTATGTAATTAAACTTACATTCACAAGGAGAACTATCCTGCACTCTCACGTTCGTCGAAAACGGTTTACATTAGACCCGATACAGCCATCCTGCACTTTCAAAGAAACAATATTGAAGACCTTATAACAGAAATTTTTCATTCAAATATTCGAACTGAAAATTCACCTAAATCCAGCTCTATCCGTCCCTAGCAATATAGATACAGTTTATGGATGTCATCGAAAATAATAAGTTTACATAATATTTATTACGTCGTTAAAAACTCAATTCTTTTTATTTCTCTTCAAAAGGTCTATTTTGCTTTAGCTTCGTGTGCCACATAAATATGATCTGGCTCTTTGATCAAACTTTGTAGGTTAGCAGGTTTCTACCTCAGCCCCCAACATGGCAACTGCAATTTTCAGAAAATCCTCTCTTTGAATCTGCAAATGACCATATCTAAAATGATATCCCCACCTTGCCTGTCCCCGCGTAAGAATCAGTTGATCCAGTAAATCAGCGATCTTCACCTGCTGACAAGGATAATACTGAACATTCCTCCGATTCGGTACAAAGGAATCCGACACATGGTGCGTGTACACCTGATCGTCTATTATACGCCCTATGGCCGTGAATGCTTGAAGTACCTTGCCTCCTTGCATGCTTGTTCGCGGCGAATAATAGATCAGCCAGTCTCCTGCATTCATTCTGCGCAGTGAAGCTACCTTGCCGTGACAGAGCTGGGCGAAGCCCCCCTCCACCCCTTTTTCCACATGTGATGCAGACACAACGCCGATCCAGTAGCAGTTTCCTTTTTCAGATTTAGCCTCAACTTCTAACTGAGAAGCCAGGAGTTCACTCGTATGAATCTGCATAATTCCTTTGCTGGTAGCCATCAAATCATGCTTTGCCTGTTCATTCATCTCTGCACCTGTTCTTTCCATGCCTTCTTCAGACGCTCAAGCTGCAAGAAATGATGACGATAATGCATTTCGACCAATGCAAACCATTCCTCTGCATTCAAACCGCCAAAGCTTGGATGTGTCAACGTACATTCCTGTATTGTTTCTTCCAGCAGCACTTCCAATCTCCGCATTTCATGCCTTACCTCATTAAATCCTTGAATTATTGATTCTCTTCCATCCGGTTGTAGTGGAGTATACTCAGGAGAAGCAGGAACGTGGATACGTATTGGAGGAAAACTTGCTTGCGCAAAAACAGCTTCACCTGTTTCTGTTTTGCCTTGGTTTTGCTTCTTATCCATGTCCTCCTCTGCGCTTATACAAAGTTGAACATTGGCTAAATGCATTTTCATTGCAGACTGAATTAAATGCTGGTACATCTGGCCCACCGACCACTCAGTCTCACTGGATTTGTAGCTTAACTGAGCATCGCTCATCAGCTCCAGTTCCTGCAAATAACGTTCCAACGTCAGTTCAAAATCACGTCGAATCTCTTCGTTGTTCCTTGTTATTGTCGTTTCCATACAAATACACAACTCCTTCAATCGGTTATAAACCGATCATACACAAACACTACTGACAACGTTATGTCAGTAGTGTTTAAGGAGATTGCTTGCTTCTTCTCGAATACAGATTCTCAACGATTCAGGCTCCAAAACCAGAGCCGAAGCTCCCCAGCCAAGTATCCAACGCAGTACATCTTCTGGATGCCTTACACGAAAATCTGCGTATAATCCATCTGTTTGCAGTTCTGCTTTCTCCATATAGTAATTATTCGCTTCAATCACTCTATCTGCAATTCGACCATGAAACCATACACGGACATGAACATCACGGTTGTCAGCTGGTGAGTAACTATGAATATTAAAACCTGGAGGAAGATCGAATGGATCTGTACTAATCTCCAGGTCGCTCATGCGGGATATACGAAAATGACGAATCTCTTGTCGCAAATCACATCGGGCAATCAGCATCCATGAGCCTTGCATCCAAAGCATCCCGTAAGGGGAGGCCATACGGATGGTCTTTTGCACGGTTTCATTAATAGTTCCAGGTTTATGATAATGAAAACGGATTTTGAGCTTATGCTGCATTGCCTTTCGGATGATTCCCATATGTTCGATCTCTCGCTCGCGTGCATCACTGTCCGGTGAACGAAGTAAACGGATACCCTGTTGTATCTCTCCCACCTCTTCCCGAAGAGGCACGGGCAGGATTGCTTCAATTTTGGAACGGGACGTAAGGGATGTACTTTTGTAGTAGTTATCGAAGCGCTGTTCCACAAAATCAAGTCCGATGAGAAGTGTTACCGCTTCTTCAGCTGTGAAGCTGATCGGAGGCAAAAAGTATCCTTCCATAAGTGAATATCCTACTCCGGGTTCTCCTACCACAGGAACTCCTGCCTCACATAACGCCTGAATGTCTCTATATATGGTTCGAACACTTGTTTCAAACAAGAGGGCTAAATCTTCCGCACGTTGAACCTTCCCCCGTTGCAGCTCAAGTACAATGGCCAGCATACGATCCGATTTGTTCACGAATCACCCCTCCTTGTGTGTAATATCAATTACACCATCTTCATAGGACATTTATTATAAGTAACATATGGACAAATGAAAAGTATACAGACGAACTAGTTTTCGCAATGCCCGAATCGAACCATTTTCGTATGTTGTTTCATTAAACAACAACAAAGACCAACCCCCAGAACATAGGTTGGTCTATAAAAACTCTTATGATATTGAAATTCAGAGAAAGCTCTGACCTCACTACTTCCATGATCATTGGGTAGAACCCATTCTATCGTGCTCATCGATCACCTTGTTTACCGCTCGTATTATTCCTCCATATCCGGTGCAGCGGCACAGGTTGCCGCATAACCCCATTTCGATCTGTTCCTGACTAGGCTGCGGATTGCGGTCTAAGAGAGCCTTGGTGGAAATGACCATTCCGGGAGTACAATATCCGCATTGGAAGCCGCCCTCCTCCACAAAAGCCTGTTGAATTGGATGTAACTCGCCCTCCTTTTCACCATGTAACCCTTCTATTGTTGTTATCTCGCTTCCAATACATTGATAAGCCATCACGAGGCAGGAATTGACCGGCTCTCCATCCATCAGTATCATACAAGCGCCACATCGGCCGACTTCGCAGGAAACTTTTGTTCCGGTTAGATTTAAATGCGAGCGCAGTACGTCCACAAGACGGGTTGTCTGGGTGATCTGCAATTGTTTCTCCTCACCATTCACAACGGCTGTCCAGAAATCGCCCAAAGGTTCAGTCATGATGAGCTCACTCCTTCCTGAAGCAAGACGCCAATTGGTTTGATCAGTTGATCGCGCGGAACTGGCAAACGATTAACCCACACACCTGTAGCCTGATGAATCGCAGCTGTTATGGCCGGAGCAAGCGCCACCGAACCAATCTCGCCAATCCCCCGTGGTCCAAACGGATCGCCCTCTGGCAGATCTTCAATGGCCTCCACGTCCAGATTGGTGTGAATGTCGCGAATCGTCGGAATCAGGTAGGTGTCCAAATTGGTTGTCATATAGCGACTGTCTTGCATCACGGCATCCTCGGTCAATGTAAAACCCAGAGCCATTACACTTCCGCCTTCGATCTGTCCGATGAAACCCATTGGATTGATGACAGGGCCAGCAGCCACCACATGCCTCGTATCCAGCAATTTGGCTTCCCCGGTTAGTGTGTTTACCTCCACTTCTGCTGCTACTGCCGCATACGTATATAGATAATGCCCAGCAACAACATTGTCCGGCGTGGTCGGATATTCAAATTGAGTATCAAAAATCCAATCTTCTGCTTCTCCATGCTTCGCTAGATCAACGTAAGAAACAACAACGCTGGAATTCATCGCCGGTTCATCTGCTGTAATTTCTGGAGAAAGCTGTCCCTTACGCCATACTCCCTCTATTCCAGTAATCAGTTCTTCAGCAGGAATTCCTGACAAAGCAGAGGCTACTGACAAAA
Source organism: Paenibacillus sp. LK1 (assembly GCF_002750415.1). Taxonomy (NCBI): domain Bacteria; kingdom Bacillati; phylum Bacillota; class Bacilli; order Caryophanales; family Paenibacillaceae; genus Paenibacillus; species Paenibacillus sp. LK1. The sequence goes on from NZ_PEII01000002.1 coordinate 163,841, forward strand.
TTTTGGACCGAAATGGTGTCTGTAATCGCTGAAGAGCCATCCAGGCCATCGTCGTTGAACGCGAAGCGGTGCTTGAACCACTGTGCGGCACTCGATCCGTATCCCCAATAATAATACTCAGATCGGATGTTGAGCAGTAGAACAGATCGCAGAGCATCATTTCCAGCGTGGCAATAAGTCCCTGACCGAATTCTTCGTAGCTGAATGCCACTTCAATCTTACCTTCGGCATTCAGAGATAGACGGCCGCCCGCCGGATCGGGTATGCCATAACCCAACCCTGCTCCGTGCATCGCGATGGCTGCACCCACTCCACGTTTAATCCAGGGAGGCAGAGCAATATCTGTTGGGGGATGCTGATGCTTTTGCCATAACTCCGAACGATCCAGTGCCTCCCATACTTGCGACAGACCATCCGTGACCAGAATCCGTTGATTTAGTGGCCCAGGATCGGTCTTTTCCCTCATGTTGCGTCTCCGAAACTCCCAGGGGTCTATATCCATAATCTCGGCGAGTCGATCCATCTGACCCTCCATTGCAAAGATCGCCTGATTTCCGCCAAATCCGCGAAACTCTCCCGACACCCCATTATTCGTATATACCGAGACACCCTCCACATCTACATTGGGAATAGAATAAGGTCCGAGACAGTGTTCTGTGCAAAAATTCAGGACGGGTGCCCCCAGCGTGGCATATGCTCCGGTGTCTGCGGTAATGCGGACTCGGTGAGCCTGGATCATGCCTTCACGGCTGATTCCAGTCTGCATCTCAATTTTCATCGGATGGCGCTTCAGGCCTGCACGTACGGATTCTTTGCGTGAATTGTGCATTTTCACAGGACGTCCGGACCTTAAAGCAAGCAGTGCCCCATAAGGCTGCACATTCAGCTCATCTTTCCCGCCAAAAGAACCACCTATCGGAGATGAGACCACCCGGATATCCTCTTCGGAACATCCAATGATTCGGGCAAGCTGCATCCTGTCCTTGTAACCATGCTGTGTAGCCGCGTAGACATGGAGTCTCCCATTTTCATCAGGAACAAATAACCCGCCTTCTGTCTCCATATAGGCATGCATCTGCCGAGGGGTATAGTACGTCTCACTCACAATATGTTCGCATGCAGCAAAGCCCTCATCTACATTGCCTCGCTTGATTTCGGTACGGTGCAGCACATTGCCGGGGCCATGTTCATGGAGCTCTGGTGCACCGGGTGCCAGTGCAGCTTCTGGGCTGTCTAGCGGACTCCATTCTTCATACTCAACATGGATGGCATCCAGAGCGAGCGCTGCACGTTCCGGGGAGTCCGCAGCAACTGCGGCAATGGCATCACCGACATAACGAACAACATGCTCGCAAAATACAGGCTGATCCGGAGTTGCAATGCCAAACAGGTTCAAACCGGGTACATCTTTGGAGGTGAGTACGGCAAATACACCCTCCATAGCCTCCGCTCCGGTAATATCGATAGACAATATGCGAGCATAAGGATAAGAGCTTCGAAGGACCCTTCCGTGGATCATATCGGGCAGGGTCATGTCTGTCAGATATTGAAGCTGTCCCGTTACTTTGCCTACCCCATCTGGCCGCAGATGCCAACGTTTCCCACTACTATCCCGATTCAACAGCATGCTCTCTCTATCTCCTTTCTCCCTTTCCAAAATCTTTTAGGCTCACGCTTCCCTTCTTCAAGCTTCTTCAAAATGGTTTTTCTTCTATAAGCGAAGTGCTTCCCAGAGTCCGGCACCGAGCATATTACCTGCCGTTTGTTTGCGGTACTCTTCTGTAGCGAATGCATCGCTATAAGTCACGAATTCCGCCATAACCGAGGCAGCTAAAGATGAAGCTTGCATAACCGAAGTCTCCCCGCCAAGAAGCAGCTTTTCCGACTCCGTAAGTCGCATGGCCATACCTGAACCTCCACCTGCAGCGATCGCTATCTTAATCCAGTGGCCATCTATATCCACTTCTCCGTGAAATGCAATCGTCACCAGCGATGCTGTAAAGGTCTCCCGCCGACCCAGCTTGCGGTAAAATGATATTTCACGCGTTACAAATGTCCGTTCGCTCGCAACATCAAGGAAAGGCGTATGTTTCATCGGAATATGAATGGCGATTAATACATCATTCGGGTTGCGACTGCTTTCACGACCGCCGTTCAGCCAGGAGGAAAGACTTCGCATCTCCATGCCATTGTCCGTCATCCAGTACAGCTGTGCATCGTAGACAAGCAGTGCGGGAATGGAGTCTCCTACTCCCGATACAATGTTTCCGCCAATTGTCGCCATATTTCGAATAGAAGGAGCGGCGATAGCGTTCATTGCAGATTGTAAAATGGGCAGCTGTTGTAGAAGAACGTCTGTGGCACAATGACTTAATCGCGTCAGTGCTCCAATGACCAAATCATCTCCATCCACATATACGCCGCTTGCATCTGGAATACGAGCAAGGCTGATCATATGCTCAGGTACAGGTACAAGGCCGCCCTCCCACTGAGTACGTAATAATGTGGTCCCTGCTGCAAAATAATATTTCCCGGACAGCTCATTCTTTAAAGCTTGAAGTTCATCTAGATTAACGGGCTGCCAAACCGTTGGCTGTGCTCCTGACCCATATGCCGGCATGACCATCCTTCCATCTCCCTTCTCTATCTGGAATCTGTCTGCGGGGTGTTGGATATGAACGAATGATCCAAATAATTCTTCAAATCATATGGGACTGCAACAATAAGGTCAATTATCTTCACATCATTTTGGATAAACGTATAAATAGATGGTTTAATTTGTGCCTGATGCATTATTAATTCTCAAAAGCTAACAAAAGCCACTTCATTACCAATTAGGTGAAAACAATAAAGAGACCAACCAGATGGTCTGGCTGACCTCATTACTTCGAGAAATAATACACAAGGAATCGCTCCTTCTGCCTTGATTTTCAATCATCTTATTCCATTCACATAATCCAAAATGCGCTCGAGCTCTGGTTCGGTATCCGCATCCCAAAAGCTAAAATCAGACAACGATACATGTGTGCCTGTATATTTGGCATTGCGTATGATTTTTCGCGCCCCCTCATCTCCGCTGAGCGACAAAAGAGGCCCCAGCATATGTTCACGGAAGGCGACCGGAGGCTTACCTCCACTGCCATCCGTAGCTGCTGCATAATCACACCGTTTGTTGGCGGCTAACGATTCAGCAACCCTGTTAATATCTCGTGCCTGCAATAACGGTTGATCTGCCAAAATCATCATCACACCTTCTGGCCTGTATGCCATTGCAGACAAAATGCCACAATGAAGGGACATGGCCATACCGTATGCATAGTCGGTACAGATTGCAATCTGTAGCTTCGTCCTCATATCAAGATTACCGCCATATGATGCTGCATTAAGCCAGATGGAGGGAATCCATGCCAGTGAATCCTCAGGTTTGACCACACAGATAACTTTCTCCAAATCGGAATTCAATGCAGCTTCCAATGTCCATGCAGCCAAACATCTTCCATCAGGCATGACGATAGACAGTTTATCCCGCCCCATTCGGCTGCTCTTACCTGCCGCTAGCACGATACCCGTCAGTCGCATGTGCAATCCCCCTCTGTACGTCGCGACGCTCTGCAGCAACAGCAGCTCGTTTACAGGCAATAAGTTCTGCTGCGATACTGATTGCGATCTCTTCCGGTCCGTCGGCACCAATGTTCAAGCCAACGGGTGAATGCAGATGTTTTAGTGGGGGGAGATCGTTCAGCAAACGTGCTGTCCGTGTTCTGGAGCCCATAATACCAAGATATGCATAATCTCGATCCTCAAGTAATTCAAGAAATTCCCGTTCTCTAGGAAACTGATGACTCATCAATACGATATAATCCCCGCTTTGGATATCCAGTACAGGCATGATCTCACTTGGGAAACCATGGATAAGTTCAACCCCCGGAAAGCGTTCAGCGGTGCATAAGGTTTCTCGCCAATCTGCTATGAGCACACGAAATCCTGCTGATTTGCCCAGACGGGCGACCGGAATCACATCATTTCCGGCTCCAATGATAATTAGACGGGATTTGGGCTCATATCTTGCAGAGATCTGGAGGGGAACATCCCACCGCTCTGCATCATTCAATCCATGCCTCTGAAGATCACTCTCTCCAGAATTAGATGCGACAGCGTCAGCTTCAGACGAATGAATAACGACTAACGATAGTCGCGGTGTATCCTCTGTAATCAATGTATTTATTGGCCCTAGAGAAGCTCCCTTGGCAACTGGGGAATGAGATAATGATGTCTGGCTTTCCTCATCCTCAGCGAGCTGAATCACATAATGAATTTGGGTGTAATGATCGTAGAATGAACGGGTTAGTACCACAGCTGAGCCACATTGAAAATACGCATGCATATGGGACATGATCGACCTGAGTTCACCACATACCGGCTCTAAAAGCACTATAATTAATCCGCCACAGCCAATGGTTTCTCCCCAGGACAGATCATCTTCGGGACGCATATCATACTCCACGAATTCCAACTGCTGTGTATCCAGCACACGGTCCACCCTAGCTTGCAGATCACTCTCCAGACAACCTGGACTGATACTGCCATACATCGTACCTTCTTCGGTCAAAAGCATAGAGACTCCTTGCTTACGGTAAGCATGACCTTCTACCTTAACTGCTGTTGCGAGAACACAGCGCGGTTCCCGCGCTGCAATTGCACACATATCATGCATTTCCATGGCGTCTCCATCCTTTCAGGGATTTGAATCCGAATCTGTAGAAGTGATTCTGAGCCTTTTTAGCGAAGATTGATAGTCTAACTCCTGCTCAGACAGTCCATTGGATGAGTTTCATCCGTTTGCATTTGATTAGATGCGTTTCATCAATCTTGCAATACTTTTATCCGATTCACGAAGTACGATACCACGATCAATCGTTTGAATCTTCCGGTTTTGGAGCACGATGCTTCCATCAATAATAACGGTGTCTACACAGCTGCGAGTTGCAGAATAGACTACACGGGAGTACACATCAGTCTCATAGGAAGGGTACGTATGAAAATCATCCAGATCCAGCAGTAACATATCTGCTTTTTTCCCCACTTCCAGACTGCCGATTTCCTTGGACATTCCGAGCACTTCTGCTCCACCCATCGTCGCCATGCGCAGCACCGTCCGGGCGTCCATCACTGTTGGACCGTGAGGCACCTTTTGAATGAGCGCGGTCAGGCGCATTTCCTGGAACATATCCAGATTGTTGTTGCACGGCGCACCATCGGCACCAATCCCCACCGCAATCTGGCGATTCAGCAGATCAGGAATATCCGCTATACCCGAGGAGAGTTTCATATTCGATCCAGGGCAGTGGGTGACTTTTACACCGCGTTTGCGAATAATCTCCTTCTCTTCCTCACTCAGCCACACACAGTGGGCAAGCACCAGTCTTGGGGTAGCCAGACCGATATGATCCAGATAGACAATGTTGCGCATGCCACGTTCGTGTTCTACCAGTTCGATCTCGCCACGATTCTCAGAGGCGTGGGTGTGCACTTTCACATGGTACTTATTCGATAGGTCACGTACCTCAACCAATAGTTCCTCGGTGCACGAGACGACGAAGCGTGGACAAAACGCATACTGAATGCGCCCACCGCCGAATCCATTCCATTTCTCCAACAAATCGACACTTTGTTGCAGCGAGGTAGCCGTATTTTCACGCAGCGGTTCAGGAACTTCATCCCCGTGATCCATCATTACTTTGCCGGAAATCACCCGAATGCCGCTTTGAGCCATCGCCTGAAAAGCCGAATCGGTATGATGCACGGTCTCCATATCCAAAATCGTTGTTGTACCGCTGGAAATCAATTCGCCCAAGCCGAGCATCGCCGAGTAATAGACAGACTCTTCATCATGCGCCGCCTCAAGCGGCCAAATGCGTTGACGAAGCCAATCCATCAGTTCCAGGTCGTCCGCACGTCCACGGAACAAGGTCTGACACAGATGAATATGCGTCTGGATAAAACCTGGAAGCAGTACTTTGCCTCGAGCATCAATGACCTGATCTGCCTGAACATCGATATGCTCCGCAATTTCTTTGATTTTATTGTCCTCGATCAGCAAATCTCCCGTAAATACATCCTCTTCTGCATTCATTGTGACGAGTTGTGCACCTTTTAGCAGGATCGTTCCCATGATAATCTCCCCTATCCGTATCTATCTGCGTAAATTTACTTATTCTGATCCTGCATTTTAAAGATGATCTTCTTTGGATCTATGCATGATGCTTTACATAAATCACGCTACCACCCGATAGCCATGCCATCTCCCCTTGGATCTGCTGCCCCACTAATCATGCCATCTTCACGGATGACAATCCCTTGTGACTGCCCCATAATCCCGTCCCACGGCGCTCTGGCTTCGACGTTATGTCCCCATCGGGTAAGCGTGTCACATACGTCGTCATGATAGCGGTTCTCCACTCTCATCGTGTCGCCTTCCTCGCCCCAGGTACGCCCATACACCCAACGCGGTAGCCCAATGGCTTCCTGAATGTTCAGACCGTAGTCCAGTACACCCGTAAGAACTGATAACTGTGTCTGAGGCTGGCCTTCACCACCCTGCGTGCCTACGAGCATATAAGGTTTCCCGTTACGAGTGACAAGACCCGGCATTAGGGTGTGGAATGAGCGTTTATTTGGTTCTAATACGTTAGCGTCCTTCGGATCAAGTGAGAAAAAGGAACCTCGGTTCTGCATGATCACACCCGTATCCCCGGGCACATAAGCAGCGCCAAAATCAAAGTACAGGCTCTGGATAAACGAGACGGCATTGCCTTCATTGTCCACAACCGCCGCATAAGCCGTATCCTGACCCATCATTTTGGACAGAAAAGGCTGTGCCACAGCAGGTGGAGCGGACTGAATCTCGTTCCATAATTCATTTCCATAAACCTTGGACAACAAATTTTCCAGCGGAATATCCCTGAAATCCGGATCTGTGAGATAACGATCACGGTCACGAAATGCCTTTTTGACCACTTCAGCCATCAGATGATAAAACTCGGGGGACGTGCGCGCCACGGAAGATAGATCAATATGTTCCAGCATATTCAACATCATCAGCATCGAGAAGCCCTGTGAATTCGGCGGCATCTGGTGAACTTGATAGCCACGGTAATCGGTAGTGATCGGCTTCACCCACTCTCCCTTGTGAGCCGCGAAATCTGCTGGGGCAAGCATGCCGCCATCCTCACGAATAGCCGAAGTTAGCTGCTCCGCCAGTTCCCCGGTATAAAAAACATCGCGTCCACCTGCCTGAATCAGGCGAATGGAAGAGGCAAGATCAGGCTGCAAGAGCAGATCCCCTTCCTGCAAAAGTGTACCAAAAGGGGCAAATACCGCTCGCAGCGGTGAATGCCCCATAATGAAATCCTCATCACGTTCCAGCCACAGGCGCAGATTTCGAGATACAGGACATCCCTTTTCCGCATATAGCGCAGCTGGTTCAAGCAACTGTTCCCACTTTAACTTCCCATAGCGGGACCAGACTTCCCACCATGTATCTACCATTCCAGGAACGGTAATTGCACTAAGCACACCTCGCTGAGGAATGGCGCTCATCCCCATCGCTTTGAACGTGTCGGCATGAATGCCTGCTGCTGAACGACCGCTACCGTTGTAGGCCGTTATGTCACCACTTGCACCGTCGTGAATCAGAAAGAAAGCATCTCCGCCCAGTCCAGTCATGTGCGGGTAGACTACGCCCAGCGCGGCACTTACAGCGACAGCAGCATCATAAGCGTTACCACCCTGCTGGAGCATTGAGCTGCCAACCGCACTCGCCAAATAATGTGGGGAGGTAACCATCACCTCCCTGGATATCGGCATCTGGTTCAACATAAGGCGCCCTCCTTCCCGGCATACACATCCAGCGCTGCCTGTACGGCCTCGCCTGCTGGCAAGGCGTGACGATGACGCAACAGTACAGCTTCCAGTGCGCCCAGCACATGGAGTACATTTTTGCGCTGGCAGCTGAATCCCATCGTACCAATACGCCAAATCTTGCCTTTCAATGGTCCAAACGAACTGGCAATTTCAATACTGAAATCGTTCAGAAGCATGCTGCGTACCGACTCTCCGTCTATGCCTTCCGGAATTTCGATACAGGTGACCATTGGAAGTTTACTGGACATCTCTCCATACAGTTTGAGCCCCATGCCCTGAATTCCCGCGACTAACGCACGTTCATTGATCCGATGTCTCTGGAAACGGGCATCCAGACCTTCCTGAAGCAAAATTCGCAGTCCTTCGTGAAGACCGTAGAGCATCGAAGTTGCCTCTGTATGATGGTTCAATCGTGCCGAGCTCCAGTAGTCCTGTAATTGGCTCAGGTCAAAATAATTACTGGCAATCGTGCGCCCTTCAGCCCGAGCGCTTGTTGCGTCGCGGAGGCCCCGTTCGACGGTTTTGCGGCTCATCAGTTTCTTCTCCACACGGCTGTTATACGTTAATGGCGCCATCCCGGATGGAACGGACAAACACTTCTGCGTTCCTCCCATGACTGCATCCAGATGCCAGGCATCTGTCTCGACAGGTGTTCCGCCAATTGTGGCAACCGCATCAACCACAAGTAAAATATCCAGTTCACGACAGGCTTTGCCAATCTCGGCGAGAGGCTGCATTTGCCCGGTTGATGTCTCACCGTGAACCATCGCAACCAAACTCGGCTTATGTGCATGGATCGCCTTAATAACTTCTTCGGGATCAAATACCGTTCCCCACTCTGTTTCAAAAAAGATAACCTCGGCACCACATCGCTCCGAAATTTCAACCAATAGATGTCCGAAACGTCCATAGATGGGGATGAGCACCTTGTCCCCTGGCTGAATCAGACTGACCAGCACGGCTTCAATCCCTGAGCGGGATGTACCATCTACCGGATAACACCACTCATTGTCTGTCATGTATAGTTCACGCAGCATGGCCATCGTCTCATTCATCAGGGAAGTGAACTCCGGATCAAACTGCCCCAGGATCGGGAAGGATAATGCCCTCAGAACTCTTGGGTCGACTTCAACTGGCCCCGGTGTCATGATCGTCCGCAAGGACGGGGACAATTCTTTATAGTTGGACATCTTCACTCAACTCCCGTAACCGTATTTATAGAGTAACTGAACCAGAACCCGGAAACCTTTCATCAGGTCTTCTTCAGCTGTATATTCAAGGGGATTATGGCTAATGCCATCCTGGCTTGGTACAAAGATCATCGCTGTAGGACAAGCCGGCTGAAAGATCTGCGAATCATGTCCTGCGCCGCTTGGCAAGTGCATATAGGATAATTGCTCCACTTCACAAATATCACGAATGTCTGACGTAATCTGTTCGTTCATCGGAATAGGTGTGACAGACAAGTGCTCCTCCCAGTTCAGTCCGAGCTGTTGCTCGGCTGCGATTCTGCTAAATTCCTGTAGCATATTGTGCCAGCATCGATCAATGCTCTCTTGCCTGATATGCCGGATATCGAGCGAGAATACGGCCCGGGATGCAACGACGTTACCCACACCCGGATCGGCTGTTATTCGTCCCACTGTGGCTACAAGTGGTTCTCCCGCTTCAAGCGCAATGTTTCTTACGGCTGTAATCATTTCGGCTGCACCTGCAAGTGCATCCTTGCGCCATGCCATCGGTGTAGTTCCGGCATGATTAGCTACGCCACTTACTGTAATGCTAAAGCGTTTCTGGCCTACAATATCCGATACAATACCGATCGAATGGCCCAATCGTTCAAGGACCTGGCCTTGCTCGATATGAAGTTCTATAAACGCACCGTATGTTTGTGAAGCCGTTCTATAGCTACTATCTGGTCCAAAGCCTGCATCATGTATTGCCTGTGCAAAGGTATTGCCTTCCTGATCCTTCAAATGTTGAACTTCTTCCAGCCCGCTTACCCCCGTTATACTCCGTGATCCCCAATAAGCGAAGGGGAATCGACTACCTTCTTCCTCACATAAGGACACGACTTGAAGCGTTCGTTTGGGTACTCCAAAATTTTTTTTCAGATACTCTAGCGCGAGCACTCCCGCAACTACGCCATATGCGCCGTCATACTTTCCACCATGCACCACAGTATCGATATGGGACCCCGTAACAATCGGTGCCTCTTCCATTCCTTTTCCCACTTCAGAACCCATACCTCTACCGTGCAGAGTTCCATACAGGTTGCCCGATTGATCGAATTCAGGAGCCAACCCTTTCTCCTGCATTTTTGCCGCAAGCGCATGCTGTGCCTCACACCATGCTTGGTCGTACAATAGACGTGTGACACCACCCTGGGCATCAGCGCCATAGGCGGATAACCATTCAAGCATGCCTTTCATCTCCACCTGCTCCAATTGCGGCAAAGGCTGGGTGGGACGTTTCGTTCCAGAAGATGTGTGTCCTTCAACGTCGTTCATGACACCCCCTCCGTTCCTTCAACACCAACCGGAACAGATGAGTTAGCCCGGATAAACCGTCCTAAAGGTTCATCCGATAATCCTGTTTTTGAACTGTATATTCGTGTGCCCCGGCAGAACACATCTACAATGCTGGAGGAAAACGTGCGTCCCACATAAGGACTCTGTTTATGTGTGTAGTGCAGATCATCCGTATTTAAGGTTGCACTCTTCTCCCAATCAATTAGTACCAGATCCGCATCCTTGCCGATGGCTATCTCACCTTTACTCTCCAACCCAAGTCTTCTTGCAGGTTGCAGAGCCAGAACTTTTCCGAGTAGCGGAAGGGCTACATTTCGCTGAAGATGTCCTTCCTCCAACATGAGCAGCAGCGTGCTTTGCGCACCCGAGATGCCACCCCAGATTTCAAAGAAATTATCAGATTGTTTCATCGATGGCGGACAGGGTGAGTGGTCGGATGCGATAACATCAATCAGACCTGCTCCCAGCGCATCCCATAACCGATTTTGCTCAGCCATACTTCGCAAAGGTGGCGCACACTTCGCTACAGCTCCCAACCGGACAACATCCTCCTCTGTCAGAGTCAGGTAATGGGGACATGTTTCAGAAGTTACATCCAACCCGCGCTGTTTTGCCTCTGCAATCAGATCAAGCGCTTCCCGTGTACTGATATGAACAAAATGCAGTGCACATCCGGTTTGCTCCCCATATTGCAGTGCTCGTGACACCGCCTGAACCTCTGCTTCTGCTGGGCGAGATTGCACGTAATCCATCGGGCCAATTCGTCCATCTGCAATACTTCTGGCCCCCAGTTCAGCAACCATCGTCTCGTCTTCGGCATGAAGCGCCAGCACGCGGTTTAGTTTTGCGATCTCGTACATGCCATTCAAAAGTGTATCGTCATCCGCTCTGGCGAAGATGTCTTCCCCTTCTCCGCCAGGTTCGGACATAAATGCCTTGAATCCCGCCGCCCCCATATCAGCCAAAGGTGCAAGCTCACCCCGATTGCCGGGAACAAGTCCTCCCCAGAACGCATAATCAACATAGGATTGACCGTCGGCTGCTTTCATTTTCGACTCCCAAGCCTCCGGTCTTATCGTTGGGGGGACACCATTAAGCGGCATATCAACGTACGTCGTAATTCCACCAGCAGCCAATGATGCTGATCCCGACTTAAATCCCTCCCAGTTCGCCAGTCCGGGTTCATTGAAGTGAACATGGATGTCCACCGCCCCTGGCATCACAGTAAGCCCATTTGCTTCTATTATTTCAGTGTTTTCACCACCGAATAGGTGTGAGGACAAAGCAGATATTTTTTCACCAGTAATCCCAATATCCAGCTCTTCCACGCTATCTCTCAATACAACCCGGGCCCCCCGGATGATCGTGTCTAATCTTGTCATATGGATGACCCTCCCCTGATCAGAACCGGATTCGTATATTTCAGCTTCCCCGGTATGTACTGTAACCTCCTGGCGCAATCAACAAAGGAATGTGGTAGTGACTTGCAGCATCGGAAACGGCAAACCGAATCGGTACAACCGTCCATAATGCCTGCCCCAATTCTTCAAGAGATCGCTGTGCGTAATAACCCTCAACGTTGAACTGAAGCTCGTAGACCGCTTGCTCAAGCTTCCCTCCTTCAAGCAACGGTGCATCCAAACGCCCATCGCTATTAGTCACCGATTCAGCAACTTTCATTTTGTTTTCCTTCTCGCCATCCCTATGCAATACAAAAAGTTCAATCCGCACACCTGCGGCCGGAACGCCCTTGGAAGTATCCAGCACATGCGTAGTAATCCGTCCACCAGCCACCGACATCATGCCTCCCTTTCTTTCTTTGAGCCCCAATGGTCATCCTCTAGATCATCCCTTGTCATTGAGAAGCCCTGAAACCCATAAGCAGGTCTGGCCTCGGTAAATACTTTACCTTCTCCTTCTTTTACTTCCTCCAGCACCGTTTCCCATCTCCGATTGTTGGATTCGAATGAAACCTCACTAAGCTGTCCAAATCGACGCAAGAGCCTAAGTCCAATCTGATAAATCAGATGCTGAATGGATGCCGAACGACACGCATGGAATACGGCAGCAGCTACATCTCTTACCTGCTCCGCCGCTACATAACGTCCGCGCTGATCATCCATGCCATCTCTCGGGTCTTCGTAACGCCAATTGATATTCAGGAAAATGAACAGTGGACGATCCCATGTCTCAGGTAAGGTCGTGTACTCATCCTTGACGAAACCGGCAAATTCACTGCCTTTGACCTTAATCAGCCTGATATCTGCGACACCACTGAAATGATTGCTCAGTTCAACCTGATTTCCTTTTCGCTGCGCTTCAAGTGCAGCTGTCGCCCGATCATTCTGGGAATAACGGAATACCAGCTCACTTGCACGAAGGCTTCCTTCTCTGCGAACAAGCACATCTTCAAAAGGAATCTGATCTGCCGTCATTTGCACTTTGGTCATCTGCGGATATGTCTCCAGAAAATGTCGACTGACGTAAGCGAGAAAACCTTCCACCGTAGCTCCGTAGTAATCCGCAGCATGTTTCAGGATGAAATTCTTCATTGAATCCGTTGCAACAACGAGAGAATTATCTCCTTCGATAAAAGAAGGCAGAAATTCGTCGCCTTGCACGGCTACTTTAATGTTTAATCCGAACAGGATATTATTGCGTCCGGTAAATGGAGATTCCGGTATGGCCTGAATACCCGTCAACGGTTTGGCGTATGAGCGGTACACCCATACATCACCTTTGCCATAATACATGGTCCGCTGCTTTACTTCGGATGGCTTACATCCAAATTCATCTTCAAGACCAACCTGTACCAGCCACTGCTCCAATCGAATAGAAGCGATCTTGAACACTTCCTTCAGGGCGGTCTGGAATTCTTCCTCTCTTCCTCTCCTATTGCGGTTCCGCATGGACTCCAAGATGGACTGAGCTGTATGACCTTTCACGGCCAATATAAAAGGAAAGCCGAATTGGCTTGTATATTCTTTATTTAATTTACTAAGCTCGTTATATTGCTCCGCCGAAAGTGAATTAAGCCCTGCACCAGCCTGTTCCTGAACGGAATTGCTGCTCATGCTGATTCGTGCACCGAGATCCGGGTGATTGCAAAGCAACTGCAATTTGACCTTTTCATCGGATGTCTGAACTACGTTTTTCATCACATTCATCATGTGTTCAAAAGAGTCGAATGGTCGTGAAGGCCAAGAACGCTCCGCCACCCAAGGTGATTCTTCGAATAGTCCGCCAAACGTATGCACGAACTGTGTGATAGACCAGCTGTTAACGAGTTTAATGAAATCGCCCATGTTAGAACCTCCGGTCTTCTGTGGAATGTTGTTCTTCATTTTAAGTGCCTCATCGTACTGCGACAACAATATTTACGCAATTTTGTAATATAACATAACATCAGTTATGTGATTTGTTAGTAGTGCACGGGAATTGATTGTTCAAATGTAATGAAAAGCGCAAAAAAACCGCACTTCCTCAAGGGAAATACGGTTTTATCTGACACGTTTGCTTCATTGTCATGCTGCACAAACCTTGTTCGGAATAAGGGTTAAGATCATTACCTACTTATTAAATGGGCCTGCCGTCGGATTAATGATTATGCGAATGAGGTCTTGCCGAGGTTTTATCCCGCACAAACTTGCGGAAGGTGAACACCAGCTTTAGTTTTAGCAGATCATTAGTCTTCTTAAAGTCCATTTGCAGCAAACTTCCGACTTTCTCCATTCGATAGGTAACGGTGTTCCGATGCACAAACAGCTGCTTCGCAGCTTCGTTAATAAGTCCATCATTCTCGATAAAAGATTCCAACGTATTCATTAGTACCTGATTGGGATCGCCGTCCCTCGCCAGTAAAGGCTCAAGTACTTTATTGCAATAATTCTCCATGATGTTATCCGGAACATGTTGGAATACATAGGCGAATTCCAGCATCTCGAACTGGAGAGCCCGATCTTTCATACCGAATCGGCGAGCCAGTTGACGGGTATCCAGACATTCCTGATAGGCCTCGCGCAGTGACTTCGGTTCATGCTTCATTTTGCTGATCCAAAACCGCGGTGCAGGTGCTCCCTTGGCTTCCTGTGCTGCAAGAACATCACCGAACCGATTCAGCAGGAATGCTGATAATTCCTCTCCATAATCCCGCCCTGTTGGACAAGTATAGATGGATAGTATGCCATCTTCAATCTGAAAATGCTGTGAGGCTGTGAATTGCATAAGTGGGTTGTACTGCAACTCGCGGTGGATCTGCTTCAGCAGCTTTCCTTCTGCAAAAACAGACGGTTCCAGTGTGATCAACACACATTGATAGGTCCCCTGGAACAAATGAACCCCTTTATTTTCGCTGAGCTTGGTGAGTTCATCTACCGTCATTTTGTTATCTAGATATTGAGTTAACAGCGTACGCATCTCATCCTGAACGGTGGGGTTAATGTGTTCACGATAGGTCATATCCATATAGAATGCCAGGACATCCGCAGCCTGCTGAAACAATTCTTCCTCCGCTCTAAGTGACAGCGCCGAGTCTGTAAAGACGAGCAAAAATCCGTATTCTTCATCATTCTGCTTGATTGGTACCCGGTGGCAGCTTGCCTGATTCCATTTCACTCGATGCATGACGGACTTCCAAGGCCAACCCTGCACTACTGCATCTGCCGCAATGCCTTCGCTGCCATACAGTACATGGCCGCGGGATCCAATAACCGCAAGCGGATAATTCAACACGGTAGCCAGTTCGGCAAATACATTACGATGCTGTTGCTGTTGCAATGCAAAGTGCATCAATTTTTTCTGTTTCTGCACCACCTCGTGCAGTAAACGATTGCTGCGTTCATGTTCAGCCCTGAATAACGCATTCATTTGGTCGGAAAATGTAAACTGGAACGGCAGTTCCAGCAGCGGTAATCGCAGTCGATCTGCTTCCTCGATAATTCCTTGAGGAATGGCCTGCCAGAAACGGCCCAATTTTATGCCTAATCCGGCACAACCACGTTCGTTCAGGCGGCGCATCAAACGAAGTGCATCGGTCTCGCTGTCTTTCATAATAAACGCGGTTGTGAAAAGCAATTCTCCGGATTTGATCCAATCCGCTATATCTGGAGCGTCCATGACGTTAACGGATTTCATCATCCGTGAAGTCCCTTCCCCACCTGCAACCAATCTGGCCTCAGACAACGGGTACACCTGTAAAGCCTCTTTAACCGTAAGCTGCATGGACATTACCTCCCATATATATAACGCATAAAGCGGTCTTTGTCCTTCATCCGGACCTGAATAAAGGTGTAATACTTAATTTTAACCATTTTATTGAAATATCCCTTGAATGTTGTTAAGTATTATAACATCATTTTCTTTTAAATAGCTTACATGAGAAAAAAATAAAACCCATGACACAATTGCAGCAATCGTTCCGCAACTGGCATAGGTTTTATTTTCGAATTGATACATGTTGAATTACAAACGGAAAGGATCAGATTCCCAATGTTTCGTGACTCAGCCACAATTTCATCCGGGACAGTACCTCTTTCATATTGAGCGGTTTGCTAATATAATCTGAGGCTCCTGCTGCGATACATTTATCACGATCTTCTTTCATGGCTTTGGCAGTCAAAGCAATAATAGGGAGCTTCTTGAGATTCAATCTCTCACGGATTTGGCGAGTGGTTTCATATCCATCCAACTCTGGCATCATGATATCCATCAAGATAATATCCGGGTTCGCTTCTCCGCTCTCTAACATCTCCAGACACTCGTAGCCATTCTGAGCTGTAATCACCTTCATGTCATACTGCTCAAGGGCATTTGCCAAGGCATACACATTTCGAATATCATCATCGACAACAAGAACCTGGCGGCCATTCAATAATGATTCTTCAAGTGGCGTCAATAACATCTCGACGTTTGTTGAATTCTCGCCTGAAGATTTGTTTGTTTCAGGAGCAGTCACGGCTACCTCGTTCAAGAACAATCTGGAGTTTTGCATAACCTCAGGCTCTTCCCTTCTAAGTGGGAGGAATAAAGTAAAGACACTTCCTTGTCCTTCGCGACTAGTTGCCGAGATTGATCCTCCCAACAGATTGGCAAGAGATTGAGAGATCGACAGTCCCAGTCCAGTCCCACCGTATTTTCGGGCGGTGGCTCCATCTGCCTGTTTGAAGGCATCAAAGATCTGCAGCAGTTTGTTGTCCGCAATGCCAATCCCGGTATCACTAACCGAGAAGGCTATGACATCCGTCTCTGCTCCGTTCGTTTCAGGATTGGACAGACTCACTCTGGAGATGGTTAAGGCTACTTCCCCTTCATTGGTGAACTTAAATGCATTGGATAGCAAATTCCGTAAAATCTGGTGTAACCGCATCTCGTCGGAAAAAATCGTTTCCGGCAGAGGGCTTTGAAGCTGAATCCGGAAATCTATTCCTTTTTGCTCAGCCGTTTTCAGGAAATATTGATTCATCGCTTCCGGCAGGGTTCCAAGATAGACATCATCCAAATCCACTTCCATCTCCCCAGCCTCCACTTTGGAAAGGTCGAGAATGTCGTTAATCAGATTCAACAGGTCCTTACCTGATGCATGGATCACCGAAGCATATTTCTGTTCTTCACTATTTAAGTGCTGATGTTTGTTCTCAGCCAAAATCTCGGACAGAATTAGCATACTGTTCAGCGGGGTACGCAGTTCATGGGACATATTCGCCAGGAACTCAGACTTATAACCAGAGCTTGTCCTTAACTGATCGGCTACTTCTGCAAGTTCGCTAGCAGAGGTCTCAGCCGCATTTTTCTGCATTTCCAGACGCTCGTTCAACATGTGCAGTTCCTCTGTCTGCATATGTAATTCTTCCGTCTGGGACACCATCTCTTCGGTCTGTGCCTGCAGTTTCTCCGATTGTGTCTGCAATTCTTCATTCAACACCTGTGATTCATCATACAAATGCTGTAATTCCATGCGTGTTATGGTGGAATGAAGCGAGACGCCGAAGATTTCGATCAGTTCGGTTAGCAACTTTGTTTCCTTTGGTTCGATCTGCTTCATAGAGGCCAGTTCGATTACAGCTATCGTTTTACCTTCAAATACCACCGGGGCTACCGTGAGTGATGCAGCTGACGCATCACCAAGTCCCGATGAGATGCGAATATAATTTTGAGGCAAGTCGTTCATCTGCAAAACTCGCTTCTCAATCGCACTCTGACCGACTAATCCCTCACCCGGTGCAACGGATACTTTACCGAGGGAACGCTCTTTCTCTCCATCTGCCGCATACGCAGCTACACGAATGAGACGGTTCTCTTTCATCGCATATAACACGCCATAAGGGGCTTCTAGCAGGATCGCGACTTGGTTTAGGAACAACCGTGACAGTCCCTCCAAACTTGCAGGGTTCTGCAAGAGTGTAGCTATGCTGGCAACCTGATCTTTAAGTCGATTCTGTTCCTGTACCGTATCCAGCAATAAGTTCGTCTCTTTACCTAAATCACCGACCTCATCTTGTGTACGGACAATAATACGCTGTGTGAGATTGCCGCCTTGAGATATGTCGCTGATGGTATGTTTGACTTCACGCAGGGTCTTGACGATATTGCCCGAAATGACGAGCGCTGCAGCAACAGATAGTCCGGCAACGGCAGCCCATAAGGTATACATAATGGTAAGCAATGTGGAGCTTCGTGCTGCGAGCTCGGTCACCCGGCTTTCCGTCAGTCGCAACTCTGTATTGCGGAAGTTCTCGAACTCGGATCTTAACAGATCAATTTCGCCTTTCCCTGGATCGGAATGGAAAAATTCAATGACTTTATCCTGATCTCCTTGTCTCTTTAGGGCCACCGAGGCTGATCCGGCAACATCAATCCAGCGGACAATATGTGTTTTGATGGTTTCCAGAGTCATCTGCTGGGATGGGTTATCACTAACCAGCTCATACAGTTCGGCATAATTGGAGTTCCACTGGGTTAGCGCTTGGTTGTATGGCTCCAAATAACTTTCTTCCCCGGTGATCATGAATCCCCGCTGTCCTGTTTCCATATTCAGAACATTTTTCTCAATTGCATTGGTCAGGTTATGCACTTCCAGGTCGTGGTGGCTGATAAAATCGATTTCCTTCTGCGATGCATCAATTTGGGCAGATAACACCAGCAAAACGGCACCAAATAACAACACAACCACTAGATAGCCCAATAGAATTTTGGAGCGTATCGTAAATCTTCTCTTTTTCGACAACGCAGAAACCTCCAATGAAATAAACAATTCCGATCAATTAAAAAAACAGTCGCATATGTAGTTTATATGTATACGTATATACTGACAAGCATTAGTTCAAGAACCGCACGAGTTAAAAAACGACCTGCGTATGCAGGTCGCTTGTTTATTGGAATGAAGTTCGCATGATAATGACTGATTAAGCTTTCGGGGCAATCATTTTCGCTGGATCAACATACTGATCGAATTGCTCTTCCGTAAGCAGACCTGTCTGCAATGTTGCTTCTTTCAGAGACAGTCCTTCCTTATGCGCAAGCTTGGCAATTTTGGCTGCATTCTCATATCCGATATGCGGATTAAGAGCGGTAACCAACATAAGCGAGTTATTCAAATTGTGTTCAATCTGGCCGAGGTTAGGCTCAATACCCACCGCACATTTATCATTGAATGCAACAATGGAATCAGCAAGGAGCTGGACAGATTGCAGGAAGTTATAGATAATAACCGGTTTGAACACATTCAACTCGAAGTTACCCTGACTTGCCGCGAAGCCAATCGCAGCATCGTTCCCCATGACTTGCGTAACCACCATGGTCATCGCCTCGCTCTGAGTTGGATTCACTTTACCTGGCATAATGGAACTGCCCGGTTCGTTCTCCGGAATACGAATCTCTCCCAGACCGCTGCGTGGGCCACTAGCCAGCCAGCGAACATCATTGGCAATTTTCATCAAGTCAGCTGCAAGCGCTTTAACTGCACCGTGAGCATAGACCACTTCATCATGACTTGTAAGTGCGTGGAATTTGTTAGGTGCGGATACAAAATCCTTGCCGGTATGCTTGCCAATTTCCTTGGCTGTATAATCACCAAAGTCAGGATGTGCATTAATTCCGGTTCCCACAGCTGTACCACCAATTGCGAGTTCTTTCATATAATTCACACTATCGCGGATCATACGTTCACTCTTATCGAGCATCGCTTCCCAGCCGCTGATCTCCTGACCGAGTGTAATTGGCGTTGCATCCTGAAGATGAGTACGTCCAATTTTGATAATATCTTTGAATTGTTCCGATTTGTCTGCAAAAGTGGATTTCAGCACCGCGATTGCCGGCAAGAGTTGATCTTCAACAGCAAGTACCCCTGCAACATGCAGAGCCGTTGGGAATGTATCATTAGAGCTTTGGGACATGTTTACATCATCATTCGGATGCAGACGTTCCTCCTTGCCCTTTTGTTCAAGCAACTGGTTACCCAGATTGGCAATGACTTCGTTTACGTTCATGTTGGACTGTGTTCCGCTACCCGTCTGCCATACCACGAGAGGAAAATGATCATCAATCCGACCTGCAATAATTTCATCAGCGGCATAAGCGATCGCATCCGATTTGGCAGCGGACAATTTACCTAATTTATGGTTACTAGCTGCAGCGCTTTTTTTCAAAATGGCAAGAGCACGCACGACTTCCATCGGCATATGCTCGCGACCAATCGGAAAGTTTTCCTTACTGCGTTGCGTTTGAGCTCCCCACAGCCTGTCGGCTGGTACTTTCATTTCACCTAACGTATCTTTCTCAATGCGGTATTCCACTTGCTTTTCCTCCTCCAAAAAGATGGTTTGGGTCTCTAAAAAAATACGTATACATTCTTTTCTTCACAGCATCTTACATCTGTTGATTCCAAAGTCATTTTTGGGATTTATGCAAAATGCTTTTTATGAGCAAAGCTTGTGTATCTTGTCATATTATACATGATTGCCTGTGCAATTTTCACCTTTTCGACAAAAATGTAAGCGTGAAGCAAAGTGCTTGAGTATTTATTTTTGCGCTTTGATCGGATATAGACGGCTGGTTTGCTCGAATAATTCGCCCGGCTCAAGACCAATCAGACCGATCTCTTCAGCAGGAATGCCTTGTACATTCGGGGCGTTAACGAGGTTCATCTGTGGCTCAGGACAGAAGAATCCGCCAGCCATATTGTTATTCCAGATCATCCAGTGCTTGTACGAAGTCCCTACATCATATACCAGCTTGTCACCGGTACGATGATCAGTAAGCTCCATATAGTTGCGACCGTTCTGTGGTTCAGCCGTGTAGTGGTTGTCCATGGCTGCAAAAAACGGACTAACGCCCTCTTCCTTTAATTGCTCTTCCTCTGGTGTAAGCGGTTGAAATTGTCCTGTAGGTAAAGAACGTTCATTCAATTCACGACGCTGACCAATCGTTATTTTGGCGGTGTAATCGGATGCCTGGCTTTCCGGTGCAAAAGGTACGCTAATGGCTGTATGGAATGCGAACAGGTTCGGCATACGTTCCTTCCCGTTATTCCGAACATTCAATTGCTGCTGAAGTCCCAGACTACTTAGCGAGTAACGGAGCGTCACTGTGAAGGTGAACGGCAGGTATTTGTAGAACTCATGTCCTTCCTTCACTTCCTGACTGAGCACAACATAACTCTCCAACTCGTCAGAACCGTACCCATCAACCTTCCACTCGGCATCATGCAGGAATCCATGCAGGTGGTTGCCTGTAGCTGGTTCGTTTATAGGTAGTTGATAAACTTCACCATTCCAGGGGAAGCGACCATCCTCATAGCGATTTGGTGGGGAAAGAATCGGAATACCGTATACGGCAGGTGCAGCCATAAATTCATCCATCTGTTCCTGGTCTGGCTCCCGCAAATAACGGAATCCCTGCTCTGTATCACGGAAAGCGACCAGGTTGGCACCCACACTTGGAATAACTGCCGCTTCGAATTGATTAAAACGAAGCCAGACGGCTGGTATACCTCCAAATTGTTCTTCGAAAGCTGCATTTTGCTGTGTCATCGTTATATGTACCTCCTGCATACTAAGGTTATATTATACGGCTCGACTATATCATGACCGGGCACAAAATACCAATCTATGATAGAGAACAAATTCATGATGGAACGACAAAAAAGACAGCTACGATGCTCCGTGGCTGTCTCCATCCCCTTATGCTGCCGTAATGAATCATTCCAGATTTCAATGGAATACCCATGTATGGCATCTGCTCTATTAATCCACATATTTGCCGTGATCCGGAACGGCGGTCTGTTCAAAATCAAGATCGAGTCGCTCCAGCGAATCTCTCAGCATTTCTCCGGTTAAGGAATGTCCGTGCCCGGTAACAGCAACTATGGGCTCCAGTCGACGAATATGCTGAACTGATCGATGAGCCGCTTGCCAATCCGTCGTGAAATACGCGGGTGGACCGTGCAACTGTTTGTCCTGAAGCAGCACACTCCAGAGCGATTCCTGTTTCACGGTGACGATCGCGTCTCCCGCAATCAGTGTACGGTCTTCTTTTCGAAATAGCGACACATGGCCCGGTGTATGACCTGGTGTATGCAACCATTCCCAGCCAGAAACACCTGGGATGGAATGATCATCCGGCAGACTGAATATCCGATCATCCAGATTAATAGCTTCATTAGGGTAAGCAAATGACAGTCGTGCCATCAAACCGCCACCAACAGTAGGGTCGGCCGGAGGATAATCCTTCACACCTGTCAAATAAGGCAGTTCCAGCGGGTGTGCGTACACCGGGACGCCCCAGAATTGTTCCAGTTCGATGACGGTCCCGACGTGATCAAAATGACCATGTGTCAAAATAATCGCAGACGGTGGACCAGGAAAGCGTTCAGTTGCAACATGAAGAATCTGATCAGTGAAACTCGCCATTCCAGTGTCCACGAGCACCCAGTTCCTGCTTCCAGGCTCCCCGATGAACACAACATTAACGAACAGTGTACGCAGACTGAGGATATCGTGCGCGACTTCTTCAAGTCCCGTCATTCCTGCTGTAATCAGATTGTCAGATGCCATTCACGGTTACCTCCCATTCAGGCGGATTGTCTCTCTGGTTCCATTCATCTGTCATAGACTTCCCTTTTCTGGAGTAACTATTCCTTATTCCCAATAAAATAGACGGTGGACGCCCTGTTTCAGGCATACACCGTCTAGTATAATCAGCTACATTCCATATTAGAACAAGAACCTCTCGGTCCTATTATGCCGGGAAAGCGTCCAGTGCCGCATCAAGCAGCTGATTGTACATATCGTCATCGTTTTCCAGCAGCTCGTCCATACGCAACAATTCATCTTCATCACCGGATTGTTCAGTGAAATGCAGACTATAGTCCCAATCCTTGCCGTTCTTGCTCATAAACGTAATCTCATAAACTGACTTTTCGCCCTCTGCACGAAAAACCGTATTACCTACATAATTCTTCTCATCTTCACGACGCATCTCTGCACGAATAATCTCAATATTCACAATCGTTCTCTCCTTTAATCTCTCTTCAGTTGCAGGTCTCCACAATTTATGGTAAACCTAGTTTGGTAATTATTATTGGTTAATTGTACAATATATATCGTAGCAACGTATACCTTATTCAATGAGGGAACCATACTGACTCCTTACATACCTGTAATGAGGACTATAATAACAAACAGCTACGACATTATACCAAACAGGAGGAAAAAATAGCATGAACAATTTTGAAACGAATTTACAACAATATGCCGAACTGGCTGTCAAAGTCGGTGTTAATGTCCATCCTGGGCAGACTCTCGTCGTGAACGCACCAATCTCGGCAGCACATTTTGTACGCCTAATCGTCAAAGCTGCTTATGGCACAGGTGCCAAGCTGGTCAAAGTAAACTGGAGCGATGAGGTTATTACACGTCTTCATTATGATCTCGCACCAGAAGAATCCTTCTCTATTGAACCAAAATGGTTTGCCGGAGAAATGACTGAACTCGTAGAAGAAGGTGCCGCCATTCTGCATGTTATTGCAGAAAATCCGGATCTGCTTGCAGGCGTTCCTCAAGAACGCATCGTGACTAGTCAGAAAGTTCGTGGTAAAGCGATGGAGAAATATCGTTCCTATCAGATGGCAGACAAATTCAGCTGGTCCATTGTGGCCGTTCCTTCCCCTGAATGGGCGGCCAAAGTATTCCCTGATCTTCCGGCACAGCAGCAAATTGATAAATTATGGGATGTCATCTTCAAAACCGTTCGTATCGGTGAGCAGGATGCTGTCGCAGAATGGAAAACACATTTGCTGAATCTCGACTCCCGTGCAGATCTGCTTAACGAGAAAAAATACAAAAAGCTTCACTATACTGCACCTGGCACAGACCTGACAATAGAGCTTCCTGAAGGACATCTGTGGGTATCCGGTGGTAGCATCAATGAGCAGGGACATGTCTTCGTTGCTAATATGCCTACAGAGGAAGTGTTCACAGCTCCACTGAAAACTGGAGTTAACGGAACAGTTCGCAGCACCAAGCCACTGAGCTATGGCGGCAACCTGATCGACGGCTTCTCCATCACTTTCGAAAATGGCCGAATTGTCGATTATACTGCCGAACAAGGACTCGATTCATTGAAAAGCTTGATTGAAATGGATGAAGGCGCACATTATCTGGGTGAAGTAGCTCTCGTTCCACATCAATCGCCAATTTCAGACACGAATATTTTGTTCTACAACACCCTCTTTGATGAAAATGCATCCAACCATTTGGCTATCGGGAACGCCTATGCCTTCTGTCTGGAAGGCGGCAAAACGATGTCCAAAGAGGAATTGATCAGCCATGGCATGAACTCCAGTCTCACTCATGTGGATTTCATGATTGGATCAGGAGAAATGAACATTCACGGTGTTACTTCTGAAGGTAGTGAAGAGCCAATCTTCCTTCAAGGCAACTGGGCTTTCTAATTTAAAATAGTGTAAATGAGAGAGAGGGTCACTCCTCTCTTTTCCTGCGTATGCGGGGCATTCATGATATGGAGGAACTTGATATGTTGAGTTTTGAACAAAAACTGGATCGTTATGCTGAACTGGCTGTAAAAGTTGGAGCCAACGTTCAGCCCGGACAAATCTTCGTTATCAGCGCGATGATTGATACAGCTGAATTCGTGCGTTTGTTGGTGCGCAAAGGCTACGAGGCCGGAGCAAAGAAAGTTATCATCAAATATGGAGACGAAACTGTCAATCGACTGCGGTTTGAAATGGCCCCTGAGGACTCCTTCCAAGATGCACCGAAATGGCATGCCGCTGAGCTTGAGGAGCTGGCAGCGAACAATGCTGCGTTCTTGACCGTATTGTCATCCAGCCCGGACCTGCTAAAAGGCATCGATCCAGAACGCATTTCCACTCATCAGCGTACATACGGTCAGGCGATGTCCAAATATCGTCAGTATCAGCAGGCAGACAAAATGAGCTGGACAGGAGTAGCCTGTCCTTCGCCGGATTGGGCCGCCAAAGTATTCCCTGACCTTCCCCCTGCTGAGCAGATGAAACAGCTCTGGGAAGCCATTTTTGCTGCTGTAAGAGCTGATCTGGAAGATCCTGTAGCGGCTTGGGAGCAGCATATTGAGCGTTTGGAGCACAAAGCAGTTGCCCTGAACAGCAAAAAATATAAAACTCTGCATTTTGTCTCACCGGGAACCGACCTTACCGTTGATCTTCCTGAAGGGCACATTTGGGCGCAAGCGGGCAGCATTAATGAACAAGGCACTCGTTTTGTGGCCAACATTCCGACAGAGGAAGTATTCACAGCACCAGCCAAATTTGGGGTGAACGGTAAAGTGTCTAGCACCAAACCACTCAGTTATGGCGGAAGTATCATTGATCGCTTCTCTCTTACGTTTGAAAAAGGACGCATCATTGATTTCCACGCCGAAGAAGGTCAAGATACACTAGAAAGACTCATCAATATGGATGAAGGTTCCCATTATCTCGGTGAAGTCGCTTTGGTGCCCTTCCATTCTCCAATCTCGGAAAGTGGTATTCTCTATTACACAACGCTATATGATGAGAATGCTTCATGTCACCTCGCTATCGGTAGTTCCTATGCCTTCAATATCGATGGTGGCAAAACCATGTCAACCGAGGAGCTTGCAGCTCGCGGCATGAACTCCAGCATTACTCACGTAGACTTCATGATGGGATCGCCGGAAACGAATATTTATGGCGTGACAGCAAATGGTGAGCGTGAAGCCATCTTCCTGAACGGTGACTGGGCTTTCTAAGCCATTTGTACCTGTTATTCTGCGATTATTAAGTAACTCATAGAGGCTGCCTACTGACCATGATTTAGTGGTTAGTGAGGCGGCCTCTTTCTATTTCGGCTATACTTTTTCCGCTTCTGTCAGACTAACCTCCCATTGTATCGCTTCCATATAATGTTGTAAAATGAAATGATACCAATGTTTGTGGATTGTTCACCAGAAAGGAGAACATCATGGCCAATCGGCTCCAATTACTCTTAGCCTCAGATTTCCATAATTTGGGCCCGCAGCTTCAAGAAGAAGTGTACTACGAATACTATAATATGGTACATGGTCTCATCGTTTACATCATCAAAGAACGTGCAGCAGCAGAAGATATCATTCAGGAAGCTTTTATTAAAATCATAAAAAACAAACCTCTCTTCGACAACGAAGTCAAACTGAAAGCATGGCTGAAGGTTGTCACACGGAATACCGCCATTAATTATCTGAGAAAAAATAAAAATAACCGTAACCAACTGGATACGGATAGTGTTTTTATAGATATGGAGACAATTAATCAGACGGCCGCTTCCGTGGAGAGCACGGTGGAGACTCAAATGATGCAGGAATCCATCGAATTCTATCTGGAACAGCTTAAGCCGGAATACCGTGTACTTGTGGAGCTACGCTGGAAAGAGGGTCTTTCCTATCGGGAAATGGCCGATCTGCTTGATACATCCGAAGAAATTGTGAAGCAACGTTTGTTCAGAGCCCGCGGAAGTATCAAAAAGAAATTACATAAGGAATGGGGTGGAAGTATTGAGCAAAGGCAAATCCGATAAGCATATTGATTCATTCGATTCAGAGCTGGAAGACGATTTTTTCGATGCCGCGTTTGATATGGCTTTTGACGAAGCCTTCCATCAGGCTGCATCTGCCACCCCTGCTTCCAACACCGAACCTATGCGTCAATCCTGGCTCCGAGTTCAAAAGGAAATTGCCCGGGTTGGCGCACGCAAGAAAAGAATGCGCACCATACGTTTATCTGTTATTGTGGCTGCGTCCGTGACCATCGGCGCCGTCATCTTCAGTATGCCTACCGGGACGC
Organism: Paenibacillus sp. LK1; assembly: GCF_002750415.1. Lineage (NCBI taxonomy): Bacteria > Bacillati > Bacillota > Bacilli > Caryophanales > Paenibacillaceae > Paenibacillus > Paenibacillus sp. LK1. The sequence continues at coordinate 190,625 of NZ_PEII01000002.1, forward strand.
AAGCCGTCTCCCCTTTTGTACAATCGATCAAGGAATGGGGCAATGGGATGAAATCCATTGTTATTGAGGATCGCACTACTCATTTTGGCGCTGATCCGTCGACAGCTAAGACCCCTCCACCTCCTGAACGAGGAGTTAATGAAGCTCCCAAATTCTATTCTGGAGACGAACCAGAAGAGGATGAAGATATTGTTCTCCCCTTCTATGAGACATCACATTTACTTGAACCTATTGTTGTAACCAAGGAAATAGCACGCTCGGGATTTATGGGTGATTTTTTGTTATCAAAAGCGATTCCCGAGCGGTTTACAAAGATCAAATTTGAGCTCATGCTGGATACCCTCAATCCCGTCAATCCGGAAGATTACTACGAATCTCAACGAATGAGGGTTCGTTATAGTGGCGAAGGCAAAAATGGTGAAGAAGAAGTCATTCAGTTTGATTATGCCTATGTTTCGCCTGGTCAGGTCATTGAGGGGCCCATGCTTCGCGAAACAAGTATCGTCAAATTGGCTGATGGCAGCGATGCATTTATGTACCTCGGTCCCCCCTATAATACCTTTCAATGGATGATGGGTTCTGTCAATATGAGCTTATTCGGAACCGTCTCGGAAGAAGAGATGACTGCCATTGCCAACGACCTGCAGGAACAAAAATTTCCAGGTAGTACTCGCAAGTAAATTAAAATAATACATTGCTTGAAATATGTGTTGTCGTCTCAGGCTTGACCCCATCATCGGCCGTGTGAAGACTGACGACTCGATAGTAATAGCCGGTTATCACGGTCCAGCTCGATTGGGCATTCAGGGTCTGCGTTTGGGTTTTCTTCTTGGAACCGGATTGATAGAGAATCCAGGCCGATCCCGTCCAGCGTTCAAGTCGATAATCGACTTGCAGCGATTTCATTTCCGAGAAGGTCGTTGTTGTTGTATTTACAACCGCAGTCAGCCCCCCTCCAGGTATAACAGTCCCCTCTGCCTGATAAATATATTTTGGGGAAGTCAGTGCATGAATACTTGGTTCCAAAGGCGGTGGCGGTGGAGTAAGCGCGTGAGGCTGGATACTTGGACTGGCAACAGCAACCTCTTCGGTTGGTAGCGCAAGAATTATGGGTGCCGTTAGTGCTGCAACAATCATGACTTTCAGCATGGACGTTATTCTTAATTTCCGCATATGTATCCACCCTTCATTTTCCAAATTTGATTTTGTGTAAATATTAAACGGATGTAGTGGTTAGAAGGTTTCAAAAAAAATAAAAGACGCTCCGACTTACATGTCGGCAGCGTCTTTTGGTACTTTGATACTTCTTCGAATGAACACATACAGAATGGATGAAACCTAAATAATTCCATTACGTATCCATAAGATACCGTTGATATGAAATTACTCTCACATGCTTCAAACCAAATGACAGGCTACAAAATGATCCGCTCCAACGTTCCGATACGCTGGAATTTGCTGCTTGCAGATATCTTCTGCCCATGGACAACGTGTATGGAACTTGCATCCAGGTGGCGGATTCACCGAACTGGGGATATCCCCTTTAAGCACAATTCGTTCCCGTTTCAATTTGGGAATCGGCACAGGTACAGCTGATAGCAGGGCTTTCGTATACGGATGCAGTGGATTGCCGAATAACTCATCTCTGGAGGCCGTCTCGACCATGGAGCCCAGATACATCACGCCAATACGGTCACACAGATGTTCCACCACACTCAGATCATGCGAAATAAACAAGTAAGCAAGGCCACGCTCTTGCTGAAGCCGTCTGAACAGGTTGATAATCTGAGCCTGAATAGACACGTCCAGTGCTGATACCGGTTCATCTGCGATAATCAGTTTCGGATTTAAGATCAAAGCTCGCGCAATCCCAATCCGTTGTCGCTGTCCACCAGAGAACTCATGGGGAAAACGATCAATATGATAAGATGACAATCCGCAGGCTCCGAGTACCTCCTTGACGAGATCACGAACCTCGCTTGCGGTAGCCAACCCATGATCCAATACAGCCTCCCCGATCGCATCACCAATGCGAATGCGCGGGTTCAGTGAACTGTAGGGGTCCTGGAAAATAAGTTGAAGCTGCGGACGGATCTTCCGCACTTCCTGCATAGATAACTGATGCAAGTCAACACCTTGAAAACGAATCTGTCCTTCCGTTTTTTCCGTTAATCGCACGATCGTTCTTCCAACGGTGCTCTTGCCACTTCCGGATTCACCCACTAATCCAAACGTCTCGCCTTCATGAATCGTGATGCTGATATCATCGACTGCTTTCACATGGGCTACCGTACGATTCAATAAGCCTTTGCGCACTGGGAAATAGGTTTTGAGATGTTCAATTTTCAATAGAGGTTCAGACATGACTCAATGCCTCCTCATACAGAAAGCATGCAGCCTTCTGACCAGGTCCAAGCTGCTTCAGCGTCGGCATTTGCGTGGTGCATATCGACATACAGTGCTCACAACGATCAGCAAAATGACAGGAATCTTTTAAGGACAGTGGATCAGGTACATGTCCGGGTATCGAATACAATTCATCCTGCCGTTGATTGATAATTGGCTTGGAGCGTAGTAATCCTTGGGTATATGGATGTTTGGGAGATTCAAATAATTGCACCACTTTCCCCTCTTCCACCACTTTGCCTGCATACATTACAACGACATAATCCGCCATCTCGGCTACAACGCCAAGGTCATGCGTAATCATCAGAATGGAGGTTCCTGATTGGGACTTGATGTGTTGTAACATATCCAATATCTGCGCTTGAATGGTCACATCCAGTGCGGTGGTTGGTTCATCCGCGATTAACAGTTTCGGGTTACATGAGATGGCAATGGCAATCATAATGCGCTGCAGCATACCTCCACTCAGCTCATGCGGATAGCTGTTTGCAATCTGTTCGGGACGTGAAATGCCAACTTCGGCAATCAGCTCAACCGCTCTGGCACGAGCCTGCTTTTTACTCATTTTCAAGTGTACTATCAGCGGCTCCATTAATTGCTCACCGATCTTCAGCACGGGATTCAGAGAGGACATCGGTTCCTGAAAAATCATGGAGATGTCATTGCCCCGGATGGCGCGCAGTGAGGATTTACTTTCACGGAGCAGATCCCGTCCACCAAACCGGATCGCACCGCCAACCACCTTACCTGCCGGTTCCTCGATCAAACCCATAATCGACATGGCGGTTACACTTTTTCCACAGCCTGATTCACCAACGATGCACACCGTCTCCCCTTCACGTACATTCAGGCTTACGCCGTCCACGGCTTTGACATTTCCTTCTTCTGAGTAAAAATGAGTTTCAAGTTGTTCAATTTCAATCATATTTTGCATGAGGCGTGCTCACCTTCTCTTCTGTTTGGGATCTAATACGTCTCGAAGACCATCACCAAAAATGTTAATCGCAATAACGGTCACGAAAATGGACAGCCCTGGCGGAATCCATAACCACGGATGCTGTTGAAAATCAATCATGTTGTTGGCTGCATCGATCATATTGCCCCATGTAGGCGTTGGGGGCATGACACCCAGTCCAAAAAAGCTAAGTACCGATTCGCTGAGAATGGACCCTCCGATATTCAGAGTCGCCATGACGATGAGAAGCGGAACGATATTGGGCAGAAGATGGTGAAACAGTTTGCGACGGTCACGCAAGCCAAGAACAATAGCGGCCTGCATGAACTCACGTTCTCGCAAGCTTAACATCTGTCCCCGTACCATTCGGGCCATACCGGGCCAGTTGACAAAGCTGAGCATCAACATGACGATATACATTCTGGAATCCGGCGGAACCTTCCAATCCGATAACAACGCGCCGAAAATGAACAGTAGCGGCAATCCCGGGATCGTAAGCAGCAAGTCGGCAATCCGCATAATGACCTGATCAACAATGCCACGATAATATCCGGCGATGGCTCCAAGCAAGGAGCCGATAAATACGGATAGAACCATGGAAGCCAAACCAACAGTGAGCGAGATACGACCAGCCATCAGCACACGGGTAAGCACATCCCTACCAAGCGCATCCGTACCAAGCCAGTGATGAATGCCGGGACCTTGTTTCATCGCTGTCATATTGATCTTGTTATCGGTATATGGTGAGAACAGCGGTCCAATGAAACAAGCAACAAACATCAACAAAACCACGATGAATCCGCCAACAGCAAGTTTGTTCTTGAGCAGTCTTCGGATCGACAATTTCCATAAAGAAGACTTGGCCGGAACCTTTGAAGGTAAGGTAGCTTCTGCGGCATTTCTCGTTACAGACGATGAAGAGATTGTCATGTTCATAGCCCCCTTATTGCAAACGGACACGCGGATCTGCGATGTGATAGAGCACATCAGACAGCAGCGTTCCAATGACGGTCAGAATGGCGATAAACATGGTAAAGCCCATCAGCAGCGGATAATCCCGTAGCGAAAAGGACTGCATATATAACTGGCCGATACCAGGCCAGCTGAATATTTTCTCAATAATAAGTGAACCACCGAATAAGGACGGCAGCTCGAATCCAATCAGTGTTATCGCAGGCAACAGAGCATTGCGCAAGGCATGGGTGTATAAAACTTTGCTTTCTTTTAAACCTTTGGCTCGTGCTGTGCGAATATAATCCTGCTTGATCACATCAATCATGTTGCTGCGGAAGTAACGGGTAAGTGAGCCTACCCCGAGAAGGGTCATAACAATTACAGGCAAGGTCATGTGTTGAATCACCTCTTTGACATAGGCCAGACCGGTAGCATTACTTCCTGTAGTCATCATGCCGCCTGGAGGCAACCATTTTAGGTCAACCGCCAGCAGTTTGATCAAAAACAATCCGATAAAGAAAGATGGCACGGACATGGCTGCAAATATGCCTATCATCACGAAGGTATCGAACCACGAGTACTGCTTGTAGGCAGCGATCACACCGATAATAACCGCGATAAACCAGGTCAGGAACGTAGTCACTGCAGCTAACAGGAATGAATTCCAGATATATTCGTTGAACAGCGAGAGCACTGGCTTTTGTTGTGCCAATGAATATCCGAAGTCCCCGTTTACAGCATTTTTCATCCAGATGAGATACCGTTCGATAACGGGCTTGTCCAGTCCATATAATTCTCGCAGTTCGGCCTTGCGCTCAGGACTCAGCTTAATGTTGCTGGAGATGTAGTCGCCAGGGGTAAGTGCATACAGACTGAAGATCAGAACGGAAGCGGCCAGCAAAATAAGAACCATATATGTCATCCGTTTCACAATGTAAGTGCTCATATCAGGCTCCTTATCAATGCGTCCCCTGCATCTGCGACATCGCAAACACAAGGGACGTTTTGTTTATTTCGGTATTGATGTTTCTTGATTCATACCACCGCTTATTTCAGAGACCATTCCGGCAAGCTGGTTGCAATCCCGCGGTATGGACTGACAGAGAGTCCATCGATCCGACCGTTATAGGCGTAGACTGTTTTTTTGTAACTGGTGAAAATGACAGGCAGCTCATCGTTGAGCAACTGGTACAGCTCTTTGTATACTGTCTTACGCTCCTCAATGTCTGTCGTAGCCAGACCTTTGTTGTACAGCTCTTTCACTTTGGGATTGTCGTAGCCCTTCAGCTCACCATCCACAAATTGCAGTACACCGTCCGAAGGATCCGTTAACATCGGTGTAGAGAAGGAAGCTACATCGTAATCGCCGCCCTCCACTTTGGAAACAAGCGAGTTGAAATCAGCGAAGACTTCCGGCTGGAACTGCACGCCAATCGCTTCAAAGTTTTCTTTGGCCACCGCAATGAAGATATCTGTAGCCGGACTCTTCGTTCCGAGGAAATGCAGGGACAACTTCTTCCCGTTTTTCTCACGGATGCCATCCGCTCCAGGCACCCAACCTGCGTCGTCCAGCAATTGATTGGCTTTGTCCGGATCATAGGCATATGGATTAATACCTTCTTCCGTATATGACCAGGAAATAGGTGAAGTCGGGATGTTGGCAACAGCCCCTGCCCCTTGGTTGGCGTCCACATAGATGGACTGACGATCCAGGCCATAGGTGATGGCTTGCCGTACTTCTTTTTCCTGAAGCTGTTCATGCTCCAGATTAAGCTGTAAATATCCGTATGTACTTGGTGTGTAAGGTAGAAGGTCAAGGTATGGGATATTTTTCAGCTTATCGATATTCTCCTGGGTAGCCGTGAACGAAGTGAAGTCGATCTCTCCGGTCTCAATAAACTGCCAGGTGTCTCCTTCCGATGTTTTATATATGAAGTGCTCGGTTTTCGGTTTGCCCTTGTAGTAGAATTCGTTGGCAACGAATCGAACTTCCTGACCCGGAATGAACTTTTCGAGTTTATAAGGACCATTGCCTACAGGTGTTGCATGAAGATTTTTAATGTATTCAAGCTTGCCGAATTGATAGTCTTTGCCGTAGTAGGCTTTGGATAACACCTCTGAGCCCAATGTAAGCAGAGCAGTTGCGTTGGGCTGTTCCAGCGTGACCGAGATCGTTAACGGATCAATGACCTTAATACCCTCGATGTGATCTGCCTTTCCTTCGGTATACGCTTTACCGCCTTTCACCTTGGTGGAGAAAATATCGAATCCACCGTCATACGACTTGTCATGCAGAATGGTCCATGTAAAAGCAATATCATCTGCGGTGAGCGCGGAGCCGTCACTGAACTTGGAATCTTTTCTCAGATGAAACGTGTATGTACGCTGATCGTCTGACACATCCCAGCTTTCAGCGAGATCAGGAACAGGCAATCCTTTCTCATCTACGGTCACAAGTGAAGCAAATAGCAATGAAGCAACGTTGCCATCATATCCACTCTGATGGAAGTACGGTGTGAAAGCCCCACTGGGATCCGTAAGTCCCACAATCACCGTATCCGTTCGTTTTTTTGCCGTCTCAGGTAATTGATTCAGGTCCGTTGCCTGAAAGGGTGCATCCAGTGCTGCTGAAACCGGAGTCGCTTGTGTGCCCGAATTTGTTGTCCCGCTTCCAGCAGTAGTGGTCTTTGCTCCCCCACCTCCAGCACATGCCGATAACACAATCGCACTACTGATGATTAACGATGCCACGGATAAACCTTTCACTCTCATAAAATCCTCCCCAATTCATAAATGATCCATATTTTTCTCGCTCAGCCATTCCTAATTCCCGAAATAATCCAGAATATATATAATTCCTATGAAATTAGTAAGGTATAAGTTCGATAAGCCCTATTATAAGAACCGCATTTGGTTCTGTAAATAGAGAACCACAAAAAAATATTTATATTAAACCCATTAATATCCACTTTAAAGCGATAAAATAGCCGTATGTTTTGCGCGGATTTACTGAATAAATTTCAGTTCGGCCACAACAAACATACGGCTGTATCAGAGGAATTCTTTTTTTCTAAAAACCACATTTTGATAAACGTTATTGCTCCAAATAATTCATGACATTCGGTAAAATTTGCTCCAGTGCATGAAGACGAAGTGAATACTCAACCAGGCTCTCTCCTTCAAAATGCGCATAGACCAACCCTGCTCCACGAAGCTTGGAAAGATGGTCATGAGTAATTCCTTTGGAGAGCTTCAAGTGACGAACAATTTCTATGAACGAACGTGGTCCCTGATGCAGAAAACGCATGATTTTCAGTCGGTTCTTCTCTCCCAAGCTGCGAATCACACGCAAATGATGGGTCGGAATATATTCGTGATCTCCCATATACAATCTGGAGGAATAATGGCACAGCAGAGTATCCCCAAAATGCAGGATGACATTTAGCGGTTGAAAATGAAATTGTGGCACAAGCAGTAGTCTATCCAGCCCCTTCATGTCCCGGAACATCAACCCGTTGGTCGCATCGTCGAGTACCTCTTTCTGGGGAGATTGATTTAACTGTTCCTTGCGGTTCAGAACCTCCTGGCGCAGATGCTGCAAGATGGCGGGATCAAGCAAACGAAAATATTGCTCATTCCAGCCGGTTAAGACATAGGTCATCTTGGTCTGGAAAGCAGCGATATCATCCGTATAAGGGAAACTGTACCGACTAAAAATGTCATGAAGGTCAAGCACTGTTCGTTGGCTAAACCATTCAATAAAATCCTCTGGCTCCTCAGCTTCCACTCGCAAACAGACAAGCAGATACATCCATTTCCAATCATCATCCACGTTCATATTTTGTAAGACAGCAGCAAGCTCAGGTGTTAGCTGCCCTTCTGTTTCTTGCGCCCAGGCTATGGATAAATCAATCTTTTTATGCGATTTCCGGCAAATATATGTATGCAAACTGGCCATGAATTCAAATACAGGCGTAAATCCAACCTCAATGCGATAGCTCAATCTCAACCTCTCCTATCTTGCAAAGTCGTTCCATTATACCCTGTTTGCAGCCGTGCATGCTACGATTATAGGGTAAACAAAAAGCCGCACAATGGAATAATCCACCGTACGGCCTCTCTATAGACTGGAATCTCCTGTCTCCATAAATAATACTTTGGATTAGGCGCCTTCGCCTTCAACCATCAGATCCAGCTTAATCACATTCACACGCGAAATCCGCTTATGTTCGGTCTCTTGAATGACAAAGACATATCCATCATACTCTACCGACTGCCCTACTTCGGGTGGGATGGTCTCTACTCTGGAGTATAACCAGCCGCCAATCGTATCATAATCTGCCCGGTCCATATCCAGACCAAAGCGCTCACTAACCTCTTCAATCAGCATGAGCCCGTCAATAGAGTATTCCATCTCATCCACTTTCTCAATCACCGGACGCTCCTGGTCAAATTCATCTTGAATCTCGCCCACGATCTCTTCCATGATATCTTCAAGCGTTACAAGGCCGGAGGTTCCTCCGTACTCATCAATCAGGATGGCAATCTGTGTCTTGCTACGCTGCATCCGCTTGAGCAGGTCACTGATCGGAGTGGAATCGGGTACTGCGAGAATCGGCCGAATTACCGAGATGGTATCTGTAAGCTGAGATCGCATCAGGTCTTTAATGTGAATAAAACCGATAATATGGTCTTTGTCACCGTTATAAACCGGATAACGGGTACGCATGCTCTCACTGGCAATTTCCAGATTTTCCAGCATGGACTGATTGGCATTCAGGCAGATCATTTCCGTCCGCGGAATCATAATTTCACGGGCGGTTGTTGCCGTAAAATCAAATATATTATCAACAAGCGCCAATTCAGTATTATCAATTAAACCGCTCTTATTGCTTTCTTTCATCAGAATGCGTATTTCATCTTCACTATGCGCTGAGTCATGCTCCGAGGCCGGTGCCATGCGAAACACTCTAAGCAGGCTGTTCGCCATACCATTCAATGCCCATATAAAGGGATACATTAATTTGTAAAAGAACGTAAGCAGCGCCGCAGACCATAACGTAATCGTCTCTGATTTGCGGATAGCCATCGTCTTGGGAGCAAGTTCCCCGAGTACAATATGCAAAATCGTAATAATAACAAAAGCAATCGCAATGGAAATACCGTGTACGTATACCGGACCCATTCCAAATGCAGTAAACATGGGCTCTAACAGGTGAGCAATCGCTGGCTCTCCTAGCCAACCGAGTCCAAGTGAAGCAAGCGTTATGCCCAATTGGCACGCAGACAGATAAGCATCCAGGTTGCGTACAATATTAGAAGCATAAATCGCATTTTTATTACCTGTTTCCACTAAAGCTTCAATCCGGCTGCCACGAACTTTGACCATCGCGAATTCTGCCGAGACAAAGAAACCATTCATCAATACAAGCAAAGCAATTAAAAATAAATTTAATATACTCGGTAAGGGGTCACTCAAATTATCTTCCTATTCGCCGTCATTCCTCGGCAAATAGGTCCACCTCCTTCGAAAATGTAGGATATTTGCCATTCTGCCGCTCATATGCAGTTTCAACTTCCCAATGCATTCACCTCCACCTTCTTCTGTCGAATAACAAGGATATGCTTCTTTTATTATATAATTCTACACTACACAGTCAATCCGTGTCCTATGACAACGAAATGATGCATACGGGCTATTTCGTTAACAAATGTACCGAATGCGCAGTTTTTTTTACGTTTTACTAACAAATATATGCATCTTCTTGCTTACGGTTTAACTTTTCTCTTACGCTCAGTTAATCATTCAGCTATATACTTCCAAATAGAACAACAAATTGATCTCGGAGGTATGTTCATGAAAAGCCATCATGCTATGAAATGGAATGCTCTACTACTTAGCGCGGCTGTTGCAATTACAGCCGTGCCTTGGCAGGTCAATGCTGAACCCGTATCTGCCCAGCAACAGACGGCCCCGGCCGCATTTACCATTTTACCTATTGACCGCGCTCAGATTCTGGCAGGCCAGAAGCTCGATTTCCGAGTTGAATTGAACGGTGCCAAGTTAAAATCGCAAGACATTAAAATCCAGGTTAATGGCTTGTCACCGGACAAATACTTCGGCAAGTCCGGAACGTGGACAAGCAGCTCCGAACTGAGCACAGAATACACCATACGGGATGTTGCCTTCAAAGAGAGTGATTCCATTGTGGTAACCGCCGAGACGACGGCTACAGGCAAGCGTACATATTCACGGGTCGTATACCAAGTGTTCGATCCTTCCAAAGACACGGCGACACTGACAAACGGTGAGCAAGCCAAAAATGTCGTTCTAATGATTGGCGATGGCATGAGTGCCAATATTCGCACCGCCGCTCGTGTTGTATCCAAGGGTATTAACGAAGGCAAATTCAAGGGTTGGCTGGAGATGGAACAAATGGATGCCATGGGCATGGTCACCACCTCTGGCATGGATTCGATCGTCACCGATTCAGCCAATAGTGCTTCCGCTTATGCAACTGGTCACAAAACGGCCGTCAATGCCGAGGGTGTCTACCCGGACAATACACCAGACCCTTTTGACGATCCGAAGGTGGAAAACATCGTTGAGCTGGTGAAGCGGACACGTGGCATGGCTACCGGCCTTGTAACGACTGCGGATGTGACAGATGCGACACCTGCTGCAATGGCTGTACATACACGTAAGCGCGGGGAGCAAGAAGCGATTGCGAGCATGTATCTGAATGAAGCCAATCGACCGGATGTTATTCTTGGCGGTGGTCTGGAGTGGTTCCTTCCAGCAGCTGACGGCGGAAAACGCAAAGATGGACGTAATATTGTGGAGGAGTTCAAAAAAGAAGGATATACCTACGTGACAGATGCAACAAATCTGGACAAGTCTGCCTCTACCAAATCATTGCTTGGATTATTCCGCAAAGGCAACATGAACGTATATTATGACCGGGAGTATACTCAGCCTAACAATGCAGAAATTGTGGGCAAGGATACTGATCAGCCAACGTTGATGGAAATGACTGACACAGCCCTTCAAGTGCTGGAACAGAACAAAAACGGATTTTTCCTGATGGTCGAAGGTGCATCGATTGATAAACAGGCTCACACGATGGATTTTGAACGCTCCGTATGGGATGCAATTGAATTCGATCAAACGGTTGGTCAGGTTAAGGAATATGCGAAGAAACACCCTGATACGCTCGTTATCGTCACATCCGACCACGGTCATTCCCTTACTCTAAACGGAACGTATAACACGGAAGCCGCCAAAGGTAAATCGGGTGACGAACTCCGTGAATTGATCGGCACATATGCTGATTCCAAGTTCCCGACGTATGTGGATGCAAACGGAGATGGATTCCCGGACAATCCGGATTCCGAGTGGAAGATCGCTGTTGGCTGGGGCAATATGCCGGATAACAATGAGGATTATCTCGCTAATCCGGTGCCAATCAGTCCTACCATCCAGGACCCTAACGTCAAAGACAAGGCATGGTATATCGCTAACCCGGACAAAGACCCGGACGGTGTTCACTACACGGGTAACCTGCCTCATGATGAAGGCCAGGAAGTCCACACATTCGACGATGTACCAATCAACGCCTCAGGACCAGGGTCCCACCTGTTCTCCGGCTATCTCGATAATACGGATGTGTTCCGTAAGATGGTAACTGCATTGAAGTTGGATGCGGCCAAGTAGAATAAAGGTTGAACTAACAAAAGAGTATCCTAGCTCATGCTCAGGCATGGCGGGATACTCTTTTTTCATGATTTTATGGATGATGAGGATTAGCTGGCACGTTAGCTAAGCAATTACCCCTCTACTGCTTCTACTGCTTTTATTTTATTTCTGATGCCATCGCATTCTCTATAGGATCACTACGTTCCCATTAACGGTATCCCAGCGCCACAGTTTGTCTTCCTCTTCACCTATCTGAAGACCACCAATCCAGGAAGTATAAGAAGTATCATGTCTTAATAGTGCCCAGTCTACTTCTCCATTCAGCACCTGAATACCGAGTTCGGTCAAAGAGAAGACAGCGTGACGAAATTCATCATGATGCTGCTGGAAGTTAGGAAAAGCTTGTACACCGCTTAATTGAAGTAAAGCATGTGGTTCCTCTGTCATTCTCTTCAGATGAGCCCAGTACTCCAGATCACCCATTCCCAAGATATGCAATTGGTCTCCAACATGCTTGAACAATGGATAAGGACTATTCACGCCCTCTCTTATAGCCTCCAGTGTCGATTGCTCAATTATGCCCAGTCCGTTCGATACAGAAGGCAGACGGGACAGGTGGGCCTTGAATGCAGCATGTGCAAAAGGGAGCACCGATGTATTTTTTAGCAAGTAGTCCTTGTGATCCTGAATGTCAGATGATGCATACGCTGCCCAAAACTCGCTGCCAGCCTGGATTTCCTCCGCCCCCATCACGTGCCAGGTACCTGATAAACGTCCAATCTGTGAGGGTGTGAGTTGCCCAAGTCCCCGAAAATGTTCTATGTCTGGATAGTTATCGATGCATAACAGATTCAGCTTTGTATTCTTCAGGTCCTGTTCCCTGAAATAGTGCAGCAAATACGATAGCATTGCCTGATCATAGAGGTCATACTCAAACCACAGGACGATCTCTTCGTGCTGATGGAATGACTTAAGTGTCTGCTCAAGTTGCTTGATTTTTAAATATTCTGTCTGTGGAATACCCAAGTGATGCTCCAAATATTGTGCACGTTCACTTCGCTCCTTCTCATTCCTCATATTTTTTGTTATCGGTCCAAATGTATAAAGCTCTCGCCAGACCAAAATTTCACCTTGAATCCCGCTTTGTCTTAATCGATCTGCCGCATGGTCACCATTCATAATGTGAAGCATTCCTTTTCCTCCTTCGTATAGATCACTAAATACTGAAATCACATCCGCCACAGGCAATGAACGTCTGAGCCTCGATCTGGCATCATACAACCGTTTCTTCAGAGCCGGAACATTAACCCCGAGAAATTCCGACATTTCCTTGAGCGAGTAGCCCTGAAAATAAAACAGTTCAACAGCAAGCTGCATGGAAGTTGGCAAATTGGAAATCGAATCTCGCAGGAGGCGATGCACCTCTCCTTTCAAAGCCTGTTCTTCAGGATTATGAGCCTGATTCTCTTCCTGAATTACATCCTCAATCTCCAGGACCGGGACGGTGCCATGCTGCTTACGCCTCATTAGACGGTAACACTGTCTCTCCACGATGACTTTGAACCACCCGGGAAAAGCATCAGGTTTGTCCAGTTTGGACAAATTTGCAAAGGCCTCCGTGAATGCCTCTTGTACCACATCTTCGGCCAGGAACGTATCCCCTAATTTTTGATAGGCGACAGCCAGTGCCATCCCGCGAAATTGCGTCACCAGCTGCTCATAAGCCTCGGCTTGCCCCTGGAGTGCTCCATCGATCCATGTCTTCAATATGTTTTGCTCCTTCCTGTGCGCTTGCTGCTTGATGTATTTATCATTAAGTGCCCTGATTGGAGGAAAAGGTTACTTCTGCTTATGCTTTAATTTTTTATTTGTTTATGCTTTATATCATAATATAGGAAAAGCTGCCCCGTTTGCGGAATAACATCCGCAATCGAGACAGCTCTGTATGGCCGTATTATATTATGTTCTTTTTTCTGTAAGGATTAGCGTCTGCTTGGTTGTTGCGGATAGTTCCCGATCACACCTGGATATTGATACAACAACGGCTCATCGAATGTAGCATAGTCGAAATTGACCATCAGAAGAATGATCCGTTTTCCAGTGTTCGGGTCACTGATGATGATATGGTCACGACCAGCGGCTTCCAGAATACCTTGGAAAATGCGGGCATTCCATTCTTTGTTACCTTCGTATGTCATGTAGAATGTTCCACATTTGCCCAGATTAAGCCGTAAAATATTTTCGATGTAGGATTGTTCAAACTGTGGCGCAGTAGTGGTTACCACTCCACCCGTAGGTGTCATTGGAGCACCACTTGATACGAGCGGAGGTACGCTTGTAGAACTAGGTGAAACCATGCCTGGTGTTGGGGACATCATTGGCATACCGTTACCAATTTTATATGATGTTCCTTGGACTTGCGAATTGGCCTGTTGGCCCATAACTTGTGTCGGTTGATACGGCTGGTTAATCATAATGATTCCTCCCAAAATTTAATATACGGTTGGACAGTCTTCGCCTGTCGGACTGAAGAAACAATGCGCCTTGAAACGGCCTGTATTTTGCTGGTTATACCAGGTTGGCGGACATTCCCCCACCGGACGGAAAAACCACAGGGAGTTGCTGGCTGGCCAGAAGCGTTCGCCGTTAATGACACGCTGTGCCAAGCGTATTTCCGATGATCTTGCCCGTTGGTAGAAGTACCCTTTTTGCGTAGACTCGAAGCCACCCGGATTCTGAAACACCATTCGATTAATGTCCCGAATATCACCGAAATCCAAGCAATCGCCGAGCACCCGGTTTACACCCACATTGCCTACAAGCAGCATGCCTTGTTCGCCGTCACCTTCAGCCTCCGCTCTCATCAGTCTAGCGAGCAGCTTGACGTCTTCCGAGTTGGCTTTAATAACAGCCATATCCTGTTTCCTCCCTTGTTGAACCTCTTCATCACCGTATATCGTATTGTGCAGATGCCCATTCGGTGACACGATTTTATTTTTTTCCATAAAAAAAACCCGGAACCTCACCCTAAGTGAAGTCCCGAGACATAACATTTCCTATATAACCTGCCTATTCAGGGCTTGGCTTGAATCCAGTAATCGTAAGCATGGACGATATTGCCTTTGTAGGCTTTATACTCACTTAACAGATCTGGAAGCAGTGCCAGCTGGCGTTCCATCTCCGCTGCTCCCTTATCATAAAATGAAATATGTTTACCTTCAAAATTCTCTTTCATCTCCACCGAGATCAGGAGTGGTTTACCCAAACGATCCGCGATTTTCATTTCCTGACTGACGACGTCGGCAATTCCATTGGAGCCTTCAGCAATGTTGCGGAATGCCATTAGAGATATGTGGTCCAGTGTTGAGATCATGTATTCACTGACAGTCATGTCTCTTCCCGGTAACGGGAACGTATCGAGCCAAACAGCCAGATCGGCACTCGTTTCCAGATCACTGTCCTTTTTCGTCTCTTCATGGAAATAAGCAATATTGGCAGCCCATTCGGACAGCAGCGTATCCCGATCATTTTCCCATTCAGGTAAGGTGTACGGTTCAATATCTAGATGGATTCCCTTAAAACGTTCATCCGGTTCGGATTCGGCATTATAATTTTTCACGTAATCGATCAAGCGCTGTATCCGTGGCCGATTTTCCTTTTTACCCCAGATTGGATGACCGCCCATCGCATGAACCTCAATACCTTGAGCCTGAGCACGTTTCACAAAACTGCGATAACTGGAGTACGGTTGATCCAAATCAAGCCGGACGTATAACCAATTAATGTTTTGCGCTTTGGCGAACTCCAGAATGTGATCTCCACCGTCATTCGTAACCTGAGAAGCCTGCCAGATATAGGTTCCTCGGATTTCAGGTTGATTGGATGGATTCTCTGGTAATGGTACTTCCCCTGGCTCCAGCTGCCCCCAGTACACGATGTCATGCACAGCCGAACCTGCATAGGAAGCATGATCTGTGAATGCAGATGCCACTTCACTTAAGACACTCTCCAATTGCGCCGTACCTTTGCCAGCAAAAGTCGTGAACTCTTCCCCAGGCATCGGCTTGGTATTTACGCCAACGGTAATCGAACCACTTCTGGCGTCAGCCCATATCATTTCTTGTTCTACCAAACGTATAATTCCATTGTTTCCTTGCGCGCTGTCACGGTAAGCGAGCAGTGTAATATGATCAAATTGTCCGATAAACCAGTGTGACAACGACTCGTTATCCGCATCTTCAGTAGTTCTGCTACCTGTCACCGTGTATGAATCCAGCCAAAAAGGCAAGTCGACATTCACTTCAACCGCTCCATTCTGTTTCACCTGTTCCAGCAAGAGCTTCATATTGAGAACCCAGGACTGGACGAGCGGCTTGGCATCTTCATTCCACTGTGGCAATACATACGGTTTGATATCCAGATGAATGGCGTCAAAACGCTCTTCCGGCTTTGCAGCCAGGTTATAATTGCTCACCCAGGACGCCAGTTTGAGCATTGGACCTTCACGACCACTCACTGCCCATGAAGGATCTCCGCCAAGAGCTTCAACTGCGATTCCTGCCTTGCTGGCTTTGGATATAAACGTATGATAGACCTCTTCTGACAGATTCATATCCACATTCACATAAAGTCTGTTAATCTTATGTTTAGCCGCATTGTCCAGCAGCTCATTTCCTCCATCACTGACAGACTTGGCCTGCCATACCCAGGCTGCTCGTATATCTGCGTCAGCTTCAGCAGTAGATTCAAAGCCTGTCATTATAATCCCTCCAATCAGCAGTAATAGCCAAAACACTTTCCGGGATGAGTTCCCGAACATATTCTCCCTCCATTCCTGTACTGTGGTAAAATCACATTTATTATAGCAACCGAGTTACCAAAAACAAATAAGCCCAAGTGCTTAACTTGGGCTTATTTCTGCTATGTTTTCAAAAGTTTACAATTGACCGGAGAAATCCCGGTACTAGTCCTCATATATCATTTTTCGGGTCATGCCCCCATCAATAATCAGGTTGGTCCCTGTGACAAAGGTATTGCTCGGATCGGACAAATACAAACAAGCACGGGAGATATCCGAAGGAACACCTACACGTCCTGCTGGGTGCTGTTCATGGTCCTCTGGCTTCAATTTTTCAACATTGCCTGTCTCAATCCATCCCGGACTGATACAATTGACCCGAATTTTGTCCTTACCCAAGGAGACCGCCATCGCATGTGTCAACGCCACGATAGCTCCCTTGGATGCAGCATAGGCCTCTGTTTCTGGCTCTGACATAAACGCACGTGTTGAGGCCATGTTTACAATCGCTCCACCATTTTCGTTGTGCTTCATATGTTTGGCCGCTTCCCGGCTTGCGAGAAAGCAACTTCGCACATTGGTATTGAGTATATCGTCCCACTCTTCCAGCGTTAGCTCATAGGGAGATTTCCATCTGGAGACACCCGCATTGTTTATGAGCACATCAATTTGTTTGAATTCTTCCATTGTCGTTTGAATGAGGTTCGTTATATCCTTCTCTTGACGTACATCGCATTGGACAAAGATGGCTTCTCCGCCTTCATTGCGAATCGAAGCAGCCGCAGCAGCCCCTTCCGCTTCCTCATAGTCTGCAAGTACGACTTTAGCCCCTGCAACCGCATAGGCCTCAGCAACACTTCGACCGATTCCTTTGGCTGCTCCCGTCACAACCACGACTTGATCTGTAAATGACATCATCATTTCCTCCTCTATTGGGATGGTCCATTCATCATATAAGTCTACATCAACTCACCGAATATGGACCATAAATTGAATAAAGTCTCTTCTTATATAGAAACCCGTTAGCCCCATTAAGAAACGCTTGTCCGTAAAAGAAATTAAAAAAAGCTTACGCCACTATGGCGCAAGCCAGCCGGTTTATCCGCGTACACGCTCTGAATACAAACGATTGTAGCGTTCAAAGCCTACATAACGCGTTCCCTTGAAAGAGAGTCGACCTTCATCTCCCTCGGCGCACAAACCGTACTCATCACCATTCACTTTGAATTCGAGACGATCCCCGCTCTCCACTTCAAAAGTGATGTAATAAAGCGTACGGGCTGTACTTCCTGGTTCGGAGTGCGACTGACTCATCTGCATTCTCCTGCTGGTAATACGTGAAGGTACAGTAAGCAGAGGCTCTGAGTTATTACGCCCCCATCTCCACACTTCTTTCCCTACCGACAGAAGAACAATACCTATAATCAGGACAAATACTACCGGAAAGACGGTTCCAAAAAAATCAAACATCCAGGATGATTCAATGCCCATGTCTCTCCCCTCCGTTCATCAAACCTAGGACAGCCGGAGTCTTGACCCGTCTCCTGTAATATATATGCACGTTAACACGGAACTTGTTATTCGGATCCAAATCCAATATGTCGAAGGGAAAAACCTCCGACTGCACATGTAGCGCCAGTAACACCAGTCGGATCCGTTGGACCTGCTACGCCAGCTCCGCTCCCGTTACTCCAGACGCCTATCGGCCCGAATGGTCCTGCTTCGCCTTGAGGGCCTACTGCTCCCGCTGGACCTTGTGGTCCTGGAATGCCCTCTACACCTAGTATTCCTTGGATCCCCTGTAAGCCTTGGGGACCATTTTCTCATCTGGACAACTCAATCAAGACATCTCCCCATAAACATAGTTTAATGTACGTGTGTAGTTAGATGGAGGTATGGACAAAACAACTATTATTAATCTATTTCCAACAAAAAAAGGCTACTGACATGGTAGTTTAGCTCATTAGGGGTACTAAAACACAAACAAAAAAAAGACGCTGTCAGCGTCTTTTTTTTTCTACACTTTAAGCGTACATCAGATCCATCTTACTGCTCTTTTCGCTCACATACGTTTGAGGTTGTACAAGCTGATTTTTTGCTTTCCATCTGAGTTTTATTCAAAGAAAGTATCATTTATATCTGGCCTTATTCGCAGATATTGTGATCTTTTATGTGATGTTTTCTATTTGTATAACAAGAAGTGCCCTGGCTTTAAAGGCTAGGGCTTTTCTGATTTTTATAAGCTGGCTTTAATAATCTCTTCTATTTTAGGCCAGCTGTAATCTTCATCACCACGTACAAGTTTGATTCTCCTGTTTGGCTTATCGATCGATGTGACAACGCCCCGCAGCTCCTCGTCATCAAACGGATTGAATACGGTCAACGTGATAGATCTGCATTCCTGGTACGCTTCCCGATGTTCCGGAAGGATAATCCGAGATCCCTCGTATACACCGTTCGCCGTTAATTTGCTAGCCACGTTGCATCCCTCCTCAATATTGGGTCCAATAACTTAAATCGTTTGGCTGAACTGGTGGCTGTACCTTTGGAAGCTGAGGCTTCTCCGACTCTCGCTCCCAACCTTCCAGGATTACAATATTGGCAGTGTTAGACTTATCCTCCCAGTGTATGTATTCAGTTGTAATAAGGGTCTCCAGGGCGGCCATAACTACATTATCCCCCTTACCCGTTTTAACAGTCAATTCATGGATTGTAGGTAGCCGTCGCCGCCCACTACTGTAATTGTATAAGATCCTCAGTACCTTCCGTTCATAATCCGTCAACATGTTTAAGCCCCCTGTGCTGTCGTCCTGATCGGATAGCATGCCAGTAAACCGGATTCCTTAAAAGTCCGTGGCTGCCCCGACAATAGATCATCAGCTTTAATCATTCCCGACCGTATGCACTTGACCTGGATAAGTCGCTTTGTAATCTTGCCGCTTTGGTCCTCGTAAATGATCTCCACCAACCAACCCAAGTATTTCACTGGCATGTTCATCACTCTAATAAGAACGTTTGTTTGTATTATATGCGAACGCACGTTCTTTATACAACAAGAAAAAAGCTCCATCAGTTTAAACCGGTGGAGCATTACTATCTTTAGTATTCACTTACCTCAAACGTCAAGACACGATCAAATAGAACATAATCCTTACGGCTTTTGAATGGCCCCTTGTTATTGTCGTGCTTGTCAATCGCGTATGATGCCTTTCCGCTTCCTGCTTGTTTTGCTTCGTACCAATCGATAAAGTCATTTATTTCTTTCATACTTAAGTCGAATTCTTTTTCTAAGCCGGTAGTCATGGTCACGACAAGGATCGCACGATCACCTGAAGGCTGTTCCGGTGTTGGTGTCTCAGTGTTATCATTATTTATATTTAATGCTACTTCATTTGAAATAACTGTTTCGACTCCATTGAAAATAGCTACGATTTGGAAGTAGTAAGTCTTACCAAATTCCAAATTTGGCACCTTATAAGTTGAGCTATCTTTTCCTTCTACTATAATCGAATCTGTGTAGTTTCCTGACTCAGTACCATATTGAAGTTTATATCCTGTAGCATCGTTAATTGTATTCCAATTTAAGGTAGCAGTAGTTCCTGTGATAGAACCATTTAGTTTGATATATTCAAAACTGCCTAGTGTAATTTCATCGATTGCCAACCAAGAAGAACCACCGTCACCCTCAATCTTTATGCCCTCATATACTCCTTGCGTAACTTTAACTGGTGGAGGTGTATTAAACCTTTCTGAAAGCGCTTGGGTTTCTTTAGGACTAATAGCAGTCCAAATGCCATCTTTTAATCCATAGATTTGATATGTTACGGACCTTATCGGTTCTGCTGCAGTGCTAATATGAACAAAGTTAAATTCAATTGCTTCAGGAAATTTCAGTTCAATGGTACCTTTATAAGTACCCGCATTCCATTCGTTTTTCAGTTTGCCATCAATCACATTTTTCGCAATGTATGTAGAATACTGGCTACTTGCCTTAACTTCAGTTCCAATGGGTGGCGAAAATCCAAGCATTCCATCTGTCTTATTACTTAATGGAGATGCAGCTCCTGTTGTTGATTGAGAAAACAACAGAACTATAAGCAGAACAGTCATAAATGCCAAACAATTTTTTTTCATCGTTAATCTCCTTATTCTTTATTCTTGAACTAACTATAGCGACCTACAGGATTAACGTCTAAACATAAACTTGCTGATCTATAAATTTCATCTAATTTCTTGAAATTTTATTTTATATTGGATTTTAGAATCCACAAATTACCCGTTTCTATTCATAGAGATCTGAGTAAAATTACATTGTATAGCTTCTAAAGGAGGCATTTTTATGTGTGGTAGATTTACGATTATAGATCCAATCGAGCAAATTATGGACCGGTATACGGCTTCCATGGCTGATGGATTTGAGTACAAGCCTAATTACAACGCTGCACCTATGCAGTACATTCCGACGAGTATCAGGAGCAAAGAAGGAATCGATTGGGTTTGCTCCGATGGGGACTGGTCCCCGTTTGGGCCAAGGAGGACAAGATCGGTAACAAGATGATTAACGCTCGAGCTGAGACACTAAATGAAAAGCCGGCCTTTAAACCACTGATCAGCTTCAAGCGTTGTATCATCCCATCCAGCGGATTCTACGAATGGAAGAAAGAAGGTTCTGCTAAGCAGCCGATACGCATTTTGATGAAGGATGATAGCATCTTTTCTCTGGCTGGATTGTATGATACCTGGGCGGATCCGGACGGCAATAAGCTCAGCACATGCACCATAATTACTACAGAGCCCAATAGTCTCATGGAAGACATCCATAATCGTATGCCGGTTATCCTGCGGACTGAGGATGAAGCGGAATGGCTTGGTAGAAATAATGACGATGTTCAGTCTTTGCTTGGATTGCTCAATCCATATCAATCATCTGAGATGCGCGCATACGAGGTGCCAAATGAAGTAGGTAACGTACGTAATAACAATGAGGATTTGATTAGAGAAGTAGTCTGAACATAAAAAGAGCAGCGAGGTTATCCCCGTTTCTTTTTTTGTATTATTTAGTAGTGTCAAAGTATTTTATAAATGACATTATCTATCTCTTTAGAATTTAATTCCATTAGCTTTCTTGCCTTTAAGTAATTCTTTTCTGTAGATTCTGAGCCAGAAATTAGTTTCTCAATTTCAAAGAGAATCTTTGTTTCTATCCTATCAATGGAATTATTTAACGAACCAGGAGATTTAATGTTAATATCCATGATTTGATCACCCAAAATGTGATCAAGAATGCTAATCAGGTGTTTATCAGTATGCCATTCAGTAATATTATTCGTTTTTTCTGACTATCAAAATTAATTCGTAGCCTTAGAATAAACCCACGATAGATTCCAAACAAATTATATATATATTCACCCACATATAATCGATGAATTTCAATTTTCTTATGCTCTATTGTATATTCATTCATCTCATTCTCATCCAGTACTTTATAACTAAACAACTGAAAGTAATCTTCATTAGGTTTGTTATATTCTTGAGGCGGTATTGAGGAAAGATACATTCTTACAGGTGATAATCCCTCTCTTAGTTTAATAATATGGTTCCAAATTTCTTCAACTGCAACAATTTGTTTTTCTAAAAGTTTTTGATTGTTGGATGAAAGGTTTGAAAATGCCAATTTAACAGTCTCCTGATTGCTTGTAAGGTTTGCTTTAATTAGTTCAAGTTCTTTTTTATAATTATGGTCCCAATTCATTTGGATTTTACTTTGCAATAATCCACTCAACCATTTTATTATCGCAACTGTAACTACAGATGATCCACCGATACTCACTAATATTGTCCAAATTGTATTCATAAAAAATTAACATCCACCCTCCCATATTATTTTATCACTATTGAAAATTTCTTTTTATCATATTTACGCTGCCAGTCAAATTTGTCCTAAGTACTTCACGTTGTGTGAAGACTATATCTAGAAACAAAAAATGCACCTCCAGCCTCAAGCCAAAAGTGCATTTATCACCGATGCTTTCGGATTTAGTCATTATTATACATTTTTTTAGGGCTTAGATTCAATGAAAACTGAAAAAAATAGTATTTATCTGATATACTATTCAAAGTTTTGTAATAGAAAGGGGTTATTTAATGTTTGAATTAAAAGGAGATTACCTGTCTTGGTTTGGAGTTTTTTTCTCACTTCTAGTAATGTACTATTCGTTCAAATACCAATATTCAAAGGGGCCACTGGAAAAACAACTCTACAAAGTATATTTGCCAATGTTCTTAAGTATTGAAAAAATTTTATATAAGAAAGTCGAAGTTATAAAGCCGGAGGATATAAATCGAGTAACAACAACTATCTGCGAAATCACCGATAAACACTATGAATTAATAAAACCCGATATCATTCATTGGAACAAAGTTTTGACAAAACAGCTAAAGGAAACAGACAAAGATTATGAAAGTATTAATGAGACCTATCTGGAGTTATGTTCCCAAATAGAATCACAATTCGAAAAAACAAGAAGGAAGATGTCTTTGCCTACAAGGGGTATACTTTATAAGCTTAACAACAAACAATTTGCTAGTAAGAGCAGCCTAATTATCAATTCTTTGATTGTCTTTTTACCCCCCTTGTTAATCATCATTGGAATTGCCTTACTATTCAACCTTATCATTTACTCAATAAACTAACTAACAGATAGGTTGCGTACATAATCAAAGTGATCTCTTTTAATGAAACAATCGACAATAGGTCGTTGCTCGCTCTTAAAATTTTTCTTATGGCTCTTTTTATTTCCTTCATATCCTTTCTCCTTTTTTTGTCTCCTCCTAGCTTATACTAATAGAAGGAGACAGAAAATTTGTTTATACTAAGTCCAATCCATTTTGTTCAATTACTTTCAGACGTTCATCCACCTCTTTTAAGTCTCCGCTTACTCCAGCAATAAGCGTCAAAAAATTACGTCTGAGCCGGTTAATCACTATGGCCGTTTCTTCCCTTGTAATTCGTGCACCAGGACGCGTACCATCAAAGTATCCATTAGCCTGCGGCAATTTTCGCTTGATCCGACGACGGTGTTCCTTAGCCAGTGCAATTACCAAACTAAATCATCCCCATCGTCATCTTCATCGTCTACATCATTTCCGCCCCCGCCCTCATCCCCATGGCCTAACGCCTTGAATTTATCCAGCTCAAGACGTTCACGTGCGATTCTCAATTTCTCTTACTCTTGTTGAAGACTGGCAATCAGATTAATAACCCTAAGCTTCTTATCCCTCGTTTTGACCAAGGCTTCCTCTTGTTTGAGGATCTTGTCCAGCTTGGACGTGACTACGGTCGTAATCTCGGTGACCTTCATTCCTTCAGTGGTAAGTGGTACCGTGATTGCCTTTCCCGTTTTAGGGCTCAACATAGAAACCTTGTCCTGCCGCTGCATGAGCTCTTGCTTTGTCTTACGCTCTTCGTCAGTAAGACCGGATTCAAGAAGCTTAACCCGCTTCATGTGTCGTCGCTCTTGTAGGGACAACATGATCAACTGTTCATTGAGCTGCGCGAGGGGGTCAGTATCGATCTGATCCATCATATCCTGTTCATCCGGCTCCAACGTATAAAGGAAGATCGTTTCATACATCCCTGTCTTGAGCGCATGCTTGTTGCGATATGGACCACCATCGCCACCACGGTTACCCACAGCGTTCTGGTTACCTGATGGAGCACCACCTTTATTGCCGATAGCGTTCTTGTTGCCTTTAGGCGCTCCCCTTGATTTCGGAACGCTCCCATTCGTTCCATCTGGAGCGCTCCCTTTGGAATCCCCCGAAACGCTCCCATTCAATTCATCTTCCCAGCGATCCATGGACTTCCATTTGCGTACCCTGGACTCAGGAATGGAAAGAGCGGCGGCGATGTCCTTAAGCATCATCTTCCCGCCGCTCTCTATCCACATCAACTTAGCCTTGTCCCTTTCAGGACTTCGTTCTCTGGCCACCTACATTCCTCACCACCTCCGTATAATACTAATGTTAAGTTTCAATCACACCGATATAATCATAAAACTACAGGAGGTTAAGTACATGTCTTATAATAGAATTTATAAAATCGAAGAGGAATTGAGATCAATAAAAGTAGTTACCCCAGACGATATCGAAGATGCAAAAAACAAATTGATCGAATATTTAAAACTCAATCAAATTAATAAAATAGAATTGAAGAATACAAAAATAAAATTTGAGAGCCAGTTAGTCACACCATCTGCCCTATCAAATCATTTAGCAGTTATCGCTATCATAATGTCTGTTGCGATGGGATCATTTAGTTTGAGTACGTCTGATAAGGGTTTTCTCGCAATCGTTTACTTATTCTTTTTGTTAAGCATCACAGGATTGCTATTATATTTTGTTAAGATTAATAGTAATGCTTACAAAAAATGCAGTACATACACAATTCTCATTAATCTCATTGATGAGATATTAGAAGATCAAAATTCTATGGGATCATAGGTCATCCTGCTGAAGCTTGATATCCAGTTCGATAAGAAGTTCCAGATCCTGAACGGTCTGCATCTTTATATTTCCAGCCTGCAGGTCTTTCACCCATTGGGTAATTGATGCCTTAACGATCTTACGGTACTGCCCTTTACTCTCAAGGATGCCCTCCATTACAGCGAGTTCATGTATCAATAAATCTTCATCTGGTGTTCTCATGCGTACCCCTCAGCTTTCCGTTATAAATGGAATGCGAGATAGCGGATGTCTGCAAAATGCCACGCGTGGCGGGCAGCTATCTCAGCCGGGGGATACCCTGGGTTGATGGGAGGACGTTACTGCGTCCTCCTTTTAATTATGTCGTGGGAACAACACGATGAATGAGCACTGGCTCGATGTCGGTGGACTCCTGATACCGCTGTTTAATTACATCGCAGAACTTCGGATCAATCTCCATGGTCCTGCAAGGGCGGTCCATCTGAAGAGATCCACAACGGTATTCCCAGGTCGGCTACTGTTCTTGATTGGGATGGCCAGGAGCTCAAGGGGCTTCTGTGTTGGATGAAAGTACTTTCCAACATTACCACGGGATACCTCCCAGACTGTCGATTGCTCAGGCTCTTCCACTGGCAGGCCAGCACGCCACACCGTAGCTTGCAGGCGATCCCCGTACCAAGAAGGGGCCTTCTTCTTCAAGTGGGCATAGAAAACAGGCTCATGCTGCCAGCGATACTGTGACCAGCCGAACGATGCTGCGTTCTTAACCCAAACGCACTGACTCCGAACAACAATACCTGCAGCATTCATGGCGTCTTCGAATTCCTTCTGATAGGACGAAGGATGGAAAACGTAAATACCTGCTACCGGATCCATCAAACTAGAATAACGTTCAAAAACGGCATGTAAAAAGCCCGTAAATTCCTCTGCAGGCATGTCGTCGTTCTGTATGCTGCTGCGGCCATCGGCAGCCAAGCGCGCCGAATTACTCTCGACAGCTCTGTTATACGGCGGATCAGTCACAACCAGTGCTGCCAGCTCTCCATCCATCAAGCAACCGACATCCTCCTCACTGGTTGAATCCCCGCATATTAGACGATGTGGGCAGAGCTGCCAGATATCACCCCGCTGTGTCTCAGGAACCTGAATATTATCCAGGGCACCTTGAACGTCGAAATCATCCTCAACGACGGGTTCCTCAATCTCCGTATCCGGAATTGTGCCGAACTCCGCGATCAGTTCATTAAGCTCCTCAGTGTCAAAACCGGACAATCCCAGATCTGCCCCATCGACCTGCAGTTTGCCAAGCAATCTACCCAGAGCCTCATCATCCCAACGACCAGAAATCTTGTTCAATGCAATATTCAGGAGCCGTTCCTGCTTATCGTCCAGATCCACCACGGATACCTGTAGCTCAGTGTGGCCAAGTTCATTAACCATGATCTTGTATCGCTGATGACCGCCGACCATGTTCCCGGTGCGTTCATTCCAGACGATTGGCTCCACATAACCGAATTCCTCTATGCTGCGACGAAGCTTTTCATATTCCAGATCCCCAGGCTGAAGGTCAACACGAGGATTGTAGGCTGCTGCATTAATCTGATCGATTGGCACGATTCTGATGTTCATATCAAATACCTCCAGTGATTTTATGACAACAAAAAAAGCACCCTAAGGTGCTTTGTAGTACTTAATTCTTGAATATCTTCCATTATTATTATTGAGAACTCCCTCCCTTTCTAATCTTCTTAACTCATTTTTCAATTCAGATCGTGTTATGTCTAACGACACAATGCTGGGCTCTTCCATCATTTCTGCTATTGAGAGCTCCCTTCCACCATGCAGCACATAGCGGATTCTTTCTCTTAAATTAGTTATCCCCTTCAATTCAGAAGAATAGAAACTAGGAATAGTATAATTGTTTGGAAGAAAAACCACTTTATCCTTCAACAATTTCAATTCACTGTTTAATTTTTCACGGTCGATCGGTCCTTCATTCTCATATGACTTTTGTAATTTTGAGATGTTTTCTTTCAAATCCTCTTGACTTTTCGATATACTATCCATAGTTTCCAGAAGACGATCTTGTAGCTCTGATAATGTTTGAAGACTTTTATTGGTTTGAATTAAGTTCGAATCCAAAGTCTCAGCCGTCTCCTTTAAATCAGAGATAGTACTACGCTGACCTGCTATATCTACAATTGTCATGACGATTGCAACAACAGCTAATACTATAGACGAAGCGGTGGCGGCATTGTTTAATTCTACTCCTGCATCCTCTTTATTCCAAATTGTTATTGCGAGAATAGCAAGAATAACTAGCGCGAGACAAATAATTATGTAGATAAAATGTAGCTTGTTCACATATCCTTTTGGATTTTGATTTTCCAAATTAATCCCCTCCTCAACACATGATATATCACCTCCGAATTTCCGACAATAAGTTTATGTGTTGAGTTGGTTTCAACGATTGGGTGTCCATCATATGCATGCGTACGCTCACTCAGTTGCTGTTCTCCGCTCTTCAAAGGACTTGCGACTGCAAACGGACGTTCTCACCTAATCAAGCTTAAAAAGGCTTAAATCTCGTCATATGAGAGACAAAGAAAAAGCACCCGTTAGGGTGCAATGCCTTCATTCATTGGAACTCTATTTTTAACTGTTATTATCTCAGAATCACTTTTTTTGAATCCCGGACCTGATACTGTCCAAGCTAAAATGTAGTCACCTTCACAAGGTAGAGGGACTTTGAACTTGAAGCAAGTGAGATTGAATTCTTCTCCATCCCAAATTGGACTATTGTGCGGTAAAGCAAACAACTTGTAGTAACATGTTGTTGATATGTATTCCCCTTCTCTTTCAAATGAGAAGTCACTGTCTAAATTCATAAATTCACCTTTAGATGTTATCTCAATTCTATTATCAATATATGCTCGTACACCGTAATATTCTGCAGGAATCGAAGATGTGTTAACAGCATTCAAAGCTAATTTTTTCTCATTAACTTCATCCTCGATGTCTTCTATGGAAAACCATAAATTAACATTAGGAACATTACTTCTTCTTCTTATATCACGAACTTCATAATCCTCCATTGGTGACGACTTAAAATTAAATCTTTTGTAATACTTGTGATCATTCGCCATGTGAGGTCCGTCTAAACTCTGGGGTATTGAGATGACATAAATAACCCTTCCTGGATGCGTTTCATTCAAATCAACTTGAAAGATCCTTATACCCTCAATACGCCTCTGTATTCTCCCGTGAATATTATCCTCAATCCATTCCCGCTTTACGATATTAGGATCATATCCTTCATCAATCTTTACTGCTATGTTGTCTTTCTCGATTACTCCGTAAATTAAAATCCCACCGTCTGAATTTGCGAAAGCAGAGACATCTTTTGAGAGTTCATTTTTGCACTTCTCATCATTTTTTAAAGAAGCACATGCCTTATAGTCAAGATTTATATTTTCCTTGACCTGATTTGCTATGAGTTGCTGAATATCTTGTTCAGTCCAATCTGTTTTAGTTATCATTTGATCCCTCCTCATGCCTTCAAAATTCGACGATCAGGTGGTTTTCTCCTCTTTGGAACATTTAGGCCTACTGCAAAACTGCTTTACTCCATCCCATCTCCCCCATACACAACCTTTGCATTTCTCAGGTTGCTTGTTGGGGCGAATGCGTATCTTCTTCCGTCTTATGCTGATCACTTCAATTCCTCCAATAAAAAAAGCCGATCCAGTGAAGGAACGACTTTGGCTGTGATATGTACTTTATTGATTTAACCTGCTTTGATAAGCAATCTCGAATTGAGGAATTCCTTTGTATATAAAGAAATATAAGCATACGAGAAATAAAATGCTAAATGTGATTTTGAGATTTGATCCTCTCAATCTTAAAACAAACCTTAAGATAATTGCTATTGCTACTGCTGGTAAAACTAAATATAGACCAAACGTCTCAAAGATCGCATAGGCCATGGCGTTAAAAGTGTTTTCCCCCGTTTCTCCTATTATGTCCAGAATATCACCTCCTGCATAATTAGAAGATTGGCGTCCGTACCGTCCGCAGCAAAAACGCTTTGCTCTTTGCTTTAAAAGCATATGTGCTTTGTAACTATAGAGGGAGAACAAGACCATTTTACTGAAGATACCAAATGCGGGTCAAGGAACAGAAAACGGGTGAGTCCTGATGATCTGGAACAAACCCGTCGTTTCCTGCTTAATCCTTGCTATTTCGCATTTGGACCATATCGAGCATTACCCCCAACATGATCATATCGTTGAAGCCCACTGAATGATACTCCTGAGAATTGTAAAAAGCGAGAAGAGGAACGCCCCAGTCATATGCCGCGTTTTACGGCTGTGCGTTTCATTCTCGCTTGATTTCCACGTTTACATAGTATCACGGTAAATAGTTCATATGGGGTTCAACTTAGGCCCAAGATTGGTTCATAAGTGGGTCCACTTTGGTTCAAAAGATAATCAGATTTTTTGCCTACTTTTATCATTCAAATATAATTGTCTCACTCTGACCATTCCAACTAATATTGAATGTGATTGGATCGTCTGTTTCATCTGCTCCAGATATTGTTGCAGAAGTTGAAAAAGGAGTTGTTTCCTCATCTAAGGATTTTACATATTGATCCGTTTTCTCGCTTTTTATATTAGCTCTAAAGTCTTTTATAAGCGATTCATCACCTACATACGTGAGAGTAAACATTCCTGTAGATTTCTGAAGTGCAAGATTCCAATGCTCACTTTTTTCATAACGAACTGTTTCTTTACCAGCACAAGCTACTAAGGAAAAAAGTAGTAGGAAAATAATACTAAATTTCATTTTTTTCATAAAATTACCTCCGTAACAATAAGTTTTTTAATAAATTTTTACTATATTAACACATTTATGATTATGTTACTATAAAAGTGGAAACAAAAAACAAATCTAGGAGGACAGAAAATGAAAAAAGGCAAAATATTTCTTGGTTTTTCTTTGACGACACTTTTATTTTTCAGTTCAGTTACTGGAGCATTTGCTTCATCTTCTGAAGTGCAATCCATCCCAGATAAACTACCAGTGCCAGAAGGATATGAAATTATTCAAGATTTCGAACCTAAACAGGAAAAGGGAGAGGGTGATCTGCAAATTGAAGCTGAAGTCTCTGCATCATCAATGACCTTCGGAATTCAATCTACTGACTCAGAAGAATATGATTATGAAATTTTAGAAAATACAACTCTGCATTACCAAGATTCAATAAACACCAAAACAAACGATCTTCTATCACAATACAGAACTGATGTCACTCTAGCTGCAGTTAATCGCCAAATGGGAGGTAATCTTTCTGACTCAAGGGATTTAATAAAAGTTACGGTTACTGTATTTTATCATGAAGTTACCAAAAATCAGCAAACTTATATAGGTTTAGATAAAGTTTATTACAGATATGATAAAGGAAGCAAAT
Organism: Paenibacillus sp. LK1; assembly: GCF_002750415.1. Taxonomy (NCBI): domain Bacteria; kingdom Bacillati; phylum Bacillota; class Bacilli; order Caryophanales; family Paenibacillaceae; genus Paenibacillus; species Paenibacillus sp. LK1. The sequence continues at coordinate 221,388 of NZ_PEII01000002.1, forward strand.
ACAATAGTTCTATAGTTTCTTATGGTAATCGATATGGTGGTGAAGTGATTCAAACTGGACCTGGGATAAATAATCATGCTGTTTTAGAAAGAGAACCACTCGTTAATGTTATTGAAAGAATCACCTTGGGCCAGACCTATTTGAGACAGCCGTTTCCAAATACGGATGAAGTTCTTGTAGGTGGGTTACTTACAGAAATGGGAGTTAAAACTCAATCCAGATGGTACGATCCAAACTCGAAACTTTTGTTTAATCTAGATCTAAATTCGTTGATTCAAGGAAGAATAACGCCTTAGTTACTATGGTGAGCAGGGATTATCCTTGCTCACCATTTTTATAATTATAGAATAAGGTCATTATCAAATATCCCCATCAATTTTAATGAAGTTGGCTATACTTGTGATACCCTCATCAATTTTGCGTTTTATCGTACTATCACTAAGAGAACGTCGAAAAAATAACATTGTTTCTTTACGAGTGAAGCCCTGAATATATCTGTATTCTATCGCCTTACGAGCTTCTTCGTCTTTAATTAGCCGTTGGGCCTTCTCAATTTGATGCGTGTAAAATTCATATTTTTTATATACCCAGCGTTGCTTTTCAATCAAAATCGTAGCGTTGGCCGTTTTGTCTGCATGCAGATCGGTTTGATCGATGCCCACCTGTTGCATTTCCTGCTCATATTCTTCAAAGTCTCTCATCAAAGCAAGCATTTCTGTATATTTTTCAAGCAGGAATTTTGTATGCTGGATTTCCTGTTTATTCGCTTTAGCGAAGAGTTCCCCATGCCATCGCCATTCCCCTCACTCCCCTTTATCCTGTGATATACTAATAAGAGGAATGAGGAAATAACATCCACTACATCCCCCGCCTGGCCGCCAAGCTCGCGGGGGATATTTATTATACTGGAATAACTTCGTTGCAAAACTCGTCCCACTCCGCTTCACATTCTTCAACGGACCATCCGTTTACCAGGTCTTGCGGATATCCGTACTCCAACATTAATGCTCTATGATCTCGTTCCAAACCTACCATTCACCTCCACGCTTATGGTGTTTACTGCTGTTGCCATAGCGTTGCTGTGGAGCCTAACTGCCTTCTGCAACTTGTCGGGCCGTTCTGGTGGATGCTCAGCCTCAATGTACTTCAGATGTTGCTCAATCCGTTCCTTGGTCCACGTTTCTTTTTTCACATCCCGATAATTGATCATCAGCAGATCCTCCCCGATTGAATGCGTTCCTGTAGATCAGCCAGCAAGTTATATACAGCCGCATCATGTGTTTTCTCAATGCCTTGATCTTGAATCCATCTCATGATACCCGCTTGAGTTACGACCTTTGGCCGTTTGCCCTTCTTGGTCAATGCCAGGGTGCGAACGCCGCCTGCTGTATGTGTAAGGTATCCCTTTCGAATGAGTGTGTGGATGTGTGAATGAATAGTAGAAGATGACGACAACATGAGTGCTTCAGCAGTCTCCCTGATCGTAGGAGCATAACCGTTGTCTTCAATGAATAGTCGAATGTATTCATAGACTTCCTTCTGCCGACAGCTGAGTTTCTTCTCTAATGTTGCTTTCGTTGTCACTGTGCTTTCTCTCCTTGTCTTTTGAGCTTCGTACCCATGTAAATCCTCGGTACCGATCTTCAATCGGGTACGACTTGCCACGCGGAACAAAATTACTCGGCTCTACCCGCAACTTACCAAAACCTGTTTCCACTGACCCGATCACCGCCATTTCCGTACCTGCAGCACAGACCATTTTTATATTTTCAATTTCGCAGCCCCCATCGATCAGCTGTGCAAGTTTCTGTTCAATTAGCAGGACAACCTTGGCTGCAATCGTCATTTCAGATCCTCCATAAATTCGACTTTATAGACCTAGGTACGACGGCATTCTTTAGCGCAATCGTTATAAATCCGAATCTATCTACCATATATAAACTCTCAAGAAAGGAGAGATGCTTATATGGATGATAGATTCAAGTAAATGCGTACCTTTTCATCAACAGAAATCCGTTTTTAAGATTGATTTGGAAAAATCAAACTCAAATCAGTAACTCTTTAGTTGAAAACATTGCAAGATTCATGATGTAAGCCCAACCGGGCTTCATTACATAGAGGGCGGATGCCCTGTTGGTACAAGCACTGGTAGCCCGCCTTAATGAATGATTGCCGGAATCTCGTCCGCTACCGGAGCCACCCAAACCGGGTCCCAGCTCAGCGCAAAGGATATGCCTGCCTCAGATTCTGCGGCTGCCATCAGTAGAACGTTGCCCATTTCTTCTTGAGCGTCAGGCGGTACAGCGTTGCCGATGTACTCCCGCGCTATGGCATCGCTACATCCTTCAAGTTGGAAGGGGCGACCGTCCGGAAGGAATTGCGAAAAACTTTGAATCATGGCCAGCTCAAACGTTGTAAGCGGTCGGTGCCATGTGCCATCCGTTGAAATGATCGTCCAGACTCCTTGCTTGTTATCTTTCGGGATACGCGGATCAGCGACTGCTACAGCAGCATGCACGTCCGTGCTGTCGATGACTGTTTTGGAAGGTTCCCAATCCAGAACCCCCATGGTGTCAGCACGGGGAGAACTATTGAACCGAGGATCGGCAATGAGCTGCGCGCCGTTCAGGACGTCCGTTGATCCTTTTACCGTTGCTGCAGGTCCATCCGTAACTGATCAGTGTATCGCCCCTGTCTATCCGGTACCCGTGGGTCAGACACACTGCCTGCGGCCTGTATGAGACGATTCGCTGAGCGGACCGTCTTGGCCGTAGCGTCCCAATTCTGCACACCATAGCTGTCCGGATGAAGCTTGGTGTTAACCCGTGGATCAGCATCAGCAATCGCGCCGGATCAAAACCCTGTTCCTTTTACGCATGGAGCTGGTTCGTCAGCTGGCACAATCCGGTACACTCCTGGATGTCGCCCTTCCCTGTTGGTGAGGTTATGGTCTGAGATATTCGCCGCTCCCTGATTTGGCCCGGCAGCGCCTGTAATGCATGTCGCAGGGTCGTCGTTGAGCTGAACTCGGAATAGATTGGTTTTCCATCTCCATTAATCTGCAGACGCGGGTCGGAGATTGACGTTACACCGTTACTGCGTCCCGGTCCTGCTGTACTTGTTACTTCTCTACTCGGCTTGTCCCAATCTGCCACCTCATAAGCGCCACGGCGCAGTTCATGAACGACACGAAGGTTCTCCCAATCGACTTTATTCAGATCGCGCCAATCACCGCCTGCAGGCAAGGCCAGCCGCATCCATGTTTTCCACTGGAGCCGCGGAAGCTTATGAAGCGGCCCGCCAGCACCGATGTCGCCCGGTTCTGGCAGATCCGTAAGCACGTTGCCGATCGACCGAAGCGCCTTTTTAACAGGGTAATAAATCACGTTTGGTAAGCTGGGCTTCATGTCTGGCCAGAATGAGAAACCTCACACGATTTTGGCCAAGTCCTCCGATCTCACCAAGATTGTGATCTGGACGGATGCGCACCACATATCCATGCTTCTTGAGCAGCTTCTTGATTTTCGCCAACAAATGTTTTCCACGACATGAGCTTGATATTACCTAATTGCCTCCATATGGGGCGCGGATATCATTTACTACAATGGAAAACCGAAATCTCATTGGGAAGATTGGGGAGGTGTTATTTTTCTAAATAAAGATACTTCTCTCATACAACAACGGGCAGAGTTCTTTCATGAGCTTGCTCACATTGTTCGTCACGAGGGCCACCAAGATGAACTTCCTAAGCTTTTTGTAGATCTTCAAGAGATCCAAGCATCGAACTTTAGATTAATGGCTTCTATGCCCTATTACCTTCTCCCTACGGCTTTAGATATGACCTGGGGTGAATATATAGGGCTTCTATCAGAAGAGTTCAGAGTGCCCATTGAACTCGCTGCAGACCGCGCTGAACAAATCGCCTCCAGGTTACATGAAGAATATCACACCTACCGTGAAGATGTTGAGATGATGAAAAGTAAAATTCAAATGGCCGTCTCTCTATTTCGTTCATCGCAACCAAAGCAACCTTCAAACGAGTCAAGACGTCTTCTCCAACAATTAAAAAATCAAACTAGTTAAGTTGAGGAGCTGATCATATTATGGCATCTTACACTAAGATCAAAGCAAATAATAAACAGGGATACAAGTAGATCTGCACATTGGAAGGTCCACCAGATCCGTTAACTGGGAAGCGAAGCAGATACCTCGAAGAGGTGATACTCAGAAGGAAGCATTCGCTCGTGCTCAAGCTGTGTATGATCAATTATCAAGAGGTATTAATGCTAAGAAGAATTAGAGTTTAATATTTGAAGATGTGGCTGAAGAATGGTTTAGAGTTTATTCTAAAGGTAAGGTGAAAAAACGAAGTATTATAACCAGAAGAGTTGAAATCAAGAATTTAAACAAACACTTTGCAAAAAGAAAGATCTCTGGTATTACTCATAAAGATTTTCAAGAGTGTCTTTATCAGTTGTTTGAACAAGGATATTCTTTCAACACTATAAGCGGTATTAAAACTACTGCGAACATGATCTTTAAATATGCTATTAAAAACAAATACATTCTTGATAATCCAACTACGGACTCCATTATTCCTGTTAAGATGCTTACTGTAGCTGAAATAGAAAATAAGGATCAACTTGTTGAAGAAAAATATTTAGATCGAGTTGAGCTAATAAATTTTTTCAACGTCATAAATGTTTATGGAATATACTTAGACAAAGAAATATTTAACCTCTTAGCATTCTCTGGATTTAGATCTGGTGAACTTTGTGCACTTAAATGGCCAGACATTGATTTTGAAGCAAATCATATTAGAATAACCAAAACCCTTCATGCAAAAAGCTTTATTGATTATGAACTAACACCACCAAAAACAACTTCGTCAATAAGAGTCGTACCCATAGACGAATCTATAATGCTTATGTTGAAGGAGTTACAGCAACAATCCAATAATAGCTATCTTCAACAAAAAAAATTGTATAAGCATTACCACGATCAGAACTTTGTATTTAGAAAACCCGAAGGTTATCCTGTTCATCAGAAGTACATCCTTACAAGAATGCAACAACTTATGAAAAAAACAACTATAAAGAAACATGCTACACCTAATATTTTCAGGCATACTTATATCAGCATGCTTGCTGAAGCAGGTGTTGATTTAAAAACGATTATGCAACGAATGGGTCATCGGGATGAAAAAATAACTCTTGGAATATATACTCATGTCACTCAGAAAATGCAAAATAATGCTGACCAAAAATTAAAAAAACATTTTGCTGAAGTATTAAAAATGAGTGTGCTGCAGGAATTGTGATTTTTTCAGTGATTTATTAAAATAAGAAAGCCCCCTATTGGGGGCAAAACGTTGATATATCAGCTTTTTTTGATCAGTTTTGATAACTAAGCGTACATCAGATCCATATATCCGCGTGTTACTTCTCCACCATCCGTCTGCTCAGGCTCATCTGCCTGTGCGTACTTCGCCATGCAGGCTTTGACTTCTTCCTCAGTAGTGCAACGGTTGGCATCATCACATGTGTAGCATAATTGGAGCATATATCTGGTTAACTCGTCAGCCTGCGTGAATTGAGCTTGTTCATTCGTTCTCATGTTCATCACTCCCATCTCTTCTTGAATTCAATATAACATCATTTGAAGGGATTTATTGTGATTTAATTCACAAAGTAATTAAAATGAAAAGAAACCCGGAGGTTCCTCTTCTAAACACGTTCTATTCAACCACAATTATAGTACTTTCCAACGCACACCGCCGTCTACGGTTTGCAGCAACAGTGATCTTTTGGCATCTGTATTTTCGACCAAAATCCAGCCTAGTTTTGAAGAAACCATTTGGAGCTTGACGATCTCAGGGTACTCTTTAAGAATGTTTTCCAATACTTCACTTGTAGGAAGTGCTTTCCAAGTCTTGCCGGCATCTTTGGTGTAATAAGTCTTGCCTTTCTGCATGACCCAGCCTTCCAAAGAATTCAGAAATGTGGGAGTCAGACCGCGATTGATTCCGGTTTGTTTATTCAGACTAAACGTTGATAACTGCCAACTCTCTCCACCATTGGTTGTGAAAAATCCGTTGAATTTGGTGCTCTCCCCCTGAGAACAGGATATCGACATCCAAGCTGTTTTAGCTTCCCGTCCAAAAAATTGTGGCGAGCTGATGTTAAAATTACCACACCCGTTAAATTTGTTTCGGTCAAAGAATGACGGACCCGCCTTCCAATGCTGGCCCCCGTCCGTTGTAACGTACAATTTCGGCGTACCGAACTCTAGAGCGGTCAAGAACCCGTGATCCGAGTCCGAGAACGTCATCCCAGTTGAATAACCCCGTGTGGGGATCTCTGCAGATGCTGGTTTGCCGTCCTCGTCACTGGAGGTCATCTGATTCCAGGTAATACCGCCATCTTCGGTAAGATACAGTTTCTTGTCTTGCTTGCCAATGGAAGTATCCACTGTTGTCAGTATCCAGCCTTTTTCAGGAGAAACAAATGTGATGGCCGTCACCTTATCCGTTTTGGACAAAGAGGACAGGCTCCAACTAGCTCCTCCGTTGTTCGTGCGAAGCACCATCGTATCTGTTCCGCCCATTCCTTCACGAACAATCCATCCATGTGTACTATCTACAAAATAAATGCTTTGTCCATATTGCGGATTAGCCGGAAACTGAACATTTTCCGAAGGTGAAATATTGGTCCAGGTACTTCCCTGATCCTGAGTATAATACAAACGCAGGGCGTTCCGCGTCACTCCCCATGCTAATCCACCGTTACCGTTAAGCAGCTGAAAATCGGTTAAACGGGTCTGAATTTGATATTTGGCTGTATCCGCAGCCTGTGTACTGTTTGCGGGGGGAACAACGGTTAAAGTCTGGCCCATATTCCCGTTATCTTCTTGCTCCTGCGGCGGTTCTGCCACCGGGGTCTCTCCCGAATCGGTGCAAGCCGCCAGCAGAGCAGCTATACCGATAGACAGCAATGCTGTCTGCGCTATTTTGATCCATTGCGAACGCAAGTGGTTTCCACCTCTCTCATCCAATAAGCAGGCGCGCATGCCTGTCCATTCATGTTGTTTTTACGATTCATCTGAATCCACTGCTCCTATTCTACCACAAACGATGTCGAAAAGGTTCATCTCCACTCTCTGGAAGCAGACAGCGATCTTTTTGCTGCATCTGTTTCTTCTTTAAAACATAAACCAGGTTTTCGACGAAATCTTCTGCAAAAAGACATGAAATGTGAAAAAGTTTATAGACATGGCTCGCTTTTCGAACGCTTATCCCTTAATATGGATGGAAGTATACCCCAAAAAGGAGAGGATATGAAAATGGTAAACAGTGCAGCGCTCAAACCAAGTCGTGTCGTTATAGTAGGCATGGGTGCGGTGGGAACAACAACGGGATACACGCTGATGTTAAGACAGCGTTCGTCCGAGTTGGTATTTGTGGATGTGAATCATGATAAGGCTACCGGCGAAATGCTGGATATGAATCACGGTCTCCCATTTACTGGGGGCGTTAAAGTATGGGCAGGCGATTACTCCGACTGCAAAGACGCAGACATCATTATTATTACTGCAGGTGCTTCCCAAAAACCAGGAGAGACTCGCATTGATTTGCTGAAGAAAAATGCAAGCATTTTCAAAGAGATCATTGAACGTATTACTGAAGTTAATTCCCATGGTATTCTTTTGATTGCAACGAATCCTGTAGATATTTTGTCCTATACTTCTTGGAAACAAAGCGGTTGGCCCGCTTCGCGCGTGATTGGTTCTGGTACATTGCTGGACAGCGCACGTTTCCGTTACCTTATTGGTAAAAACAAAGGAATTGATCCACGCAGTATTCACGCTCATATTATCGGGGAGCATGGCGATTCTGAAGTACCGGTGTGGAGCCTCGCCAACGTTGCTGGAACGAATCTGGATCTGGATGAAGAAACACAACAGGATATCTTTGATCGGACCAAAAATGCGGCTTATGAGATTATTAATGCCAAAGGAGCCACTTCCTATGCAATTGCGCTCGCTTTGGACCGTATTGTGGCTGCCATTCTGGGCAATGAAGGCTCCGTACTGAACGTTTCCACATTGCTGGAAGATTACAATGGCGTATCCGATGTATATCTGGGTGTTCCATGTGTAGTTGATCGCAACGGTGTGCGCGAGATTCTTCCACTTCCTTTGAATGAGACAGAGAAAGTCGCTTTCCAAGCCTCTGCCAACAAATTGAAGGAACAGATTGCCGGACTGGAGTAAATCCAAATCGGGCGTTTGACTAATCACGTTATTTTATCATGAGCAATGTCGTTAAGATTGTATAACTAAAGGATCACCTGTATCTTCGTTATGAGGATGCGAGTGGTCCTTTAGTCTTAATATAGATAAGTATTAATAGTTGCCTGCAAAATGAGCTAGCATAGCTTACACTATTGTATATCGTTAAGTTTCAATTGAAGGTCAATCTCTGGCTAGAATATCACCCTATTTCATATGGAAAAGAAAAGTATACATTGACTTCAAATTTAAGTTTACATAATATTTATTCCGTTTACATATATAACTTAATTATTTTATTGTTTCTGATCACCTCTCATATTTCCATTAAATGTATTAATACTCCTCTACCATAAAATCACAAAAAAACCTGTCACGTAGACAGGCTTCTCTATCATTACTTTCTTCTATTATATAAACGAAGCTTCTCTCTTACATATCAGCCGCAAACGCAGGAAGTTTGACATCCAGCAAGGCCATCGCTTCTTCCTTCTCGCGGCTGGTTACGTGGGTGTACACTGTGGTGGTTTGAATGGAGGAGTGACCCAACAGCTCCTGAACCGTTCGCAGATCTGCTCCGCGTCTAAGCATCATGGTCGCAAATGAGTGACGCAGTTTATGACTGGAGTAGTTCACACGCTGATTGGATGCTGATTCCTGCTGAAAGCGTTCAAAAGTTTCGGTTGATATAAGCTGAATACTGCGTATCGACAATCGTTTCCCCTTTTGCGAGACGAATAATGCCTCTTCTTTCGCCCGCCATGGATCCAGCCGCTCCTGAAGAGCCTGGGATAACAGTTCGGCAACGGTCTCAGGCACAGGCAATGTACGCCATTTCCGCCCCTTACCGAATACATCCAGTGTGCGCCGTTCCGCATTATAGTCTTTGCAGTTCAAGGCATGCACCTCTCCGACCCGCAATCCCATGTATCCCATGAGTAGAAAAATAGCCAGGTTTCGTGTACGGTACTTACCCTCAACCGATTGCAAAAATCGTTCCAAACCGCTTTCATCAAGGAAGACGGGGGCCCGATTTTGCTCGGTTTTGGATTTTTTGATTCCGAAAGCTGGGTTATTGGTCACCAATTCAAGCTCAATCAATGACTTATAAAAACAGTTCACCGCTGCGTGTTTCCGATTCCGTGTCGAGTCACTGACCCCTCTTTCTCGAGCTCGGGACAAGAAGGATAACACATGAAGTTTTTTGACCTGCTCCAGTGACTTTCCATGAATAGAGACGAGAAATTCAGCAACGTCACCTGTGTATGATTTTACCGTATGTCCCGTGTAGCCCGCATCTTTCATCCATATATGAAAAGCTTCAAGCTCATCGGCGTATTGCTCCTGAATTTCTTCGGTCATCATCTGTGTTCGTCACCACACTTCTATTTATTAATCTACAATTACAACATCGATTAGTGGAATGATCGCTTCGGGTTGTCCCTCACTGCGGGTGAGTACAAATGAAGGTAGTGGATTTTCGTGCAGTCCATTCACTGATTCACAGACCTGAACATACAAGTCCATACGCAGCGTCTCTCCGTCACCCGCAACATCAATTACAGGCCATGCTTTCTCTGCACAAGATGGCCAGTAGGCCAATTCGTTTACCGGCACGATACTTAATTGTTTAATTCCAGAATGCACACGGTATATTCCCGTAGTCTGAGGTTCATCACCCAGCTTGTCTACCGAAAGTAAAGTTCTCGAATGTTCATCCGGAGCCGAATATATCGAATAACACCATGGTGTTACTCCCCAGGCAATCGCCATGAGACCTTCCTCCAGCAAGGTGTCCGAAAGGTCACCCTCACTGAATTGTTCAATCAGATTATGGTTTCCAGAACCGATCAGATCTTCTACACGTTTCGCCATACGAGGCAAATCTGCGAGAATAAAGCCACCACTGCCGTAGGAGTCAAACACATGATTATCCCGTGTCCATACCTTCCCGGGTACAGCGTTCATTTGCACAGCTTCGGCTGGAAACAGACATATCGCTACAGTTACCACCTGAGCATATTTCACCATGGCATGCTGCTCGGGCTCCAGTGGTCCTTCTGCGATGCGGGGTGTTTTCACGTGCAGTGAAATTCGCAGCTCGTACTCCCCTTCTGCAAATTCTCCCAAATCCAATACGATTGGATGATCTATTCCTTCAATGAGAGTGAGTGAGCATGTACTGTCTGGTCGCAGTGTAACTGCATATTGTGCAAATTCCAGCTCCTCCCCATATATGATAATTGTACCTTGCCGATCCGGCGGTGTATCCATATGCCGCGCAACAACCGATACTTTGCGTCCATCCTTCAAAAGGCGCTGTGGATCAATGTCCAATTGAAATTCGTTTGTGTCTTCTGGATGTGAAAGGATTAGCTTCGCCTCGGCAAGTACAGCTGAGTCAGCCAACGCAAAACCGAAATTCGAATTTTGGTGATGTTGATTGGTATGTAATGGTGTGTTCATGATACATCCCCTCTCCTATGTCTGATGGCATGTCACACCCCCAAATATATGTCATATTTGCCCTGACCGCAACCCCGGCTCCGCTCAAATGGATAGATATATTACTTATTAGATACCCAAATATAACCTTAAATATCAGCATTTTTTTCATAACACACGAACTGCTCACACAAAAAAAAGCCCCATACCCCGCCGTTTTGGCGATACGGTATGAGACAGTTGAGTTGACTCTATTAACGTATAGTTTCAGTGTGACAAATTAATTTACTAATCTTTCACGATATTTCTACAATGTATGAATCAGCTATGACAGCTATTTCCCATTTGTTGTTTTGAACGAGTCCGATATACGCCGTGCCGGATTCAAATGACTGTGATGACGACCGTAGGCAAAGTAGATGATTAAACCAATAATCAACCAACCGAAGAACGTAATCCAAGTCAGAGCCGCAAGACGTGTCATGAGATACATACAGCCAACAGCACTTAGAATAGGAATCAGCGGAACCAAAGGCACGCGGAATCCCCTTTTCAGTTCCGGGTTGTTTTTCCGCAATACGATAATCCCCAGACTCACAACCGCGAAAGCGAACAGTGTTCCGATGTTGGTCAACTCTGCCAGATGGCCAAGTGAGATGAATCCCGAGAATAAAGCGACGATGATCCCAGCAACCCAAGTGCCGGTAGCAGGTGTTTGGCTTTTGCCACTGACTTTGGAGAAAACCGGAGACAACAGTCCGTCCCGTGACATGGAATAAAGCAAACGTGTCTGACCATACATCATTACAAGTAATACAGTAGTAATCCCTGTAATCGCTCCAAGCGAAACAATCCAGGACAATCCTTTCAACTGCACAAATTCAAAGGCAAAGGCAACTGGATCACTCACATTCAGCATGTGATAAGGTACAATCCCTGTCAGGATCAAGGATACAACGATGTAAAGCACGGTACAGATCGCAAGAGATGCAATGATACCAATTGGCAAGTCCCGTTGAGGACGTTTCACTTCTTCCGCAGCCGTAGAGACCGCATCGAACCCAATGTAAGCAAAAAACACCGTTGCCGCCCCTGCGGTTACCCCTGATATACCAAATGGAAGGAATGGTTGCCAGTTATCCGGCTGCACATAGAACACACCCACACCGATGAAGATCAGAACTACGATAATTTTAATCGCTACCATAATTCCGTTGGCACGAGCAGCCTCTTTCACCCCACGGGTGAGCAGGAACGTAATGATTAACGTGATCGCTGCTGCGGTGATATCAAAATAGGTTCCCTTTTCAGGACTAAATGCACTGGTGAGCGCATGGGGTAATTGCAACCCGAATCCGGACAATAACGTTTGAAAATATCCAGACCAACCGCTAGCAACAGCGGCACTCGCAAATCCATACTCCAGAATAAGATCCCATCCTAGAATCCAGGCAATGACTTCGCCAAAAGCGGTATAGCTATATGTATACGCACTTCCTGAAGCAGGCACACTGGATGCAAACTCCGAGTAACACAAAGCAGCGAAGGCGCAGATAATACCTGCCAGCAGAAAAGACAGTACCAAACCGGGGCCTGCATATTTTGCGGCAGCAACGCCTGTGAGTACAAAGATACCCGTACCAATGATCGCACCTACCCCGAGAGTCATCAGATCAAATGGGCCAAGGACCCTCTTCAACATGTTGCTTTCGTTATCTCCGGTGGCAATCGGCTTTTTTCTAAACAGGGAAGATCGATTCTGGTTTTGCTTCATACACAGTTTCCTCTCGTATTGAAAATGATGATTGTGTCTCTATACTTCAAATATTTGTTTGGTTCATCTGTTCTATGAAAAATCCCTTTGTTCTATCTTACTGACCAACTACAAAAATCTATCGATTTCTACACTTTGTCGCGTTGCTTTGTTAAATTTATTTTGGGATGATGGTATATTCTGTCCATTCCAGACGAAAATTATCATGATCTGTTGGGCAGGGGTGAATATGAAAATCGTTTTAAAACAAAACTGCGTATAATTTATATTATGCGCAGTTTTTTAACAGCTTTTTTCTTCAACAAAACATTATAAACTCGTTGTTACTTGCAACCATGCCAATACAGTACCTTTTCGCCTCTTTTTGTGGTTTATTCCTTGCTCCACCTGTCATCTTGCACGATAATCAGGTACGCTAAAGAGCCGCATACCCTTATGCGGCCCCTCACTTGTAATGCTATTAAATGTAAAAGCCAGATGAAAACTTTCTCTTTTCATTCCAGAAGAGAATCAACTTTCACTCACATGGATTGTCTAACTTATGAAAATACAATTCGTTCTGCATCCGACATCCGATATTGAGATAGCAGATATTCCTTGCTGTCCAAAGCCTTCCGCCGGACCTCGTTCAGATCGACATGCAGCAGCTTGCCTCCGCGCTTCACCGGACGACCTGCTACAAACACAGTATCCACATTGGATGGGTTGGCAAATTGAACGACGGTTCCAACCGGATCATGCACCGGGAACAAGTTAAGGTCGGTGGTTCGGATCATAATCAGATCGGCTTCTTTACCTGGCGTAAGTGTGCCAACCTTCCGCTCAAGTCCCAGAGCCTTTGCCCCAGCAGAAGTTGCAAATCTCAGCACTTGACTGGATTGCAGATTAAGCTCACCAGGCATTTCACCCTGGAGCAAAAGTTGTTCATTTTCACGGGAACGTTCAGCTTGAAGTGCAAATTTCATCTGGGAGAACATATCCCCACCTGTTGATGTTACAACATCGACTCCGAGCGTTGGGGTTCCACCATTTTCAAGGAAGTACCCCGTTGCCGGATACCCATGCCCCATCATCATCTCTACTTCCGGTGTGACGGACAGTGAGGCGCCGCTATCAGCCAACATTTTATATTCATCCGTATCCATTGTATTTCCGTGTACGACGTTCAGACCCGGATTCAGCAAACCAGCCTCATATAATTTGCTTACTGAGCGGTCCACAGATCCCCAGCTTCCAAAGCCAACATGCATTGAACATATCGCATCCAGCTCTTGGGCAAGCTGAATTTCCTTCACCGTGGTATCCCAATGGCTAAACTCCGGACTCGAATAGCAAGACCGAACGTGAGCAGCTGATCCCGTGAGGAAAAATACTGTTCCTTAACTCTTCTCACATCATTCGAATACGTCAGCTTGCTTTCTCTGTTCCAGTAGGGCGTCTCACCTGGTACACCATAAGCGAAAACCGACCGAATACCCGCATCCTGAAGTCCGCGAATCAGTTCATCCGTGTGCTCCGGGGAATACGGCATACTCCAGTCAAGCACCGTGGTCACTCCTGCATTAAGCGCTTCCAAAGAACCCAGCAAATTGGCGATATAGCTGTCTTGTGGCCGGAGTTTACTTCCCATCGCTCCATAGTAGAGATTCTGCAGATAGACCGGCAGTGACCAGTTGGTTCCCGCTGTTTTTACAAGTGACTCCCATACATGCCGGTGCGTATCAACAAGTCCAGGGAGAATGATCATCTCCGATGCATCTATCACTTCCGCTTCAATACAACTCAGATCGGGCTGGATAGCAGTAATAAGAGAATCCTCAATGAGAACGTCCGCCCGTTTATACTGACCCACCGACGAATCCATAGACAATACACAACCATTTTTCAGTAGATAACTTGTCCCCACAAGACACATCTCCAATCATTGTTTTTGTTGGATATACGCTTGAATCCTGGATGTTAATCTCTGATGAAATGACTAGCTTAAATATTTTAAGTATATAACCATTATATAGAAGTGGATGGTAAGATTCAATTTTGGTTTTATACAAATCTTATTGAATATTTCCTGTCTGATGCAAAGTACAATAAATCACACTTTCCTTGCATATACCCTACTCTTGCTGCCAATCCTTCTTCTGTTTTGCCCGAAACCTTCTAACCTTCATCAGATTACCACACATCTTGTCATCACAATATTTCTGAGTTCTACTACGTGTATCGTCATAGAAAATCCAACGGCAATCCGTATTGTCACAGATACGAATTCTTCCCCCATCCCCTTCAACTACAGTGATGGCAAAATCGGCTGCGACCTCTGCCATGACCTGCTGCCATTGAGTTCCTACAGGAATAAGTGAAAGATTCAGTCCCTCATCTCCAGCGTTCAGTCTTCTTATGACTTGACCTTCCTCCATTATGCCGTTAAGCCATTCCTGGTCTTTGTTTGATAATACATTTCCGTCAGATAAACCAGTTGCAATAGCCTGCAATTCATTTCTGAAGTTTCTCAAAGCTCCCTCTTCTTCAGAAGAAGCAGGTACAGATGCATTCAGTTGCCATTGTTTGAGGAATGCCTGCTGCCATTCGGCTTTGCCAAGCCTGTCCTCTGAGCGATTTCCACCACGCCAGTCATGGTAATCACTATTTACAAAATCAGTCCATAGTCTATCCATACGTACCTCCGCTAAATTGTAACCATCTAAAATCAAAAAGATAGTTACAATTATTCGTGTTTGGGTTATATTAATTGTAACCACATTTAAGCACTTTAGCTAGTTACCATGAATTCATTTTAGGGAGGAAAAATCAATGACTACAACAGCAACAGAACTATTGCTCATTCAGAAAGATGATACCTGGGATCAATGTAACTGGATTGTGCCTTTATCCAAGGCACTCGAAGGACTGACTGCTGAACAGGCAGCCTGGGTTCCATCATCCGGTGGATTAAGCATCTGGCAGTTGGTTAACCATATGTATTACTATAATCATCGCTTGTTGAGTCGTATTCAGGGCAAAACACCCTCCGGTACACCTGCCGAAAACAATGAATCCACCTTTGGAGATCCCGGCGACCCTTCCGATACCACCGGCTGGAGTGCACTTATGCAAAACACAACACAATTAGCCGGACAGCTTCGTGATCAGCTCTCTTCATTAGAAGAATCCGATCTTGAAGCTCCGTACATGGATACGGATGAAAAATGGGCACATGAACTAGCTCGCTGGGTACTTCACGATGCGTATCATGCAGGGCAGATTGTATTATTACGCAGACAACAGGGAAGCTGGAATATCATATTCTAAAAAAACACTTGAACTGCTAGCGCTTACAGGAATAAGATGGACTTATTAATGTTACAGCTTGTTCAACAAAATATAATTGAATAGGATCTTCGGGGTAGGGTGCAATTCCCAACCGGCGGTGATGTTCTTCGGAACCAGCCCGCGACTCGCTGTTTGACCCGATGTAGGGATTCAGCGACTGACTTGGTGTGACTCCAAGGCCGACGGTACAGTCCGGATGAGAGAAGATCAACACATTGACATGCCGTTACGGAAGGCTTATTTTCGTACGACATGTTAATGATTGAGCCCCCGTTTATTTGGTGTATACCAAAACGGGGGCTTTTGTCGATTTTGCCAACTGAAGATTCCGTGTTCTGACGAAGGAGTCCTGAATATGGAAAAGACCCAATCTGCATCAACCGTTTACCACAAGGAACGAAGTAATACCGGATTCTGGCTCGTCGTGCTCGGCGCCGCCCTTTGGGGTGTAGATCCACTGTTCCGTATTATTTTGCTCAAAACGATGACCTCCACTCAAATTGTACTGGTGGAACATATTATTGTCAGCCTTGTGGCAATTCCCGTCTTGTGGAAGTTCCGGGCCGATCTGAAAAACCTGCGTGCACGCCACTGGATAGCCGTGATATTTATCTCCTGGGGAGGATCTGCTCTCGCCACGGTATTGTTCACTCTGGCACTTACGCATAACGATCCCAACACTGTTTTGTTACTGCAAAAGATGCAGCCGCTATTTGCGATTGTTCTGGCTAAGCTGCTGCTGAAAGAAACATTGCCTCGCCGCTTCGGTGGACTGTTTATCATTGCACTTGCAGGAACATACCTGCTCACTTTCGGATTTACCCTTCCCCTTGGCAACTGGGACAATTGGGTTCATGCAGGCAGCCTGTTATCACTGGGTGCAGCTGCGTTGTGGGGCGGTTCAACGGTTATGGGGCGGCTGATGCTGGGGCAAACCCGTTATGAAACGGTCACCTCTCTGCGCTTTGTCGTAGCCTTGCCGCTACTGATCTTTATGACGTGGAACGAAGGTGCTGCCTGGACATTCCCTTCCGCTACAGGTGAACAGGCGGCTGTAGCACTTAATATTCTGGGCCAGGCTTTACTGCCAGGCTTACTGAGTCTTCTCTTATATTACAAAGGGCTCTCTTCCACCAAGGCCTCAGTCGCAACGCTTGCAGAACTGAGCTTCCCGATGGCCGGTGTACTGGTAAACTGGATTGCATTCCGTACATTAATTACATGGGAGCAACTGGTGGGCTTCATCCTCATCTGGATTGCCCTATTCGCCATCTCCAAACAGCAAGAACGATCAGCGACTCCGGCTGACGGTGCACCAAAGCTTCGTACGAATTGAATTTTATATAAAAGCAAATCAATTAAGGCACTGGGCATCCTTTGAGATGTTCAGTGCCTTTTGTCTTTTCGCTATTCCGGTGGTACGATGACTTATGGAATAGTAGATTAAGTCAATTTAGAGAGGAACGATCATCATGTCTTCATCTTCATCTTCATCATTTTCATATACATCTTACGATGCCATAGGTTTGGCTGAATTGGTTCGCGCACGGGAGATATCCCCTGTCGAATTGCTGGAAGCGGCGTATGCACGCCTCGAAGAAGTGAACCCGCAGCTTAACGCAGTCATTCGTACATATGAAACACGTGCACGTCAGGAAGCGAGTATGGTTCGTCCGGGAGAGCAGCCCTTTGCCGGCGTGCCCTTGTTATTGAAAGATATCTCTCAATCCCTGGAAGGTGAAATTCTCACCTCGGGTTCTCGTCTTCTCAGTGAGCATCGCGCGCAGCGGAATTCTAATTTCGTTTCCCGTCTGCGCGATGCAGGCTTCATTATCATTGGACATACCAATACACCGGAATTTGGCCTGAAAAATATTACCGAGCCCCGTCTTCACGGACCAAGTCGAAATCCATGGAATACGAATCACTCGCCAGGCGGTTCAAGTGGAGGCGCCGCCGCCGCAGTAGCCTCGGGTATTGTACCCCTTGCGGGAGCCAGTGACGGTGGCGGTTCCATCCGAATCCCTGCTTCATTCAGCGGCCTGTTCGGACTCAAGCCTACACGTGGGCGGACACCTGTTGGACCGGGTGTTGGCCGTCAATGGCAGGGTGCTTCGATTGATTTTGCATTATCCCGTTCAGTTCGCGACAGCGCTGCTTTGCTCGATACATTGCAAGTGATTCAACCCGAAGCTGCGTTCCATGCTCCCCTCTTTCCGGGCAGCTACTTGGCTGATATGAACTATCCTCATCAACGCAAACTGAAAATTGCGTATACTACGGATTCGCCTGTGGGGACACCTGTCAGCGCGGAAGCCAAACAATCTGTATACAAGCTCGTCCGCTGGCTGGAAGAACAAGGTCATGAGGTTGAAGAAAAGCTGAGTCCGGTTAATGGAGTCAAATTGATGGAGAACTATTACATGATGAACAGCGGCGAAATGGCGGCGATGATCTCATCGATGGAACGTTCTATGGGCAGAGCATTAACCTCTGCTGATATGGAGATCGAGTCCTGGGTGCTGGCTGAAGCCGGCAAAAAAGTATCCGCTGCCGAATTCGTACATAGTCTGGCCGAATGGGATGTTGCCGCAGCTCAGATGTCTACATTGTTTGAACGCTATGATTTTTATGTCACACCTGTCAATGCTTTTCCAGCACCCAAAATCGGCGAATTGACGCCTCATGATGAACAGATTCAGCATCTGATGCGTATTAGCGATTTGGACAAGATCCAGCAGCAGCAGTTGATTTATGAGATGTTTGAGCCAAGTCTTACCTACACTCCGTTCACTCAGCTCGCGAATCTGACGGGTCAACCAGCCATGAGTGTTCCTGTGCATCTGACTCCTGATGGCCTGCCGATGGGTGTACAGATTATGGCAACGAAAGGCCGTGAAGACTGGTTGCTTCATCTGGCTGGTCAGCTGGAAACATCCGAACTATGGGTCGGCATGAAGGGTAATCCACTGTTTCCAGTATAAAAACAGAATACAACCTACATCATTTTCAATGTGAGCCGTATGTTTGCCAAAGTGCATGAAAGCCATGTCAGCTCCGCATACTGAAAGCAAAAACAGCGGAGGAGTGTGACGAATGAATATGAATACAACGGAACGCCATAAGCAGTCTGTTCGTATCCCGGCCAAAACGGGTTATGCCGTTAAGGTAAATAAAGGTTCATTAATTCGGGTGACCGATTTGGAGGGGCAGCAGGTCGTTGATTTTGTTGCATATGATGCTCAAAATGCCAATAATCGACTAGATCCAGGTGTAACGATGGACGTTTTGCGCTCCTACCGGATCAAACCAGGACAATCCGTGTATTCCAATCAATATCAACCATTGCTTAAGATCGTTCGTGACACGGTTGGTGTTCATGATTTCTTCAACTCCGCCTGTCGTCCGGAAATGTATGAAGTATTATATGACAAAAAAGATCATGCCAGCTGCTATCATAACCTAAATCAGGCTCTTGAACCGTTCGGGATTTTGCCACCGGATCAGCATTATCCATTTAATCTGTTTATGAAGTCGGTTGTAGATGATCTGGGCAAGATTGATGTCGTAGCTCCTGATTCGCGTGCTGGTGATTATGTGGAGATGGAGGCATTGACCGATCTGGTTGTCGGTTTATCCGCCTGCCCATGTGAAGAAAGCTCATGCAACGGATATCATTGTACAGCTATTCAGCTGGATGTAGAGTCCTTATTAGATTAAGCGACGCACAGCTTGTTCTAATTTGCTCCAGACGGGAATACGATGACTTGTACCCATATGTGTGTGACTTACCGGTACAATTCGTCGAACCCGTTAAGGAGTGAACGCGTATATGTCTGTACTGTTTAGTTATATTATTCTGGGAATCTCACTATCAGCTCCAATTGGTCCGATTAATGCCGCTCAGTTGGATCGCGGAGCCCGCCACGGATTTATGCATGCCTGGATTCTGGGACTGGGAGCCATGTTTGCCGATTTGGTGTACATGCTTCTGATCTACTTTGGAGTTGCTCATTTTCTGGACACGCCGTTCATGCGCTCGTTTCTTTGGTCATTTGGCAGCTTTATTCTGGTGTATACCGGTGTGGAAACACTATCTAAGTTAAAAGATGGCATTCAGGCCTCTTCTACAGCAGAAGCGAGGGTTGGGAAATCTTTTGTTTCTGGCTTTCTCATGGCCCTGTCCAATCCGCTGAATATTTTATTCTGGCTCGGTATTTACGGCTCTATTCTTGCTACAACCGTGAAGCATACTGACACCGCTCATCTGCTAATATACAGTTCTGGTATTTTCATAGGCATCCTTGTCTGGGATGTCATCATGGCTGGCATGGCTAGTCGATTTCATAAACGCAGCAACGAAACCGTTTTGCGCTGGATCTCCATTATCTCAGGGATCTGTCTGATCGGATTTGGCCTGTACTTCGGTTTTGAAGCTGTACGATCTATCTTTTTCTGACATAAAAACTACACTGGACAGTCACCCAACGCCATCCGCATTAATACGTTAACGGTATCATGTGGAATGGAGTTGGGGAATCCATGGCAGAGCTGTACAGTGCCGATGAAATAAATGCATCATTCAAAGGTCTGCCCGAATGGCAGCAGGACGCTTATTCAAAATTTGCTAATATGATTGCAGATGAGGGTAATACGTATCCTTGTGTTCCCGGAAGGATGGGTTTTCTCTCAGGACATTTGAGATACGGATTCACCAGGGATCCGCGTACACAAGCTTCTGCTGAAGACATGGCGGAATTACTTAGTCAATATGGACCCGTTTCCCGGGATACGGGACATTACGCTTCTTTGGTTGTCATTTGCGAGACACCGGATGATTTGAGAAACAACACAACGGTGGAGCAGTATCAGTCCTTGTTCTGGGAGATGCTTAACCGGGTAAGTTCACTCGATACTGCCTCCTGGCCTGAACATATTTCAACTGATCCGCATGAAGCCACATGGGAATTTTGCTTTGGCGGGGAGCCTTACTTTTGTTTCTGTGCCACTCCCGCGCACGAGCTTAGAGCCAGTAGGCACTTCCCTTATCTTATGTTTGCTTTTCAACCAAGGTGGGTGTTTGAATCCATTAATGACAACACACCTCTTGGCCGGAAAATGAAAACCTTGATTCGTAAGCGTTTGGCAGCCTATGATGCCGTTCCGGCTCATCCTTCGCTCATGTGGTATGGGGAGCAGGATAATCTGGAATGGAAACAATATTTCCTGCCCGATGACGAGCAGACCCCTTCCAAATGTCCTTTTTTGCGCATGAAGCAAGCCATTAGCAAATTGACGAAATAGCTGATACCTGTCCACCCATTCAAGGCTTTGATGGCTCAGTAGATGGCGAAGATTGCGGTTTTCGTACTTTGTTTACAATATAAGTAATCAAGGCTATCAATACAACAAGACCTATACTTGCCAGCAGACCTCTTCTGCTGGCTTTTTCCATAGCCGTGCCAGCTACTGCTGCAAGTATAAGGACCATGGCGATCCATACTTTGATGCGATTCCAACTTGTTGGCTTCATTTTCTTGATATACGTGATGCAAATCAGAAGCCAGGTATACATTAATACCAAGCTACCTGCGGTTGTTACATATTCGAATAGGCTCTTAGGCATCCATAATGCCAGGAGAGTAGAAAGGATTAATCCAGCCGCAGTGCATCCTAATGCATATAGGGGCATGTTCTTTTTTCCCCAAGTCTTCGTAAACATCTTCGGTGCATCTCCGTCCTCACCCAGTTTAACCAACATGGACGTAATCGCATAGATTGAAGCGACCATCGTGGAGAATCCTGCGATTATTAAAATCCCATTGAGAATATGAACCACAACCGTAAATCCAATCGATGACATTGCTTTGACGAGAGGACTCTCGTCTGGTGTTAACTTAGCAGCGGGGACCAGTAGCAGGATCAAGGCAATCGCCACAACATACAGCGTACTGACGGTTAACAACATCACTCTGCCTGACTTCACAGCGTCCTTAGGTTCTTTCAGCTTGGCTGCCATTAAACCCATGACCTCAATCCCGGCAAAGGCAAAGAAGGCATAAATAAACCCAGTCCACACGCCTTTTATTTTGTGAGGGAACCATTCATTCGTTATTTTCTGCGGTGTAATCTTCACATCTAACCAGCCAAGACAAGCCGCAGCTGCAATCGCGATAAAAGCAACCGTTGCAGCTAACTTGATTACGGCGAGCACATTTTCTGTTTGAGTTAACCCTTTGGCTCCCAATGCGGCGATAAACAATCCAATGCATGCGTATACTGCCACAAACACCCACAATGGAAACTTGGGAAACCAAAATTGAGAGAATAATCCTAGCGCCGTTAATGAACTGCCCATGATCAGCATTTCGGAAGACCAATACATCCATCCGCTTCCGAAACCGGCCCATGGGCCGAACGCTTCCCCGGCATATGTTCGAAACGCCCCTTCTTTCGGATCTTCTGCCGTCATCTGAGCCAATGCTCCAAATACAAAATAGGTCCCCGCAGCAGCCAGCACCAAAAGTACAAGCACGGATAAACCGGACCAATGAATAGCCAGACTTGTTCCGAGGAAAAATCCGGTCCCTAGCGTACATCCTGCTCCAAATAAGGAAAGACTAATCCAGCTCAGTTTCTCTTCTTCTTTTTGTTGCACATGGCTTTTCATATGTATCCTCCTTCATGCGTACCCCATTACGGTTTACATATGATGGAGGTTTTATGTCATTAAGGTAAAAAGAAATAAAACTGACTTTTTACTAAGTTTACATAATAATTTTCTTGTTAACTAACTATGTTACTGTTGATTACGTCGATGCTTTTGGGAGTAAAACAGTAGTGACACTTTTAAGCGTCTATAATTAATGAAAACCCTTCGAACTGTAAAAAAACAGTTCGAAGGGTTTCTTGTTAGTTTCTGAGAACAAACTCTCGTTTAGTATGGCGGATCTGATCGGTGGATGTTCTTGTCGCTAAGAACCTGCATATGCAGGTTCTATTTCTTGCCTAACAACTGTTGAAGCTCATCCAGCTCTATCTTGGCTTCCGGTTGGAAGTCCTCACTTTTTACATATTGTGCAAGGCTGTAAAGTAATTGGCGCCCTTCTGTCTGGTTAATTAATTTATCATAATTTAGTGCTCCAACAAGCAGCTTACCTTTTCCAACCTGGCATTCAAACAGCAGCCCCAGCTTATGATTACGTTCAAAATTATCGATGGTTTGAACGAAAGGCTGAACATTTTCTGCGACCTTATCCAAAATAATAGACCGTGAATTCATAACGATATGCCACCAAGGATAAGTGGAATACACCTCACTTGGGAAGTGCTTCAATGCTGGGTGTGCGTTATTAATTAGAAGTCCGAGTGTGCCGATGGGAACTTGCTTGTTCATGCTTTCCGAAATGGATCGGAACATCGGATAACACCAGAAATCGGTACAATATGTGCCTTCAACTGAATTATCGTTAGCCTCGAGTGTTGGGAGTAACAGCACACTCTCGCCTTTTTCCAGTAAATTAATGACTTCATTGGACAATTCCTTATAAATAAAGTCATGTTCAATAGCTTTCACATCATGATCAGGGTATATCCATAGGTCATATTGTTTCCGAATATCGGTACCTGGAATGTGCAGGGATAGAGTGATCGGCGTCATCTTTTTCACATCAGGCAGCTTGAACTTAATTTGGCTAATCTCAAACCAAGTTTCTCCAGAGACAAAGGAAATCTCGTCTTTTCCTTGTGCAATCCGCTGATCCGAATCACG
This sequence comes from Paenibacillus sp. LK1, assembly GCF_002750415.1. Taxonomy (NCBI): domain Bacteria; kingdom Bacillati; phylum Bacillota; class Bacilli; order Caryophanales; family Paenibacillaceae; genus Paenibacillus; species Paenibacillus sp. LK1. The sequence continues at coordinate 244,997 of NZ_PEII01000002.1, forward strand.
GATTTCCCACTCCACATTATAACCCCTCAATGAATCTGTTCGGTAGTACCTTAATTGAATGTGGGCATTGAAATCTTCACCCGAATTGTAGTTAAATTTCTCGAATCGGGCCAGAAGTACTGCATCGGAGCAATACGTTCTCCATTCCTCGGGAGTAACCAGCCCTTTCGAATCCATGAAGGCATCCAAAATACCTACCAGCGCAGTCCCCTGTCCACTAAAATCCTGAAGATCGAGCAATTGAAACCCTGCCAGATAATTGGATCGAAATGCCGCCTCAAGCTCCTCCTTATAGCAGGCTACTGCAAGTTTGCCAGAGCTTTTGAAAAAGGGTTCAGCCAGATGTCCCATTCCTTTGGATTGCAATCGTTCCCGAAACACCTCGAAGTTTTTTGCCTTCAGCGATCCGGTATACTTCTCGATCTCTTCATAATTGGGATACATGGCATATTGTCCAATCTCATGGGAGATGACGGGTAGATGTGGAATGAGTTGTTGTTCAACAGAAGCGGCTTTCACGGTCTTGGCTTCCGTGCCATATTGAATTTGAATTTCAGATTCTTCTGCTTGAATTCTCTCATTCTCTGAAACTGTTCCAACGGGCAAAATCATGTCGTCGTAGTCCTTCAGAGTACCAGGCACGTCGGTTTGAACATGACCCAACGGTGCATCACACATGGCATAAGAGCCGCGGAAAAGTCTATCTTTGGAAAAACGTACGCCACAGTAAAAATCTTCTTCCTCTAGAATCAGCGGAGTGAACTGAAAATTGTTTGAACCCTGGGTGTACAGAGGACGTGGATCAAATGCTCTATACGTTTTGATAATGGCATTCAGTCTTTCTTTACTGCCCCAAAGTTCATTACCGAGTGACATCATTACAAAAGAAGGATGATTCCCATACGCCTTGAGCATGGCAAAGCCTTCTCGAATGAGATAGTCCTGTTCAGCCTGATTATGCTGTGGGTCAAGTTCATCCGTGATTGTTCCCCAAAATGGCAATTCAGGCTCCATATAGATGCCAAGCATATCTGCAGCGGTGAACGCTGCTTCAGGTGGACAACAGGTATGGAAACGATAATGATTTATACCATACGATTTGGAAATGCTCAGGATTCGCAGCCATTCATCCACATCGGTTGGCGCGTAACCTGTAAGCGGGAAGATTAGACCATCATGTTTTCCACGAAGAAAGGTCTTTCGACCGTTGATGGTAAAAGCATCTCCATTCGCTTCAAAATCTCGCAGTCCTGTTATGATTTCAGTTGTATCCAGCACATCGCCATGTTCACCCATCAGAGTAAGGGTCAGCACATACAGATGTGGGTCAGAATCACTCCAGAGCAATGCGTCGACTCCCATCTTGTAGAGCACATTAACTTCATCCTGGTTACATGGATAGGTTTGCTCATTCACCACATGATCTCTGTCTGATGCCACATATCCATAAGTCTCTTTTAAGAGTGGCTTGAAGGTTTGCGCAGTAACGGACAATACAGTACCTGGTATCGATTTGGACAATGTACTTGTGATTCTGAATGTTCGCTCTGTAGCATTGGGATAGATCTGTACCTCACCCAAGTGCACGTCGTGGTAAAAATGAAGCTCCAGCTTCCCGGTAATTCCGTTCCAGTTGGTCTGAGTATCAACGGATGTAAGATGCCCGCCTTTCGTCGGATAGTCCGTATTATCGACCCGGATGGTGAGGGTGTGTTCTCCCTCTGATAGCCCTTCCGGCAAGATATACACATGGGGGGTGTTAAGACTATCCTGCGCTCCAACTTCTTCACCATCGACCCATAACTTGGTTATGCGCGTGCGTTCCAGATACAAACTGCATTTCTTGCCAGCAAGCGTTGAAGGTATATCAATCTCCCTTTTCAGCCACACCCATCCTTCATATGAATATTCATCAGTCAAAGACCCGATGTGAGCCACATCATTCTTTCTTCCTTTGCGCGCATGAGAAGTCGTGTTCGGCAGCGTTATGGTATCGTTAAATGGACCTTGTACGCCTTGTTTATGTTCATCCAGTTGAAGCTCCCAGCTTCCCTGCACGTTCATTTTGGTTAACATGATCTTAGCTCCTCTATACTTTATGTATGCAATCTATTCTTCTGGTTACGTATTTCTATTATATAACTGTAAGCTTAGTCCACCCATATAATAAAATTTATGCTGAGTATAACAATATGGAAATAATCCAAAGGTTATCGCTGACAGGTTCGTCTCTATAATGACTTAGAAATCCAAAAAAAAGTCGCCTAAAAGGCGACTAGTGTTACTTATTTAAGTAGTTCAATTCTCATACGCTGCTAGATATCAGACAATGCGAGCATGTTTACTCCGTTGTATAAACTTCTGATTCCTCATACAAATCTGCTGGCAAGGCCTGTATGAAAGGTGACCAATCGCCCGTCATGTACAGATGAAGCCGATGCATAGCTCGCGTACACGCCGTATAAAGCAGTTTCCGTTCATTGTCGCGACCATAAGCTCCAGACGAAGCATCATAGACCAAGACTGCATCAAACTCAACACCTTTGGCAAGGTACACAGGGATGACCATTATACCTTTTTCGAAATTGAACGTTTCCTTCGTAACGAGCTGCAACGCTTCGCCTCCTTGAATCTGTAACGATTCATAGGCCTTATGGCTTTCGGCGGCGGTCTTCGTAATAATAGCGATGGAATCAAATCCCTCGGCTCTTAGCGACGCGATATCTCCCACCATTTGTGCATCCAGCTTCTCTCTGTCGTTGCTTCTCGTCAGCAGGGGCTTTAGGCCTTTTCTTTCAAAGGGTACAATTTCATCTCCTTCTGGAAGCATCGCTCTTGTAAATTCAACGATCTCCTTCGTAGAGCGATAACTGCGTACTAGGGAGAAAAGACTTGTTTCGGCTTCACCGTAGAGACGGACTAGTGGTGAATTAGCTGCGGCTAAATTAGTAGCCTGTGTGAAGATCGCTTGCCCGAAATCGCCGAGCACGGTCATACGAGCTCGGGGAAACAGCTTTTTGAGATATTCATATTGAAATGTTGAATAATCCTGACCTTCATCAACAAAGACATATTTAATTTCCGTGTTTGTCCGAACACCTTCAATCATTTCTTTTACATACAAATAGGGAGTCGCATCCTCATGGAACAACGCGTTCTGGAGCAGGCTTTCCTTGGTTTGACTGCATATCTCAGGCCATAGCGTGGGGATAAACGTAGCATTCGTTTTCTCCCGATAAGCGGCTTCATCAACAAACAAATCGCCATATATACCTTTGATATCAACAAACGAGAATTTCTTGATACCTTTTCTTAGTGGGTTAAAACGTTCTTTCACGATCTTGCGGCCGAGCAGCTCCTCTTCCTTCTGGGCAAAATCAAAATCGCCTTCATCTTCCCGACGCTTGTTGCTTATTTTCTCGCGAATTTGGGCGTACTGTTCCGCGATATCAAATACTTCCTTATCTTTATGCAACACTTCGAAGATATCCGCATACTGATCATTGTCCAGATAATTCAATTCTTCTTGTACCTACGATTCTTCACGTTCTTTGCGTTCCAGCGAAGCCAACTCTTTCAGCAGCCATTCCTGTAAGAGTACAACGCGATTTAGCAAGGGCAGGGAACGATCATAGCCGTAAAATTTGGCTCTCATTTGCTCCGCAGTAATCAAATCACGATTTCGAAACCGAATGCTGTTGAATCGCATGCCTTCCTGCCCCAGCCAGTTTCCATAGTTCTGCAAGGCTTGCAGAAAAGCATCGGAGGCTTTATATTCAATCCCCTGAAGCCGCGCCTCATAGCCCGGAGCTCCATGCGAGGTTAGTACATATTCAATCTGATCAAAGACATCCTCCGGACGTAACGAAGAGCCAAGCCAATAGTCGAGAAATTGTTGAAAAGTGGTCTGCTGCATATTATCTTCGCCTAGCTCCGGAAGGACAGTGGAAATATAACTGCCAAACATCGGATTCGGTGAGAAAAGGACGATCTGATCAGCACTAATCGTCTGGCGGTGTTTGTATAATAAGTACGCCACCCGCTGTAAAGCTGCGGAAGTTTTACCGCTACCAGCTGCTCCTTGTACGATTAGCATTCGGCTTGTGTCATTACGGATAATGGCGTTTTGTTCCTTCTGGATGGTTGCCACGATACTTTTCATTTGTGAATCTGCACCTTTGCCGAGCACTTGCTGCAACAATTGGTCTCCAATCGTTTCGTTTGCATCAAACATATTGCGGATTTCTCCGTTATGGATCTGAAATTGCCGTTTCAGCTCTATTGTGCCATCGATTCGCCCGATCGGTGTCACATAGGACGCTACGCCAGGGGAAGAGTCGTAGTACATGCTCGCGATCGGTGTACGCCAATCATAGATCAGAAAGCTCAATCCGTCTTCGTCGACAAAAGAAGATACGCCGATATAGATCTGATCGGGGAGGGCCAGACCTTTCTCCAGAAAGTCGATGCGGCCAAAATAAGGGGACGGGAGCAAACGCTTCATGTTATTCCATTGCTGTGCCAACCGCATGTGACCCCGTTCCCGCTCGGCCAATACCGCGGACTGCTGGTTAATGGTATAGAAAGTCTCTTCGAAATCTTCGTGGGTGCTGGTATTGATCGTCACCTCTTCCCAAAAGCGCTTGCGAATTTCCGAAGCCTGGTCACGCATTCCGGCAACCTCTGGCTCCAATTCTGTGATTCTGGCCTGCAGTTTGCTTCTTACAGACTCTAGACGTTCCTGTTCCAGCTGCCAATCTTGTGTTTGCATCTCTCCGAACCACTCCTTTTCCTATTTTTGGGATGAAAAAGAGCATTGACAAATCAAATTTCCAGATGTAAAATTAAAGTAGGGATAAAAATAAGTACATACTTTCATTTTGTTTGTCAATGGCGCTAACGATTATATCATAGCGTTATTTTTCGTTCAATTCTTTTTTCCGAAAAAAGATGGCCTTTGAATTCATCAGGGGTCATCTTTTTTCGTGTGTATTGGGTTTCCTCTCCCTCTTTCCCTAACCGGACAAATGAAAGCACATAATGACAGGTTCTTGAATCAGTCTTCATCTATTATAGGAATCAAGGAGTGGTTAACCGTATGAACTGGATCGAATCATTACAGGCAGCTATTGCATATATGGAAGAACATTTACTCGAAAATATGACTATGGAGCAAATTGCAGCTCAAGCTCATATTTCTCCCTTTCATTTTCAACGTACGTTTGCCTTATTAACTGATGTTACGGTAGCCGAATATATCAGACGAAGACGGTTAACATTGGCAGCCAATGAACTGATACAGAGTGATCAGAAAATCATTGATCTGGCGCTCAAGTATGGTTATGACACTCCTGAATCTTTCTCCAAAGCTTTTCGTAGACAGCACGGAATTGCCCCCAGTGAAGCGCGTAAGAACAGTACTTCTATCAAATCGTATAATCGTTTGGTTATTCAATTAAGTCTAAAAGGAGCAGAACCGATGAATCACAGAATTGTTGAACAAGCTGCGTTTACATTAGTAGGGATAAAGCAGGCTTTCTCTTATATCGATGGGGAAAACTTGCGAGGCATAGCCAAAATGTGGCAGGATGCGTATACGAGTGGTACAGAAGATCGTTTATTTGAATTGAATAATGGTGTAATTCAAGGATTGTTAGGTGTCTGTGTGGATCAGAACGAAATCCAGGAGAAGCAGATGGAATATTGGATTGCTACGGCTTATGATGGTGAAGTGCCTGAAGGATTATCATCCTTCACAATTCCAGCTTCTAAATGGAGTGTCTTTGAAGTTGAAGGTCCGATGCCAGAAAGTATGCAGCGTTTATGGAAGCAGATTATTTCTGAATGGTTTCCTTCCAACCCTTACAAGCATGCAGGTATACCTGAATTTGAAGTATATCCAGGACCTCACAAGCCGCCACAAATCTGGATACCGATAAAATAAAGAGAATTATAGTATCCGTTCTTGCCCTCCATTCGGACAAGAACGGTATCCATCTCCATTGAACACTTTACTTCATTTTAACGATGACCTTTCCCTTGGCACTTCCACCTTCAAGATACTGAAATGCTTGCCCAACATCCTTGAAATCATAAACCTTATCAATCACTGGTTTAATGAGACCTTCCTCCAAGTAACCCTTTATTCGCTCTAATTGCATCCCGCTTGGTTTCATAAACAGAAAATGATATTTTGCTTGGTTTTTCTTCTCAAGAGTTGTTATCTTATGGCTCACAATCGATAGCAGTGTGGTCTTTAACCAGCCTAAGTTGGCTTCTCGCCCGAATCTCGCGTTCGGCAAACCGGAAATAGATACTATTTTCCCATTCGGCTTAAGTACTTGGAAGGATTTTTCCAGCACCTCGCCTCCTATCGTGTCATACACCGCATCATATCCCGACAGTATTTCTTCAAAATTTTCTTTACGATAATTGATAATACGATCGGCACCAAGGGATTGGACCAATGCGTAACCTCTATCGCTGGCAGTAGTAGCAACATAAGCTCCCATTAATTTGGCCAACTGGATGGCGAACGTGCCAACCCCTCCTGATCCTGCGTGAATCAAAATTTTTTGGCCTTTCTGAAGGTTCAAAATATCGTAAAAGGCTTGATATGTCGTAAGACCGACCAGTGGTATGGATGCTGCTTCTTCAAAATTTAAGTTTTGGGGCTTCAGCGCGATGTCTTCTTCATGGACAGCAATGTATTCAGCCAAAGTTCCAATTCTGTCTTTACGAGGTCTTCCATATACCTCATCTCCAGGTTTATAAGCGTTTACCTGTTTACCCACCTTGACCACAACACCGGAAAAATCATTTCCAAGGATCAATGGCATCTTGTAATTCAGCAGGAGCTTTACCTTCCCCTCCTTTATTTTAAAATCAATTGGATTTAAGCTTGCTGCATGGATTTCCACCAATACATCATGATCTCCGATTTGAGGAATAGGCATTTCTTTCTGTATCAAGGGAACATTCTTCCCGTATTTCTCAATTACCATGGCTTGCATTTAAATCACTCCATTACGTTTAAGAGTTTAAACATATGAACATATTATATCTAACACGTTAACAAATCAAGCATAATATCGTGATATCCAGACTGGAAGCTGGGATAAGGCTTACCTCTCTTCCAGTCTGAAGTCAAAATCCATCATAATACGCGTTAAATAACATACCCTAATCTTAGGAGACAAGGACCGCTCAAATCTTTTTAATTCGGGTCAGTTAGCGGTAAACATCCTGTCAGAACTGCTCCACCGTCAGGGTGGTTACTTACCATAAGTTCGCCTCCATGTTGCTTCATCATTCGTTGTGAGATCGTTAATCCTAATCCACTGCCTCCAGTTGCACGACTTCGAGACGTTTCCCCACGATACAAAGGTTCAAAAACGCGCTCTAATTCTTCGAAAGAGAAACCAGGTCCAGTATCACGGATTGTAAACCTGATTTTCTTGCCGTCTTTACAGCATCGGACTGTTATTGCTCCACCTGATGGCGTATATCTAACGGCATTCTCCAATATATTGTTCATCGCACGCTCCAATACATACGAATCTCCGTTAATAAAACAACCGTCAGTTAATTGGTTTAAGATAGAAATATGTTTCTGCTCAGCTTGTGGACTCACACTCTCTATCGACCTTCGGAGGATCTGTGTTAAATCTAGCGTTCTTGTGTTAAGTTCACTTTCCAAGTACTCCATTTTTGTAAAAGTGAAGAGGTCCTCAACCAATCGATCCAATTGAGCGGATTTCTCTTTGCATACGGCAATATATCGGGTGACCTTCTCCGGTGACTGAGCTATTCCTTGTTCCAATCCATCCAAATACCCCCGCAAGGCAAACAACGGTGTGCGTAAATCATGTGCAACGGCTGCGGTGACAAATCTGCGTTCTTCCTCAAGCTCCACTTGTTTACGGTGGGATTGTTCAAGCCCCTTCACCATAACTTCGAATCCATCACGGACTTCGGCAATTTCCGTGATTCTGGATTTAGGTAATTGGACTTCCCAATGTCCTGCTGCAATTTTTCTGGCCGCCTTGCTCATTTTCTCAAGAGGTTTAAGAAGGAATCTTCTCATTTCAACTCCAACCACAAAGAAAGAAAGCAGCAGTCCGAAAAATGCAGCAATCATTGGAACTTCGTTGGATTTAGGCAGATAAAGAACAACCCTCCCCAGCAATTCCCCATCCTTTATGACAGAGAACTGTTCGGTCGACGAGAATCGACTGTGACGCTTCGGGCTGGAACGATATATTTCCGAATTGGACGCAGATTCAATCTCCACATCCATCTTTGCTTTGCTCAACTCAGTATGAAGTTCGTTTTGCCAACCGGTATCCGTCCATTTATCCGTACCAACTTCAATCATGTGGATCATCTCAGTGAGATGTCTTTGCAGCGTTTCATTTTGCTGTTGGCTTGTAAAGATGCTAAACGACTGAGTGTCCATAAAGTGAGCCGTGACAAAAAAGATCCAAGGCAATGTAAGCAAGAAGAATAAACAAAGCATAGTAAATGTACGAATACGGAGTTTTCTCATGTTACACTCCCTCAAAACGGTATCCTACTCCCCACACGTTGATGAGGAATTGTGGATGGTTTGGATCGGATTCAATTTTTTCGCGAAGCCGGCTAAGATGTACCCGAATGGTATGCCTGTCGCCTACACCTTCCCAAAACTTTGCAAGCAGTTGTTCGTAGGAGAAAACCTGCCTCGGGTGCTCCGCAAATAATCGCAACAACTCATATTCTTTAGGTGTAAGCTCGACTTTTCCCCCTTCGACCAGGACTTCTCTTGCAGTCAGATTTAACTGGATGCGTCCATAATCCAAGATCTTCCTTTCCATGGGTTGCCTGGAAGTAGTGCGCCGTAACACGGCTTTCACTCTGGCAACAATTTCCCCAGGCGAAGCCGTTTTGACGATATAATCATCTCCTCCGAGCGTAAGGCCACGGATCTTGTCCACATCATCACTGCGAGCACTCAAGAAAAGGATTGGAACATTGCTGTCCCCTCGAATTCGACGGCATAGCTCAAATCCGTTTTGTCCCGGCATCATAATGTCCAGTACAATGCAATCTATGGAATGCTGTTGCAGTATGGCCCAAGCTTGTTCCGTATCACAAGCAGTCTTTACGTGAAATTGGTCATTCTCTAGAAAGTCCCTTAATAGCTCGACGATGCTCTGATCATCATCTACAACAAGTATCGTATGATACATACTCATGCTTATCCCACCTCTGCCATCTAGTTTATCATTTTTTCTTCCTTTACCAAGTCGAGACTAAATTCTGTGATGATTTGTTTATCGTTTTGTGACCTTTTTAGGACTTCCTTTGAGATATTCGTTTGTTACGATTCTAACTGTGAGTACGGACGACTTAAAGATAAGGGGATGGATGAAATGTTAACTGTTCAAATCGTGTTATTTGATGGCTTCGACCTATTGGATGCCGTTGCACCTTACGAAGTATTTTGCGCCGCTTCCTTGCATACCGACAACGCCGTAAGAGTAGAGATGGTCACGGCTGAAGGTCCAAGACCAGTGACTAGTGGTATGAATGGTTTGACAATTGAAGCGAACAACACTCTTGACCCGGAACGTGGGGGTATCATACTTGTGCCTGGTGCAGCCGGTAATGTTGAAGGAGATGGTCCAGACTCGATTCCTGCCATTCTTGGTAAAGCCATGAATACGGAATTGACTACAATGATCAAGACAGCTCTCGACCACAAAGACATCTTAGTCGCTACAGTCTGCGGTGGTTCCCTCTTGTTAGCTATGGGAGGACTCCTGGAAGGAAGATCTGCTGTAACACATCGTTTGGGTATGGATTTACTTGGTGCGACTGGGGCAATTCCTGTCCCGGCACGCGTAGTGGATGATGGTAATCTGGTTACTGGTGGCGGTGTGACCTCCGGGCTTGATGTTGCGTTGTATCTGGTCGAACGTGAACTGGGGCCACGTATCGCACACGAGATAGAGCAGTTGTTTGAGTATGAGCGTAGAGGAACCGTTTGGAGAGCAAAGGGCATTGCGCCCACCACTCACAAGTCGTTGACGGACAACGAACCGAACATTGTGATGAATCAAACGGTAGTGACCTCTGGCATATTGCTTAATGAGAACACTCAGACAACCGTCTTTGATGGGAATTGGGACACAACAATCGCTACACCTGTCGGTAAACTGGAGGTCAAACTCTACATAAAGACAATTTCTGATGTGATCCAGGGCACAGCAACACAAGGTAACGAAACAATCCCATTTATGAACCCTGTACTCTACGACAACAAGTTGACCTGGAGCCTGTCAATTACTAAACCTATGCGTTTGAATCTGAAATTCGAAGTTGCCGTGGATGGAGATAAAATGTATGGAATCGCTAAGGCTGGCCTTCTTCCTGCTTCCAAATTAACAGGAAAACGAATAAACTAGCCTGGTTAGCTATGTGCACAAAAAAGAGTTTCGGGGGTTGTAGTTTGATATGAAGAAACGAGGAACGTTATACGGATGGCTGGCCTGCGTCAGTATTTTCTTTATTGTGTATGCTCTAGTGAAGAACTATTGGATAGACCCTGAAGCTTCAAGCTTTTTAAGCCATAAGACCGGTTCGAAGCGTGAGCTTCATCTTCCGATCTGGCTGAATGTCATGTACGTACATGTTGCGTTTGCATGTTTGGCCATGGCGTCTGGATTACTCAACTTCTCTAATCGGATTTTTGATAAGAGCCGCAAGTTCCACCGTATAAATGGTTATGTTTACATTGTGTCCGTAGCGCTTGTTGTACTGACTTCCGGTTATATGGCCCCTTACGCTACTGGAGGGAAAATAAGCAGTATCGGTTTCAATGCGCTTAATATCATCTGGCTATTCATTACGATTACCGCTCTCATTCAAATTAAACAGAAACGAATGGTTCAACACCGGAACTGGATGATTCGAAGTTATGCCTTTTGCTTCACGAACATGTTGATTCACCTCATCACTTCCCTTTTTCATCTGGGATTCGGGTTGGCTTATGTTACAAGCTACACTGTAAGTATTTATGGCTCTATTGCTTTGCTGCTAGTTATTCCAGAATTCATCATCAGAATGAACTTCAAATCAAGAACAGCCCCCGAATAATTTTTCGGAGGCTGTTCTGCATTCTAGGTTGCATCTGCCGTGAGTGGTAGCTTTACTTAGTTAACATCAGCTTACAGCGGCAGTCAAACGAATCACGGTTAACTCGGGTTTTGCGAAGAAGCGCAGAGGCATTCGGGTGGTTCCGATTCCTCGATTGACATATAGCTTTAGCGGCTTGCTTTTGCCTTGCAAGGAGTATAGTCCTGCGACATATTTGTGAGCTAATGCAGTTGTAATAAGCGGTTTGATCAAAGGAATTCTGACTTGCCCACCATGGCTATGGCCGGACAGTTGCAGGTCAATCTGATATGCGCTCAATTGGTCCGCAACATCCGGTTCATGGACGAGTAGCAGGTTGAAATCCTGTTTACGGAGCGATTGCAGCGTACGCTTAACTTGCGGCTTTCCAAGCAAAAAATCATCGAGTCCGGCTATGTTTATTTTATCCCCTGTGGCAGTACGGATCGCGTGTACCTCATTGACCAGTACGGTAAACCCCGCGTCCTGCATATATTGCTTATACTTTTGGCTTCCTCCTCCTCCCCTGTCGTGATTTCCGTAAACCGCATATTTTCCGAGAGGTGCATTTATTTTCGCTAACACTCGTTGTGCTTTCTTTCTATTATCTGAGCCAAAGCGTGTGTAATGATCCATTAAATCTCCAGTAAACACTACGATATCTGGCTTCAGACGATTCATACGATCAACTAAGGATTGAAGCTGATTTACCGAATAATCGGAACCCAAGTGGGTGTCAGAAAATTGCACGATTTGAATTCCATTCATAGATACTGGCACGAATTCATTGACGATATCCAGGCGAGTTACTGCCAGAGCTTTAGGTTCAATCTCCCTTGCATAACAGCCGATCCCTAATAGAACAAGCACTAATGCAATGGTGATCTTTCTCCATTTCACTTCGTCAGGCTTTCCTTGATCTCATTCCAAATCGGATTGTCTACCGTACCGCGTAATGGCTGCTCTCCTTTTTCTATGGCATCCCAATACTTCCAGTTGGGCTTCTCACTGCCTAGTTCATAGTCCATCCCATCCCAGGTATCTTCACGAAATGCATAGAAGGCCCAATGCCATCCGTATTCATTAAAGATTGATATCAGATCCGACATGTAGCGTTCTGCACCTTGAACCATTCGATTCGTCCCGAATTCGGAAGCTATAATCCGGTTTGCAGGTATGTTATGATCGGACGCCCACTTGGCGACAGGCTCGACAAATTGTTTCAGGGCCTGACGGTTAAACTCTTTTTCCGTCTCATCATCTCCAACCTTTACGCTCCCCGGATAAGAATACGTAAATCCTTTTTTCTTGTTCTGGCTTGTCATCTCATAAGGCTCATACATATGAAAAGCATACAGCACATTAGGATCATTAATCGGTTTCAGATACGTAAAGGCCCAAGGTGTTGCGTAGAGCCCCGAATCCAAAATGATGGGAGTTGTCTGGTCTACCGTCCTGATCTCTTTGGTTATCGTGTCATAGAGTGAATTCAGATCAGCTGCGGTATGTTCCACTTTGGCATACCAATCGGAATAGTCCTGCGTCCAGAAGTCATGAAAGCCCGTACCCGTTTCCGGATGAGGTTCATTAATCAGGTTATAGCCGATGACGGCAGGATGATTTTTCAATCGTGCTGCAAGATCTTTCCAAAACTGAGCAGCCTGCTTGTGATATTCAGTATCATTCCAGATCCGATCATCATTCTTGGCCCCGTTAAACTGCCGCCAGCGATCTCCCGGTAAGCTGAGCACTGTAATAATCACTTTCATCCCTTTAGCCTCGGCGGCGTCCAGATCCGCTTTGAGTCGGGCAAAATCCGCTTCCACGATACCTACGTACTTATCCGAGCTGCCTATCAAAAAATCTGCGTTGATATTGGCATCTGGCTTGTCGTTAAACAAAAAATCTCGATCCTTACTCCACTTATCGGGCGCAAGCCGGACGAACTCTATGCCCTGTTCCCTGGCTGCTTCATAGTTGTCAGGAAGAGATGTGGAGTTCATAAAATTGGTCCCTTTTCGCTGTTCATTCCAGTAGCTCATTTTCTCCGAAGGGACAGCCTGCTTCTCCTCCTGACTACTGTTCATCCCTGAAATCTCCAATGGCTTTGGAGAAGCAGAGTTAGAACTGCATCCAGCTAGTGCAACCAAAATGGCCGCCGAGAGTAAAACATTTCTTCCGATTGGCCAACTCGATTTGGCTGATATTTTCTTCATGATCAATCACCTCGATAGCCATCTTACCCGTTGTCTGTTACGCCAATATGACAAAACGAGCTATTATCCAATCGGAGTTCCATCGGGCAGTTTGATATCTGGTTTTAACAGAACGACATCCCCTTTTTCGGGTATTCCTCCCAGAACCAATACTTCTGATTTGAACCCGGCTATCCGGCGCGGCGGAAAGTTGACTATCCCTATGACTTGTTTACCGATCAATTTCTCGGCTGCATATCTTTTAGTAATTTGTGCACTAGACTTTTTTATTCCAATCTCTTCTCCAAAATCAATCTCAAGTTTGATCGCAGGTACTTTCGCTTCTGCAAAAAACTCAGCTTTTGTAACGGTTCCGATACGGATATCCAGTTTCAAAAAATCATCAATGGTAGCCATATATATATTCTCCTTTCTACTTGTCTTATAGTTGTAGTTGTGTAAATTCACGTCAAGTTCGAACTTCAGAAACGGTGTATCGCCAGGATTTTGCCCAAAAATATACCCCCATGCCGAGTACAGTCATCATCCCGCCTATAAACTGAAACAGAGAGATGGTCTCTCCCAGAAATACAAAGGCGAGTATGATCGCAAGAACAGGCTCTCCAATAATGCCTACAGAAAGCGTCGTTGCGCCTAAAGATTTCAATAATAGATTAATAAGAAATTGTCCAAAAATAGTTGGGATTATGGCAAGCAACAAGAAATACATCCAATCTGAAGTGTTATATCCGGTCAGGGAGATATGATTAAATAGACTGTAGATAAGCAAGACATTCCCCGCAAGGAAGAAGACAATAATGCTGTACACATTTGCATCGATTTTGTGACTGACTTTTTGTCCAGCAAGCATATATGCAGAAACCGCGATGGTACCCAATAAAGATAATCCATCTCCGACCAACGCCTCTTTAGATACTCCGATGTCACCCCATGCGATAATAACTGACCCTGCAAGAGCTGTGACCAGACATAGAATCGTAACCATGTTTGCTCGTTCCTTGAAGATGAAGTATGACCCGACCATTACAAATAAGGGCTGCAACGATAAAATGACCATGGAACTTGCAACGGAGGTATGCACCAGTGACTCCATCCAGAATAAGAAATGTAAACCGAGAAAGAGTCCGGCTAACAATACAACACTCCAATCTTTTTTGCTCATCTTAAGGTTTCGAAGACTTTTCCAAGGAACAAAAGGAAGCATTAGTATTACGGTTATGAACAATCTGTACATCCCAGCTACAGAGGTTGGTGTCTCTGAGGACTTTATTAATATGGAAGAAATGGAGATGGACAAAATGCTGATAAAAAGCAACAGGTACGGATGAGGCGGATACAACGTTTTATTCATTTTCATACTTACTCCTTCAACATGTTCTATCCAAATTCTGTGCACAGGATTAAGGTGATAAAACAAAGATTGGATATAATAATATCATCGTTAATATTTTAATTGTGTAATAATATCGCTATATTATATATAAATATCACCATTCGAAAGGACGCATTTACATGTCAAAGCAGCTTCACGAGACGATTCTTTTCCCTGATGCTTCATTTCCTTACATTATGTACACAGCTAATTCCGAGAAAATTATTCCTGAAGGTAGAGGATTCAATGACTTGCATTGGCATGAAGAACTACAGATTACATTGGTTACTCAAGGAAGGTTGGTTATACAGGTAAACGGTGTTGATCATGAGTTATTAGCTGGTCAAGCTATCCTAATTAATAAAGGAGTCTTGCATGTTACAACACATCTGACCCACAACGGTCAATATGTGAGTTTTAATTTCCCTGAAAAGCTGTTAGCCTTCTACGCAGATAGTGCTATGGAGAAAAATTATGTCTTACCTTATACAGACTCTTCACTGGTGTCGCTGGTAATCAAGGGCGATGTAGAATGGCAACAGATTGTGCTAGATATGTTATGGGATATGAAAAAGAGATTTGATATGACAAAAAAATGGGGTTGGGAATATGAGGTTTCGATCAAAACCGTACAATTGTGGTTAATTTTGATTCATAATATTACGCTTTCCTCCGAGGAGGCGCCCAAATATGTAAAGCTTCAGCAAGAGCGCCTTCAACTCATGCTCAGCTTTATCCATCAGCAGTATTCAACGAATATTACCCTGCAAGAAATTGCTGATACAGCACATCTGAGCATCTCGGAGTGCACACGGAGTTTTAAGAAGACCATTCATATGACACCGTATGATTACTTAATTAAGTATCGGATCAAAAAGAGCATGGAGCTATTAATTTCAACCGATTATACAGTAACTGAAATAGCTCATAGGGTTGGTTTTAACCATGTAAATAACTTCATTCAGTCTTTCAAAAAACATCAAAACCAAACGCCTAAGAGTTTTCGGAACTCGAGTAATGAGATCAAACAACAAAGAAAGAATTAGTCTGTTTTCTATGTTGTTCTGTTCAAAAAAACCAATCCGTTTTCCGGATTGGTTTTTCTTCTTACATTACTTAAATCCAACATTAAGTCCATATACCGGATGAGGCACATACGGCTCTTCCAAGAAAGCCATTTCTTCTGATGTTATCGCAATCGATATAGCTTCAGCTGCATTTTCGAGATGGGATGTCTTCGTAGCACCAATAATCGGAGCTGTAACCGGATTCTTGTGCAGCAACCAGGCAAGAGCGATTTGTACCCGGGGAACGCCGCGATTTTCTGCGATTTCTGCAACCCGCTCTACTACCAATTGATCGGTGCTGGCTGTCGCATCGTATTTGGCCTTTTGAACCTGATCCGTTTCGGAACGTTGTGTTGTTTCCTGCCAATCTCTGGTCAACCGACCAGAAGCAAGTGGGCTGTAAGGAATTACTCCGATTTTCTCTTCCTGACAAAGAGGTATCATTTCCCTTTCCTCTTCACGGTAGATCAGGTTATAGTGGTTCTGCATCGATACAAAGCGAGTCCATCCATTTCTCTCGGCGACATACAAAGCCTTTTGGAATTGCCATGCTGACATGGCAGAAGCACCAATATATCTTGCCTTCCCTGCCTTCACCACATCATGTAATGCTTTCATGGTCTCTTCAATAGGGGTATGGTTGTCCCAGCGGTGAATTTGATACAGATCCACATAGTCCGTTCCCAGCCTCTTGAGGCTCTTGTCGATCTCACTCATAATTGCCTTTCGAGAAAGTCCGGCGCCATTCGGACCATCATGCATGCGGGAAAACACTTTTGTTGCAAGGACAATTTCATCTCGATTAGCGTAGTCCTTAAGAGCTCGACCGAGAATCTCCTCACTTGTTCCGTCAGCATATACGTTTGCTGTATCAAAGAAATTAATGCCTAGCTCCAACGCTTTCTGAATGACGGGACGACTATTCTCTTCATTCAACACCCATTGATGAAAACCACGCCCTGATTCACCAAATCCCATGCAGCCAAGGCAAAGCCGAGATACATCCATGCCTGTATTTCCTAATTTCACATATTCCATTGGTTAATCCTCCTCAGACATTTAGGTTGAGACAACGTTGTAACGCATGTGTCAAGAATAACAAGAAAATAGATGCACTTCTTTGCTGCTAAGCTCATTGGATTTGTTTATTTAGCTCATTTGTCTCGAATAAGGAAAAAGCGTTTCACGATATTTTATCGCGAAGCGCTTTACACAAAAGTTGCACATAGTCACTTGTTATTAGAGTATGGACAGAATATGCTGGCCCTATTTAATCTTTTCCTCGCTTCGTTTGCATTGCTGTCTAAACTCCGAGGGCGGAAGCCCGAACTGTAGCTTAAACACTTTGGAAAAATGGGCAACGTTTTCGAAACCTGTTGAGAAACAGACGTCGGTGACGGACAGAGACGTCTCGGCCAACAGTTTCTTGGCTTTGTCCAGCCTCTGATTACGAATCCACTTCAAGGGTGAAGTGTGGTATAGCGTCTGAAAATCCCTCTTGAAGGTAGACAGGCTCCTGCCGGACAAATAAGCCAAATCGCTTATGGAGATGGGATTCGTTATATTCTCCTCCATTATTTTGCCAAAGTTACTGTTTTGATTATGATTCGGGTGCAGTAGTTGATGTAAGAATTGTTCATTGGCTTGCGCCAGATGAAACAGAAGTTCCATGAATTTAAGCCGGACAAGTCCATCTTGTACCTTGTCTGGATTTTCGAAATAGGGTTTCAATGACGCTATATAAGAGCGAGTGAGTTCATTGACCGGAATAATGGACACTGGAGTGATTTGATTCACGCTATTTGTCTGTTTGAAGCCAGAAAACTGAACAAACTCTTCGAGCATACTTTCATTCAGGAAAAACATCATATAATCCAGCATAAATTCAGAGCCGGGTTCACCCGACTTTATGTAATCAATACGAATCGATTTGTGAAGAAACACCATTTCATCACTGCGCACAGTGTACTCCTGATCCTTGAATCGGACCGTATACACACCCGATATAACGAACAACAACATGTGATCTTTCAGAAAAAATGAACCTGTTGTCCCCTGTGTATGCAAACAGAATTGAATAACGGATAACCCATTCTGTTTTAAGCTTCCTTGCTTGTCTGGTGCACGTTCCATCTCTTGTGGTGCCTTGATTATCTTTCCGTTTCTCATGGACATGGATAGTCCCGCCTTTTTAGCTTTTAATAATAGAATAACAGGAAACGGAAATCAATGTTTTTGGAATCATGTCCATTTAAATGAGACGATAAACCTTTTTTACAGTCTCAGAAGATCTAAGAGGATAATTTCTTATGAAAAGAAAAACAGCCCGTGATTAGGGCTGTAAGGGTGTTCATTGAAAATGTATGTGCACTCATCGTTCAGAAAGGATCATCTGCGAAACAGAGTCTCGCTCGACACACTGTATATTGATCCTATAAGTAGACTCAACAGCTTCTCCTTTTAACATTTGAATGAGTACATGTCCAGCAAAGGAGCCTGCATCTGTTTTGGGTTGTCGAAAAGTCGTAAGAGGTGGATTTAAGTATTCGGTTACATGTATGTTATCAAATCCAATAATGGATAGATCTTCGGGTATGGAAACCTGGTGTTCTTTAAATGCCTCTAAGCCACCAATGGCCATTTCATCATTCGCAAAAAAGACTGCCGTTGGAAGCTCTCCCTCCATTAGCAACTTGGCTGCGTTGTAGCCACCAGTTTTCAGAAATTGGCCGCCAAGTCTCCAATTCTCATTTTCTTCCACCCCAGCTTCATGCATAGCTCTCAGATAACCCTGATATCGCATCAGATTACAATCCGAATTTAAAGGTCCACTAATGTAGGCTATTGCGCGGTGACCTTTATCCAGAAGGAAACGGGTTGCCATATAACCCCCCTGCTCATCATCCATCAGAACATTTACAATATGCTCACTATGGAGTTCCCGGTCCATCACAACAATAGGAAATCCCGTTTCAGCAGCCTGCAACAACAATTCATCTTCAATATTTTCAGCGATTACAATCACGCCGTCCAGCCTTCTCTCTCTGATAAAGCGTGCGGCTGTCGATCGCTCTCCGCCTAAAGAACTGCATACGATCAGATCATATCCCTGACTTATGGCGCTGGATTCAATTCCACTCACCAAGTCGGAAAAATAGGGGACGGACATATCATGAACAATAACACCAATCGTTTGTGTGTTTTTTCGCTTTAATTCGGATGCGGCTCCGTGCTTGATGTAATTAAGCTCACTTGCTGCTGCAAGTACTTTCTGTCTTGTGTGCTCACTTACATGTTTTTTGCCGTTGAGTACATAGGACACGGTTGAACTCGCGACACCCGCTAACTTTGCTACGTCTTTAATCGTTATCATTAAATACTCCCCAAGAAGACTGTTATTGGTTCACTGACATATAAACTTTTTATATCTTTCACCGCATTTTAACACAGTCATCTTGGGAAATGCACAAAAAGATAATACAATAATCATACTGGAATTTCAGAATATATTATCGATCAGGTCCAAATACAAGATTGGCAGATTGTTTGGCTTGTTCAATAACCTCCATTACCTTCTCGCTATGCTCAAGCATAGCTGTGACTTTCTCCAAATCTTGTTCACGAATCATACGCTCGAATTCAACAAACTCGTCATACATACGATGAGGATGATCCTTAACATCTACCCGAATCGGCGTTTCCTTATGAAGCGCAAGATCAAAGGATTCACATTTGTTGGCCGAGCTCATCATATGGATATACCCTCTATTGCCCTGGATGTTCGTTGCATTGGGGGCTGTGCTGTCTTTGGAACCAATGCACACACACTTGAACTCACCGTAGTCCAAAAGCAACATACCTGAAGTGTCTATTCCGCGTTCCATGTTGGCCCAGTATTCCACCTTCTTCGGACTCCCGAAAAGCCCTACGACCAGATGAATATTATACAAATTAATATCCATCAAGGCTCCACCAGACATTTCCGGTTTAAATGCCGGCAGCACTTCTCCTGCCTGAAAAGCCTCATAGCGGGATGAATATTGGGAATAGTTACACTCCACAATTTTGATGTCACCCAGTTTGCGCAGGTTCTCCTTCATGGACAAATAGTTCTTCAAATATTGGTTTGTGATGGCTTCGACCAGCACCAGCTGTTTTTGCCGTGTAATCTCTTTAAGTTCAAGAAATTCTTGCAAATTGGAAGTGAATGGCTTCTCACAGATAACATGTTTGCCGCCCAATAACGCTTCTTTGGCATATGCATAATGAAGATGATTTGGTAGTCCGATATAGATCGTATCCACTTCATCATTTGCAATCATATCGCTGTACTCCGAATATATTTGTGCAATACCATACTCTTCTTGCAGAGTTAGCAATTTATCCTGATGACCAGGTCTGGAACATATGGCCTCCAACGTAATCGCAGGAATCTCATGAATAAAGCTCAATAGATCCTTTACAATCATTCCAGCTCCGACAATTCCAAGTTTCATATTAGTTACACTCCTCCATACCTTTTTCCAATATTTCCATAACCGCGATCGTTTCTTTGTCTTGAATCACTTTTTCTTTGCCATGGTTGATGGCTTCATAGATATCGTCATACACTCTTGCATAATCGCCTTGTTCAGAGATCACTTTTTCTTCACGGTATATTCCTGCGTCATCCAGGTACGTCAGTACGCCATAGTGCTGAGGCAAATCCTTACCAAAATCGGGATGTCCTTTGGGAAGGTAAAATAGCTTCAGATGCTCCTCTTGACGATCCTCAGTTTGTTTTACGAATACTCCCTTTTTGCCGTATACTACAAAACTCGGGCGGGGATTTAAGCGGAAAAAGCTGGATTTGACTGATACTTTCAGCGAAGCGTAATAAAAGTCCAGATCGAAATAATCATTCATTCTGCCAGGCCCCAGCAATTGACGGACATCGTAATGTATCTTGTCCGGTTGCCCGAAATAGGATAATACTTGATCAATGGTGTGAACACCGTGCCCGTATAAATAACTTTTGTATTTAGAAAAATGGGTGGTAGCATTCGGGATCTCCGGTCGATAATAATCGTAATGCATCTCCACTTCCAGCAAATCGCCAAGCTTTCCTGACTCAATCACTTTCTTAGTCGTCAGAAAATCCGAATCATATCGACGGTTCTGATAACATTGAATCAAGAGATTTTTTTCTTTGGCGTATTGGAAAATGGATTCGGCTTCTTCCTTGGTCAGCATAAAAGGTTTCTCAACAAGTACATGCTTTCCGTGATCGAGTGCCTTCTTTGCATACTCATAATGAGATTCGGTGTGTGTACAAACCACTACTAACTGAATGTCATCGTCATTCATTAAAGCAGCAAGATTATCTGTATACAGAACACCAGGAACTTTCTCCCACTCCGTTTTCTCCGGATGACGGGCGTATATCGTTTTTACTTTCAAATGATCCCGATTCAATGAAAAAGGAAGATGATAACGATTTGTACTTTTGCCATTGCCAATGTAACCGATCGTCAACATATGAATTCCCCCTTAGGCTCTTTTTTGTTTATTATAGAAGAAGAAAATCCTCCGGAGGAGCTTTGAAGAAATTACGGTACATTTGATCAATGTTTATTAATTCTGATGCCCTCTTTTTAAACAAAATGTTTACTGGACGCTCTACATCAACGTTATTTCAATGAATCCGGGGTGAACCTGTTGAAAATATTGACCCAATTAACAGACATGAACCACTTTACACCAAATGAAAAAAGCATCGCTTCTTATATTCTGACTCATAAGGAGCTAATGCTTCATTTGAATATTCAAGAGCTTGCCAAAGCTACATTCACGTCACATTCTGCCATCAATCGCTTAACTCATAAGCTTGGACTTTCAGGGTTTAAGGAGTTCAGTATTAAGCTTGCCCGAGAGTTTCAGCAGGATGCTCAGAACATCTCCAATATCGATCCCAATTATCCGTTCGCTCTTGGTGAATCTTCACTCCAGGTGGCAAAAGATATAGCTGAACTAATGAAAGAAACGATTGAGAAAAACTTTGCTTTTATGGATGAAGCCTCTCTAACAGAAGCAGCCCATTTACTCGATCAGGCGAAACGAATCTTCATCTATGCGTTGGGGGATTCTCAGATTCGCGCGAAGAGCTTTCAGAATAAATTGATTAAAATCAATAAATACGTCGTGATCACAACAGAGCTATCTGAATGGGCCTACCACACCATAAATCTTACCCCACAGGATTGCGCCATTTTTTTGACCTATCATGAAAAATCGCCCATTTTCCTAAAGGCAGCCCAACATTTCTCGCGTGCAAAAATTCCATTTATTACGATTACCGCGAATCATCAAAGTGAGTTGGCTAAGATGAGTACGATCTGTATCCAGGTGCCGAATGACGAAACAAAACATGCAAAGATCGGTACGTTTTCATCACAAATTGCCTTTGATTACGTATTAAACGTGATATATTCCTGTATCTTTCAAATTGACTACGCCAATAACATGCAAATGACTACTTATTCGTTGAAGAATTTCAATTTGGATGAGTGATATAAAAATAATTAACGCACTTGAAGAATTGTTCTTGCGTTGATTATTTTTTTTCTATTGCAAAATGAACCTCGTGTCATTATTATAAAAATGACACGAGGTTCATTTTGATGAAACGGGAAGGAAGTGGTGAAATGTCACCCAGACTAACAGATACTCAAAAAGAACGGAGAAATCTGCAAATACTTGAAGCAGCCAAACGGGTGTTTACCGAAAAGGGTTATGGTGCAGCGACGTTAAAGGATATCATTCAGGAAACTGGAATGAGTCGGGGCTGGATTTACTTGTATTATCAGACCAAAGAGGATATTTTCGAAGCATTACTGGATTATCAGGATGCCGATTATGAACAGTATATCAATCAGCTAATGGATTCCTCTTCCTCCATATGGGAAATGGTGACTACGATTTACTCCCAGCAGTTGCAAGAACTCCATCGTTCTCCCCACGGAGGATTGATGCCAGCGTTCTATGAGTACTTTCTGGTCGGGTGGCGCGAAGAGCCACGCCGCGAGCTGCTTCTTGAACGATATGAAAAGGGAATCGCACAGTTTGCGGAGCTGCTTCGATTCGGTGTGGAACGTGAAGAGTTCTCACCTGTCATGAACATTATGGATATATCCAGACTCGCAGCTTCCTTTCAGGAGGGGATTATGACTCACTACATTGCCATTGGTCCTGAAAAAGCAAATACTCGAATGCAGTATGAAGCCTTGATGCTTTATTTGAAGAGTCTGCTCCATCCAGTATCGATCAAAGAAACGTAAGATTAGGGGGAAAAGGAATGAAGTCGCTTTTTCGTAATCCAACGTTCTGTAAGCTTTTCATTGCGACTTTTGCGTCACAGCTAGGAACCGTGATTGGAAATATGGCATTCGCCTTTTATTTGGTAGACAGGTATAGTGAGCGCCCATCACTCGCTACGATGGCAGAGCTGATGTATTCATTGCCCACCTTGACTGTGTTCTGGATCGTTGGTGTCATCGCTGACCGATTCGACCGCAAGCATATTGCCGCCTACAGTGACTGGATCAGGGCAGGCCTTACCCTGCTGCTGCTATTATTTGTTCATTACGACATGCTGTTCTTCTGCTTTTTGATGCTCTTCTTACGCAGCTCGATATCCAAATTTTTTGGTCCAGCAGAAATGGGATTGCTGCAAGGCAGCATTGATCAGGATCAATACGTTCATGCCTCCGGCCTCAATCAAATGATCATGGGGATGTTCATGCTCTTTGGCATGAGCTTAGGAGCAGGGGCCTATCATTTTATCGGCATTAAAGGTGCCTTTATCATCGACTGTGTCAGTTTCCTGATCTCCGGTCTTCTGTTAGCCTGGGGAGATTTCCCCGAACGTGCCCGTATCCCCAACGGAAGAACCTCTATTCGGGAACTACGGCTATCACTTCTTTTTAAGGATTTCTGGCATGGCCTTCGGTATATTGCCGGGAATCGATTGCTTCTCGTACTGATTAGTGGATTTCTGTTTTTCGGTATTGTAAACGGTGTCTTCTCTGTACTCCCCATCTTCACCATGAAATACAAGCTAAGCCCCGACAATTACGTCGTTCATTCTTCGCTTATTACTGTCTTTATGGGGATCGGCTTTCTGATAGGCAGTATCATTGCTCCTCACTTCATCCGGCGCTTCACAAGAACTCCGATTTTGATATCGGGGCTAATCATTTCCAGCCTGCTCATCGGAGGACTTGGAACAACCGTGGGGATCGAAGTCTATCTTGTTCTCATCCTGTTGGCGGGAATCACCATAGCTCCCATTAACATTGCGCTTGGCAGTTGGATGCCAGAGCTTGTTCCCCCGCAAAATATGGGCCGAGTTAATTCATTAATCGAGCCAATTATGATGCTTGGGCACTCACTGGCTCTGGGAGGTATCGCCCTCACCTTTCCATTCTGGTTATCGGTCACCTGGCTGCATTACATGCTGGCATTCTGCACGATCGCTGTAAGCTTTTTCTATCTAAAATTCCTGCCCTCCCTGGTTCGTAACCAATTGGTTTATTCAACGGGGGAGAAGGCCATTGCAGATGGAAAAGAAGCCTAAACAAGATTCACCTGAGTGAACACCTGCCAGCCTCTTTCTTTTGAACATGGAATTGAAGCAATAAGAACTACGCGGAGTGTCCTGCTGTTGGTTTGGCTTTTGAATGAACCCTTGTCGCCCATAGGATCAACACAGAGAAAATCATGATAACGATACACATCCAGTACACATGACGAAATCCGATGATTTGGGCAAGAATACCGCCGCCCATATTTCCCACAAGACGACCAATAATAGAGCCATTGTAATAGAGGGTCGTGGACTGTCCCGGTGAATGAGGCAACAAATCCGTGAAATAGCTTAGTCCATTCCCCATCACAATGGCTACATATATTGCCTGCAGGAGCTGCGCCGCGATAAGCTGCCAGGAATGGGTGGATAGGCTTAAGATGGCGTAATAAAAAAGCCCAACAAAACAACCGATGATCAACAAACTGTGGTTTGATATCTTCTTGCCCAAGGAACCTAATACAAGCATAATGGGGATCTCCAAACAAGCAGAGATACTAACGACCAATCCAACTTCCATCGGTGTACCCTGAAGCTCATGAACAATAAACAACGGTGTGTTGATGGTATTCATCGCATTTACAGCAAACAGGAAGATAAAGGCGATAAACGGCAGCATGATTTTTTTGTTTTTCAGCGATGAAGTGTGTGCGCTTTTTACTTTATCCTTATTTTGCTGGACTAATTTTCGTCTTTGTAGAAAAAAGAAAACAAGAAATGCGATGGTAATATAGATAAAGGACGTGCCCAGAAAGAGACCCTTATATCCAAGTACACCCAATATAACTGTACCGACAAGTGGTCCAATCAGGAAGCCTAAGGACACAAGTGAACGTAATATAGACATCGCGAACGTTTTATCATTGTTTTGACTTGCTACTGCTGATTCCTGTGCATAGGCGTAGATTTGCGGCATCGCAGGTGCGCCTAATCCACTAAAAAAAGTAATGACAACCAACAGAATAATGAATTGATCAAACACCAAATATGAAGCGTATCCCAACGCAGACGATAGCATTGCCAAAATAATTAACCATTTCCGATCCAAACCGCGATCTGACCGTTTGGCAATAAGCGAGTTGACCAGTACTCCACCTAATGAACTTACTGCCATGAAAACGCCAAAGGTTCCCATGCTCATTCCCAAAACTTCGGTGGCATACAAGGACAGATATGGCTGAGTAATTGAAATACCTATTCCGACCAGCAGAATGCAAATGATGAATAAACGATATCCTTTTATCTCAAACAGATTTTTAATCCGTGTAAACAAATTCTCACCTCCAGTCAGAACGCATTTCGTTAATAGCGAGAGAACGATTTTTCATTCTGATTCTCCTCTCTAAAAAAGTAAGGCTGTTTCCGTGTCTCTGTCATCCAATTATGCACCAAGTGAATTTAAGACCGATAACCAATTCATCGCAAAAGATTGCCTAATCTTCTCAAGACCATTTATATATGGGATCTTCATGGTTTATAATTGGGCTATTCCGTTGAAGGAGTAAGGAGGATACTATGTCTAAGCCCATATATAAGCAACAGGAAGATCTTGCCCGTGTTATTCAGAAATATTCAGAACACGAAGGTTTAAATGAAACTGCGATTCCTTCTTTATTTTTTATTCGTCGCTCAGCAGTGACCGGTCCGAAGCATGCTGTTTACAAACCGTCCTTGTGCATTATTGTTCAAGGTGCAAAAGATGTATGGCTTGCCGAGGAGCGCTTCAGATACAGTCCAGCCGATTATCTTGTGGCCTCCTTGGACCTTCCGGTTACCGCACAAGTGGTTGAGGCTTCCTCAGACGCTCCCTATTTGGCTCTAAATCTTGTATTTACGCCGGAGCAAGTGCTGGATGTATTACGCGATACCGAATTGCGAGGTAGGCGGAAGGAAAATGCCAAACGAGGCATATATGTCAGCCCGACGGAGTTAACGATGTTGGATGCCCTAATTCGATTAGTCCGATTACTGGATAAACCAAAGGATATCTCGATATTGGCCCCTCTGTACATCAAGGAAATTCTCTACAGAGTTCTTGAAGGTGAGCATGGAGGCATGTTAGAGCAGATTGCACTTGAAGGAAGTGCTACGTACCGCATCCGAGATGTGATTGAACGGATTGTGAGTAGTTATAATCAAACGTTTCGCATCGAGGAGCTTGCGGAGATTGGAAAAATGAGCGTGGCTTCACTGCATAGACATTTCAAAGAGGTTACCGCCATGAGTCCTATTCAGTTCCAAAAACAATTAAGACTGCAGGAAGCAAGGCGTCTGTTATTGTCTGAATCGACAGATGCTGCGGATGTCGCTTTTCAGGTCGGCTATGAGAGTCCTTCACAATTCAGTCGTGAATATTCTCGCATGTTTGGTTTTCCGCCCAGAGAAGATGTAAAACGTCTACGGGCAATGACCCATTCAAATTAAATGCACACCAAAAACCCCTCAAGAAATGATCTTGAAGGGGTTTTGATTTGGCTTTTTAGAGTACTTTCTCCAAGAAGCTGATCGTCCGTTCATTTTTTGGATTCCCGAATATTTCAACAGGGGTGCCCTGCTCTACAACATATCCACCATCCATGAAGATAACCCGATCGGCAACTTCACGGGCAAAGCCCATTTCATGGGTCACGATAATCATCGTCATACCTTCGCTCGCAAGATCCTTCATTACACCAAGGACTTCGCCTACCATCTCGGGGTCGAGCGCCGACGTTGGTTCATCGAATAACATAACGTCCGGATTCATAGCAAGCGCACGAGCGATCGCTACGCGTTGTTTTTGTCCCCCCGAAAGTTGGTTGGGATAGCTGTTAGCTTTATCCGACAAACCAACCCGATCCAGCAAACGAAGTGCCGTATCACGTGCTTCCTGTTCTTTTAAAATCCCAAGTTCTCTGGGGGCAAACATAATATTTTTGAGCACACTGAAATGAGGAAACAGGTTAAAGTGCTGAAATACCATACCTATGTTCTCGCGAGCTTTGTTAATGTTCGTTTTGGGATCATTTAGATCCCTATCATCTACGATAACCCGTCCAGCTGTGATCTCATCTAGCTGGTTAATGCAGCGCAAAAACGTACTTTTACCTGAACCTGAAGGTCCAATGACACAGACAACTTCACCTTCGTTGACCGATATATCGATGCCTTTCAACACATGATTCGTGCCAAAACTTTTCTTTAATCCTTCTACTTTAATTTTACCCACGACGAACCCTCACCTCCAGGTAGTCAGCAATTTTAGTCAATGTGATGATAACAATCAGGTACATAATCGCAACAGTCAACCAAATGTCAAAAGAGGCGAATGTTCTTGCGATAACAATCTTACCGGATTGCGTCAACTCCACCAGGCCAATGACGGACAAGATCGACGTATCTTTCAATGTAATAACCATCTGATTAATAAACGAAGGAATCATAACCCGTATGGCCTGAGGGATTACAATCTTTATCATCGCTTTGCGATAAGGAAGTCCCAATGAACGGGCTGCTTCCATCTGTCCACGATCAATCGATTGAATACCCCCGCGAATAATTTCCGTTACGTACGCCCCAGCATTTAGACTCAATGTTAGAATGGCGGCCAAGAACATTGGCATGGTGAAGCCCATTGCCTGAGGAATCCCGAAATAAATAAAGAATGCCAAAACGATCAACGGTATCCCGCGAAAAATATCCACAAATACAGTAGCAACTACACGAAGGAACTTATTTTGACCCACTTTCATAAAGCCAAAGATCAAGCCGATGATAAAGGCGAAAAACAGCGAAATAATTGTATACAAGAGTGTTTTCCCCATACCTTTGAACAGCACAGGTAGAGATTTTTGGACTAATTCCCAACGACTCTGGTTTGCGACAACATTCTCGCCAAGGTAGTTCTCTTTTATACGATCATACTCCCCGCTTACCTTAATATTCGTTAGGCCGTCATTAAACATCTTTAGGAGTTCCTGATTCTGCCCCTTGCTAACCGCAAATCCATAGGAAGCCCCATCTTCTTTCTTGGTCACGATTTTTAAACCGTTATTTTGTTTTACCCCGTAAGCCAGTACTGGATAATCTTCAAAACACGCTGCTGAATTCCCCGTCTTTACATCGTCATACATTTGTGAAGAATCATCAAACGGAACGATGGTAAAGCCGTATTTTGAGGCGATGGATTCAGCAAAGCTGTACCCTTCTGTGCCAGTCTTCACGGCGACTTTTCTACCGCGAAGATCTTCGTAACTTTTTGCGGTATCGTTATTTGCGCTCACACCCATAACTACACCTGAATCGAAATAGGATTCTGAAAAATCAAACTTTTGTTTGCGTTCATCCGTGATACTCATCCCGGCAATGACGCCATCCACCTGATTTGACTCAAGAGCTTGCACTGCCGCATTAAATCCCAGGGCTTTGATTTGATAATTGAAGTTCTGATCTTTGGCGATCGCATCCAGCAAATCCATGTCGATGCCTACATAATCCCCATTTTCATCTTGATATTCAAACGGTGCAAATGTGATGTCCGTACCGATCACATAGGTTTTACCTGAATTGGAGTTTGCATTGGCATCCCCCGACCATCCGGATAACCCCGCCACTAGGAGCAGAATTAGTGATAGTACAAAAAATGAGACCTTGGTTGTTTTCATATGTCCTCCTCATCTCGGTGTTCTCCGAATCTTAATCATTTTCTTGTCATTGATGTTACTGTCGTACATTTTTAGGTGTCTTTGCACATTATATTGTTATTATTTGCAGTATATTAACAATCAATGCTTTCCCTTACATTCTTCATGTTCCTCCGCAACGTTTTATTTTACATCCATTTAAAGATCCACGTTATATTTACCCTTCAGGACAGGTTTTAAAAACCTAAAATGAACTTAAATAAAAAAAGTCGCCATATAGGCGACTCTATAACAGAGACAATATGATGATCTTCCCATGACAATTGCCAAGGTATTTAAACTTTCTTTATAAGAATGGACACTTCGGGTTATTCTTCAGCGAAAAATTTCGAAAGTGGATTTTCCACTTTTTTATCCAATGTTACCTTGCCCGTCTTGTCCAACATATAGTACTGATAATAAGCGCTGCTGAATCCAATGGATTCTTGCATCTTCATCATAAATGGTTCAAGACTCCCACTGCTCAGATGATCTTCATTCCAGAAATAGTGCAGCATCAAACGATTTTGATTATAAGGGTGTTTGATCACATAGGCTCCCGCAGCAGACGGTTGGTTCATAGTCGTTTTCCATTGAAAACCGATATGGGTAGCACGGTCTATAATGCTGGATTTTAATGCTTGTACAAAACCATTTGATTTGGCGTTACCAAGTACAATCAGGTTGCTGGTAGCCAGTTCTTTTTTCATTTTTTGCTTCAATTCCTGCCGGTCCTGGATCAGGTCATACTTCACTCCGGTTAAATCCAGAAGAGTTGTCAGTTGGTTTACCATAGCTTCCTGTTGTTTGTTCGCTGCCTTGCTCACCTGATCACTGAGCACAATGGCTAATCGCTCACCTTGAAGGGCTTTATCCATCACACGGCTCATCGTTTCAAAAGGTAAATTCGGAACCTGAGTTAACGCTGATCCATACAGCGATTGAAACTGATCATGCAGGTATGCCGTTTTCTCCTCATTCGACAGTTGATACTCGGGCTTCAGCGTAAAATTAGGCTCATATAAAGCTGTCTTCATATCATCTCGCGCCTCTTTCCCCAGTACATCTTCTATCGTTTGCAGAAGTCCGTCAATCGTAGCGTTTTGGTACACATAGCGTTTAAAATACTCTTTCATAAAGGCATCGAATTTCTCTTCCCCGACGGAACGGTACAATTGATATATCGCTTGACGGCCTTTATCGTAATAAACTGGGCTTGCCCAATCTCCCACCTCGTCATTAGTTGAAGCAATAGCCTTATCCACAGTGGAATCGTCAAATTGGATGGACTTGAAGCCATTCATCGTATCCCCCTGCTTCTCAGAAAAATACACTTTGGAGAAATCTGCAAATCCTTCGTCCAGGAAAGACTCTGTCTCCGAGTTATTCCCGATTAACGCATGAAACCACTGGTGCGCGATTTCATGCACAAATACGGTGTCCTGTTCTGGAGCAGAATTTATTCCGATTTGCCCCATTTGGATAAGCCTTGAATACTCGATAGCTACACCTTCTACATATGATTCAACAATCCGGAATTCAGGATAAGGGTATTTACCGTATTTATCACTGAAAAAATTAATGGCTTTGAATGCTTGATCAACATACCCATCAACGATTTTTTTCTTACCTGGCTGGTTGTCAAAATAATAATACTCTACGGTGAGGCCATTCCGGGTTACGCTGTCCACTTTGAAGTTTGGGCTGGCAAAGAAAGCAAACTCCCTCGTATTCTCAGCTACGGTGGATACCACTTTGCGTCCAGTCTCTGCATCATCCCGTGTGGTTATCGTACCAGGCATCACTACCTGATATTGATCGGGAACATTGAACTGAACTTCATAATCCGCGGAAGTATAATAATCCGTTTCAAATGTTTTACTATAAGGTTTGCTATCCCATTCATGCTTGGCCTCATCATAGACTGACATTACAGGGAACCAATGAGCCCCATTGATAATATCTTTGTAATACGATAACCGCTGTGAGCCATAGGGAATCTTCAGATTAAAGTGGACTTGAACCGTCACGGATTCACCAGGCTGAAGGTGTTGCTCCAATTTCACCGACATAGCTTGGTCTTTATTACTGAAATCAAGGGCTTGCCCACCGGTCGTCACCTTCTCAATATCAATTCCTCCAAGAAAGTCTTCCGGTTTCTTATCAGGGTTATTTTTGCTAATCTCTTCATTGGAATGTTTAAACATGGTCGTCTGTGTCGATTCCGAAAGATTGGCATCAGCATAAGTATGAAAAACCAGTTGCTTCAATGTATCTTTGCTCGTATTTCTGTAAGTAATGGATTCACTCCCCTCTATGGTCATCTTCTTCTCATCCAGCCGGGCTTGAATTCGATATTGGATAGGCGCTTGAGCCTGAATATCTTTTGTTGCTTGTGAAATAGCTGATACAGGAGCTGCATTAGCGGCAGCACTACCCGTACTTATGATCGGGCATGCGGTCAGAATCATAGCGAGTGCGCTGATGGCTGTTATTCTGATTCGATTTGATGTGTATGAACGTGTATGATTGATATAAATCTCTCCCTCGAATGATTTTTGAAGCTCAGAGGCAAGTATAGAAGATCAACCTTACATTGGTTTAATGCGGATCTTAAATTTCGTTTAAAAAAAGAAGCTGTTTGTATTAAATGAGCATGACCATAAAGCAAAAAGTCGCCATTTAGGCGACTTTTAGTAATTGTGTCTCTTTACCGATTTTCAATGAAAGGTGTCACAAACGAATTATAGAATCAGGTACGAAGCCAAACATTCATTTCTCCGGCTTGTCGATTGCCCCATAAATAATAAGGGATTGCTGTGAGTTGTACTGGTTTGACGTTTTTGTGTAACGGCTGGTAAGGTTGATTATCCAACCACACGGATTCATCCACAAGTAGCCCATCAACTTCTACAGTAATGCAGCCACCAAGCAGTTCAGGCGTTTCGTGTTCTCTCAACTCTGGCTCCTCTGCGAATGAGAGTGAAGACAGTGGAGATCCATTATCCACTTGCTCCAGGCAATAAACGAGTGGGCCGCGTTGGATGGCAGCTTTCCCAGCATCTGGCCGGATCAGAGGATGAGCAGCGATCAATTGGGTCTCTAGTGGCAATATCCACTCTACTGTATCACCATCGGACCAAGCACGTTCCATTTTTGCATAACCATTATGCTTACGATAATGTTGAGGTTCTCCGTTGATCTTTAATATTGGCTCCTGACTTTGAAACCACTGAGGAATGCGAACTGCAATCTCAAATGGAGCAGCTTTAGCATCATTACCAGCCAAAGAAATCGAGAACTCCACCTTTCCATGCCACGGTAATTCAGATCGTTGGTGTACTGTTACTTGCAGACCATCTCCTGTCACCCATTGAAGCTCGCTACCGATAAACAAGTGCACATACACCGTTTTTCCGTCATTAGATATGTCATAAATATAATCATGAAGTGAACTCAATAAACGTGCCACATTAGGCGGACAGCATGAACAACCAAACCATTTCTGCCGTACGGGCTTCACATGATGTTTGTCTGGATTTTTTTCACTTGCGTCCGGATATACCTCTAGTGGATTTACATAGAAGAAATGTTGTCCATCTTTGGACATGCTGCCAAGTACATTATTGTATAGTGCTCTTTCCATGACGTCAGCATAGTCACTTTTGGCTTCCAATTGCAGCATCCGACGTGCCCAGAAAATTAGTCCAATGGAAGCACAGGTCTCTGCATAAACCGTATCGTTAGGCAGATCATAGTCAAACGTGAATGCTTCCCCCAGATGTGTTGCACCTATGCCGCCGGTAATATACATTTGCTTGCGCGTTGTATTGATCCAGAGCCGCTCACAGGCTTCTCGCAAACTTGAATCATTCGTGAGGCGTGCCAAATCGGCCATGGCGGTGTACATATAGACTGCACGAACAGAGTGACCCACAGCGACCGTTTGTTCTCTCACTGGCAGATGAGACTGATATACCTCAAGATTGGGAGTCCCCTGTGACCAAATATTTTTCCGTCCCCGGCGTTCCCACTCTTCCACGAAATAACTTGGCTTGTTACCGCGCTCATTAATGAAATAACTGCTCAGATTCAAATAACGTTGTTCTCCTGTAACGTTGTATAGTTTAACCAGAGCTAATTCAATTTCCTGGTGCCCACAATACGCCTGAATTTTACATTGCTCGGTTCCAAACAAGCTATCAATGAGATCAGCGAACCGACATGCGATGTCGAGAAAAATGCGCTTCCCTGTCGCATGATAATATGCAACTGCTGCCTCTATCATATGTCCAGCACAATATAGCTCGTGAGCTTCATACAGATTGGTCCATTGTCTTCCAGGCTCTTTAATGGTGAAGTAGGTATTTACATAGCCATTTTCATGTTGAGCTTGACCAATCAGATCAATCACTTCATCAGCGATGCTCTCCAGCTTGGGATCAGGATGGTTACCGATCGAATAAGCAACCGCTTCCAACCATTTGTAGAGATCACTATCCTGAAATACCCATCCCCCGAATTCACCTTTCTCCAAGCCAGCTGCAATTCGGAAATTACGGATGGCATAGCTCGGCTCCGCGCCTTCGATTCGGTCATTTAGCGCTTCCCATTGATAAGGAATGACAGTCTGACGGACTAATTCGGAGTATTCTTTCCAGAAGGTGTCTTGAATGGCTACTTTGGCTTTTCGCATTATGGAATTCCTCCTATAAAATTGACTCTTGTGGTTTTCAATTATAAGCTGTGATTACATGGGAAAATAGAATTGAATTGAACTTTTTCCTATAAAATTTAACACTAATAGGGAGGGTTATTTGTTTTGAATGGAGATGGAATTATAGAGCTTAACGTCCCCCAACTCCCCTATTATCTAGGAGCAGGACGTTCTGAATATGAAATCGGAGATCAACATCCGAACCGAAAAAAGCTTGGTATCTACGATGTACTGATTGTGGTCAAGGGAGAATTATATATTGGAGAGAATGATCAGCAATGGACCTTGGAGAAAGGAGACTCACTAATCCTGCTGCCAGAAGGAGAACACTATTCGGTCAGGCCGTGTTCACAGAAAACGGTATTTTACTGGCTGCATTTCGAGCATGTTGAAAGATATGAAAGCTTGCTGACCTCTTCTGATTATGAACCGGAGTTGCAAGATTCCTCCAGACCGTTTGGCAATCCTTATACGTTAAGGCTTCCTAAACATTCGAAATTAGCCAATCCACAAGCGGCTTTCAATCTTCTGGAGCAATTATTGACACTAGAAATGGATAGCCTTTTGGCAGGAGCAGCGCTTGCTAGGTGAATTGCTTTCCATGCTGGAAGAAGGCAGCTTGCGGGTTATGGATTCCGTACAGACACGATTAGCAGAACAAGCAGCAATATATATTCAACAGAATTACAAGACAAAGGTCACGAATGAAACGTTGGCAGCAGCTCTCCATTTTCATCCCAACTATGTTATCCGTTGCATGAAGATGAAGTATGGTAAAACGCCGAATGAATATTTAAATGAACTTCGTTTAGAACGTGCAAAGCGATTACTGGTTACTACAGACTGGTTGATTGATCGCATTGCAGAAGAAGTGGGCTTTCGTTATGCTCCATACTTCTCATCCTGTTTCAAACGGTATATCGGGTTGTCTCCGCTTCAATTTCGAAAGCAATATATGACTACGTAATGATATGAATTATGAGATTCGACACTATAACGTCTGCGTTGCGGATGATTTCTGGCGTCGTAAGGTCATGATGATTAAAGATGCAGCTAATACTGTCAGGATGATTCCAAGCGTTTGAAATCCTATAAAACTGAATGTGTCTCCCATGACAATTCCAATCAACAACGATGACAAAATGGTCCCCAGATATCTCGATGTATTAAAAATACCTGATGCGACACCGATCATATCTTTGGGTGTGCTTTTAAACAAAGCCGCCTGCATACCAACACTGTTGAGCCCATTACTTATACCAAATACAGCTAAGGGCAAAATGACATTCACCACTGGTGAGCCTTTATCCAATGCCACAATCAAGATGGACCCGCACGTCATTAACACCGCTGAAACGATCAAAGCTGGCCGCGTACCTGATTTGTCAATCCAGCGTCCGGCGAGAGGAGAACTGATGAGTGAACATAAACCAAGGGTTAGCATCAATAGTCCTGTATGAACTTCGTTCAGATGGCGTACCTGCTGTAAATAAGATGGCACACCAAAAAACAGAGCGTAAAACAGAGTGTTAACCAGCATAAATTGTACATTAACCCAAGTCATTTCGGGATATTTGGCAAATACTTTCAGCGGAATAAAGGGGGACGCTGTTTTCAATTCATGTCGGATAAAACTTGCTAATGCAAGCAATCCGATCCCTCCTGCCATAAGGTGCCAAGTTAAAAGATGTCCGGTTGATTTAACGGAAAGCACGCTCATTAGCAGAGTCACCAATGCGACGGTGAACAAAAGTATGCCGGGCGCATCAATCAGCAGGAACCATTTTCTGATGGACATGTCGCCATAGTTGGATTTGAGGGTCGCTTCTTCGGGAATAGTTTTCCAGGCGAATATAAAGCTTGCGATTACCAATGGAATATTCACTAGAAAAATACTTTGCCAGTCCCACCAATGAATCAATACACCGCCAATAAAAGGGCCTACCGCGGCTGCACCAGACAGGAACATCGCAAGGATAGACAGGGCAGCAGCCTGCTTCTCAGTAACGTGGATTCTTACAATCGCCATTCCGACGGCTACCATCATGCTTGTGCCAACAGATTGAATGATCCGGAATACGATAAGCCAAGAAAAGTCTGGAGATAACGGAGCTAACATGGAGGAACCAAAGACAACAACCAGACCGATAAGGAATATCTTTCGGCGGCCGAACAGATCACTGCACTTGCCCATGACCGGTTGAGCCACAGCACTTGCAATGTAAAAGGAAAAAATAATCCATGACACGGTCGTAACATCAAGTATAAACTCCTGTTGTAGTCTTGCAATTGCTATAGATATCATGGAGGAATTGAGCGGATTCAGCATGATTCCCAAGCCCACAGATATCATTAACCATATATTTCGAGCATTCATTATGTATATCCCTCCTTCTTCTGTTGTCATCTTAATGGAATCCCTTTATTTATTCCAACGCATTCTATGTTATGATTTGATGAACTAAAAGGAATAAGAGAGTGGTGCGAAATGGAACTTCTTCAGCTACGCTATTTTCTGACGTTAGCCCGATGTGAACATGTTACAGAAGCTGCGGGTAAGCTGCATGTCACTCAATCCTCACTGAGCAAGACGATACAACGTTTGGAGGATGACTTGGGTGCACCGTTATTTGATCGATTGGGCAGAAAACTGCGGTTAAACGAATTCGGAAGAACATTCCTTCGACGGACCGAAAAAGCCTTATTCGAATTGGAACAGGGAAAACAGGAAATTGCTGATCTCTCCAACCCGGATCACGGTACGCTTCAATTGGCAGTTACTACAGCAAGCACATTACCAGGAATCTTGCGGGAATTCCGAAAAAATAAGCCGAATGTTCAGTTTCATGTACAAATGGTTACGTTGGAAGTCATGTGCACGCTTCTCCACCGAGGCGAAATTGATTTTTGTCTGTCTTCCCCTCCAATCCAGGGAGATGAAATCGAATGTCAGATGCTGTTCCAGGACCCAATTGTAGTTGCTGTGCCTCTCGGTCATCAATATGCGAATCGAAGCAGCATCACATTAGAAGAGCTTAAGGATGAGTGGTTTGTGGGGGTGAAAAAAGGATATGGTATTCGTGATCTGGTGGACTCCAAATGTCAATCCGTCGGATTCGTACCGAAGTATGTTTATGAAGGAGATGAGCCTGCAAGATTAACTGCACTTGTGGAGGCGGAGATTGGGATTGCCTTTATACCCAATACAGCAAGAAACCCGCAGGAACGAATTGTATATCTCCGGATCGAGGATCAGAACCTAGTGAGGGAAATTGCTTTATTGTCGCATAAAAACAGATATATATCGAAAGCAGCTATCGCGTTTCGCAGCGTAGTCATAGATTATTTTGGTGCAATGTCCAAACCAATTGCTGAATAACCCATTACAAAGACCCCGCTCACCGACGTAAGTGAGAGCGAGGTCTTTTGTTGTAGGCTATCGATCATGCCTATTTCCGCCAAAAGGTTGAACAGTCTGCTTTTTCCGTAATGTTGAAATCAATCATTCGTTCCAGTAATGAAAAATCAACCGGTCCATCCCACCGGATTCGCACCAATTCCTTGGTGTGCTCATAGCCGGCCTTCACAATTTCATCGGAAAAATGATTAATCCCTGCCTTCTCAGGCGCCACAGCCAAATGATGTTTGGATACACTAAATCCAATAATAAATGTGCCATGATCGGTAAACATGGGCTGATTCCACGCTATTTTAGGTACTAAATTTG
Source organism: Paenibacillus sp. LK1 (assembly GCF_002750415.1). Classification (NCBI taxonomy): domain Bacteria; kingdom Bacillati; phylum Bacillota; class Bacilli; order Caryophanales; family Paenibacillaceae; genus Paenibacillus; species Paenibacillus sp. LK1. Next base: position 282,537 of record NZ_PEII01000002.1, read on the forward strand.
GGTACTTCTTGATAATCCATTCTAAAACTTCTTCCGTACGGTCTCGATGTCCCAGGTTATCAATTCGTGCTAGATATTCTGAAAAAACGTCCATATTATCTTCTCCTAACCAAGATTTATTTCGCATACTTCATCTCATATTATCATGAAAATGAAATTGAAAAACCCTTTGGTCCGAATTCGCCAAAGGGTTGAAAGAATATATATTACTCAAGGGCTACTTCACCGAAAGCAGGCTATCCGAAATAAACTTCAGCTGACCTTCAAGCGATACAGGGTCGTTGTATGTATCAGAGGTCGGATCAAGCTGGAACACATGGCCCTCTTTGACCGCAGTTAGGTTTTTCCACACCGTATTATCATAAACAATCTTCGGATCGGTTGTATCTCCTGACCACGGGCTAGTGAAGATGATGTCGCCTGCATATTCCGGTAACACTTCCATCGATATTGAGGCCCAGCCTGTACCACTATCAATTGCCTCTGTCTGAGCCCTTTTTGGTGCCTTCAGGCCAAATTCGTCATAGAGTATTTCACCGCCACGACCGTAATTATGACCAAATACAAATAATCCTTTGGCGTATGGATTCAAAATGGAGACTGTACGATCTCCTACAGCGGCAAGCACTTTTGGCTTCAACTCATTGATCTTCGCTTCCCATTGTGTGATCCAGTCTTTTGCTTCGGCTTCTCTATTAGTCAGTTTGCCCATCTCCAACATAAGATCCTTGAAATTGCGCTTACCATATTGTAACTGTACCACTGGTGCAATCTGCGACAACTTGTCGAGACCCTCAGTACCTGTGTATGCGATGATCAGATCAGGCTTTAGGCTGATTAGTTGCTCAGCTGTTGGCTGCTCTCCCAGATCTGTTGTCCCCTCACTTTTGAGCTGATCCTTGATGTACTTGTTGTTTATTGCACCTGACAAGGCTCCGACGACTGGAGCATCGAGTGCAACAAAGTACCCTGTTGAAAATGCGGTCAGATCGATAATCCGTTTCGGCTCCACAGGTACTTCCACTTCACCTGCATCCGATTGATATGTAACAGTCTCTCCTTCGGCACCTGTTGTAGTATCGGCATCAGACGCAGAAGTTGAGCTGGTTGATGATTCCGTGTCCGCAGCTCCGGTTGTGTTTGCGGTCTCCGTTGTGTTGCTTGATGTTGCCGACTGACCACATGCACTCAGTACGAGCAATACAATAAATACGGATATAATCCATATCCAATTTCTTCGTTTCAGCAAAATAAACCCACCTTTTTCAAATGATATTGATAATCGTTATCAACGATACCATGCAAAAGTATATTTGACAAGATGCTTTCATATTCGACAAAAGACAAAACAAAAAAACACCTACCAAGGCAGGTGCTTCAACGTATATAAATTAATTTTAAAACAGTTGCTTCCCAAATTAAATTAACGGTTTAATCATTTAACCCTTTTCCATCCAGAATTTGCTGTGTAGATTTCTCAACCCTGGACACGCGAGTCTTGGATTGCTTCGGTTGGGAAAAATAAAAAAGGTATGCCCGTTGACGTCCAGGTGTCAGTGCTTCAAAAGCCGTTTTCAAATCAGGATTTTCATCCAGTTTTGTTTGAAACTCTTCTGGAACAGCATATTCTGTATTCTTTTTGAGTGCCACTTTCAATCCGGCCTTTTCAATCTCAATGGCTTCAAGAATGTACTCTTTCAGGATGGTTTCCATATCAACGATTTGTTGAAGATTGGTGAACCGGATCTGGCGAGCAGCTTGTACATTTTCTGTTTGTTGAATTAGAATACCCTGCTCATCCTTTAACAAGGCTCCTTTATGGAAAAGAAGCGCACAATACTCCTTAAATCCATGAATGATAACGATGTTTTTATTCTCCAACGTGTAACAAGGATGCATCCACTTAAAGTCTTCGGTCAGGTCGCAGGAAAGAACGATCTCTCTTAGCTTCTCTGATTCTTCCTTCCACTTCTTTGCTTTGTTTAAATATTCATCCACCTTGGGATTAGTTTTATTAGTTGTCATCAGGGACCATCCTTCATCATGCTAATCATTTTATTGTGTTTTCTAAAAAGATTCTCTCTTACATATGATTGCCAAGAAAAGGCAGTTAATTTCATTCGAAACCATGTAGTGTCGCTTAAATATTATGACACCGTTTGGCGTCTGGTCAACACTAACTATTATTTAACTCATATACATATGTCCTTTGTCCCACCTCTTCTCCATTACTAGAAAGCCCGATATTAAAGAAAACAAAGTGAGAAAGCCCTAGGATTTGGCGTATTGTAAAATTGCCGCTGCTGCACGGATTCGCTGGTCCTCTTCTTCGCTATGCAATGCCTTTTTTAGAACATTGAGTGCTTCTTGAATAGTGCCTTCATCTACTCTAACTGAAGAATGATTATCTCCTTCAGTGGCTGCAGAGGTGATCGAAACCCAGGGCTCCAGTTGAGCCTGTGTAATTGGGTGTTCGAATTTCGCAATGATTGAGTAATGACTCACAAGTGCAAGTACTTTATCATTTAACTCTGCTAAGGGAATGCGTCCCAGCCAGGTAACGCCTCGTCGGTGGCATATGTATTCCTCTCCGGTTCCGTTGGAATCATCGTAAAAATAATCACCCAAATCCCCTACATATGTCCATTCATCATCATTTATCAAAACATAGTCACCGTCCTGCATGACGTAGGCAAAAGTATGGAGCGTGTCCAGGACATCACGAATTTCAGTCTTTCCTATCCTGTAGCGTTGAACTAATTGCTCTTTCCATTCTTCTGCAGGCTCATGCTCCAAATCTCCTGTCGCCGGCCAACCAATACCGATAAAGTTATTCTCCAGGAACGATGCGGTCCAATCGATCTCTTGCAATGTAGATTGTATATGAAACAGATTCATATCATTTCTCCTCTATAGTGTTTTCAGAATTTAAGACTAAGTATATACTCCAGACATTCGTCTCTGCATTATAATCAATCAAAGATTGAGCTGATAGCTAGTACAGACCTGCCTCTGATTCTGCAGCATCCATTCAATACTTGACTATCTACTACACGTTGTAGTAACTTATATCTACTACGTAGTGTAGTAATAACCTTCGATATGGACGCATAACGAAGTTAAGGAGTGTTCACTGTGAACCATCTTCAAAAATTATCGGATACTGAAATGGAGCTGATGGAAGTGATCTGGGAGTGTGAGCCACCTGTCACCTCCACCGAACTGCTGAACATGTTTTCCCAAAGGGGTAAAGCATGGAAGGCGCAAACCATCTCCACCTTTCTCTCTAGGCTAGTAGACAAAGGGGCTCTTACAGCTACAAGGGATGGACGTACCAACAAGTATGTCCCCCGTATTTCGCCCGAAGACTACAAGCTATTGGAGGCACAACAAGTCCTGGATGGATTATATCAAGGCTCTGTAAAAAATTTGATTTCAGCTTTGTATGATGGCGACAAGCTTTCTGATCAAGACATTGCAGAGCTGAGACAATGGTTTTCAGAAAAGTAGGTGTAGTCTATGAATACCATTCTTGTATTACTGTCTACGCTGACTGTTGCCGGAAGTGTCGTTGTCGCTTTCATTCTGTCTTTGCGCCTTGCTCCCTTTCAAGTCATTCCTGCAAAATGGCGTTTTGGAATTGGGAAAATGGCTTTAGCTTTGTATCTATTGCCCATCTTTCTGGTCTTTCATTGGATTTTTTCATTGTTTACATCCAGTACTACATTAAACGAGTTACCCTTAAATGTTCAACAAGTGTTACCTGGACCATTCAATCCGGCTCCTGCCATCCAGGTACAGACCATTTCAGCAAACGTAGCTCTCGCTTTTATATGCTTATGGGGAATCGGGACCATAGCTTTTGTAGCATGGCAAACATATTGTTATCACAGGTTTCTCAAGACATTAAAACTTACGCGAACCAGCGTTCCGAAGACTAGCGATGTTGCTATGCTGCTCCCTGTAATCAAGGAGAATCTGGGTCTCAAGAGCGAGGTTCGGCTTGCTTACAGCGCTCTAATTCGCAGTCCTTTTCTAATTGGGCTCAGGAAACCTACTATTTATCTGCCTCTGAAGAATTCTGCAAACGTGGATATCGGTATGGTGTTCCATCATGAACTGATCCACCTGAAAAGGAAAGATCTATGGATCAAGGCGCTCATATTAGTAGCCCGTGCATTGCATTGGTTCAATCCATTGGTTCATATGCTTTCGAAAGATATTCATACGTGGAGTGAACTGTCCTGCGATGAAGAAGTTGTAAAGGGAATGTCCCTTGCGGATCGTAAACGATATGGGGAAACCATCCTGAACGTAGTGGCAGGATCAAGGAATCTACCTATACAATTCTGCTCCTCTTTATCCGGGGATGGCAAACAACTAAAAAGGAGATTAACTTTTATGCTTAACGTAAAGAATGTGAAAAAGAAAACCTTTGTTGTAGCGATATCGACGCTATTCGTCGTTGCTGCAATTAGTACAGTGACAACAGCTTGGGCTTCCAGCAATACTCCGAGGGTGGTTGCGAGTGAGGAAGCTTCCGCGGTAACGCGTCCATCACAGCAAACGGCTGTCCGAGAAGAAGCTCCTGCAGTAACGCATCCATCAGCTCGTGAAGAATCTCCTGTGGTAGCACGCCCAACAGCTCAAGCGACAGCTCGTGAGGAAGTTTCGGTTGTACCACGTTCAGATGACCAAGTGGTAGCCCGTCAAGAAGCGCCTGTAGTAACACGTCCATCTGCACAAGCGGTAGTTCCCGAAGAAGCAGCTGTAGTGGCACGTCCATCTGCACAGGCGGCTGTGCGTGAAGAATCTCCTGTAGTAACACGTTCGGCAGCACAAGCCACAGTTCGTGAAGAAGCAGCTGAGGTAACACGTCCAACAGTACAAGCGGCAGTTCGTGAAGAAGCAGCTGGGGTAACACGTCCAACAGTACAAGCGGCAGTTCGTGAAGAGGCCTCTGTAGTACCAGCGCAATCAGATTCCCGTCATTAAAAGCATTTTCATGGAATTACAAGCAGCCTTCGTTCAATTGTTGAACGAAGGTTGCTTCATTATTGTAGAAAAGATTAGTTTCGCTTAAGACTAACCAGCTACCTTCTCAAACCAAAAGACCAACAACATTTCTGTTGTTGGTCTTCCAGTCTTCTCCGTTCAATTTGCTTCATCACCGATAACTATGGTGAATGCCTCGACACGACCCCAATCGCGCAAACGGCTGTTTTATTACTGTTCTTTATACACACGTACATAATCTACTTGCATAGTTGCCGGGATATCGGACGCGTTCGGAGTACGGCCCCCGTCAAAGTTTCCACCGATTGCCAAGTTCATAATAAGATAGAACGGCTCATCGAAAGGCGCGTTCGGGTTGTTCGGTGCAGCTGTGGAATACCACTGCTGGTTAGTGACTTTATAGAAAAACTTTCCGTCGACATACCATTTAATGTTGTCTTCTTCCCAAACTACGGAGTACACATGATAATCATTGGCAAAAGTTTGCCCTTCTGGGAAGTGATAATCGCCACCCGAAGACTGGTTCACAGGCCATTGTCCACCAAAGTGAATAGTACCGCTTACAGACCCTGGAAGACGTCCTCTCGCTTCCATAACATCAATTTCACCTGATGCAGCCCATGTGCCGTATACAGAATCTTTTGGAAGCATCCACAGTGCTGGCCAAACGCCATCACCAGTAGGAAGCTTGGCACGGAAATCTACCCTACCGTACTTCAAGGAAAGTTTATCCTTGGTGTTAATCTTTCCGGAGGAATACTGTGCATACCGATTCGGATCCTGCGGGAAAGATTTGCTATCGTTCAGAGCCCTGATATTCAGCTTTCCGTCCTGTATAAATACATTTTGGCTGCTGTTTGTGTAGTGCTGCAGTTCTGCATTTCCCCATCCCCAGGTAGCAGGATCGTTATTGAGATAATAGCCTGTTTCATAGTTCCATTTACTTGTATCCAGCGTAGTTCCGTTAAATTCATCCTGCCAGATAAGATTCATGCCCGCGATAGCCGGGTCGGTTGGAGTTCCGATTGCGATATCCTCTTGATCGGATACATCCGGACGCGGAGCATTTGGATTGCCGATGAAGGTATAGTTGACGAAGTTGTTACCAATATTTCCACCCGCCTGTCCGTTCAGCGGATATCCGATACGAATCTGCATATTTTCCTGGATTGGCTGGAACCAAAGACCATAGATATAATCGGCCCAGTATCCCCACTGGTTGGCATCAGACATGTTGTTGTAGCCATTAGCCGAGTATGCAAACTTGCTCTGACTGGAGTTACTCAAATCCACCCATTGTCCATTGATGTTAATCTGGTATACAAAGTTGCCCAGTTCCTTGGCGATTGGCGCACCCCCATCAATTTTGGGAAGTGGAATTCCAATCGAACCATTCGCATCTGCTGTGAAGGTTGTACCTTCGTATGGCGTAATGACATATGAATTTCTTGTAGGTTCATTAAACGTAATGGTATAAACAAGGTTAGCCGAGGAAGTCTTTGATTCCAATTTGACGTTGATCGATTCCGTTACGTTAAACCAGTAACCTCCTCCACCGTCGGTGAATTGGCCAAAGTTGTGATCATAAATCCAGCCGCTGGCTGCATTATTGTCAATATCAATCCATGTGCTGCTGTTTACGGGTTTTACATATACCTTCAAATCATCAGCTACGGCTTCATAGGTCACCGCAGAATCATTGTTGAACGTTGGATATGTAAAGCCTGCACCGCCTGTGAAACTTGCTGTAATTTGCGGCCCTTGTGTCGGATTCATCGCTGTGATGGTTGTTTTGTTAATATTTTGGAATACAAGTTGGTATTCAAGCTTAACCCCATTCGCTTTGGAGTACAGTTGAATTTCGGTTGTTGAGGAAAGGGTGAACCAATAACCATTGAATCCTCCATCGCTCCAGTGCCCCCAGTTTTGGTTATAGATATAACCTCCGGCTTGATCAATATCAACCCAGTTGTTACCTACTTTCACATTAACACCAATGTCACTGTAAACATCGTTCCAAGTTGCGGAGCCTCCATTAAACTTAGGCATAACAAATCCGTAGCTGGCTTTGCCAACGCCAGATTTTGAAATCACAGGTCCATCTTCTGGTGAGAAATATTCCATTGAGGTAACTGTCGTTCCAGCTGCTTGAACTTTTGTAGTTGGCAGCACACCAACACTGGCCAGCATCACAACCACTAAGAACAAACCAAGTACCTTTTTCATAAACCGTTTCTCCGTAAAGTGAGATGGTTTCATAATTGCCCTCCTTTGATAGGATAATAGTTTCTCCCAATCTATGCGTTTAAAGGTAATCGCTTACATCGGGGAACATCTTTATTCTATCGAATAGGATAAACTGCTGAAAAGGTACAATTATTTTTGTTATATCCCATTTTTTTGGGTTTTGATTCAATTTATATATTTGTACTGTGGTATTGCACTTCACGTTCTACCTTTTGGCGCATCATTTGTCGATACTCTGTGGGTTGAATTTCCATCGCAAGGCGGAACGCTCGTGTAAAGCTTTTGTAGCTTTCATAGCCTACCATAGCAGCCACTTCAACAATCTTATGGTCGGTTTCGGCTAGAAGACGCCGCGCTTTATCCATACGTACATCTCTCAGGTATTCGGCAAAACCTTTGCCAATATTCTTCTTGAACAGATTTGAGAAATAGGCGTAATTAAGCGACACATGATTGGATACCATCGCAAGGTCCAGCGGTTTATGATAGCTTTCGTGTATAAAACGGATGGCTTCATTTAGATCCTGAGAATTGCGATAACTGTGCTTATATTCAAAATAGAACTGATTCAGTCGAAGCAGCTGCTGTTGCAGCGCTTGAATATAATCGCGCATCCCCGGATAATCAAAGAGATTACGCAAAGATTCAAGATCCAGCGATTCTTCACCCATGTAGGGACGAACAACTCGTTCGTATTCCTCCATCATCTGCACTGTGGCGCCGCAGAGCTGTTGGGTATAGCGGATATGATAGCGTTGCAGCACATTTTTATGAAATATTGCGGACACGCCCTGAGCAATTTTACCACTATCGTCAGTCCCAACAGACTGGAACAGTTCATAAAGCTCTTCATAAGGGAGTTGCCACTGCTGCTCCATATGCTCAATAGCTGCTGGCAGGATGATATATTGATCTGGAAACAGATAACTATGGTGGAATAACTCATGTACTTGTGTATAACTGCCGGGCAACGTCTTCAATCCTTGCTGCGGGTCAGTCATAACGGTTATCGCATCGATCATTCCTTCCTTGAGCGCCGCTGGCAAAGCCTCCGGGCCTATGGCTGCACTCACTGCAAGGATCAGATGCGGGCTGTATTGCAGGCAAACGCAACCTTGTCTACCGAACACACCATAAGCAATAGCTTCCATGCTATGGACGCTGCTGGAACCCGGCTGGTTGATCCAACATTTCTCTCGCAGCAAACATAAGCGATAATTGTGCCAAAGCGAAGGATTTTGTTCCTGGATTTGGAGGATCCAAGCCTCATCGTTTAATGCTCCCCGCATAAACATTCGTAATTCTTTACGATCAGTCTCTCGGGCGAGACGGGAGATATGCTGAATGTTGTGCGTAAGAGCCTGCCGTGTCTGGATTTCTTGCCATACATGCTCTAGTGAAGTTTGCAGATCCTCTCGCTTCAGAGGTTTTAACAAGTATCCCTTTGCCCCAAGTTCGATGGCTTTTTGAGCATATGTAAAATCACTATAACCGCTAATAATGAGGTATTCCACCTCGATGCGCTCCTCTTTGGTCTGTGCCATCAGTGCCAGCCCGTCCATGTCCGGCATCATAATATCAGTAATAACAATGTGAATGTTATGCTGGCGTAAAAGGATTAGCGCCTCCATCCCACTTGCGGCACAGTAAATATTGTTCAGCTCCAGAGGAAATTGATGCAGCATCGCCTGCAGACCGTCACGGATATGCTTTTGATCGTCCACAACCAGAATATTGATCACTCCTACCACCCTCCAAGATTTACATTTTCCCAAGGCAAACGTATGGTTACACAGGTATAAACGCCCTGAACACTATCAATCCAAAGACCGTAATCCTCGCCATAATGAAGCTGCAGCCGCTTATTCACATTTTCCAAACCAAGTCCGTTCTTGCTGGTAACAATCGGCGAATCCGAGTCTCCCCGCAGTGCCCCTTGCAGTCGTACTAACATCTCCTGGTCTACCCCCTCACCATCATCTCGTATGTTAATGAGCAAGCGGTCATTCTCCACTGAAACGGTGATCTGAATACACACACTCCCGCCTGATGGTGCAGCGTGATGCACTGCATTTTCAACGATAGGCTGCATGCACATTTTAGGAATTGCATAGCGGAGCACCTCCTGCGGAAGATCTGCCCTCAATATGATGCTGCCGCCTTCCATTAAATTAATAAATTGAACGTAACTTTGAATGTTAGCAAGTTCCTCGCGAAGCGCAACCGTATCGCTGCGCCACTGCATGCTGTAGCGAAGTTGCGAACCTAATGATACCAATGAATTCGCAATAGCAGGTTGCCGTTGAACCTCCGCGAGCATTCGAATAGATTCCAGTGCGTTATACAAAAAATGAGAGTTGATCTGCGAATGCAGTGAATGCAGCTGTGCATTTTTGGCGATCAATTGTTTATCCACGACCTGTGTCATCAGACGTTTAACCTCATGTAACATTTTGTTGTAGCTCACAGCCACTTCATCAATCTCATCCCCTCTTTCGTTCTCATCAAGGCCGGTATCAATCGTTGCATCCAGTTCTCCTTTTCGTACCTGACGCATTGAAGCCAGTACATTGTCCAGTCGTCGGAAAATGCGCCGAGTTGTATGTGATACGAGCAGCATGATGAGCAGCAGAACAAATAATGTAATCGTTACCACAAATGCATACCAGCTGCGTGGCCCCTTCATCAATGCCTGATGGGAAGCGATATCGACCACATAAGTATTTAGCGGAGCGATATATCGGTACAGTGCATAGTAGCTCTGATCACCGACCTTAATCTTAACGGGACTTTCCTGTGGCAGTACATCCAGCTGGCGATGAATACCACCAAGGATTTCGTCCAGTCCTTCTCCGGCTTTTCGAGAAAACTCATGCTGGGGATTATAAACATATTGGGGAGGATCGCTTTCGTTCATTAAAACAGAAAAGAAGTCTCCCTTGCTCTCCTGGAGCAGATCGCTGAAAAACATACTGTGCGGAACGCGAATTTCCATAATACTAGGCCTTTTTTTCTCCTGACCCTGAAGGCGAACCAGCCGGTAGTATGATAGCGTATGTTCACCATCCTTAAAAGAAAATAAGCGGTAAGCCGCACCACCTTCATCCCGAAGCTTAGCCCAGTAATCTTGCGGCCAAAATTTCTGATAATGATAGATTTCAGGCCAGATTTCATACAAGTTCGGGTTATCCACGTAAAAGCTGAGCTCACTGATCATCGCATTACTCTGAATGATATTTTGCATTTGCTCAAATTGGTTTTGCTTAAACTTCACCAGTCGTAGTCCATCCACAAGCATATTGGAATGAATAAAATCCACAAATGACTTTTGAGTGAGCGCCGTATTGGAAGCGTTCTCAATGATGTCCATTCTGCTGCGCAATTGTTCGTTCAACCATGAAACATGGCTGTTGCCCGCTGACATAGCGTCCTTGTATAGCTGGGTTTCCTGCATGCGAATATATAAAAAGGATACTAAAATAACGGGAATGGCAATCATCAGGCTGAACGCCAGAAACAGCTTTTGGGATATACGGGCATTGCGGTAAAGTTTCCTCAATCTAGTCAGTAGGTAATTCACTCTGAAATCCTCACCACCTTTGTTATACCATATATTACAAGTTAGTCGATAGAAAGCGAGGTTGTTAGGAAATGATTATTCAGCCATCTTAGCTTTTCTCGCTTCCAGCTCGGTCTGACGGTACTCCATTACCTGATTAAAACCGTAATTCACACGGCGGGCCAAGAAATTCTCGAATATTTTATCAAAAGCAGCTTCATCTTTGGCAGTAATCAGTTCAGGCAGAACTTCTTCCCAATTCTGAGAAATACGCGACCAGGATAAGGCTATATCGGAATCTCCAACAGGATCTATTCCCTTATAGATGCCGCTGTCCATATCCGCCTGTTTATTCGCGAACTCCTCCATTTGCTTAACGGATGCCGCCTTTTCTGGTCTCCACTGGTTAACGAAAGCAGGGTTGCGTAGCATCCAGTAGGTATCCATGATACCGTATTCCTTTTCCAGACGCTCCCTATCTGTGTCAAGCAATTGGACCATTTCGGCCGTCAACTGCGGTTTGCCATCCCTCATCGCCCATGTTTCGCCTTCTTTGCCCAGAAATACATCCCTTTGGCCTTCTTCGCTCGCTAAATAGCTCAAAAATCGGATGGCTCTTTCAGGACTCTTGGTGGATTTGCTAATCATCGTAACCATCCAGCCGTCCATGTTGCCAGGAAACAGTCTGGCGGAATCACCTTGACTGTTTTGCGGTCCATCTACAGCGATGTAGTACGAATTCGGATATGCACCCGCAGCCAGGATCGGATTGATAGCCGCCATACCAGTCCACTCGCGAATCATCATAAAATAACGGGCATTACTGGTTTTTTCCTCTACCTGAGCATTCGAGTCCACCAGAAAATCTACATTAATCAAGCCTCGCTCATATGCTGTGCGGAAGGTTTTTAGCCAGGTAATATAGTCCGGGTCGGTCATACGGTCGTTAAATTTGCCGTCCTTTTCATGCGGAATAGCCAGCAGGTTTTGCAGGTAATCAGTCATTCCGTAAGAGACATTCCCCTGAGCAAAGAAAGGACTGATGAGCTGACCTTTATACACAGAATACTGATCCTTTAACAATTGCAGTGCGTTCAGAAAGCCTTCCGGAGTGCTCAAATCCGGTCTTCCCATAGCCTCATACAGATCTTTTCGCACCAAGAAGGTTTGGTTCGCAGCCGTCAAACCAGTGGCCTGCATCAGGCTGGGGCTGTATGAATCATTTGGAATGCCATATGTATTGCCGTTTTCCTGACGATACCACTTCAATGCACCGTCCCCCGCGACCTTGAAAAAGTAAGGATCATATTGCTCCGCCAATTCATTTAAGGCATATACCTGATCTCCTTCCCACAACTTATTAATCGCACTTTCCCACGAACCTATTGTTATTAAATCCGGCAGCTTATCGGAGGCCATCATGAGCGCAATTTGTTCACTGGCTTCGCCGGATGGCATTTCGAATTTAATGTTGACACCTGTTTTCTCAGTTACAATCTTGGAGGTTATGCTCTCACCCCATGTGTGACCATACCAGTTCGCACCCACAAACCAGGTCAAATCCACAGGTGTGTTATCAAGCTTCCATCCGGGTTCATCCGGGTTTGGCCTGTATTCAGCTGGCTGTTGTTTAGGATGAGCGGGTTGTGGGAGTGACGGACTTACATTTTGCTCTGATCGGGAACACGCACTCAACACTAGCATTAAGATTATGGCCCAATAGATAATCACGCTGTACTTGATAAAACCGAGTTTCATTCCATCCCCTCCTTTCTTCGCTACAGTTGTGAATTAACCTTAGCATTAATCATGCTATAACCGATTTTACTATCCTTGGCTCGAAATGGAAATGCCGCTCCCTACCTAAATATGAGTTTAAGTAAGGTCTAATTCAGGTACAGCTATTTAAAAAGGGTTATTACTCTTAATATAAAATAAAACAAAGGCAGCTGATCACTCAGCTACCCTTGTTGGTTTATCTTAGGAAAGAATTTTCCTATTAGATTATAAGTCTCATTCGTAAGCGCCGATATTCACAGCAGCTCCCTGTACTCTTGGTTTCCCCTCAATGTCTAGTGTTCCAATAATTGCATTGTCCGTGTTCCCGGCATCAATTGCTGGAGATGTAGGTTGAAGATGGAAATCGTATCCCGAAGCATTCACAAATTTGGGATCAATGAACAAGGAATGCGCGTCATTGCCAGTTCCCGTTTTATAAGCGGAGAATCCTGTGTAATCTTTATTTTTCCATGTCCAGCTGGCTCCATTGCTTCCGGCAGGGGCAAAATAAAGATTATAATCCACAACGTTTCCGGAATTCTTGGTGTATTCATTGTAAATCAATACATCTGTAGAGCTGGCTACGAAAATGTTGTTCTTAATTACGTTATTTTGTGTGTCGTATTGAACGTAAAGCTGGCCGCTGCCATCGCCAAGCGTATCATTTTTGTATACGGTATTGTTAACGATCTTACAGTTTACGGTAGAGCCGCGTTTAGTATCATACCCGCCCATCGCGATGCCGGTGAGTCGGTTGTTGTAGACTGCGTTGCTGCGTACTGTAATATTGCTGGTAGATTTACCGGCATGCTCTGACGCAATCTCGATACCGATATCATTGTTGTAGCTATAGTTCTGTTCAATAATACTATCCTTGCCACCATCCACATAAATGCCATCGGCCGCATTACTGTTATTCGGAAGTGACTTCCCATACGAAGGATTATTGTTGGAAGTGATATTGTAGACTCTGTTGCTCTTCACGAGTCCGTTCCGCACCTGATCGTAAGCCGTATTCGGCGCTTTCCCCTCAAAACCGATGAGATCAATGCCAATGTTGTCGTTATCGTGAATAACATTATTCGTCACCGAGAAGGTGTCCACGTTCCCGTTGAGAACCAGCGATTCGCTGGAGCCGAGCACAAGATTATACAGTTCATTACCATTAATCGTAATATCGTGAATGGATTCAGGTGCTTTTGTGCCGTATACGGCGATCCCATGTGCGTCACGGCCAAGCAGATCACTGCCAGTTGGAGTGGCCGTGTTTTTAATATCATGGACTTTGTTGCCAGACAAATTGATAAAGCTGCCCGATCCGTGAACATAAATGCCTACGGGCATGACGTCCTTGGTAGCTGTAGTATAATTGCGAATTTCAAATCCTTGAAGAGTAACGTAATTCACATCGGTCAGGTCAATCAACCCTTCAATCCCGCTAACCGAAAGTCCTGTGCCGTCAATAATCGGTGTCTCCGTACCATCGTTAGTGAATACAATCGGCCCTTGTGAAGCAGAGCCTGAGCGGGTGATCTTCAGCTTCTGGTTATACACACCGCCACGAACATGCACTGTACTGCCTGCAGGAACAGCATCCGCTGCGTGCTGGAGCGTCTTCCATGGAGCGCTGCTCGTTCCCGTGTTGGAGTCATTTCCGTTTGTCGCTACGTAGTAATCCGTACCTGCTGCTGCAGCAGATGAGGACCATTCAATGCCTGAAATCAGTCCTATCCCTACCGCCATACTTAATCCCACCAGCAATGTTTTACCGAATTTCAACATATTCTCAACTCCCTTTGATCAATTTGGTTGTGTTAGATTAAAATCAGGATTTATTGTTCATGCTCAGCCTGCAAAAGAAGAACAGCCTCCATCGTCGGCAAACTCCCTGTGCCACCAATGCCAAGTGTGGACAATGCTCCACATGCATTGGCAAATCGCAGCAGTTCATCGCTTCGCATTCCAAGCAAGTATCCATATATGATTCCTGCGTTGAAACAGTCTCCTGCTCCTGTCGTATCGACGGGCGTCAAAGTGTAAGGTTCGGCCGATATTCTACTTTCGTCCAGTTCGCGCAGTGTAGCACCTTTTGACCCTTGTTTGACCGCTACAATACCCGCCACATCAGGAAGCATGGAATCAAGCACATGGCTCACTCCGTCGGCAGGGAAAATGCGCAGCAGTTCATCCTCGCTGGGAATAAACAAATCAGTCACCGTCAGTAGTGCACTTATGCCCTCGCGGTCCCATTGATTGGATACATCCCAACCGGTATCAAAAGACGTGCTGATTCCATCTGCCCGCAATCTTGTAAAGAGCTCTCGCCAATGAGGTCTCATTCCATCCTGTAAATAATAGGAACCAAAATGAAGATGTGCGGCCTGCTGTAGCAGGGACTCCGGGATATAATCCGGTGTTAACAATGGGATACTGCCAGCGTAAGTTAACAACCCGCGGTCATCAGGTGTGGAGAGCGACAGAGTTACACCTGTCTTGATGCCAGATAATCGTCTTACATGCTCTGTATTTACGCCCATACGCTGCAGCTCAGCTATACAGAATTTGCCGAAATCGTCATCTCCCACTACGCTAACGAATCTCACATCCGCTCCCAGACTTGCCAGCGCACAGGCCGTTATTGCTGAAGAGGAACCAAGTACAATCTCGAAGCCATCGACCATTTTCTCCCGATTCCATTCCGGCATGACATCCGTTCCCGATACAATGACGTCTACATTTAGCTCGCCAGCAATGACAACAACGGGACTTGTTTGTTGTCTCTGCATCATTTCAATACCGGAACAAATCCCTGTTCCGCCTCATACAGTTCATCGAACATACTTCCGATCTCCTCCAGGGAGCATACGGCAGCAGTTAGTGGGTCGAGCATCAGTGCATGGCGAGCCATCTCCCTGTCACTCCTCCGCACAGCTTCTACAGCTAGGTCAAAAAAAGCCATGTTCGAGCGGCATAATGCGGCCAAATGCTCGGGCAGTCTTCCAAAGCGACAGGGCTGAACGCCTTTCCCATCAACGAGACAGGCCACTTCCACCACGCCATCAGCCTGCAGATTTTCAATCAGCCCCCGGTTAGGAACGTTACCATAAATGACCTTCGGCTCATTCTTCAATACTGCTTCGATGATGATGGCAGCATATTCATTACTGGATTTCAGCTCAAGCGGTACCGTTCCCTCAAGCTGTGAAACGATCTGCTCATCATTCTCTCTCCGCCAGATCGGCCAGTTGTCAGCGTAGAACCCCGTAGCTCCGTTATAACCTGAGTTGCAGTGCTGGTCGATAAGCGATTGGTGTTTACGGTAATATGGGATATATTCCGAGAAATGGCCGCTGGATTCCGAGACGAATGCACCCAGGTATTTCATCGCATCAAAGCGGACCGGGTCCTGCCGCAGCAGTTCAGGAGTTTTCATTTTCTCCAGTAGTACTGGATATAGATCCCTCCCGGCGTGCGACAGCTCCACAAACCAGGACATGTGGTTAATACCTCCGGCTTTCCATGACATCTCTTCATATGGAACTCCGGCATATTCGGCCAGTTGAGCCGACGTATTCTGAATGGAGTGGCATAGTCCCACTACCGGAATATCCGTAATGCGGGAAGTCAGGAGTGTAACCGCCGACATCGGATTGGTATAGTTTAGAATGATGCAGTCTGGGCAGAGCGCTTCAATGTCCCGTACAATTTCAATCCAGCTGGGAAGGGTACGGAGTGTCTTGAATAGTCCTCCGGGTCCAAGTGTATCGCCAATGCACTGCTTAACCCCGTATTTCAGCGGAATTTCATATTCATAACGAACCGTCTCCAGTCCGCCTACTTCAATTTGGTTAATCACGAACTGTGAACCGCCGATGACCTCTCTGCGATCCGTAGAGGCAAGCACCTCCCACTTCTTTCCTGTCCGTTCTACGATTTGAAGCACCAGCCTACGTGCCAACTCAAGCCGCCGCTCGTCAATATCAACCAGGGCAATCGTGCCACCCTCCAAGCCTTCAATCAGCAGGATATCCATAGCGATCTCTCGCGTAAATGCACTGCCTGCTCCGATAATTGAGATTTTAGTCATAACTCTTCTCCTCACCCGTTATTTCATGCCCGTCATAGCTAGGCCTTTAATAAATTGCTTCTGGAAGATCAGGAACATTATAATAACCGGTATTGTAATCAGTACCGCAGCTGACATAACGACGTTGTAATTGACCTGATGCGTTCCATTAAAATAGACCAATGCCAGTGGAACGGTCATCTTGCTCTCATCATTTAATACAATCAATGGCCACAGATAGTTGTTCCAGGAGTTCATAAACGTGAATATCCCCAACGCTGACAGCATCGGCAGAATAAGCGGCATAACGATACGAAGCATCAGCCTGAATTCGCCAGAACCGTCCATCCTTGCTGCCTCCAGCAGCTCCTGTGGAATCTCTTCTATGAATTGTTTGGCCAGAAATACGCCGTAGGAGCTAACCAGATTAGGCAAAATAATCGCCAGCAAATGGTTAACCAGTCCAAGCTCAGCGGTGATCAGATACGTGGGAATCATAATAACCTGAAAGGGAATCATCATGGTTGCCAGGATCAAAATGAATAGCAGTTTCTTGCCTTTAAACTGATGCTTAGCAAAGACATATCCAGCTAGAGCGCTAGTAAACAAGGTCACCACTGTTATAATGACGGAAGTCACCAGACTGTTCAGCAACCACGTGACGAACGGCGCCTCGCTAAAAACCGTTCGGTATCCGTCCAGACTCGGCTTACTTGGAAAAAAACCGCCGGAACCCGAGACGATGTCCATGTTACTTTTTAGTGATGACAGCACCATCCATACATAAGGCAAAAGCATAACACAAGCTATAACTGCAAGAACTGCGATAGTAAACCCTTCCCACAGGCTGAATTTACGCGGCATCGGTTTCTTCTCCCCTCTCCTCTCAATGTTCCCATTGCGTGCGTCCCCACCGAAGTTGCAGCAGCGTCACAAGCAGGATGATCATTAGAAATACGGTTGCCATAGCAGATGCGTACCCCATATTGGAGCTGGAGAATGCCTGTTCATAGATTTGCAATGACAGCACTCGTGTTTCGTTGAA
Source organism: Paenibacillus sp. LK1 (assembly GCF_002750415.1). Taxonomy (NCBI): domain Bacteria; kingdom Bacillati; phylum Bacillota; class Bacilli; order Caryophanales; family Paenibacillaceae; genus Paenibacillus; species Paenibacillus sp. LK1. Next base: position 300,249 of record NZ_PEII01000002.1, read on the forward strand.
GGGTCCGCCCTTGGTCATAATCTGAAATTGTGGGAAGGCCTGAAAATAGGAAACAACTGTCGTGATGGATACAAACAGCAACGTTCTGCGCAGCAGTGGCAGTGTGATGTGAAGAAAGACATGCCATCGGCCCGCTCCCTCCAGCGTCGCTGCTTCATAGTACATATCCGGGATAGAATCGAGTCCAGCAATGAAAAGAACGATATTATAGCCAATATCAGCCCACAAGGTCATCATGATGACGGAGTAGAGCGCATAATGCGGATCACTGAGCCACTGGATCGGCGCCATATTCAGCTTGGCGAGAATCATGTTGAACAAGCCGTCATTGTAGTTGAACATGGTATTCCATACGATAGCCGTTCCCGCCAGCGGAGCGATCGTGGGAAGAAAAAATACGGTCCGAAAGCCATTTTTGAGCCAAGGGATGCGGACTCGCTGTATCGCTGAAGCAATCAAAAGTGTAATAACAATGTTGATCAATACGGCGATAAATACAAATTTGAAGGTTACCCACAATGACTTCAGAAAGATGGAGTCCTGAAACATACGAATGTAGTTCTGCGCCCCCACGAATATCGCGTTTGAGCTGAGCGGATCATACTTGAATGCGGACAAGCCCAGGCTCCAAGCGATGGGAAGGAAAGCAAACACCCCGAACAGAAGCAAGATCGGTACGAGTGAGATGATGATGAACCTTCGTTTTGCCCTGTAAGCTGTTGACTTTACCGCTGGGTTAACCTTTTCCGCCTTGTTGGTAGATATAGCAGTACTCATACCCCAGCACCCCTATCACTTATGTTGATCCTGATTATCATTGATTGTCTGTTCGATGTTCGCTAACCCGTCCTGAACATTCTGCTGCCCACTGGCCATCAGTTGGAAATTGTCGTTAACCTGCTTGAAGAAGAAATCCCGGTCTGCTATAGGACCGATCCATTGACCTAACGCCAATATGTCCAGCGAGGGCTTTAGATGAGGATTGTTCTTCAGGAATTCCGGGTTTTCGGCAATTTCTTTTTTGGCTGGAACGGTAAAGGTATCCGTATTCCAGGTCGAGAGGTTGTCCTTCTCCGAGATGAATTGGATGAAATCAAGCGCAGCCTCCTGTTGTTTGCTTTTCTTGGACACCGCTAGCCCCCAACCGGATTCGGCAGCAAAAACAGGTGGATTTTCCGTAAAGGAAGGCACGGAAACGTATTCAAAATCATCAACTTTGTAGTTGTTCTGTCCCGCAGCAATCGTCCACGGACCGCGATAGGTCATGGCTGATTTCCCCTGAAAAAAATAGTCAGAGGTATCCAGCTCGCTTCCGAACGTGGTTAAATCCGCAACTTTGTTATCGGCCACGAGCGAAACCAAGGTGGACATCGCTTTCTCCGCCTCCGGTGAGTGGAAATTAACATGTTCGTCTTCACCCATAAAACTTGCACCTTGCTGCAAAATAAGGGATAAGAAAGTAAACGTAATATTGTCTGCAGATACAAAATCGAAGCCTTTGACTTTGATGACATTGTTCTCACGGACAGTCAATTTTTTGGCGTAGTCCACAAGCTCTGTCCAGTTGGACGGTGCGTGATCGAAGCCTTGGTCTTTGAGCATTTGCGGGTGAATCAACATGCCGCCATTCTCAATGTTGTACTCAAGTGGCAGCCCATATAACTTGTTATCTCGCAAATATCCCCCAAGGGGAGCATCATAGTACTCTTTTTTTACATTTTCACTATCAGGGATTTCGACAAGCAGGTCGTTCTTGGAATATTCGGGCACCCACGTGCCGAAAAATTCGGCAATATCGGGTGGTTTCTTCGCGGAGAATGAGGCTTTCAGCTTCTGGCTGTATACATCATATGGAAAGGTCTGATACTCGATCGTTATATCGGGGTGTAAGGTCTGGTATTTGGATATTAATTTCTTGTATGCGCCCACAATGGCGTCTTCCTGATGACTCCAAAAGACCAGATTCACCTTACCTTGCGGGTCTGCGGATGTATCGCCGCCTGAAGAGGAGGAGCTGGAACAGCCCGCTTCAGCGAATACAACACAAACCATCGCAATGATCAGCATAAACTTGGAAAAATGCATTCGCATATCCTCCCTTGTCCTGCAAATTAGCCAGCATATGAAGGGAAGGACATTTGAGTTTTACGTGTATTTATATAGAAGCAATGTGGTCTGTAGTTGTATGTATCGCAATCTGATGCTCCCGGCACGCCTGCTCAAACCATCCCTCCGGCTGTTTATTCGTAATCACTCCAGTCACCTGAGTTAAGGGAGCAATCGTAAACAAAGCACTTTTCTCAATCTTGCTTTGATCGAATACAGCATAAACCTCGCTGGAACGTTCCATTGTTAATTGGGCAATACGAGCTTCAAGCTCGGAATGCATCGTAAAGCCGAAATTCTGCGTTACTCCGTCCACCCCGAGAAACATTTTCGTAATGTTAATTTTGTCGATTACGCTTTCCGCCAGCGGACCGCATAACTCGTAGCTTTTAGACCGCATAACGCCGCCAATCACGACGACCTGAATATCTTCGGCATCAGCCAATTCATAAGCAATATTCACCGCGTTGGTGACAATCGTAATATTACGGTGCGTTTTGAGTGCTTTCGCAATAAAGAACGTCGTTGTACCTCCCGTCAGGCAGATAATGTCTCCCTCTTTAACAAGGGCTGCCGCCGTGGCCGCAATCCGTTCCTTATCCATCCGTCGGAAATCGCGTTTTGCTGCAAAAGGCAGCTCCGATACCGCCGACGTCAGGCCTCCTTCATATATGGCTCCCCCATTTGTTCGAATAATCTCGCCCGCTTTTTCAAGTGCGTCCAAGTCACGTCTTGCGGTTGCTTCCGAGCAGCCAACCGTCTGGACAATCTCTTGCAGCGATATTTTCCCATGCGATTTAATCAGTTCCAATGTTTGTGCTCTGCGCAGTTCACCCTTTGAATATTGCATAAGTCTCTCCTTTAATATGTCTGGGCCTGTATGATATCCGTTAACTTCAGCCCGTGCTAGCTCTATTGTGTAGGATGAAAGGATGGATTGCAATATGTCGACATGAACTGCATCCCATAAGAAAAGCATCTATCTAACGGTTATTCATGAGGGATATGAAGCTGGTTTTCCAAACCTTCAACTATCATAAAGGTATAATTTGCACCTGATGTACGTACTTCTCAAAGAGTACATGATCGATGTCACCTGCTTTGGAAGACATTGCATTCGCTGCGGCAGCCGCGATAGCCATACGCAGTCTGGAGTCGGGCGAATCACCGCGTTCTCCTGCATATGCCATGCCGGCAACAAAGGCGTCTCCGCAACCTACCGTATTCACAGGCTGAATGGATGGCGGTTTTGCCAGATATGCTTTTCCATTTAAAATAGCCAGAGCACCGTCACTGCCGAGTGTTATGCACACCTCGTCAATGCCCTGATGCGCCAACCTGTGCGCTGCACGGGCCCATCCGTTAATTTCTTTCGGCTTTTGCCCCAGCCACTCGGCCAGTTCCAGTTCATTTGGCTTCACGAAATGGGGCGTTGCACTCAGCCCAATGCTGAAACTTGTTCCACCTGTATCCAGAAAGGCTCTCGTTCCTACTGAACGGACAATACAAATCAATTCTGCGTACAATGTGTCCGGCGCACCTGGGGGTAAACTTCCAGACATCACAACTGCACTGGACTGCGTGGCTAGCTCCTGTACTTTTTTCTTGATCGCTTCAACTTCGGCTTCTGACATGGTTGGGCCCTGCCCAAGTAGCTCTGTAGAGGTACCACAGGAATCGTCCACAATGTTAAGGCAGACTCGGGAGTCTCCCGCTGATTGGATAAAAGAAGTCCGTATTCCCCGTTCAGTCAGACTGCTCTCAATAAATACACCATTGTTGCCGGCAATAATGCCTGTAGCTGTGACTTCACCGCCGAGCTGCCGGATCACCTTGGCTACGTTATTGCCTTTGCCACCTGGCTCATTAACCTGTCTTGTCACTCGATGCACTTGACCTACGCCAAACTTGTCAACGTACAACGTCCGGTCGATGGCCGCATGGAGTGTAACTGTGGTAATCATCGGACTACGCCGGCTTTGCCAGTGCTTCCACATAACCGTATTTTCTCCATGGCAAGCCGTTTAACTGCTTCCTTCGCCGGAGCCATGTATTTGCGTGGATCATTCTCTTCTGGATGGATTACAAATACATCTTTGATAGCTTCGGAAAAAGCAATACGCAGCTCTGTGGCTATGTTTACCTTGGACATCCCCAGTGCAACCGCCCGATGAATCTGTTCAGCTGGAATGCCCGAACCACCGTGCAGCACCAAAGGAACCGATACTCGATTCGCAATGGTTTCAATTCGTACAAAATCTATGTTCGGCTGTCCCTTATAAATACCGTGTGCGGTACCAATTGCTGGAGCGAGGGTAGTTACGCCGGTGCGTTCAACAAATTGCACGCAATCTTCCGGATCTGCTAGGGAAGCATGCTGTTCCTCAACGACAATATCGTCCTCAACGCCGCCAACCTTGCCAAGCTCTGCCTCCACGTTTACGCCAGATGCCTGGGCAACCTCCATCACTTTACGGGTTAGGTTCACGTTTTCTTCAAAAGGATACATGGATGCATCGATCATTACAGAGGTATAACCTGCCCGTATGCATCGGATAATCGTTGAAAAATCAGTGCAGTGATCCAAATGAAGTGCGATAGGGATATCCGTCAAGTCCGCTGCGGTTTTAGCCGCATGAGCAATGTAATCTGGACCCAAGTGGTTGACTGTACCCACCGTAGTTTGAATAATGAGTGGTGACTCGGTTTCTACAGCCGCTTCAACGACAGCCTGAAGCATCTCCAGGGTATGAACATTAAATGCAGCGATGGCGTATTGGTCTCTGCGAGCTGTTTGCAGCATTTCAGTGGACGAGATCAGTGGCATATCCATTCCCCCTTTTAAGGTTTCGTCGCTCGCGACGATTTGAACGATCCTGCACCTCCCTTCACGGGTCAGATGAGTATGGGAAACATTTGATAATTTCTAGCTTGTGATCATAATAATCTTTTTATTTGATTAAATCAATCATTATTTTGGAAAACTATTGCAATTTAGTGCGTTGTAAAGGCATAATTATGATTAACACAATCATATAACTATATATTTGATCGAAAAGATCACAAACTGAAGTTATCAATCTAAATCATTCCCGGGAGGTATTTTTTATGAGTTTGACTTATCGTGAAGTAAAAGAACAATATAAGGCCCTGCAGCAGACGTACAACTATTTACTGGCCAAGCGCACGGAATTTACTGCCTTTGTCCAAGCTCAAGCGATTACCTCCGTAACCTTTGTTGGCGCCGGGTCCAGTTATTGCTTGAGCGAAGCGGCCGCTTTTTCCTTCCGTTTGCGTGCCGGCCTGCCTGCAATGTCACTTGCCGCGGGTGATCTCATGCTCCATGCAGACCGCTATCGTCCCATGCTGGAGGGTAGTCTGATCATAGCGCCGTCACGATCTGGCAGTACGAGTGAAGTCGTTGAAGCATTGCGTTTGCTCCAGTCTGATCGACGTATTCCTTTATTAACGATTTCTTGTGTAACGGACTCGCCGTTATCCAAAAGCGCCGATTTCCCTCTGGAACTGCCCTGGGCTTTCGACCATAGCGTTTGCCAGACCCGCACAGTAACCAATCTGTATGCAGCCAATCTGCTGCTTGCCGCTTTTCTTGCTGGTGATGAGGAGCTGATTATCGATATGCAGGAAGCGATTCATCAAGGTGAAGCCTACATGGCACGTGTAGAGGACAGCATCCGCCGCGTCTCCAACTTCAATTGGACAAACGCAGTCTTGCTCGCAGACGGTGAACTACAAGGGCTGGCAGCTGAGGGCGCCATCGCTCTGACCGAGATTGCCAAGACACAAGCCCACGCATACCATCTTCTTGACGTTCGGCACGGGCCGATGGTCACCGTAAGCTCGGATACTTTAGTGATCGCTGCCTTATCGGACAGTGGTATTGAGCATCAACGCAATCTGTTGAGGGATATTAAGGAGCGTGGAGCCACCATTATTACATTTGCCGATCGGGCGATGGGCATCCCGCAAGAGTTCATAGACCTTGAGATCACAACAAGTCATCCACTTAACACAGCAGTACGGGGTATTCCTTTCATTTTCATCTCGCAAATAGCCGCTTTGGCTAATGCCGAACGGCACGGTATTAACCCGGATCAACCCGATGGCCTGGTAGCCTGGGTCAAGCTATAAAAGAAAGCTTAGTTCTTTTGATCCGCTTGGACGTTTTGAGCAAGGGTAATTTTTAGAGGAGAATCCTAAGACTTCTATTCGAGGCAGAATAGAAGTCTTTTACTTGAAGGTCAAAAATCAATTTTATATGTCCTGTGAGATAATTAGGCAAACATTTGATAAGAATGATATAACGCTAGAATTATGATTTGGTACATAATAAGCATATAAAAAGGAGGGCTTTAACATGGAAAAAGTAATACTTAACAATGGTGTGGAGATGCCCATTATGGGTTTTGGTGTTTATCAAATTGCAGATCAAAATGAATGCGAACAAAGCGTTTACGATGCCATTATGGCAGGATATCGCCTGATTGATACAGCTGCATCATATCTGAACGAAGAAGCCGTTGGTCGAGCCATTAAACGAAGTGGTGTCCCAAGAGAAGAGTTATTTATTACTACAAAGCTTTGGGTTCAGGATACTGGATATGAAAACACTAAAAAAGCATTCCAAAAATCTCTGGAACGATTGCAATTGGATGTGTTGGATCTGTATTTAATTCATCAGCCTTTTGGCGATGTGTACGGCTCTTGGCGTGCAATGGAGGAATTGTATCGTGAAGGAAAGGTCCGTGCCATTGGGGTTAGTAACTTCCAGATGGATCGTCTGATCGATTTAATCATTCATAACGAGGTAGTTCCTGCGGTAAACCAGGTTGAAACACACCCTTTCAATCAACAAATCGAAAGTGCTGCTTTTATGAAAGAGAATAATGTTCAGATTCAATCCTGGGCGCCTTTTGCTGAAGGAAGAAATGATCTTTTCCAGAATGATGTATTGCTATCCATTGCGAAAAAGGTGAATAAATCTGTTGCTCAGGTCGTTTTGCGCTGGTTGACACAACGAGATGTCGTTGTCATTCCGAAGTCTGTTCGTAAAGAGAGAATTGTTGAGAACTTCAATATCTTTGATTTTGAATTAAGCCAAGATGATATGGAATCGATTACTGCATTAGATACGAAGCAGAGTCTATTCTTTTCTCATAACGACCCAGAGATGGTGAAGTGGATCGGTACACGTAAACTTGATATCTGACCCTTCGGGGAGATCGTTCAGTTCCTTTTCATTGAAGCTCTCATTCAGAGGCAAGTAATAAGAAAGATAAACAAAAGGAGCCGTAGTCATATACGGCCCTTTTTTTTGCTTTGGTGAGATAAATTAGTTATTGTTCAGCGATGATTAGCCCTCGCATATAATTTCACTTATTTAAAATAGGTATTTCCCCCAGCAGGTTTTTCAGGTTAATTGCATCCCATGGCATGTGCTCGGTTATACCCAATCCCACCACATCTGTTTCTTCCGATAGTTCTTTGAGTAGATGCAGGAGCTGGGAGATTTGCAAGCTGCCCGCAGGAGAGAACGTATAAGGTCCTTCAGGATTCGCGAATAATAACGAACGAAAAGCCTTAGGATCAAGCACATCTAGATCCAGGTGAATAGCGAGATGCTTAATACCGCTTTCTTTGATCCACTCTTTGATGGATTCCGTACTTTTTGTTAACTCTTCAGCTCCGGAAGTTCTAATGCCAAGTCTTTGAATCATTTCTGCATCTGATTCTACAGTCGTTATACCTAATCGTTCAAACGCTTCTGAGATCACTTCGCCCTCCTGTTCTGTAGGCGTTGCCAACCCCGCGATAAAGACATTTTCAGGTTTTAGAGGAATTTTTACATGTTGTGCAAACTCCTCATCCCCTTCTCCCAAAAGATTGCCCAGTGGTAGCGTATGTCCGTTATCATATCCCACGTAACCAACCAAATCACTGTGCGCATCGATCCAGATCAAGCCTAACTCTCCATTATACCGTTCGTTTAAATAGGCAAACGGAGCTTGTTCGACCAAGCAGTCTCCGCCAAACATGACGATGCGGTCAGGCTTGTGAGCATGAATAATATGCTGGGCTGCTTCCAATTGTTCAAGGAGCTGTTTCCTCCCATTTACACCATTCTCGTTTTCCAGTGGAGTTCCATCATATGCTTGTACAGGAACTTGAATCAGTGGTTGATCATTATCAGGAGCCAGCCAGGCAAGCAGTTCCGCGCCAAAAGAGTAGTTAGGATTATTCCCGCCTTGCCATTGTGGCATTAACAGACGTATTGTTTTTTGATTCATGTTTTCTCTCCTTTACTTCAAAGTAAGGTTAGTATAAACTGAACGCAAATCAAAAAGTAGTACGCACAATTATGACAGGTACTACCCGAAAGGATAGCATAAATATGAGCATGGCTGAATATCAAGGTAAGGTTAAACATATTCAAGATACGCCTTTTGGCTATACATTGTCTGTCATTGGCGGCAAATGGAAGATGGTCATAATTTATCTTTTAGCAGAAAACCAACCGGTACGCTTTAATGAACTGAAAAGACAAATTGGAGCGATTACGTTTAAAACACTGAGTTCACAACTAAAAGAATTGGAAGCGGATGGTATGGTCGAACGGAAAGAGTATCCTCAAGTCCCGCCTAAAGTCGAGTACAGACTGACCGATAAAGCGGAAACGTTATTGCCCGTTCTGGAAGGTTTATGTGAGTGGGGAGTACAAAATCAAAGTGAAAGAGGTGTGTTGGAGGATGATTAACTTTAGAAATAAAACCTATCGCTGTACCTCGGAAATTGTTATGAGCTTACTTAGCGGCAAATGGAAAATTTCTATACTCAATCACTTAACTAAAGGTCCCATTCGGTTTAATGAGCTTCAGCGACTTCTTCCTGACGCAACCCAACGCATGATTACAATGCAGCTCAGAATGCTTGAAAGTGACGGCCTGATTATTCGCAAGGTCTATCCGGTTGCACCGCCAAAAGTAGAATATTATTTGTCCGATCTGGGCGAGGAACTGGCCCCCATGCTACAGATGTTGTGCAAGTTTGGCACGACTTATATCGAGAAATTCCCCGACGAAGTATCTTGCGACAATGATGACTCTCGCCGCGACATCGCTAATGTAAATTAAAGTAGTCGTAATTAGACGGCAGCAGCTCTGTACGAGACGCTGCCGTCGTCATATCATCTGTCACGAATGGTTTATAGCATTACAACACCAAAAATTGCGTTCCATACCCCTTCCCAGAAACCAAAGCTGCTTCCAGCTCCTCTTGATCTCCTTTGTCCACTAACACCACATTTTCGGGATACAGCTTGCCTAATAAAGCCCACTGTACAAGTTCATTTCCGCCTGTTGGTATGACATGGACTCCATTATCCGTATTTGTCACCAATCCGGAATGCGACAAAATGTCTGCTACCTGATGAATGCTGGTTGATGTTCGCTTCACAGTAGCTTCCTTGGAATGGTTGTTCTTTTCAGGCCGATATGAAAATCGATGTCCCCTGAAAAGCTGACCGAGATCCACACTAGATTCTACACTAGATGATGCATGACCTTCTCTCTCCACAGTGAAACGCACGGTTGTTCGATCTGACCCTGTATTCGGAAGCAGCCTTGCGATGGATGGGAGATCACTATGGTCTTCTGAAATATGAAGGTAATCCTTATTGCCAGGTATACCCGTTCCTGCTTCATTTCGTGGTGCAGCATAATAATCGTCATATTCATATTCCAATGAGATGGCAACTATATCTTTTGTATCTTTAGTCTCAATGGTTTGTACCGGATGCCATTTCAGAAGATAACGCGCAGCCGTTCCAGCCGACTCTCCCAATCCAGCGGGCAACACCGTTCCCAAAGGATATTGAAAGCCGTAACCTACCGAAGTCAAACCCGAGCTAAGCACACTCTGTGCATACTGGACAATCGCCTTGTGCGTTAATTCCTTCCCGAGCAATTGAGTTAAAAAGACCTTACGGGCAGGCTCCAGAAAACGTAATCCTTTGAATTGAGCGTGTTCCTTGACTTCAAAAGGTACTTGTTCCCAATTGGCAAAAGGAAGTAATGCATCCCGCAGTAACACAAATTGGTGTAAGTATTCATTATATAACTGCATAACTCTCGGCCCCCCAGCGGGACCCCAAACCTGAGCAATAGCTTCCGGTATTAGGGTATGACCGTAGCAACGACTTCTAAATTCCAGCTCTCCCAGGGTCTCTGGTCCATATTGCGACAGTGCCCTCTTTTCAGAATTAATCTCTCTTGCCCAGTGAACCAATTGTTCACCAATTCGTGCCGCCTGTGTCGTAATTTCAACACCTGCCTTATCCTTCAAAGCTAATGGACCAAGCGGTAGCGATGACAAATCACCGGAGATTGCCAAATTGGCTTGAAGGCTATCCAATAACACCGAAGGATCACCGTTTATCGGTTCGCCCAGCTGAACCAGAATCGCCTCAAGCAGTTTATCCAGCTCTATGACGACCTCTTTTGCTCTATATATGCCGTCAGGCAATTTCCAATCCAAAGCCACATTCTCGCCTGTTCTAATCGAGTCCTGTGGATATGTGCCAATGAGAGACTCCACATCTATTGCGTTTCCCCATACGATCCGTTTATCTTTCAAGTGAAGTTGATACGCTGGCATTTTTCCCACCCCTTCAGTACGTTTTTATATTGAACGACAATGTAACTTGCCCTTCGAATGTCAGATTATCAGGTGCCCTAACCGTTGAATAGTACGCACTTTTTTGTATGATCCGATCATTTTTGTGTCGTAGGATACTTTTTGATCCTGCAAAATAAAGGTTCAAATTGTACGGCAATGCATCACGTTTCCGATCCTGTGCATTTTGAATGAAATACAAGCAATTCAAAAAAGAGATGTCCTGGCTAATCTGCATTAGCATGGCCATCTCTTTATGTTCAACGATCTACTTTTCAGCATATGAGCCCGCCTTAAACTATTTAGATAATTTACCACCTTTCGACTATTCTCCGCGAGCAACACGAAAACCCTGATCGGGACCAAAACCATTTGCATCAAATTTCCCTCGAAAAGCGATCTCGTTATTATTGACACCGCCAATCCAGCCTCCGCCTTTTACAACCCGAAATGATGGTATTTGACTCTCAGCATCGCTGTACCAGTCCCAGCACCATTCTCTTACATTGCCAGACATATCGTAGATTCCAAGCTCGTTGGGCTGCTGGGTACCAATTGATTTGGTTTTGTTTTTGTTGCTCTCTATGGCAGGCCAGTTCCAGTCTCCAGTTAAGATTTTGTCCCCGGCGTTCTTCCAATACCATGCGACTTCATCGGCGTTGTTGCTACCGCTGTATGTGTAATTCTTGCTCTCCTGACCTCCGCTTGCGGCATATTCCCATTCCGCTTCTGTAGGCAGTCGGTAACCGTTAGTTCCCTCATTAATCGTTACTGTCCATTTTATATTATCGTTATCATTCTTATTATTCTGGTCTTGGGTGCCCTTATCGATGTTGTAATGCGGCTTCAAGCCCTCTTGTATGCTTCTTTGATTGCAATACTCTACCGCGTCATACCAACTCACCATTTCTACGGGTAATTGTTCTCCTTTGAATCCTGAGGGATTATTTCCCATGACATCTTCCCACTCTTTTTGAGTTACCTCATATTTTCCGATATAAAAGTTCGACAGGGTCACATTTCTACCGGCAAAATTGGTCTTGTTGTTCTTAAACGTTCCACCTTGCACGAATACAAGGTTATCCTTCGGTTCGGGTTTATCCTGCGAACAAGCACTGATCACTAGCATTGTTGCTATTAAAAAGAACATCAACAGCTTTCTCATTGAAGGATCTCCTTTAAGCTAATGGGAAAATAAGTGGCTATGATGACTGCCATTCTCATCCGGCAACGTCGAAGGCCATTTGTCTGACTGAAACGACCTTCAACATATCCGGACTGATGGTAGAACTGAGGAAAAGGCATTGAGCCTGTCCCTAATGTTTAAAAATCTGTTTTACTTACGTTAAACGGGTCACCGTGGGGTTGCTTACCATGGATTACTTACCACACCGTTACGTTGGAACTTCCGCTGCTTTGATATCCTTCTGTCGCTAACACCTGGTAAGACCAACTGCTACCCAGATTCATTCCTTTGCTTGCCCATGCGTTCACATGGTTACTGAACGTAATAGCGGAGTTAACCCCGGTCGCTCTCTTCGACTGTCTTACGCTCCAGTACTGGGCAAAGGTTTGTGTACCGTCAATGGAAGGTGCATTGTATCGCATCGTTGTATAGATGTCATAGGTTCCTCCATCACTGTTGACAGTACCTTTAAACGTTCCGGTTGGTCGGTATGTGCCCCAACTATCTACAACGTAATATTCAATAAGTGCATTTCTTGTCCACCCGTAGAGTGTCAAATAGCCATTGCCGGATGGAGACCAAACCCCAGCATTATAGTTAATTGTCCGGTTTGGAGATCCAACATTCCAGCCTTTACCAACAACAAAGTTCCCCGTATTTTGCCATGTCACACTGTAATTTCCGCCCGATCCATTCACAGCATTAACCGTACCGCCGCCATCGGTCCAATTCTGCCAATAATCTGTCGCTGCACTTGAGGTTGCTGCAAACACGCCAAAACTCATGGAAGCCGCAAGAATGACCGTCAACATTTTTTTGCTAAATTTAAACATACTCTACCTCCCAATATGATTGTATTTGCCTTATCGACTGCTTTCGTCTGATTCTCGGTTGAAGTTCTCAATTACCATTTGATGCAATTTTTTTTTTTACTTTTACCTCCTTTCTGACTAAATTATAGAATGATAGCGATTACATAAAAACCTGACAAACTAAAGATTAATCTCTAATATGTTTAGATTTATGTCTGTTTTCCTTCTAAAAATCGACTTCTACCTACAGGAAAACAAATATGCAAAAAGCCGCCCAGAAGGGCGGCTGTGAAAGTGATGCTGAGGATATTAGTGATGGATAGACTACACATTAATAAATTATTTTAGCATTACGGACCAGTCCGGGTCTTTGTACCTTTTATCCACTACACGTCTTACCAGGATAAGTTCCTCCGGAATGTGGTCTAACCCCATAATCCGATATTCATAAGGCTGCTGCGTATCGCGATTTCCCATACTAATAAATCCCTCTCTCCAATTATTAGAAAGCGTATTTTTTAAGGTTGAAATCCCCCACTTACTAACGTCATACTGCTTGCCTGCTGAATCGTATGCTTTCCATTCTTCATTGTTTATTTCGTTATCCATTTCCCCGTAGAACGATACGGCGGTTTCAAATGTGGCATCAGGGTTTTGTGAGTCCTCAAGCGACGTCCCAACCAACTCTATGCGGTCTGTTAATATTTGAAAAGCTTTGGGTTCTATCAGGTCCGATGGCCTAAAGGAAATTCTGCTACCGTCTGTTTCCGCGACCGAGTAACCATCCAAAATAAAACGATATGGTTCGTGCTCTGGCAAGTACTTGAAAATATAACTCCAACGTATCTTTCCGTCTCCAATGACTGCATAATCAGTAGACATCAGACTAACCATGTCACCATTCTTTCTCGAATTTACCGAATGAATTTCTTCATTCTCTATGGTTTCAAAGTGAAAGCTCAACATCTGCTTTTCCCATAAATCACCGGGTGACCTTGCCATTGCAGCATCATTGAGTTCAGTCTCCAGTTCAAAACGGACTCCTTGCACCATTCTCGTTAACCTCTTTAAAGTGACTGTCATTCCGTGTGGCGTTGTGTAGCTACCTGATAATTCTTCTATCTTCGTTTGCTGGTTAGCCTCTCTCATATCTATATCAAAGCTAAAGTTCCAATCTCCTTCAATGGAAGGCTCGTTTCTGTTGCCAAGCGTCCCAATATTCCCTTCTATTGTAATCTTGTCTGTTTGCAAGGGCTCATTGAAGAAAGCAACCATATAATAAAAATCATTTGTGTACCCCATATCGTACATGGTGTCCAAGTCTTTACCGTTAGCATCTTTGATTGTAATGTTGTTCAGATCTCCAAGGAGTAACTTATAGCGATCGTGCTTACCTTTTTTATCAAAGAGTTGAAGAGCCATCGTCACTCGGGTAGGGTCTGCAACAGCTTCATCAATTACCAGCGTATAACCTTTGTCCTTTACTTTGATATGAGGATTATGCACTAGTCCCAATTCTTGTGCCCGCAAAAGTCCAATATCTGGGTTATCCTTGGCAAATAAAGACCGGATCATTTCACCAAATGTTGGCACCGAATAAATCGAAACCGCTCCTAGGATGAAAAAGAGGGCTATAACTGCTGCTGCCCATCTCCATTTTTTATGGGGATATTTCTTTTTTACCTTCTGCTCAGAAATGGAGGAAAGTGCGTTCTCCATAGCAAGTTGAACTGCATCAGGAATGATCAGGTCTTTTCTTTTAGCATTTAATAATTGCTTGATCTCACGGTCAACCGGATCATGAAAATTCATATTTGCCCTCTCCTTCCCCTAGAACGAGCTCTGATAATTGTCGTCTGGCCCTGAATAACCTTGACTTTACTGTTCCTTCAGAAACTTCAAGCACTCTAGATATTTCCTTGACCGATAAGTCCTCGATATAAAAAAGTGTCACGATGGTTTGAAGCTGTTCATCCAATTCGTCAATTACCTCAAACAGCTCAATTTGTTCAAAATCCCCCTTATAAGATGTCTTTCTCATATCATAAGGGACAAGGGATACTCGCTTTTTTTTCTTAATAATCCGATTACACTCATTGATTAAAATCCGAATGATCCAAGTTTTAAAATAAGTTGGCTCTTTCAGTGTATGTACATTAGAAAAAGCTTTAGCAATGGTCTCCTGTATCGCATCTGCACAATCTTCATCCGTTTTAACGATTGATCTTCCTATAACAAATAGGCTTTGTTGAACAGCACGTATTAAAAATACAAAAGCTTCCTTATCTCCTTGTCTTGCAAGTTCGGCTTTTTCTGATAAATCCACCAATGCTCCCCCTTTCCTTCATTCCTTCTATTCATTAGATCATCCTATACTTGGTTTGGTTCACAAGAAAACACTAATCTTTTTTTTCAATTCTACCCCCGTATCTTTTTACGGAGTTGATTCGTTTACAAAGAGATACTATTTCTTTCTACGGAGGACTAATATTATGGAAATTTCAAAGGGAGTCGAAATGCTCCATCTAGACTATCATGGGAATGTGATACACCCCATTCTTTTAAAGGACCAAGAAATGAATATTCTAATAGACACTGGTTTTCCAGGTCAATTTGAGGATTTACGTGTGGCAATGGAGAAGGCTGGTGTCTCTCTAGACAAATTAAATGCGGTGATTTTGACCCATCAGGATGTCGATCATATAGGGAATCTTCCGGAGATTTTACAGATGCGTGGCAACACTATTAAAGTATATGCACACGAATTGGATAAGCCGTACATCCAAGGGGAACTGCCTCTGATAAAAGATGGTCACCTGGATAATCCGCCAAAGGGCACAGTAAATCATACTTTAATAGATGGTCAGGAACTGCCGTTTTGCGGTGGGATTCGCGTTATTCACACACCTGGACATACACCCGGTCATATCAGTCTTTATTTGAAGGAAAGTAAAACCCTCATTGCCGGGGACTCTATGTACAGTGTAGACGGTATGCTTGGTGGAATTCACGCCCCGACTACACCGGATATGAACGCAGCAAAACTCTCGTTAAGAAAGTATGCATATCTCGACATTACATCCGTTGTTTGTTACCACGGAGGATTGAGTGATGTAAATGTCAAAGATCAGATAGCAGCACTCAACCAAGATTAGAAATTTTGCAAACTCTCCTCTTGAGAAACTAAGTTACGTTTATAACAGCTAGAAATGGATGCTTGCTAACCGCATAAAAAAAGAACGACAATCCCTGCTAAGGTTTTGTCGTTCCTCTTTCATTTTAATTCTCTTCCGTATATCTTCCCCGCTACAGCAGTTCGAACTGGAGCTGAGGTTCAGCCATCTCATCTTTCCCTTCCAGCTGTACAGCGCCATATCCCAATTCCAGAACCGCAGCAATTCGCTCGTTGCCTAACACGCCAAACTTTTCAGCACGACTCCGGTCGTACATCCAGTCATGCAACGTACTGCGCACACCCAGGCCCTGTTCATGGGCAAGCAAACGAAAATTTTGGATCAGACAGCAGACAGCTGCAAAGTCCTCTTCCCGCTTATGATGATCCGCCTCTTCCTTCACCAAGACCAGAAGATAGGCTGGAGCGTGCTCCTGCATTCCCTGCATAAGTTTCCCATTACGATTATCGGCAAAAATAAATCGCCACGGCTCACGAAGTCCATCATTTGGCGCCCACACGGCGTGATTGAGCAATTCAAGGATTAGTTCCTGTGATACCGGTCGATCCAAAAAATCTTTTGGACTGTGTATGCCTCCTTGCAGATTGGCCAATTCCATTTTTAAATCCTCCCCTTCTACGTAGTCTGACCCTGAAATACAGTCCACTTTTGCTCAGCTGGTGTTCTTTTCCGGCTTCTTGGCGCTTTGTCGTAATATCCCATATGAAGAATGCCAACAAATCTTTCATCCTCACGCAGTCCAATTCCTTTGAAAAAGCCTTCATTCTGAATCATGGATTCTGTATCCCACAGCATTCCTAACCCTTGTTCCCATCCCAGCAGTTGGAAGCTCTGCATCATCCCGCAGGCAGCCGCATAAATGCGGTCATTGGTCAGACGATCCGGTCCTACAGTCGACATAACAATGACATGAGCAGGAATATCGGTAAACCTCTTTTTAAACACATCCAGCAGTTTTCCCGGAATCAACTTACCGAACTTGCTCTGCGACATCTGCTCCAGCATGCAGTCTACCAACCGCTTGCGTGCTTCGGGAGTTCCGGCATAAACAACACGCCATGAGCCAGATTCAACAGATGGTTGAAGCCGTGTTGCCTTGTGAAGCAATTCAACAACCAACTCCTGTTCCACCGGTGTAGAATTACATTTACGAATACTTCTGCGTTCCCTGATCAATTCTGCCAGACTCAAGTGTTTCACTCTCCTTCAGTTTATCTGGATTCCATATCCATGCTGCTGTCTTGAAGAAATTGATGTATTATTTTCAGCTCCGGTTCCGAATATTTGTCCAAAGAACGATAAAACCGTTCAGCCTCAAGTACATGTAAACGTTCATGTAGTTCAAAAATCTTTTTTCCTTGCGGTGACAAACGGAAATAGCTCTCCTTTTTGTTGTCATTCATTTTCGTACGTTTGACGAATCCTTCCTCCAACAGTTTGTTGCCGATCTTGGTAATACTCGCTTTGGACAAATTCATCCCCTCAGCAATACCCGTGTTGTTAATAGGTTCATGCTTGCCAATGCAATCTATCATATGAACCGCGGTCAAATGCTGAGGGATTTTGTCCATGCTTTCCCGCTGAGCGATACTTAGAAAATGTTCAATTTCCGTATCCTTGTGATTCTCATATACATGTAAAAATCGGATGAATTGGTCATACAGTAACTGTTTTGTTCGATCGTTTGAATCCATTCTTCAATCGCTCCTTATTTACTTATAAACAATTAAAAAGCCCTTAAATGATTAAACTAATTCAGGATTTTAATATTAAATAGTTTACTAGTTAACAATATATCACGAGTGATAACAGTTATCAACTATATGATGAAGATTGGGTCTACCAGGGAAACTAATAACCCATACATTTCAAAGAGAAATCCATTAACTATTGAACAATTTTGCTTTTTCAAGTACTATCAATCTAAACAATTTAAACGATCATATGTAACTGGCGAACACGGTGAACCGTGAGGGAGCATATGGTTTTGTAATAAGCCGTACGCCTGGGCAGAGGTAAGGAATATTTATTTCCTTGCCTCTTTTTTATGTTGAAAGGGCGATGTGAAAATGAGTACTGATAAACTGATCTTGAATGGACAAACGGTAGCGGATTTTATGAAGGAAGACATGGCCTCGAAGGTTGCCATTCTGAAGGAAAAAGGTATTCAGCCTTGTCTCGCAACAATTCTCGTCGGAGATGATCCTTCTTCAGCGACTTATGTGCGAATGAAAGGAAATGCTTGTGCTCGATTAGGCGTGCATTCTATTAAGGTCGTTCTTTCTGCAGATACCACCACAGATGAATTAATTCAAGAAATTAACAAGCTAAATGATGACCCTTCCGTACACGGTATTTTGCTTCAGCACCCTGTCCCGAATCACATCGATGAAAGAGCAGCTTTTGATGCCATTAGCATCGAGAAGGACGTTGACGGTGTAACGACCCTCGGTTTTGCACTTAATGCTTTTGGAGATGCAGAATTCCCTTCCTGTACACCACAGGCTATTATGCGTATTCTGGATTTCTACAATATTCAGATCGAGGGCAAACATGCGGTTGTCATCGGAAGAAGTCCAATTCTGGGCAAACCTGTCTCAGCCATGCTGCTAAACCGGAATGCAACGGTGACGACCTGCCACTCCAAAACCGTGAACCTGGAGGAAATCGTGAAGCTTGGCGATATTATAATTGCAGCCGTCGGCAAACCGCTCTTTGTTAAAGGAGATTGGATTAAACCAGGTGCTGTCGTTATTGATGCTGGTTATAACAAAGGCAACGTCGGAGATGTGGATTACGAAGCATGCTTTGTTCCTTCTTCAGCAATTACACCTGTACCAGGCGGTGTTGGTCCTGTAACGATTGCGACGCTCATCGAACATACGATTAAATCTGCCTACAAGCTGTCTGAAAATGCATAATTGAATTGTCCAAAAAAACAAGGTCCCTCTAGTTGACGAGGGGCCTTATTTGTCTTTGATTAAGCACGAATTGAAAATAAGAAAATATATAGATCTTTTTTTCTCTTTTTACAAACGGACCATATCTATATTATTATGAACAAGGCTTAGGAAGGAGATAAACATAACTTGAAACCTTTAGTACAGCTCCTGCATTTCGGTTATCATCAGGCGATGAGTTGCATTTTTCCTGTGGCGATCTTTGGAACGTTGGCCCTTTCTAGCGTAATTCAGATACCCTTTCTCTATCGCTATGATGCCATTCTGCTTGTTTTATTAGCAGTACAATACCTTATGTACCGGAGCGGATTGGAAACACGTGATGAAATCAAAGTCATATGTATATTTCACGTGATTGGATTGGTACTGGAGATGTATAAGGTATGGATGGGATCCTGGTCATACCCCGAGCCTGGTTATACCAAGCTCTTTGGTGTCCCCCTTTATAGCGGATTTATGTATGCAAGTGTAGCAAGCTTTATGTGTCAAATATGGCGCAGATTGCGTATGGACATGACAGGCTGGCCTGGGTTTGCATCTTCGGTTCTGTTAGGAGGAGCCATCTATATCAACTTTTTCACACATCATTTTATTCCCGATTTCCGTTGGTGGTTGACCGCTCTGGTATTTATTGTTTTTCGAAAAACATGGATTATCTATCGGGTACGATTAACTACCTATCGAATGCCGTTAACACTCGCTTTTATCATCGTAGGTTTTTTCATCTGGACCGCTGAAAATATAGCTACATTTTTTAACGGCTGGAAATACCCTGACCAGCATGATTCCTGGCAGCTGGTCAGTTTTAGCAAGATCAGTTCGTGGTTCCTTTTGGTGATTATTAGTGTCATTATTGTGGCCCAACTGAAATATGTCAAAGCCAATCGAAAATAATGAGTAGGAGGATACAATGGAAGACTTTATTTTATGGTTGAAATATGTGTTATTAGGTATCGTACAAGGGGCTACAGAGCCTATTCCGGTTTCTTCAAGCGGACATTTGATTATCGTTCAACGATTGCTTAGCATGGAGCAGAACGGATTATCCTTTGAAATTTTGACGAACACAGCCTCACTGATTGCCATTATGTTTATCTTTCGGGAAGATATCAAAAAACTTATTGTAGGAGGCTGGCGATTCCTAGTCTCTCGCAATGCGGAGTACAAAGCAGATTTTATGTTTTGTCTATACATAATCATTGGTACCCTGCCTGCTGCGATCGGGGCTGTGCTGTTCAAGGATAAAATTGAAGAAATATTCACTTCTGTCTATACGGTTGCGATTAGTTTACTGATTACAGGGGTTGCCCTATGGCTCATTCGAAACCTTCGCGGGCGCAAAAGAGATGGCGATTTGTCTGCGAAAGACGCAGTACTGGTGGGTCTGGCTCAAGCGGTGGCTCTTATACCGGGAATAAGCCGCTCTGGTGCAACAGTCATTGCATCTATTGCTGTCGGGATGAAACAAGAAACGGCGTTGAAATTTTCCTTTATGCTCTACATTCCGATTAGCATCGGCGGGGTAATTTTAGGTGCATCTGACATTGTAACCGATCCGCACCGAGCGCAGTTGGCTGTACCTTACATTTTAGCGTTCATTACGACCCTTATCGTAACCTACTTTTCAATGAGATGGTTCATGGGAATTATGGCAAGAGGGAACTTGATTTACTTTTCATACTATTGCTTCATAGTCGGAATTCTTTTACTTATTTTTTTGTAAACTCGAATTTCCTTGTAACGTATAAGGGAACAACCCTCAACAATGGGTTGTTCCCTTTTTATTGTTTTCCAAACTTGACGATCCCGCCCTACTCGCAGGTCCCGTACGATCACTCTTTAACGCTCTTCCAGAACCATGGAACCCATTCCATTCGGATCATCCATTTGTTTATGGGTGACGAGCTCCCCTTTATCATTGAATCCCTTTATTTCATACGGAATTGTTGCAGACGAGGGCAGTGTTACAAACCAGATTATGCTTTCCGGGCCCACCTCAACCAGCTTGGCTTCCGCAAGTACTGGTTTCTCATTCCCCTCGAACTCGACAGTTACACGCTGAATAGCCGGGTCTAGTATATGTCCAAACAGCATAGGGAAAGGTGTCGATATATGACTCAATTCAGGTATGCTCATGTAATCCATTGCAGACGTGAATTGAGATGATTCACCAATGGAATATCCGCCACCCCATGCCCACTTCCATCCGAATATTATTTTCCGAGCATACTCCATCTGAAGATTGCTGTTATTTTCCTGACCCGTTTTTTGTTTAAACAAAATTATGCCGCCGTCCACCGGTTCTTGATGAATGATTTGTAATGAATCATCATTATTTCTAAACTTTCGGATCGCTTCTTCAGCAGTTTTTCCTATAGGAATATGCATGGTTTTACTCATTCCCATTGCTTTGGACATACGCCGGTCGGCTAGTCCGCCAGGTCTGTCATTCACATAAACAAATGCGATGCATGATATGAGCAAAAGTAAAATGAGTATCGCAGTAATTCGAATGATTCGTTTGCTTCGCATTTTTGGTATTACGATGTCCATTCACTCCTTATGATGACGATGACGACTATTCGCCTTGAACCGTGGATAAGGACACAAGGACCGGACCAGCGAAATCAGAGGCTTCTTCACCTTTGGGATTGTGAAGACGGAATAAAAAAGCGTCACCTTTTTCTGATTTCCAGACCATATAATCGTTTATCCCTTTTTCACCTGAGGCTTGAAGATAAAGCTCAGCGAAACCAAGCGGATGCTCGATCAGTTCTCCACTATAATCAGTCACCGCACCGAATTTTTCCAAGTCCTCTTGCCCAGTTGTCTTAAGCTTTTCCAGATCATAATCTGAGGGCAGCGGTTCAATATCTACATAGTAGTCCGGATTGCTTATCAGCGACAAGCGGCCTTTGGCAGCGTCAAAAGAAAACTTCTCAAACACGTACAATGAAAAACCCTCTCCTTGATGTAAGGTTGCCGTTTGTGAAGAATTTCCCTCTCCTGTCATCAAATCAAAACTTTCTGTTTGCGGTCGTGTCGTTTCAGATGTTTCCTCGTTTTCTGTGGTGGGAGCTTTAACCGATTCATTTGTTTGTGTTGACGTTTCAGTGGTGGACGACGGCTCCGTTTCTCCAGAGCAAGCTGTAAGTGCAACAAACATAAAGAGCATCGGGATTTTAATAAAAACAGAACGAAGTTCTTTCAATTGTATCACTCCTTACGAGTTTAATGGTCAATATGTTATTACCCGTGCAAGCGAATGGAAACCATACGATTGCCCCTTCCCAATCCAATCACCTCTGAACAATATGTTATGTTTAAAACGAAAAAAAGTCGCCATAATGGCGACTTTTTACGAAAATTAGATTGTACAAACTGTAAAATTAATCGAACTTATAGGTCCAAAACGCTTCTCTTCCAAACCGATTTCGGATTTGTTCATCATCCAACTCCCGCTTGCCGACAAGTTCAGGCGCTTGGAATTGCGAACGGTGAGCTCGAATCGATGCCATTTTCTCGGCGAGGAATCCACTCACATCTTCAATCACATCCGCTTTTCCGATGCTCTCCTCGTGATTGTTCGAGAATGCGCAGCAGTACACAATTGGTCTCTCCTCTTCAGGCAGTCGACCAATCGTTCGCGTAACCGCAGCTCCGGTTGCATCATGATCGGGATGCACACTATAGCCCGGATAGAAAGTAATGACCAGTGAAGGATTAAGCTCCTTGATCAGGGCCAAAATATGGCCATCTAGCAGTTCAGGATCTTCAAACTCGATCATTTTATCGTGAAAACCGAGCATCCTTAAATCTTGAATACCAATCGCATTGGAGGACTCTATGAGTTCATCCTTACGGATTATTGGCAAGGTAACCCGGTTGGCAAATGGAGGGATGCCCATATTACGTCCCATCTCCCCTAGAGTCAGGCAAGCATAAGTGACTTGAGCACCGCCTTTTATGTATTTCGCCAATGTTCCCGATGAACTGAACGCTTCATCGTCGGGATGGGGAAACACAACTAAAATGCGCTGATGTTCAATCTGTTTGTTATTCATGCTTATTTGATCCTCCGCTTTCATCAGAACAATTCCCGACTAAGTTGTAAAGCTACAACCAGCTTTCCTTGACTATCGTGACCAGCCAGAATGAGTCGTTCTTGTTCCAGCTCGTCAATGTGTGTAAGTCCTTCAGCGTATATCCAGCCGTGAGTGGTCTTTAAGCCAACTCGATATGGGCCCGTGCCCGAGATAGATCCTTGCGTATATCGTATGACCGCATTGGAAATGAATGCCGACCCCGGATGCCTGGTGCTATCGAAGTGACTGGCGTAAGCACCTGACGTGAGTTCGAGGTGTAAATATAGGTCCTGATCGAGAAGTTTATTGATCCGGTGTTGGATGTCTTGAGGCTCTATTGGCTGCATGGCGGCCTCCTTTTTAGTAAAAAGTAACGTTCTACATCCATTTTAACATATGTCTCGTGAGAATAAACATGGAATGAGTGAGCGAATGTTTGTGATACTCTCTATTTACTGTTTTCTAAAGAATTCTCTTCCTTCTGCACGGGTTCAGAGCACTCTCTTCTTAACAGGGCAATTTCATGTCGATAAGGTGCACTTTTATATTTAATTTTACCAATCGACGGCGTCTCAAGCAATTTTGGAAGTGACGCAAGCTGGGGGTGATGCACAATATAATCCAAGGCCTGAAGCCCGATATGTCCGTGTCCGATGTTCTCATGGCGATCTTTCCTCGATCCCCGCACATTTTTGGAATCATTGATGTGCAGTACTTTTAGTCGATCAAGGCCAAGTACCTTGTCAAACTGCTCGAGTACTCCATCAAAATGATGAACAATATCGTATCCGGCATCATGAACATGACAAGTATCCAGACATATGGAGAGTCGTTCATTCCGTTGCACGCCATCGACAATCTGTGCCAGTTCTTCAAAACTTGTTCCACATTCTGTTCCTTTTCCAGCCATCGTTTCCAACGAAATCTGGACCTCCGGGTAAATTTCGTCCTGTAATACTTCATTTAATCCCCGGATTATTTGTCGAATACCGATGTCTACCCCAGCGTTAACATGGGCACCGGGGTGAAGGACCAGCTGATTGGATCCCAGCGCTGCCGTTCGTTCAATCTCATCCCGCAGGAACTGTACACTAAAATCAAATACTTCTCGTTTGTAACTATTAGCCAAATTTATCAGGAATGGAGCATGTACTACAATGTTGGAAATGCCATGCTGCTTCATGTGCATATGGCCTGCTTCTGTATTATATTGCAAAATAGGTTTTCGTTTCGAATTCTGAGGTGCGCCAGTGTACATCAGAAAAGTAGATGCGCCATAAGAAGCGGCTTCTTTACTAGCCTGGAGAAGCATCTCTTTTCCTCCAAAGGATACATGCGATCCAATCAGAAGTTCACGACTCTTCATTACCAACCACCCTCTCCTGTCGAATCCATCATTCAATTATCAATGAAATGGGTTGGATTGGCTAATGGGAAATGACGGTGGTGAAGGAGATCAGAGGAAGGCATCATTTGGTCGCAATAGTTTATATCGTTTAAGGCAAAAAAGCCGCCAATTGGCGGCTTAATATGCATTCCAGTTCTCGTTACAACGATTTGCATTCTCAACGTTTGGCTTCCGGGTTCAGGGAGTAACCGATACGTTATCGAAATGCGTATGCTTGTTTGCCGTTCTAACACCGATTTTGCCATGCGTGAACGGATTCAGGCTGTTGTCCGTATAATCGATCTTCGGAGTAACCATATCATCCACATAAACTTTGATGTTTGTACCATTAACGGCAACTTTCATATGATACCAGGTATTGGTGGAATATGACTGCGCGTTGCTCTTGAGGAGCGCCCAATTATAATTCATCTTGCCCAGACTGACTCCGCTTGTGGTCAGATAAGCATAATATCCTTGTAAAGCATCATAATTGTTCTGGCCTCGCTCTGTGCCGTGGGATGGATTGTTCACTCTGACAAGTAAACCCCCGTCTCCCCCTGAGTCAATCATCTTAATATCCGCCTCGACCGTATAATCTGCCCATCCTGTATCCCCAAATGTAGATTTCGCAGGTCCGGTGCTCCCTGCACTGTATTCACCATTCTCTACAGCCCAGGTTCCTTCAAACCGTGTCCATCCATTGTCGTTGCCGTCGTTAAAATTATCACTTACACTTGTCACATCAACATTCTTCTGAAACGTCATTCTTGAGAAATCAGCCTCGCCAGTTACGAATTCAACCTTTAATTCCCGTTGTCCAGCATTTAAATAGACCTTTTTCTTGGAGATGTTTTTCCAATTATCCCATCCGCCCGTATTAGGTACATTGACGATACCCGTTAAGTCGGTCGAACCATCCCACACTCGGATCTGAGCCCCGTCCAACGAGGTAGCCATGCGAAAATCAATATCGTAATATCCACTTGACTCTACGTTTACTTTGTATTTATACCATTCTCCCGTCTGATTCCAGCCTAAGTTGAACAGTCCTTCGTTATTCAGGCGAATATCCCCGGCATCGGTCCGATAAGCCCCGCCTAGGTTCCCAGCCGTTGTATCGTGATAAGCGACACCTTCGCCTCCTTTCATATAATGAACGGCCTCAATTGTGCCTGGAATCGGCTTGGAGGCATTCCATGCACTGCTTCCGTTCACATCATTGCTAAAAGCAGTATAGCCGAAGTCCGCATGTGTATCCTCTGTCAGAACACCAATTTTGCCTGCTCCTACATTGGCGGTACGCGTTGCTTTGAACATACCATCTACGTAGTATTTAAACGTTGATCCCGATTTTTCTATCCGTATGTTATGCCATTTCGAATAATTGAAGTCGGCAGGCAGATCGAATGTTTGCCAAGCCTGATCCACACCGTTAATTCGGAAAAATGTCTCAAGTCTTTTGTTTTTCGAACTGATCAGCGCAACACCGTAGTTGTTCTCATTCGTATAGGAGAATGTAGCGCCGTATCTCGGATTGGTTGACGTTCCCCGATTCATTTCCTTCATGTTAAATTCAGCCGTATAATCCGATGCGCTGCTCGAAGCCGTCACTTGTTTATACCAAGTTGAGCTGCCCATTGAATTTTGCCACATGAGTTCCTGATTGTAGATGCCCCAATTACCACCGTTCACGTTGGACCAATTGCTTCCGATTGCAGTACGATCGAAGTAGTCATAGAAAACAGGCATTTCTGGATTGGGTTGATCCGTTGAAGTCGGACCTTGCACGATCATCTTGTCGTTATTCCATACAATTCGGTCCATGTTCAGATGCCGCAGCGGTCCAATGATTCCGTTACCTTCCAAATTGTGATACATCATATAGTGAGTGTCCAGATTAGGTCCTGTTACTACAGTGTTGTGTCCTAATCCCACGGTTGGACCCTCTGTACGAATTAATACCGGGTTTGTGCTATCCGTAACATATCCGGACCTCGGACCTGTGGTGCTAACTGCCACATCCACCCGATATCCTTTGCTAAATACGTGGTTACCTGTATAGGTCATATAGTATTTTCCATTTCGTTTGAAGACGGTTGAACCCTCAGTCCAGCCTCCCATCCCCACTCCTGTAGACGCACTCACTCCGATCTCAGTCGGACTGCTCATCGGTGCTGCATCTATTCGGCCCTGTGCTGCGTGATAGAAGCTGTACGAGCCATCATCGTCAATGAACACATTACCGTCAATCGACTTTCCAAGGTTGCCCGTTACTACATTGAAGGGTCCGGTAGGACTTGTGCTGCTCAGCACGTAATGTCCTTTTCCGGCAGGTGATGTATACATGTAGAACATGCCATTCCAGTAAACAACTTCAGGAGCATAAGCTCCGTGCGTAATGGGATCTGTTGCAGCTAATCCACGGTACGACCAATTCACCAGGTCTTTAGAGCTCCAGACTTTGACACCGTCGTCCGTATCTCTTGTGCTTACATACAGGTAATAGTATCCATTAAATTTCAAAACATAGGGGTCCCCGAGTCCATATTGTCCCCATTCATCCGGTAACGTTTGCGGATTTTGATAGGCTGTGGCAGGGAGTGGCACTGACGAAACCATTAATAAAATGACCAACAGCGTGAACATGAATCGACGACTCTTCCTCACATGATTTCCTCCTAGTCTGTTTTTTGTTACCGCTTACAAATACATCAAGGTTCTCTACTTGCACTTCTGTCTTACATCCGAAGAACTTGTTTTCTTCTGCACAACGGCTAACCCTCATAACC
The DNA here is from genome assembly GCF_002750415.1 of Paenibacillus sp. LK1. NCBI lineage: Bacteria > Bacillati > Bacillota > Bacilli > Caryophanales > Paenibacillaceae > Paenibacillus > Paenibacillus sp. LK1. Next base: position 327,462 of record NZ_PEII01000002.1, read on the forward strand.
GTATGTACAGACATAATCCAGTCTCTTCATCGGGTGTTGAAATCTAGCATAAAGTAAGCAGTTACAAATAGAAATAACATTTCGTTGTCATTTATTTGGCATTTTGTTGGAAAAAAGTGCTTATTTTTTTAGAACTCACTCGTTCATATTTACAAGAAAAAACCTCAGGAAACTCTCCTGAGGTTTAAACGTCTATCCCGTTTCTTACGTATTAATCCAACAACGGGGTAACGGTGAGACTTAAAAGATTGATCTCACCATGTCCACCTGAAATTTGGATTGTGTTAACATTACCCGGCTCCAAAGGAACGGTGACATTGGTGATTCCGCCGAACTCCTGCAAACCGCCAGTGGATAGCGCATTCAGTAAAGAATAGTCCTGGTCATTAATCGTCAGATGCAATTTGGCTAGTTGTTCACCAGTCGCATAATGAAGCTCAATCGATGCTCTTCCGCCTTCGCCTCCATCTATATTCTTAAACAAGGCGTACGCTTCTGAGGATTGAAGATTCCCTACCACGGTTTGACCGGATTGCAATGTCCTGATTTCAGCTCCTCCAAAAACCTGACAAGCTGCACCTGCATAAACTTTCTGTTGCCGTGCAGGAACCGGAGCTGGACCAACGGACGATACACCTTCCCTTGTCTGAACCACAGGTCTGATGGAACCATCTTCATCGAACTCCAGATAGTCGATACATACGCTGCGCAGCGTACCTTCTCCAGAGATCGCTTGATTGTGATAAAAAAGATACCATTGCCCTTTGAATTCTACTACAGAGCCATGGGTCGTGGAACAGCCTGTCGGCTCCAAAAAAATGCCTCGGTACGTCCATGGGCCAAGCGGATTCTCGCTTGTTGCGTATCTCATACGGTTGTTGTCTTCCAGATTGTCCGCATAGGTAAGATAATAAAGATTGTTTCTTTTGAACACCCAGGCCGCTTCATGAAAATCCTCAAGTCCTTGCATTTCTGTCATGCCGTTCTCCAGTGACATCATATCTTCATTGAGCTTGCCTCCCAGACAGACACTGCCGCCACCATAGTAGATATAGGCGCTATTGTCATCGTCTACAATTACACACGGGTCAATCAGTGCAAACCCGCCAAGCCCCTCGATATACCCTTGATCCGTAAAGCCATGCGCTGGATAGCTACTGGTGGCAACCCCTATCTTCCAGGAATCATTCCAGTTCGAATCACTTGGATGCGGATAATAGAAGTAATAGGTCCCATTCTTGTATGCACAGTCAGGCGCCCACATGAAGCCGCCCTCCGGTCTGCCCCAGGAAACGTCGTCTGAACGGAGTATTTCCCCTTCGTCCAACCAGTGAACCATATCCTCCGAGGAAAAAACATGATATCTGTCCATGAGATCGCAACCTCTGGCTGGGTCCATATCATGAGATGCGTAAATGTAAATTTTACCGTCGTTCCATACATGGGCCGAAGGATCTGCTGTATATATAGATGTGATTGCTGGATTCATGGATGTCGTCTTTTGGCGTGTGGTTTCGAAGCCAATATCATTAGTAGTCATTTTTAATCCTCCTGAACGTATACGAACTTGTTAATATCATGCCATTTGGGCTCTATTGATGACTTGTTGGATGGTTTGCCGTCACTGGAATCTGGTTTTTGAACATGCGATTGATATCCCCTGCAAGTCGGAGATAAAAGTCTGAAGATACGGCAACACCGTCGGCATCCAGCGTTAGAAAATATTGATTGGTTGGAATCATGGAGCTGTTCTCTGCCATCTTGGCAATAGCCGTACCTTCATCGTACTCGTCAAACATCGCGATATATCCGGTATTGATACCGATGCTCTTCAGATTGTAGGACTGCCTCCACATGAAGTCTCCATGCAGACGCGGATTCTCGTTTCTTGGGCCACCAGTCATGTTCGACCAAGCCGAACCCGGCCAGATCACTGGCTGATAGTCAATTCCATTTTGCTGTGTGAAAGCCAGATCAGGTTGAAGCTGATTGGTTTTGAAGCTGTCCGCTTGCTGAATATTGCCGAAGCGGGCAACGGACCAAGGCGAGATCATATCCAACGATTTGTAGACGTTCATAAAATCAGATCGAGAGTCGTTATTTCCCGTTCTCCAATACGTAGGCACGCCACCGATGACATAGATCCCCTGGTTTTTGAACCAACCGATCAAATCGGCCGCCTCTGCTGCAGTACCCGGCCGATCCGTGAAGCCAATACCCCAGATGCAGACAACCATTTTGCCATTCTGCTTCGCATAGGCCGAAGATGATGGCAGGTGCATGTTGTTCACAACATTGGTCGTCCAGTCATGCTTAACTGCCTGTACCCAATTGCTCGCATTCATGCCCGTAATGTCATACATGACATAGAACTTGCGATTATAAGATTCCGCGGCATTTTTAACCTTGACGGCTACGCTGTCCCGGTTGCTTTTCCAGTTGTTAGGTGTGTCACTCTCATCTGCGCCGAAACGTTGCAATGCTGCACCGTCGATATTGTAGGTTTGCATCCACTCAAAATGTTTGTTGACCGTCTCCTGATCGTAAGAGGAGAACAATTTGGCAGGAGAACCATTACCGAGGTTCGCCAAACTTGTCTGATACAGCTTGGAATATTCGCGAAGGTCTGGATACAACTCGAAATTCACGTTGCCATTTGCTGATGGCGCACTGCTATTTTTGGACCAGTGCACCCAGCCCCCGTTCGGTGAACCGTCTCCGGCTGCGTTGAACCAGCCTTGATACCCGGCATACAGCTTGCCTACGACATCGCCTCCGCTGCCTGCGGCGGAAGCACTGAACTTGAACCAGAGTAGATTGAATAAATTGCCGGTTCCGCCCGTGAATTTAAGATAGACTGTGTGTACACCAGTGGCACCACTGATTGACCCGGACTTCGTTTGCCAGGATTGCCACCCGCCCGTAGCTGGAACAGCAACAGTTCCCGCGAGTGTCCCGTTTAGGCTATCCAGACGGACCTCAATCGTACCGCCACTGTTATTACTGGCTACTCTCACGTCGATTGAATTGGCACCGCTGCCAAAATCCACATTGTTGAATACAATGTAATCGCCGTTGTCGATAAATGCGACATTTTGCCCTCCCTCGCTAGAACTTTCCAGTTGGACTCCGGATTGACTGTTATAACTGGAAGCCTGCGTTTGATTAAACGCGGAAGCTGCCGATACGATGGAAGGTGAAATAGACAAACACAACGTAAGAATCAATAATGCCGCACTTGCAAAAGCCAAAACCTTCTTGTTTTTTTGCATGAAATTTAGCATATTATCCCCCTATTCATTTTAGTTGCGCATAAGCTACTCCTGTTCTTCATCCGCCCACGAATGCTTCGGACCACCCCAAGATAGAACGTCTTTCACCATTCCATTACTGACAATGGCTTCTCGACTAGAGAAAGGTGTCCGTAGATCTTTTACATTAGGATAAAAGGTGGCGAGCAATTCTGTCGTTTGCTGATCACTTAACGTATCATTAGCGGTAACATTAACGTGAACAGCCCCATCATAATCGGCGTGCAGAGCAGCCAAACAAGCATCCACGGCATCCCTGATATCAATGTAGCTCCACAATATGTGCTTGAACGTTTCCGCCTTCGCAATAGCCAAATGTCTGTACTCTCCTGGTCCGACAATCATTGAAAAACGGAGGGAAATCACCTGTATCCCACTTCTCCGATGAAACATCTCTGCAGTGACCTCATTAACGATCTTGGACAGGCCGTAACATTCCTGCGGCTGTTGCGGATGCTGTTCATCCACCGGGAAATAATCGGGAGCGAAGGGTTTGTTGGCCCAGGCAAATCCGTAGGATGATTCACTGGAGCCCATGATCACCTTTTTTATACCGAGCAAAGAGGCTGCTTCCAGCACATGGTATCCGGAAAGTGTATTATTAGCGAAAATGTAGCTGTGAGGGTAGTGAAGCGGCGCAGGAATTGCGGCCAGATGGATGATCGCATCCACTCCGGCAAGTGCTCCCACGACTTGACCATAATCGTTCAGATCGACAATAATCTGTCTGCAACGCACCCGGTCAGACAGGTGTTTATCCAGCGATACGACATCATGACCTTGTAATTGCAGCTTCTCAATGACCTGTGAACCCAGCTTTCCGCCTCCGCCTGTAACTGCAATCGTCTTCATTCCTATATCTCTCCTGTCTGTTCTTGTCACTTCGTTAGGGTCGCACCAATGTCCCATCCGCTTTGCGGTCTAGAGGATACGGCCGATGATATTTGTTGTGATCCCATGAGTCACTTAGTAATGATCTGGCCTTCACTTCATCCAGTTCAATGCCCAGTCCCGGTTTGTTGGAAGGATATAGATATCCGCCCTCTCTGACGATATGTCCCGGGAATGCCTGCAACTCATGAGGTTTAAAATGATTGATTTCCTGGATACCAAAGTTCCACAGGGCCATATCCAGATGGACAGCAGCTGCCTGGTTAACAGGATCATTCTCCCCACCCTCCTGCCAGGCTGTTCGTACTCCGTAGGCTTCGCCAAGTGCAGCGATCTTGCGACAAGCACTGATTCCGCCTGCTTTCGATACCCGAACTCTGATAAAATCGATCAACTTCTCTTGAATCAGACCAGTCCACTCCTGAGGATTAACAAATAATTCTCCCACGGCCTGCGGCGTAGCACTCTGTTGACGCAGCTGTCGATACCAACCGATCTGTTCCGGAGCAAGTGCATCTTCCAGAAAGAAAAGATGATAAGGTTCTAGCCGCTTCGACAGCTGAATGGCATGAATGGGGGACAAATGCTCATGCACATCATGGGTAAACTGAATCCCATTACCAAATTCCAGGCGCAACTTCTCGAACATGTCAGGGATCGCATGCAGATACGCATGTTCATCGAATACAGGACCGCTGCTCCAGGGCTCGCGCGGCAAATTCGCGTCCTTGCCGCTAACAAATCCCCCGCCACCGTAACCTCCCATCTGCACTCGAATGACCGTGTATCCTTCTTCCATAAAACGAGATACATCCTCTTTCAGCTCGCTGATATCAGCACCACCGGCATGGCCGTAACAGGGAACTGCCGAACGGCAGGCCCCTCCTAACAATTGATATACCGGTAGATTCGCTTCCTTGCCCTTGATATCCCACAGGGCCATGTCAATTCCACCAATGGCCGTATGAAGTATTGCCCCATTTCTCCAATATCCGCTCATATGCATGAGATGCCACAAATCTTCAATCTGGGATGCATCCCTCCCTATGAGCAATGGTCCCAGCAGTTGCTCGATGACCTGTACCACCGCTTCGGGATTATAAAGATCGGAAGCAGAACCCAATCCGTAAAGACCATCCTGATCCGTCGAAATCTTCACAATGGTCCAGCTTCCGTCGTGCCTTGTACGTATGCATTCTATCCGTGTAATTTTAGCCATGTGTTCACTCTCCTCATCTGCTCCATTTCAATCCTATCGGAAGATTTAAGGCAAACGGTTGTATAAACGATACAGCAGCACTGCGGTCTCAGCACGTGTCATTGTATCTTCCGGATGGAAGCTGCCATTGCTTCCTTCCATTATTGTTGATTTGGTTAATGAATCAATGGCATCGCGGGCATATGCCTTAATCAAATGAGTATCTTTATAGTCATTCAGACCGGATTCACCTTCAGGAGGAGGCTGCATCCCGATAACTTGCATAGCTCGGTAGATCATAACCGCTGCTTCTTCCCGGGTAATTGGAGACGCTGGCGAGAATCGATCCGCGCCTGCCCCTTGAATGATGCCCAGCGTTCTTGCGGTATTCACGGACTGTTCGTAATAAACATGCTCAGGTACATCCGCGAAGCGTTCCACCTTGGTTCCCTGATCTGGTTGTAATTCTAAGGCATTGATAAGCAGAGTTACGAAATCCGCTCGGCGGATCATGGATTGAGGCTGATATTCTGCCTTTGTCATTCCACGAATAACCCCTTTGGACACTAGAACTTCGATGGCATGGCGGGCCCATGATAGTTGCTGTATATCCTGGAATGTTCGATTATCCTGAGTGATTGCATAAACTCCGTTTTGTCGTGTCTTGAAAATCATTTGTTCCGATTTTTTATTGAACTTCCCATTTGGAATGGAGATCATTTGCCCGTCATCCGCGATACGTTGTACTGCGAGTTTTTCCGGGTCCAGCAGTTCAGTTACATTAGGCTGATAGGGTAAACTTACTGTGATTGGCGTAATGGAATTTTGCCATGCAACGGATTTTCCATCCGATATCACAGATAATGAAATCGCCGGCCGCTCTCCTAAGTCTGATTTCATCTTGGCACTCCAAGTGCTTCGATCAGCCTTACTTAATACCAAGTTAATACGCTCTCCAATCGTTCCTTTGGTATTGGCCAGCAAATTGCTCGGAACCAGCAGCACTCCCCATGCTGTTCGAATCTCCAACCAATGGGTAGATGGTACTTCCTGCAAAAAGCTGGATGGAAGTGTCAGAGCATACCCTTCAGCACCATCTACAGATTCGATGTCTACAATCAGCTTCTTTTTCCTGTCCTGATCAGGGGTGATGCGGTTGAATGCATCCTCCATCATCTTGTTGGTGAGCTCGGCTGTTGCTAATGCAGCAGCCTTATCCAGCTTGGGCTGAAGCTGCATTGTAGCACCAGGAGCGGCGGGTGTTGGTTCATTCTTCCCTCCAGTCGTAGGGCCCCCTCCAGCACCTGGCTGCGAACCAGAACCCGAGCCTGGCTGTGGATTGGGTCCCCCGGGATTCGGATTGGAACCTGATGTAAGAACAGCGAGTCTCACGAGTAATGAGGACTTTAACGTGCCGCCTGGTAGCAGAGTGACGAAGTTGGCTGCTGTATCTATAGAGGTAACAGCTTTCTTTTGCTCCGCAGTACGAACACTCGCCTCGGCCGATTGCTCCAACAATGTCACATAATCACCCGTAAGCAGGTACAAGTTTCCGAATAATCGTGCATCTTTACTTGTACCGATCCCTCCATTAAATTCCATAAAGCCTGATCGTCCTTCGCCATCGTTTTCGTTGACAAGCAATGCAAAACCGATAGGTTTGTCAGGTTGGAATGAATATCCTTCCTGATGAAGTGCTGCAAAAGGCAGCGTAATTTGATAATGAGTAATATGAGTCGTCTCGTCCCGGGTAATGTTTGCTGATGCGGATTCCAATAATCCTGGTGCAACCCCTTCCGGAGCTCGCCATCTCCATTTCGTGATGACACCTTCCTGATTCAGTGCAAAACCAAGCTCATTCACCTGTTTGCTGGCCGCACCATCCTCTTTACCAAGGTCAATACCGAGCTGTAAACTGTCTCCTTGCCATATATCGCCATTGGTATTGGATTGATGGTGAATATCGTCTTTGACGTCCACCTTGAGAACCAAATTTTCCGCATCCCAACTTGCTTTAGCTTGAATGCTGAGGTCATTCGGACCTCCCCAGCTTCCACCGACACTGTTGTAATGCTCCGGACTGGAAACCTCAATGAATGGCAGCGTTCCAACAGCATCTTTTTGTGCCGCAAAGGATTGTGACAGTTTGACTGAAGTCTCATAACGGAATCCGTTTTCAAGCGTTACTCTGAATTTGAGCAAGTCACTTGATATATAGGGAAGCGCCACATCCTTGCTTTTCCCAATGCCCAGCCCCTCAAATCGTACTGGCTTAAACATCGCCTGATACACACTCGGTTCAATCAGTTCGACCTGCCCTTTAAGCAAAGCCTCACCTGCAACATTAGTCAAAGTCAGCGTGCTTCCGGGATCACCTGGTCTGGATGGATCATACCCAAGCTGGTTCAGTTTGAGTGCCAAAGGAAACAGATTGGTACCCGTCACTTTTCCAGGAGGGGCTTCATTCTCAATCTGAAAACCGCCATTAAACAGGTTGTTGGATATCACCATCTTCTCTACGTTTGGACCTGCAACCACATGATTCGTACGTGGCTGTTGAAAATAGGAATTGTAGAGGGTAATATCACCACCGATTGCATTAATGCCGATTTCACCAACGTTTGTGAAGTTTCCCTGTTGTATGCGGATATCTCCTCCGTGAATATCAAAAGATCTTGTTGTGTCTCCCCACATGGACGTATTGAAGAACACCGCTTTGGAACCAAAATCTGGCCCAACCTCCACGTATACCTTGTCTGTTGTACTCATGGAAACAAGCTCTGTATTGATAAACGAAAGACCAGCTGTTCCCGCATGTTGTAATACGGCTCCCTTTTTACTGCCATCCGTGCCATGACCAATAACGATAGCTTCGGGCCCTCTTCCATTCTGTTCTTCAAAATGAATACCGTACTTTGATCCGTATACAAATGTATTAAAAATAACCTGATTGGTAACATCCCCTATACGGAAGGCGTCCAGATTCTCTTTTTGATAATTCCAAATTTGATTAAATTCTTCATCATTCGATGGATGATTTGGATAATTGTTCCGACCATAATAATGCGGATTGAACTGCACATTCCGCATGTATCCTCCGTCTGACCCGCCACCAAGATATATGCCTTCCTTGAGCGGAGATCCCGCTACATAATCGATATAATGACCACTTGTATCATGGGTGCCGAAGTCGACAGCCTGATAAGGGTTAACCAAGGTTGTATCGATCAGGTATACGTTTTTCCCTTGACCTTGCACAGTCCAGGCATAAGGCTTCACCGGATTGGCATCAGACCATGTTTGTTGATCGTAATAGACGGATAATCCGCGTAATCCAGCTGCTTGCTTCAGCTGAATGAAGGCATCGGCATCCGGGTCGTTTTCTCCATAGTTCGTAAAAATAACGGTTCCATTCCCGATCGTATGATGAGGTACATCATAATTGCCCCGCAGTTCTACGGCAGTCGGGACCACCAAAGCCTGTTCGACGCGGTATATGCCAGCCGGCATATAGACCGTTCCTCCACCTGCTGCTTCGGCATCATTCAATGCCTGTTGAATGGCTTGGGATGAATCCGTATTCCCTGTGTTATCAGCCAAATAGGGCTGGCTCACTACGTTAAACAATTCGCGAGTACCCGACTTGGGCTGCACAGCAATATCTACTGAAGGAACATTAGGGATCGTTTCCAACACCAAATTTTCTTCCTTATGGATGTTCAGTTCCGCCGAGGTACTTTCATCGTTCACTGCAAGGTTGCCTTCGTATCCGGAATGTATGGCATTGATTGTTGCCACATCTCCCTGAAGAAGCAGGTGCCGATCCGGCTTGGCGAAGGTAGAACTACCCAGTATAAGCGAACCACTCTTCGCAACTATGGCATAATCTCCGCTTCCTTCACCCCAATTCTCGAAAGAGCTACTCTCAAAGGACAACGTTCCACGCCCTTCATTCACCACCGCATGTTTGGGCTCCCCGCCCACCGTTACGCTGTTAAACTGGGCAATGGAGTGAAAACCTTCCGTTGCATAAATGGCAACAGGATTCGGACCAGCACTCGCTTCGAATTGGCTATCTGTCACCAGCAATCCATAATCATTGACGCCTTCAATCTTCAGCGCAACGTTGCAGTCGTCAATCTGAATCTTGTACAGCTGCGCATTGGCTGTTTCTAGGCTTCCTGTTCTTGTCGTGATTCGTATGCCTGTCTTATAACCCGAGATATGAATATTCGACATATACTCCCAGTCCGAGCGCCCCATTACGATACCTTCTGATTGCTGTATCATATATTCACGCAATTGAGATTGCTCAGGTGCTCCTGGCAAACCAGAGTTCGCCCATACATTCGGGGACAGGTGAAGCTCTTCCAGTCTCCCGATGTCTGTTGTGAAATCCAGAAAGATACCGGTTTTCAGTGTGGTGCCGTATACATCCTTCACATAATGAAGTTCGTTCCATTCCGGGCCAATCTTGATCCCCTGGTACGCATTGACGAGTGTTACATTTTTCACCGTAGCACTGTCACCTGGAAGCTGTTCCATCGTCCATGGATAGGCCACCGGGTTATTCATATTCTGTTCGGGATACCAGATCGACACATGTGTTACCCCACTGGAAGGCTCCATCTTTATGAAGCTGTTCCCGTTAGCTTGACCTTTGCCGCCATATACAGCAAGGATTGTGCCTTTGACTAACCCGCCATGCTCGTCGGGGTTCCCCCAATCTCCGCGAAGTGTAACGCCTGTTGGAATAACCAGCTCTCCGGTTAATTTATAGGTTCCGGATGGTACGAACACAACTCCGCCGCCTTGATTTCCGGCTATTGCCAGCGCTTCTTTGAAAGCTTGAGTATCGTCCGAGACACCGTCCCCTATTGCTCCATAATCGGTTACGCTCCGATCTGCAATGACGATATCTGATGTAGGGAATTCCGTATCATAAACCTTCGCCTGAGTACCTCCCTGTTGCTGAGGCTGCTTATGGACAGTTACTTTCGCCAGATGAAGTTCCGGATTGTTGGCTGGTGCCCCTGCACCGCTAACCCCGATTCGGAAATCCGCATCATGGGTGCGGTTACCGAAATTGGCATCACTGAGCTTGAAGGTATGTGTCTTCCAGGTTCCCGTATTTTCATACCGGAACAAAGGAGCATCCTTGAAATTGGATTGCTTCGAATCGTATTGCAGAGACATCGCTCCGCTATTGCTATCGTAATATTCAACAGTGACGAACACGTCCTGATCGGTATTTTCAAACAAATATTCATCCGCAACATTAAAGTAAAAATACAGGATGTTATCGGCCGGATTTGTTGGATTCACGGTCTGATTGGTTTTCCAATACTCCTTGCCGTCAGATATCCCCACTTGAAGCCCTGCTGAAGGTCCATCGCCGGGACGAGCCGTTATGCCCTGCTGCACAGGAGTTTCCCCCAACGTAATACTTACTGAGTCAGGTGACACATCATTTAGATGGACGTCTCCCTGTTCAGTAATATCTTCTCTCTCTGCTGCCGCGTGTGTGGTCGCTGGTGTGATGTATAGCCCTGAACATAACATGACAATAGTCAATATAACTGGAATGGTACACCTGGTACCTAACCATAATCGTTTGTTCACAATCGTACCTCCCATTAACTTGATCATGTAATCAAGCTGCACGAAAACAGGGTTGTCGTATGTGGAACATGATGCATCCGTTTTCAATCCGCAGCAGTGGAGAGAACTCCAAGACTGAATTGTTTATATCAAACGTGTTGTGGGTTGAATGCCGATCGTCTGAATTTTTGCTGGTCCCACATTCAAAACATAACTTCCCTCATCCGCTACCTTCATGGCTTCACCTTGATCTTCAACAATTGTACTTTCGTACACTTCCTTAGCCTCAAACGATGGCGTTACCTTCAGTGAAGTCGTCTCCGATGATACATTGAACACCCTGAACAGCATGTCATCATTTGCCTCGCCCCTTTTAAGCGCACTAAAAGCGAGATGATCACCCTCCCATTGCAAAAACTCGTGGGTAGCGGGTAACCTTCCACCATGTACCCCTGTCTGTTGAACAGTCCAGGGAACCGGGAACTGGTACGCCTGCACATAAGCATCGGACTCAATAACATCCAAATCATGTGAGATGAGCTCCATTTCCAGAATGTGCTGTCCGAGACATTGGGCCTCCGGCGTTGCAAATACCCCCCAATCCCCAAGCTCACGTACCCCACGCAGCAGTGTCACAGCAATGGTATTCTGATTAGCCAATACTTCGTACTCATTAAGACCTTTATTCGCAATCGTTAGCCCTTCACGACCATTGCTGATACTGACAAATGCATTTTGATGCTGCGCATTGCTGGGATTTCTCCATTCCGCTTCCGGCTTTATCGGGCGCTTTGCCAGTTCGTAAATAGAGTCAACGGTAACATGACTTGCTTCGAGTCCCGTTTGGAACAACATGCGAATTCGATGATCCTGAACCGTGTTATTGATATAACTTTTAATGCCAACCGAACGCCCCGTTTTTTCAAGGCTCAGCTCTGTACGAATCCTCACTTCTCTAGTTTCATCAAGCCGCCGGGATTTCCGATAACGAAATGGAACCATGGAGCGGATCTCTTCATCCAGCAGTTCATCTGCGGAGGTCGGGAGATTCCAGTTATGCACGATCTCATAGACGGCTTTCAGTGGTGTATGATGTACCAGCTTAATCTGGGCAGGCAGTCCCTGCGTAGTCAACGGAGCTTCCTGATCCGGTTGTCTGTACATATACTCATTTCCGATATCCCCCGTATCCTCATAAATGCCAAGCCCTGTATAATTACGACCGTTCACTTTATCCAACATGGTAAACGATCCATCCCCCGCAATCTCGATCCGCACATAATCGTTCTCCATCACTTGCTCTTCTGTAACAAGTTCAGTGGTAGTCAGTTCGCTAAGCGCATTCTCTCCAGAAACACTCTTAGGCACAAGAGCAAAACTATGATATCCAAAACCAGGGATGTTCTGGACATGAAGCTCTACATCCACTTGATATGCCCAGTAAGGTTGACGGAATCGATCATCCGGCAAATCATATCCAAATGTCGGTCCAATGGGTGTGATTACGGCTTCCACTTGCTTGCCTTCCGCGTTCAATACAACCCAATCGTTCGAGTCAAAGGCTTCATATTCACGCTTAAACTCCTGATACTTTTCATGCGGAGGCCGGTGGTCAAAGTAACGTCTCTCAATGTCCATCCTAGTTACAATCACATTGGATCGTCGATGTCCCGAAGTGTTAAACACTACAAAAGGCAACGCACAATCTGCGTCAAAGCCAGATGTATCCACGGATTCGGCTATTGTACGAGCACTCTGAACCGATATGACTTCCGCCACTTCTTGCGATTTGGCAAATCGGGTCATCATTTCCCTATGGACCTCGTCAACACTGCACCCACAGATGCTGTCATGAGGATGATTCTTCAGTAACGTCTTCCAGGCATATAACAGCTCATGCCGTGGATAAATGCCTGTGGACAGAGAGGCCATGACTGCCAGCGGCTCAGCCACTTTCTCCAGTAACGTCTGACTTTTTACATTTTGCTGTTTGATATACACCCTTGCTGAAGCCGTATTTACAAGTGTGATCCAGCCGTCGGTCCATTGGCTTCGAAGTTCACCGCGAATGACGTCCAATGATTGGGGTTTCGCTTTTTGCAGAGCCTGAATGTATTCAGGAAAGCTGGAGTGACGAAACGCCACATCTGGCATAGTCTCGGTAGCCGTCTTTAACGCTTGTGTCAGATCCTTCTGAAGCGGCTGATGATCACATCCGTTCATGAACAGGAGTTCCGAACTTGAAGCAAACTCTTCTGCTGCAGCCAGTTTTTCAGCCCAGTAAACTTTCGCCTTCTCTGGTTCCACCGGAATTTCCATGCCATTGTTGTACCAATTGGCGAACAGGATCGCCAGTACACGAGTACCATCGGGAGATTCCCAATACATCTCCGAGTATTTGGAGGTATGTTCATTGCCAGACTGAATTTCGTTATTGAATCCAACTGGCTTCACTCCACGTCCATATACAGCTACCTCAATGCCTGCCTGGCTAATGAGCTGTGGTGCCTGACCCATATTGCCGAAGGAATCCGGGAAATATCCGATTTTCGCATATCCTCCCATTTGTTCTGAGGCTTGAATCCCAATTAACAGGTTACGTGCATTGGCTTCACTGCTGACGAGGAATTCATCTTGAAGGATGTACCATGGACCGACAATCAGCTTGCCCTCTTCAATTAACTTGCGGACCTGGTTCGACCTATGCGGCATGATTTCCAGGTAATCTTCCAGTACAATAAACTGCCCATCCAGATGGAAATTGGTAAATTCCGAGTCATTTTCAAACGTCTCGATTAAATCCTCCATGAGCTGAACGAGCAACATTCGGTGCTTCTCGAAGGATAGATACCACTCCCTGTCCCAGTGAGAATGTGCGACAATATGCGCGGTTTTTGTAGTCATTCATTTCATTCCAATCTTGTATGATTTAGTTGTTGTGTATTTACATTTTTACTGAACCTACCGTCATGCCCTTGACATACATCTTCTGCATGAACGGGAAGGCAAGCAGGATTGGAATGACCGTAATCAAAGCCCCTGCCATGAGTTCATTCCATTTCTTGAATGAAGATGAATCCAGATACATGAGTCCCATCGGTAACGTAAACATATCCCGGCTATCCACGATGATCATCGGCCACAAAATATTGTTCCAGCTTCCGATAAAGTTCAGAATCGCAATGGTTCCGATAGCTGGCAACGCTAATGGCAGATAGATTCTGTAGTAGATTTTGAAATTGTTGCATCCATCCAGTACTGCGCTCTCGTATAACTCATGTGAGATTGTGCGGAAGTAACTGGTGAATAGGAAAATGGCGAAGGGTGCAGCACCATTAATCATGGGCAGAATCATGCCAATATACGTGTTTTGCAGCCCGAGATTGGTCATGTTGATATAAAGCGGAATCAATGTGGTTACACCTGGAACGAGTAGCAAGGCAATAAACGTGTAATAGATGAATTTTTTGCCCCGATAGACAAATTTGGCAAACGAATAGGCCATCATGGTATAGATGAGAATAACGCCTATAATCACGACTGCACTTACGATCACGCTGTTGATGAAAAACTGATAGAAGTTCAATTTGTTCCATACGTCACCAAATGTGGACCACATCGGTGCAGCTTGTGGAAACGGACTCTGTGGATTGGCTAGTGCATCCTGTGATGTCTTCAGCGAAGTGCCGATCATCCAGACAAAAGGATACAGGCAGGTCAATCCGTACAAGATTAGAATGATATGCTTAATATATTTGACCATGTGCTCCTCCTTTTAGATGTCTGCCTTGAATGAGCGAATACTGAATATGGCAATGGCACCTGTAATCAGAAATGATACCCATCCGATAGCGCTGGCCAGACCATAATCATTGTTTAGAAAAGCTGTACGGTACACGAGCGTACCAATAACCTCCGAACTGCCAGCCGGTCCGCCGCCTGTCATGATGAACACATTCTCAAAGGCCTGAAAGGCTCCGTTCACCATCTGAATGACGGCAATAAGCGTGATTGGCTTCAGTAACGGCCAGGTAATTTTCAATATCATGGTTGTTTTCTTGGCACCATCCACACTTGCTGCTTCATACAGTGTCGGATCAATGGAAGTCAGACCAGCGTAGTACAGAATCAGCGTTCCAGGCAGACCACCCCAGATTGATGTCAAAATAATACCGAGTAAAGAAGTAGACGAACTCCCCAGCATTCCACCAGGTACAGCAAGGAAATCCAAACCCATCCATAAGAAGAGTGAGTTGAATGCTCCACTAGGTTCAAACAAACCTTTCCATACATAAAAGATAGCTACGCCAGATGCGATCATCGGCAGAAAATAAATCGTCCGGTACCACGTTGCTGCCTTCGTATTTTGCAGCACAAATGCCAGCACAAGTGCGATTGGAACGACGACCACAACCTGTGAAACGGCAATAATCAGATTGTGCAGAACGGCATTATAGAAATTCCGGGTTACAATCGGATCATCACCGAGCAGGAACTGACGAAAATTCGCCAGACCTTCAAACCTTGCGGTGGAAAAATCGATCCCGGACCAGTTATAAAAACTGAGCATGATCGAGAATCCGACCGAATACACGCCGATGGCTAGAAACAAAAGCACGCCAGGCAGTAAAAAGAGATACGGCATCCACTTATTTCGACTTTTTATCATGATCAATCACCTTTTGCTCTCAATTTGGCAATCGACAGCCCCTTACGGGGCTTGCCAATTGCTTTGGTATTCTAGTTCCCGCTCGCTTTCAGACTTTCCATGGTGTCGTCGAACTTCTTGGCGACTTGTTCAGCAGTCATCTTTTTCTCGATCATGGATTGCATGGACTGGGCATACACTTCCCACTCTTTGTGCTTGCCACGATACGTATTGATTGCTGGTGAGGCTTGACTGTAAGGACCAGGTTCGGCAGCGAATGCATCTGAAATTGATTTCAGGTTCGGGTCCAGATCATTTGCACGATCGCCCAGATTCAGCGCAGGTACTGTATACGCCGCATTAGCAAAAGCAACAGCAGCATCCGGATCACCGGTGAGGAATTTAATGAAATCGAGCGCTTCAGCCTTGTTCTGCGAATCTTTATTTACTGACAACATCGTTAACGTGAATGGATCAGTCGTCCAGCTGTTAATTTTAGATCCTTCAAGCGGAGGTACCGGGAAGGTGAAAATATCGTCAGGACTCATTCCCATAGCCAGTAGCGTAGACATTGTGAAGGAACCACCGAGATCGAAAGCGGCTTTGCCAGCAGCAAACGCCTGGTCTGCTCCATCAATATCCGTTGACAAAATTCCCGGCATAAGCAGATCTTTGTTTGCCAATGTCTCCATCGCTTTTACTACCGGCAGATTTGAAGGGTCGCTTAGTTTGGACTTTCTTTCGAGCAGATCTATATAACCTTGAGGTTCGTTCAGCATGATGGACAGTGCCGAACCGGCCCAGTTTTCCCACAGATCAGGCAGCTTTGCACCAAACACTAGCCCAGGAGTACCTGTTTTCTCTTTGACAGTCTCCATCATGGTGACGAATTCTTCCCATGTTTTGGGCGCTTCGGCTGTCAACCCTGCTTCTTCGATCAGCTTCTTGTTACCATAGAAAGTAAAGAATCCTCCGATATCAAGCGGCAGTCCGTAGAACTGGCCAGTCTTCAGTGACTTTTGAATTGTGGTGGCATTCTTATCTTCTTTCCAAGAGTCAACCTGACTCTGTGTAACGATGATCGGGTCCATTGCTGCACTGTAGTAGCTGTTCAACAGATCATCACTCACTTCACCAGACAGCTCGAGCACCGAGTTCTCTATGGAATCTCCTGCCGTTGCCCACCAGTTCACGATATCCGGCAAATTTTTGGAGTTGGCTGCCGCCTGGAATTTTTGGCGATACGTATCATCTGGTGTAAAGGTCTCGAGTTTGACTTTGATTCCTGTTTTCTCTTCATACAATTTCGCAGCTGCTTCAATCCCTGGCGTGTATGCAACCTTCCACGTCCACATCGTGAGCTCTTTACTCGCTTTGGGTTCCGTCCCCCCGGACTGCGCATCACCGCAAGCGCTTACAATGAGTGAGAAAACAGTTAACAAAGTAACGATCATGCCTGCTCTTTTTTTCATCCCGCAACCACCCTTATCTTTAATTTTGGATCGTTTCTGGCTTAATGAATATTCCACGACAACAAATTGGCGTTAAAAACCGCTGCACCCCCTTTTTAAATTAAAGAACACTTGATAAAAAATTCGAAGCATAGATAAGATTGTGAAGGCTCGTTGGAAACGCTTTATCCAACAAACTTTAAAAACAATATAAACAACATACTTTTACTTGTAAATGTTTATTTTTAGATACAACTTAACAAAGTGTATTCCTAATAAATTGTTTATTCATAAGGTTTTTTTATCATATTTGTTCGTAATTTCAATCTTCTTGTCTTACTCACTTGTTATTGATTTTTAGCACTTGTATATGTTGTATTAATATAATATATTTAGAACGAACTAATAGTGAATGGAGATAAAATGCGATGGTTAGAACCTTCAAGCCAATGTACAAGAAAATCGAAACATATATCATTGACCAGATTCGAAGCGGAAATTGGAAACCAGGCAGCCGAATTCCTTCCGAAAATGAACTGGCTGAGCAATTCAGTGTGAGCCGTATCACAGTGAAAAATGCCCTCACTGCTTTGGTCGATAAAGGAGTTGTCTACCGACTTCAAGGCAAAGGCACCTTTGTTAACGATCACAGCCCCGAGGAGATTCATAACATCACATCAGCGGTAAAAGAGCAGCTCATAGCACCAACGATCGGGTTCCTTCTCCCCCGTCTCGACAATCGGTTCACCGCCAATCTGCTGAGCGGAATTGAGGACACCCTTTCAGAGAATGGCTATCAATTGTTATTTGCCAAGACGAATGATTCACAAGAGACGGAGATTCTGAAAATCCAGGAAATGAAACAGGCAGGCGTTAGAGGACTAATTATCTATCCCGTTGAGGGTGAACACTATAACAATGAGATCCTTGCGCTTACGCTAAATCGCTTCCCCCTAGTCCTTCTGGACCGCAATCTAAAAGGGGTGGAGACCAACTCCATCAGCTCAGACAACCATGAGGCAGCTATTCAGGCAGTTAAGCATCTTCATGAGCTTGGGCACAGTCGAATTGGCTTTATTTCCACTCTTGCTGAGGGGACATCGAGTATTGAGGACAGATTGCATGGGTATGAGAAAGCCTTGGAGGACCGTCATATTCTGATTGATCGCAGTATACAGATGACACGTCTGGCCATGAGTGACAGTGATGAAGAGGTTATCATGATGATTCAGAAGTTTTTACAGGCAAATCCGCAGATGACGGCCCTTCTGTCTTCCAATTTCAGCCCTCATGTTATTCAAGCGGCGATGCAGATGGGGATCTCTGTACCGGAAGATTTATCCGTTGTGTTCTTCGATGATGTCGAATTTCCGGAGTTCTGTACCATTCCACCCACGGCTGTTGTCCAGCAGGAACTTGAACTCGGACGAGAAGCGGGCAGAGTCATCCTGAAACAAGTGGAGAATCCAAGCAGTGAGTATCTACAGGTTAAGTTACCCACGAAGCTTATTCCCAGACAGTCAACAGCAAAGGCGAAATCATAGCTACCGTTACTTGGTATTTAACAGGATACCACTACTGAAAACGTTTATATTTATAGTAATCTATTGAGAGTTCAACGTAATTACGAAGAAGGACCCTTCCATTTGAGAAGGGTCCTTCGATTTATGTGAACTATGACTATTGTAAATTTGCGGAAGTAACATCCTTCCAATGTTTATTCATTCCTATTTCAGCATGTTTTCCAACAAAGGCCATTCTTGCCTCCAAATCATTCATCAATTGATATCTCATCCAAGCTGTCAAATAACCTCTATGCTGTCCTCCATCCTGCTCTATCGCTGTATGTGCAGCTCCTTTAGCCATGGCCATTAAGACCGGAAGATCCGGATTGGTATTCTCCAACGCCAATTTGTTGGAATCTGACGGGGAGATGATGAAATCTCGGGTTCCCCCTATAACAAAAAATGGTACCTTCAGCGCTGATGTATCGTACACATCCTCTGGATCACAATATTTCAGATCAGGCAGAGCAATCGAAACTACCGTTTTGATGAGATCCCCGTTCTCAAAATTGGTATGAGCGTTAATCACACCTGTTGATCCCTGGGAATGCCCTGCCGCACCGACCTGATCTTTTTGAATCCTGTGATAAAACGGACTGACTGTCACTTCATTTTCACTAAGCATATATTCTATCGCAGCCATAATTTCTTTTCCTGTACCCGTGGTTTGGCTATATGTATCGATGACAATAAATCCCCAACCGGCCAGGTGTCTTAACAACTGATCATAATTGTCAGGTAATGCCCCCGTTCCGTTGCCCCAAGCGATGACCGGGTGCAAGACATCCGTTGATTGCGGAGAATAAACCCTGTAGAGCTTCTCGCCTTGTTTGTCCTTGATCTCCAGCGTATCTACCTCGTACGTGCCGGGCAGAGCATATTTTTCTTCAACACTTCCGGCTTCAAAAGTAGCCGATACCGAATTTACGAGGAAAAAGGATAGTACGCAAAATGCAGCGATCAAAATACCGACAACACCCGTTATCCATAGAAACCACTTGCTCCGAATTACTCTTTTCACTTGTGGCACACAATCTCCTCTCACATTAAAGCAGTATACGTACGTAAAACATACCACAGGTATAGCGCTTTTTGTTTAGAGATATTTTTGTTACATCAACCTTTTCGCATTTCATAATAGAACACCCACGAAAAAATGAACATGCCTTAACGAAAGCCTTCGCTATGATGTTTCTTAGTTAATGGTCAATAATCCAAATGTATGACTTGCAATATTAGGAAATCGTGCTAATATAAATTTAAACACTGTTTTAAACATTGTTTAAATAACTTTATTGGAGGTTTTACATATGGAACCAGACAAGAAAAGTGAAACAAAAGAAAAGATTATGCAAGCCACACTGGAGTTCACCAAACAAAGTGGATTTGAAGGCATCACCATTCGAAAAATTGCCGAAGCCTCTGGCACAAATGTATCCCTGGTTAATTATTACTTCGGCTCCAAAGAAAATCTGATCAGTGAATCTATTAAAATGATTCTGAGCAGCTTTCAGCATACCTTTGTTATACTCGATGAATTATCCATCCCCGCCCGAGATCGATTAAAGCAATTCTTAATGGATTATTTACAAGTCATCCGTGAATATCCCGAATTGTTATCCAGAATTATTCTTATGGGTTCAGCAGATTTCTCATCTCAACAGGAATACGGTTCATTTTTAAATCTATTGGGGTTCCCTAAAGTTCAAAATACATTAAAAGAGATAACCGGAGAGCAACAACCGGAACGACTGACCACAATGATGACGCAAATTTTTGGGGCGCTTTTTCTCCCGGCACTTATGAGTCCTATTCTGGAAAAAGGAGCTTCTGTGAAGATTGCTTCTATCGATGCACAAATTGACCTGCTCTTTGAAAGATACTTTCATTAAACAACATTGATGGAGGCGATTCAGTTGAACATGTTAAGAAAACATTGGCAGGACTTGGGATTGATCATTGCATTCCTTGTATGTATTTATCTCATCTTGGATTGGGGAACACTTCCGCGCATTAACAGCATTTTATGGTTAAGCTTTA
This sequence comes from Paenibacillus sp. LK1, assembly GCF_002750415.1. Taxonomy (NCBI): domain Bacteria; kingdom Bacillati; phylum Bacillota; class Bacilli; order Caryophanales; family Paenibacillaceae; genus Paenibacillus; species Paenibacillus sp. LK1. Next base: position 348,167 of record NZ_PEII01000002.1, read on the forward strand.
TTGCCATACTCCTGCACCAATTTGAAGAATATCGATGGCCGGGTTACTTTGCAGGATTGTTTAATAAAGCTCTGTTCCAAAGTAAGACACCTGAGAGATACCCGTTAAATCAGCAGTCAGCCATGATTATTAATCTGATTATCGCCTATGTGTTTTATTTACCGCCTGTATTCTTCCCTTCCATTGTATGGCTGGGTCTGGCACCTGTATTAATGGGTTTTTTCCAGATTATCTGGCATGGCATCTTCGCCAATATAAAGGCAAAAAGTATATATAATCCCGGATTATTTTCAGCGATATTTCTGCATTTGCCAATTGGAATCTGGTACATTAAAAGTGCCTATGAACAGAATATGTTAACACCAGCAAATTGGATGTGGAGCACCATTTATTTTGTTGTAGCTGTCTATGTTTTAATTGTTAAAGGCAATATGTGGCTGAGAAACAAAAACTCTGTTCATCCTTTTTCACAGAAACAATTAGGATCTTATACTAAAAAATAAACCTGTGACTTCAATATAAAATAAACGCATCGAGTCTAAGGATTTGATGCGTTTTACGTTTCTCTTTTGAAATGATTAAGTTTCTAAATCTTGAACTTTATTTTAAAACATCTTTTGCACAGGATGCTGTTCACGAAGGGCATTTCCAACACAAAAAAAGCCGCCATTTCAGGCGACTTTCTTCGTGAACAGAAAACAGATCTTAAGAGATTGGTAAATCCGTTTGAGTCAACTGGGCGGAAACTTCCCATAGACGACGGGCTTGCTCAGGATCGATAGCATAGTCCTTGACTCCAAAGAAGGCTCCATCCGCAGGAGCTGGCTCACTGATGTCACAATCCTCGCAATACACGCCACCTTTTCCCTCAAGTTGCGGAGATGTCGCTGCCCATACTTGCGTTGCTGCCCCTTGCTCTGGCGTTTTAAAGTTTGGATTGGCAACTTGACCAGACTCATCAATCCAGCCCAATGCGATCATTTCCTCTTTCGGCATATGTCGTTGCAGCGGCGTCAGAATTCCACCCGGATGTACAGAGAACGCACGCACTCCCTGATCTGCACCACGTCTATCCAGTTCAACGCTAAACAGAATGGTTGCTGTTTTGGACTGTCCGTAAGCAGGAAACTTTTCATAGCCATTCTCAAATTGCATATCGTCCCAGCGAATTGGTGAGAAATGATGTCCTGTTGATGCAACAGATACAACCCGTGCTCCTTCCTCACTTACGAGTGCCGGCCATAATAAGTTAGTTAGTGTGAAATGTCCAAGATGGTTCGTAGCAAATTGTGCTTCCCAGCCCGGCCCTACGCGAGTCTCTGGACAAGCCATAATCCCCGCATTAAGGATCAACATGTCGATACTCTGGTTGCTTGCCAGAAAACGATCGGCAAAAGCACGGACACTGGTGAGATCTGCGAGGTCCATTTCATCGATCTCTACACCAGCTAGTCCTGCAAGAGCCTCTTTGGCGATGGCTGGCCGACGTGCGGTTACAACAACCTTGGCTCCAGCACGAACGAGTGCACGTGTGGTCTCCAGACCCAATCCGGAATATCCACCCGTGACGATGGCAAGTTTTCCGGATAGATCCGTGTTACTCAATACTTCCTCAGCTGTTGTGCGATGGTTGAATCCGGAACCGATTTTATGTTGTAAGGTTTTTGACTTGTTATCCTGGTTCATCAAAATAATCTCCTTCCAGATCTGTCTTCTTCAAGTTTACAACTTAAAGTGTACTCTAAGTCAAATATGAACGAATTCCTCTACCTCAATGCTCCAAGACTTTACGAATACAAAAAAAGCCCGATTTATCACCGAGCCTATAAACAAAAGTATAAGGTTGCAATTTCTATTATATTTCTATATACTTCACCCATTGCTCATACAGTTCAGTCTCACTACATTGAAAGATCCCTTCAAAATCTTGAGGATTACGAATCAGTTTGTTTAATGCCTCTATCCCGTATCGCTCAACCACAAATTCCACCATCATATAAGAGAACTGAAAACCTTTCATCGTTTCAAAATCCCACGTATCGTTATTTAATTCATCAAAAGATGGAATTAACTGGTTACGAATATTATCTTCCGTTGAACCTTTAATGAAATCTTGGGACATCTGTTTAGCTTCATATCCACCAATACCCTGTCTTATCCATTTGGGAGCTGCAGGATTAATGTCGCTGATTAGCCACATGGCGAACAAGTGGACTGTGCCTTTCAGAATGGATTGATACGTATGCTCCGGTCCCGGATTCAATGGAGAGACAATCTTCAGAGTACGCCCTTCATATGTGCCCATAAACCAATTGGGGGCATCTGTTTCGCCAACGGCTTGATGGAATGTTGGTAGATCAGGATAAATTTCAATAACTACCTTTTGTGATGGATGATGTTTATATTTGGTCGACACTCGTTCAACACTATTATTGAGTTCATCGAACAAATCTTGATGCACTTTCGTCGTACGATCATTCGTATCATGGTTTTCACCTTTATTTACAATGGAAATCAGGTCTTGAATAGACATGATGGCAATATCCCCCCACTCTTTTAGTTCTTTTCTTAATTTCTCCAAAGCCCTGTATAGTCTGTTCTTTACTGCACTTTCCCGTCGTCCAACTATCTTGGAAATTTCGGGCAAGGTGCAGTCAACGAAAAAGCGTAATGCAATAATTTCCTGATCAATCTCATCCAGCTTTTGTAACGCAGAGCCAATATCAATGCGAATATCAACATGTTTCGTAAATTCAAGAGAGATCGATTGCGATTCATAATCTGTAAAATCATAAGGAGATTCTTTTTGTCGCGATAACCTGCGATATTCGTTCTTCACCGTGTTCTGAGCAATCTTAAAGATCCAGGTGAATAAATTAGAGCTTCCTTTAAAGCTGTGAATATTTTCGACTGCTTTCAAAAATACCTGTTGGGTCAAATCATCTGCAACCAACGGATTCAATTTCAGTGAGAAGTATTTGCTGATTCGTTGACGATATTGCTCATACGTGTTCTCAAAGATGGCGATGCTGTCCTGTTCATCCGGATAAACAGGTTTCGTGTCATGAGCTCCTGACATGGTGGGGAACCTCCTCTTGATTTACATTTAATTAGACACCGGAGGAAGCAAAATAGCCACGCATGAGAAAAAATAATTTTTGACTTTTTGGCCTCTTTAGTATGAATTCTGCTTTTATGAAGATGAAAAACAAACAAAGGCAGCCGATCACACTGACCGGCTACCTTTGTTCTTTATTGAAACATAAATTTTAATCCTTGCTTATTTCAGGCGGGATCAAGCTTTTAATTGAGTCTGCATGAAGACCAGCTCCTCAGCCAACTTTTCCAGACGACTTAAGGCTTCAGTATCTTTAATGTTATTCTCTGCATCAAAATGATCACTATTCAGATATACATAGCTTGGGGCGACATAAGAGCGGAAAAAGCCGGCAATCGGTTTTAATTGATTTTCCACTACCAAATAATGTTGATAGGTGCCACCGGTTGCTAGAAAACCCATCACTTTATTGTAAATGCTCTGCACAGGCAGAAGGTCGAATACATTTTTCAGTACGCCTGTCAGAGAGGATTGATATATTGGTGTGCCGATCATGTAAAAGTCAGCATCTATCAATTTTTGAACCACCGACTGGGTGTCTTCATTGTAATCCTCCAACTTGCGACCATCGCAAAATTCGATTCCTTTATAATCTCTTAAATCTATGAGTTCAACTTCAATTTCTGGATGATTATTTTTTACGAATTGGAGTACAGCATCCACACCTACTGGTGTCTTTGATCCAATCAGTGACCCGGACAATCCGATTAATTTCACAACATTAACCTCCAATGATTTCTTCTTCATCATCAAACGATTCCACGTTTCCCAACGCACATTCCTTCATCACATGAAGCATACTGCCTAGGGTGATTTTTTCTAACTGCTGCATTAACTGTTGTTCACTTTCTATGAAAATGTTTACGAGCTGAATATCTACCTCTGCTGTTAAATTCCCTTTTGTCATCATGGATGGTTTGGGGATCTGAAGCGGTTTGGAAGATACCAGGGTGTACACATCTTTCAAGGTTATCTCATGCGGGTCTTTGGACAAAACATAACCACCGTCTATACCTTCTTTTGACTTAACGTATCCCACTTTTTTGATCGAGCTAAGGACTCGGCGTATCCTTGCCGGGTTCACCCGAATCATTTCAGAGATCTGAGTACTGGTTAGCTTCTCATTTTCATGTGAACTAAGGAGAACCAGAATATAGATGACAACACTTAGCTCACTGTTCATTGCAGCCTACTCTCCCAAAATAATGACTTCCGTCTCCAATTCAATATTAAATTGATCACGTACTGTTTTTTTAATTAATTTGATTAATTCCAAATAATCCTCAGCAGTGGCGTCATCTGCATTAATGATAAAACCAGCATGCTTCTTGGAAATTTCCGCTCCCCCAATGCGAGTGCCTTGTAAGTTACATTCTTGAATGAGTTTTCCAACATAATGTCCCTCTGGACGTTTGAATACACTTCCGCAAGAGGGAAATTCAAGCGGTTGTTTGGATTCCCTTTTAAACGTTAAATCCTGCATGGTACTCGAGATGTTATCCTTGTTCCCTGGTTTAAGCTTAAATTCCACTTCAAGTATGATGTAGTGATCCGTTCGGAAGATACTGTTTCGATAACCAAGCTGCATGTCATCTCGGACCATGTTAAGCAACTCTCCATGTTTAGTAACCACTAGCGCTCGTTCAACGACCTCATCCATCTGACCACCATAAGCTCCTGCATTCATATATAAAGCGCCACCTGTACTTCCGGGTATCCCACATGCAAACTCCAGACCTGTTAAGCTGTTATCCAAAGCTGTACGTGACACATCAATAATGTTGGAACCGCTCTGCGCTACAATCTTGTCACCATAGACTTTAATCTGATCAAATTCGCTCAGAGAGAGCGTTATTCCACGCACGCCCTGATCTTTGATAATGACATTTGATCCTTTTCCAATGACCGTCAGAGGTATTTGATGTGTTTTTGCAATGTTAATCACGTTAACAATTTCTTCTTTCGTTGTAGGATGGATAAGTATGTCTGCTTTACCACCCAGTTTGATATACGTGTGGTCTTTTAATGGCTCATTCCATTTCAATTTTTCCAAAGGTATGTGATTTTCAAAAATATTCATGACATTCTCTCCCTGAGTTGAAAAGACATGATTGCACGATCGGCCAATAGAAAGCTCCTTCATTGTATGTTTAATATGAGATATTGGTTGAAAATATTCCGTCATCCTGACAATTAATCACATTTTTTGACCTCACCACGGTAATTCGCCATTCGGAAGCTGGCCCCGCATCCACATGAAACTTTTGCATTAGGATTATTCATGGTGAATCCCCCTAACATTCCACTTTCTTCGTAATCAATCTCAAGTCCTTCAATATATGGAACCGAATTGGTGTGAACCAATATACGAAACACACCTTTATCTAATAAAATATCCCCTTCTTCTTGCTGTTCATCTACGATAAGGTTATAGGATAAACCACTGCATCCCCCCTCATCCACCCCGACCCGAAGGAAAGAATTCTGGGTATCCGCACTTGCCAGGATTTCAACGATTTTTTCTGCTGCTGCTTCACTGACCTGAATCATTGTTATACCTCCTTGAGCGTATTTTTTGGCTAAGCTGTTGCTTTTCAAACGCAGCCCATTAAAATCTTAATGATTTCTTCAGGACTCGTATATGCATTAAAATAACCACAACCTGTTGATTGCAGATGGATAGGAATATCCATAAGTTCCAGCGATCCGCTATACAATATCACTCGATATTTCTCGGGAAATTGTTCTATTAACAGCTCAATATTGTCCACATTCATATCTACGATGATCACAGAATTATCCGGAAGTTGATCCATGTTGCCGATCACATCACGAGTAGCCTCCAGTACATGTAACGACGGCTCGGTTTGAATCAACAAACTTAAACTTTTAACAATGTGATGCGTATCTGATAGGATTATCACATGGTTCATTCAGAAAACCTCCGGAAAAAATGATGGCAATCGCAGGATATTCCATTGCGTTAATTCATATTTGTAGTAAACCATTCCATCAAACAGGGTATGAAAGCAGCTAGAGCGGCCCCTTTGGGTGTAAGTTCATACATGATCTGTATGGGATGTGTTAGGACTTTTCTCTTCACCAACTGATCATCCTGAAGACCTTTTAATCGTTTGGATAGGATCGCTTCTGAGATGGAAGGCACATTTTCGTAAATCTCGCTGAATTTCTTAGGACCTTGCGAAAGAGTACATAGGATATGGATCGTCCATTTCGTCCCAATAATACGATAGGCTGTGAAAAGTTTCTCGGTATCCGAAGTCAACATCGTACCATCACACCTTCCTTGGCTTACCCCCGTTTATTTGTTTTTCACACCCAACGATTGCAGTCCCGTTCTTATTTGGTCTGTTACTGGTGCAATCCGAGTACTGGCAATCAAACTCAAGACAATCAACAACAGATGAAAGCCCATCGTTACGATTAATCCTGATTGCAATGACATCCCGCCAGCTTGACACACCACCAGGATGGAACCACCGATCCCGATGACCACGCCCGGTGTAAACGAATCTGCAAATTGCAGATTTGCCGAGGTTTTGCCAACGCCTTCCTCTCCTGTTTGAGAAAACGCAACAACACCGCTAATCGGATGTGCTAATCCAATGCCTATCCCAGCTATGATCTGGCCTATAACCGCTACGGTAACGGTCACAACAGGAACCCAAAATACGATGGTAATTCCGATGGCAAGCAGGAGAACACCAGTAATAATTCGTCTATGACGTCCACGACCCTGATCTGCCGAGTCCCAACGACCTTGCAAATAAGCAATGACACACCAGCTCAGTGCAGCGCTTGCTACAATTAAACCAGCCTGAGAAGGTGTAATGCCTTTGACCTCAATTAAAGCCAATACCAAGAAATTTTGTGTACTGGTATAAGCAGCGAAGAACAATCCACGCGTAGCGAGTATAGCGGGCATACCTCTTCGCAAAGCAAGGGTTCCCTCCGGCAGCAGTTTGCGCAGTGGGTATACCATCAGTACTCCCCCGATAAGGACAATAACAAATCCAATAATTGACGGAAGCTTGCCAAGTCCCACTAATAAAGTCCCCGTACCTATCGTTAATAGCAGTGCCATCCAAGTTGCGGCAGATCCATTCGCCCCTTGGGCAGGTTGTGATTTTAATTTCGTAAATGCAGGTAAGCTAAGGAGTGCTGAAATCAACAAGATTGGTAGAATCCCCCAGAACACAAAGCGCCATGACCACTGATCTGCAATAAGGCCTGCAATGTATGGACCAAGCATGGACGGAAGAACGTAGGCTGTACCGAATGCTCCCAGTATTTTGGCGCGTAATTCATCCGGATAACTTAAGGAAATGGCCGTGTACACGCAAGTCATCATAGCTCCAGCACCCAAACCCTGCATGGCCCGTGACGCGATCATGGTGTACATATCTCCTGCAGTTGCGGCTGCGACCAGGCCGACAATAAACAATAGAAGTGCGAGCGTAAATGGTACTGCAGGTCCCCTTCTATCAATAATCCGACCAACAACCAAGGTGCCTATAATCTGTGCAAGCAAATATGTACTGAATATCCAGCCGAACAGGTTAAGACCGTTCAGGTCTCCAGCAATGGAAGGAGCAATTGTCGTTACCGACAAACCTTCAAATCCAACAGCCATCACTGACAATATAATTCCTATGGATAATGCAAAATAACGCGGACTGAAAATACTTTGAGAATGGGACGACATGATATGGGACCTCCAAGAGAATTTTATGTATACACCGTATCCGGATACTTAGTAAACATTTTACTTTACAAAGTTTAAACTACAGTTCGCCTTTGACTTTGTCAATGTATTTGTTTAAAATGTATGAAATAATGAAGATTCAGTTGCTTAAAAAGGAGGTTCACCATGAGCCGGGATCAAACGAAAAAGGATGCCTCAACCAGTACCCGAAAAGCAATCATTAACCTGCTTAAACAGCAAGGTGGAATGGATGTTGTGGCACTCTCCTCCCAATTTGCGTTATCTGGAATGGCTATCAGGCAGCATTTAAATGCACTGAAAGAAGAAGGATTGGTTACTTTCGAAGAAGAGGCTCGTCCCATGGGTCGACCAACCAAGCTATGGAGATTAACCCCCGCTGCTGATCGTTTTTTCCCTAGTGGATATTCGGAGTTATCCGTCAGTCTGATCAATTCCATGAAAGAAGCTTTCGGAAATGAAGGACTGGACAAGCTGCTCAGTGTTCGGAATAAAAATATGCAAGAACAATATCTTCAGTACATTGGTGATGCATCCGGCGTGAAGGAAAGGCTGGAGAAACTGGCTGAAATTCGAACAAATGAAGGCTATATGGCCGAGGTTAAGGATCAAGGCGATGGTAGCCTCTTATTTATAGAGAAGCATTGTCCCATCTGTGAAGCTGCAGCAGTATGTACCGGCTTATGTAAGAATGAATTGCATTTATTCAAAACGGTTCTGGGGGATCAAGTTCATATTGAACGTGGAGAGTATATTTTGGCTGGAGGAAGAAACTGCATATATACGGTTAGAGAATATCATTCATAACCAAACAAACTTGCATAACTATATAAAAAGCCGCCAACAGGCGACTTTCTGAATGGTTCCGTTTTGTTCCCGTTAAAGTCCAGAAAAGGATTGTATGAGAAATTAATTAATGGAATGAATAAAACGATGAAGATGTTCAGCTAATAACTTTGGCTGTTCCATCGCAGCGAAATGCCCCCCTTTATCCGCTTCCTCCCAGTACGTAACATGATACACACGCTCTACCCAGCTTTGTGGAGGCATCGGCAACTCCTTGGGAAATACGGAAACCCCTGTTGGAACAGTAATGCGCTGGCCTTCCGTGAAATGCAGTGGCATTTTGCCACCTTCAGTATAGATTCGCATGGAAGATGCAATGGTATTGGTAAACCAGTATATCGAGATATTCGTGAGGATATGATCAAGTGAAAAGGAACTCTCAATATCTCCTTTACAGTCACTCCACCCCCGAAATTTTTCTACCATCCAGCTGGCAAGACCTGACGGGGAATCACTCAGTGCAAAAGCCAAAGTTTCCGGCTTGGTTCTATGAATGGCGCTATAAGCGCCTTCTCGTTCCGACCATTCCGCTATGGAGTCAAGGTATGTGCGCTCTTCTTTGCTCATCGAAGGTGTATTCTGAGTAAGTGGTGGCCTGTAGCTTCCAGGAATATAATTAAGATGAAGTCCTCTCACCCGCTCAGGGTAGATGAAGGCTAACCACGTTGAGACTCCTGCTCCAATATCCCCTCCCTGTACAAAATACCTTTCATAACCCAGACGATCCATCAGTTTCGCCCAAAGTGTAGCTACATATTTGGAACCTACCCCAGGCTGGATGGGTTTACTCGAAAATGCGAATCCCGGCAAAGAAGGAATAATCACATCAAATGCGTCTTCAGCCTGTCCACCATATAATGATGGGGTTGTTAGATAAGGAATCAGTTCTAACATTTCTACGAATGATCCTGGCCAACCATGAGTCAGTAGCAGCGGCCGTGATGAAACTCCTTCACCTCGAACATGAACAAAATGTATATCGAAACCATCCACGTTCTCAATATATTGCGGGAAACGATTCAGTCTTGCTTCTTGCTCGCGCCAGTTATACTCCGAACTCCAGTAATCCACTAATCGCTTCAAAAAGGAATGATCTGTCCCCAAAGCCCATGGTTCTTCAGAGAATCGAGAGGGCCATCGAACCTGTTTCAATCTGTTAGATAAATCATGTAATTGTTGCTCTGGAATAGCGATCTTGAACGGTTTCATTTCAATTATCCTCCTACGTTTTGAGTTAAATAAAAATACGTATCGCTGAGTATGTCAACAACAGACACATCAGCAATCGAAATGACCTGTCATGGACAGTTAGAAAGGTTTTGAACATGGAGCCAAACCCCGACCATACAAGTAACGACAACCATCCCAGAAGGATCGATAAACTCAAATAAATAACAAGACTCCCGCCAGAAGGTGAAGAAGGCAAAATGAAAGCACTCATCACCGTTAGAAAAAACAATATACTTTTGACATTGATAAGTTGGAGCATAACACCGGATAAAAATGACGATTGCACATCCCTCGAATCCTTTTCCGAGCTTTTATTCCCCATCATAAGCCACACCAGATAAAGCATATATGCTGCACCAGCCCATTTAAAATACGGCCCTACAACTGGCAACCAGTGATATAGGCTTGTTGTAAATACGCCGCTTATGATCCCCAATAAGCCAAACCCCGCTAAAATACCACCATTAAATCTCCATGATCCAATAAAGCCAAATTTCCGTGCCTCATTCATCATCAAGATGTTGCTTGGTCCAGGTGTTATGGAGGTCACGATAACATACGTTAGAAATGCTACAATATTCAAGCTGTACCCCCCAATGAAATCATTTACGATCTGAAGGACTTTATTGTATGATGAATTAAACCCTTAATAAAATCGAAATTATTTAAAGCACTATCATTTTTATCGATACATGTCTCAAGCTAAGGAGAACTTGGATGGAAATTAGACATCTTGTCACATTTCAGACGATTGTCGAGGTTGGAAGCTATACCGGTGCCGCATCCCAATTGGGCTACACACAATCTACGATCACGGCTCATATACAGTCCCTCGAAGAAGAGATTGGCGGGGAGCTTTTCACATACGAAAAAAGACAATTGAAGCTTACACATCTGGGGAGGGAATTAATACCGCTGGCAGAAGATTTGCTGGCAACTCATGATCAGATTAAAAGTATAAGAAGCGAACAGGAAGTTAAAGGTAAATTAAGGGTAGCTGCACCAGAGTCTTTAACAATTTCCAGATTAAGTCCGATCATCAAGGAGTATTCATCGAAATATCCTCAAGTTCAATTCATCCTTACCAACGGTACATGTGAGCAAAACCAGGTTGATTTGATAAGTGGGCGTGTAGATGTAGCTTTGATGGTGTACCCGGAGCTGCATCCGGAAAAATGCATTCATTACCAGCTAATCGAGGAAAAAATAGTACTGGTTTCCAGCAATGACGGCCCGGAACATTTTGATGCGTATAAACTTGAGAACAACCCCACCTTTTTTATCACCAACGAAGAAGGATGCAGTTATCGAACCATGTTTGAAAAACATCTTGTAAAACATGATATTCCTCCGTTTCAAACGATGGAGTTATGGAGTATTGAGGCCATCAAACAAACCGTTATGAGTGGACTCGGCTTTTCTTTTTTACCTTACATGACAGTTAAAGAAGACGTGGAACGAGGAAAACTTAAGATTGTGAGTCATTCCGAACAGTTTGACCCCCTTTACTCCCATATGCTGATTAAAAAGAAAAAATGGCTCTCTCCAGCCGTTAAAGCTTTCAGTGAGCTTGTTATAAAATCAATCAGTGTATCAGAAAACGAATCGGATTTGATCCATTAAGCTTATAGATATATGGAAACGAAAAAAGAACCTTGGGCTTCCCTCAAGGTTCTTTACGTTCAGTTGTATAGTGAAAAACAAAGTTTAGAAGATGGTTGGTACCATTCCCCCATCCATACGGATTGGAGAACCTTTGAATGCCGATGCATACGGACTGCATACAAATGTGGCCAATCTGCCTATCTCAACAGGCTTGATAAATCGTTGAATTTCGGATTGAGGCAGGTTTTTGCGCATAAAATCCTTCTCTTTTTCTAAAAAAGTCATCGATTCATCAGGGTAGATGCTCTCTATGATTTGTTGCACATTTTCAGAGAGGGTTGGTCCTGGCATGATTGTATTGACGGTAACTTCTGTTCCTACCGTTAATTTCGATAAACTTTTGGACAACGATAATAACATGGATTTGGTCATACAATACTGAGGCATTTGTCCTGAAGGCATGATGGCTTCTTCACTCGCAATAAAGATCATGCGGCCATAATCATTTTGCAACATTTTAGGCATGTAAAATTTGGACAAAGCATTTGCAGCGAGAACATTCGTACGGAAGTATTTCTCCCAAACCTCATCGCTGATATCTTCATATTGCATCATTTCATAAATTCCCATATTGTTCACTAGGATATCAATTTGGGGGTATTTTTCAAATAAGGCTTCTCTTTGACCAATGTCCACCAGATCAGCTGTAGCTTTTTGAGGTGAGGTAGCGGGAAACTCGGTCTTTATTTCATGAACTGCGCGCTCAACCTCTGCATCATTTCGTCCATTGATGAGCACATTAACCCCTTCTTTGGCAAGTTCAATGGCAATGGCTTTCCCTATCCCCTTCGTCGATCCTGTAACCAAAGCTGTTTTACCGTATAAACCCATATCCATATCAACTACTCCTTTTATTTTCTTGTAGCGGCAAGCTGAATCGTTATCATGTTATAAACAGTCTTGTGCTCCGGATAGGATTTATATTACCTTGTCTACATAGCCGAGTAACTAGCGTGTTGCGCCAAAGTTCTTGCATCACACGCCAAATGATATAAAGCATTCAGTTAATGAAGAGTTGATGATTCTGGCGATCCTTCGGATAGCGAATTCGTTCCTAAATATTCCGTACGCCAATTCGTTGGCGTATCCCCTTCCCATGAACGAAAGGCACGGTAGAATGAGTTCTGGTCTTCATATCCAATTAAGAAAGCTACTTCTTTAATGTCCAGTGTAGGGTCTGCCAAGTAGGCTCGTGCCTGCTCATGTCTTGCTTGCGTCAATAGATGCTTGAAACTTGTATTCTCTTCTGTAAGCCGGCGCTGCAAGGTCCGATCGCTCATACCCAATTCCTTGGCAACGACCTGAATGTCGGGTCGACCTCCTGTGAGACTGCGTTTCATAATCCATTTGACCATGTCTGTAATAGAACGACTGCCCTGCTGTTCATTCAGCGATCGGTCCAGGGCGGGAGTAAGGATCTCCAGTAACTCTTCGTTGTATGAAAGAAACGGACGGTCCAAATCTTTGCGATGTAAGGTGAGCCGGTTACATGTTGCACCAATCCGAATTGGGCAGCCAAAATAAGTCTCAAGGGTTCGAACATCACCCATGGTATGCGAAAATTCGACAAGCCGCGCAGTCAAAGGTTGACCTGTTCCCCGGCGCCCAAGTTCGAGGAGAAATGCCAGTGTGACTCCAACCAGCAATGACGGACCTGGTTGTTCGTTAGACCATTCCAGTTCAATTGAACAATCATCGCCCTCCTCAGTAATACGCAAGCTTTCAGGGGGACAAAGTTGTTTGTAGCGAGCCATTCGTTGTAGTGCATCACGGTAGTCACGTGCGTGGTAGGTCGCTAAGACACTCGGCGGGTATTTCCCTGTTTCAAAGACGGTTGCAAGTTTGATGATTCCTTCGGCAGTGTCACCGACGAGATCGGAATATGCCTGCCAGATCGCAAAATATTGAGCGGTCGTAACAGCTGGTTCAGTTATAATCGTGAGCGGCAGTTGTGCTTTACGAGCTACATCGTGGGCGGCAATCCCTAATTGATGCAAGCCTGTCCAAAACCCTGCCGGGAATTTAATACGCTCAAAGGTGTGGGACTTCATAGATACCCTCCTTCTTGGAGTCTTTGTTGCTTAATGATTCATCCACTGTACAGGGACTCTGATTCTTTTGCAATGTCTCTAATATTTCCCGGTCTCCAGAATAAAACAAGAAACCAATGCGGGAACATTCCGCATTGGTTTCTTGAAATTAGGTTTAGCGTTATTTCGATTGTTCAAGAAGCCCAACAATAAGTGTAACTGCTTCAGCACGGGTAGCTGTCTGCATCGGAGCAAATCGATTGCCACCTACACCGCCCACCAGACCTGCTTCCACGGCAGAAGCTACATAGGATACGGCCCATGCTGGGACATCCTTTGCATCTTTGAAATCCAGTTTCGCATTGGAATTCGTTTGAATTCCGCCAGCGCGTGCAATCATAGTTACCATCTCCGCCCGGCTCAGCGTCTTGCTAGGACCGAACGAGCCATTCTCGTAACCATTGACAATGCCAGCGGATGCAGCTGCTGTAATATAAGGCTTCGCCCATGAAGGAATCTTGTTATCATCCGTATAGTGAATAGTCTCGCTTACGGTATTCAGATTCAAGGCACGGCCCAGCATCGTAATGAACTCGGCACGTGTGACTTTCTGATTCGGACGGAAGGTCTGATCACCATAACCATTGACGAATCCAGCCGTCACGGCTTTATCAATTGCTGATTTTGCCCAGTGTCCGGCTGTATCTTTCAAGGCTGGCGCAGTGCCTCCGTTTCCGTTATTGCCAGATCCAGTATCCGGTTTGTTGCCGGAATCAGTTCCGCTACCACTACCGCTGTTCGAACCGTTTCCGGTTGTTGTATCGCCACCGGTTCCTGAAGAACCATTACTGCTACCGGAACCATTACCTGAACCTGAACCTGAGCCGGGATTCGATGTTCCCGGATTGGACGTTCCTGGTCCCGGATTCGATGGTTCCGTCTTCTTCACGATACCGAATTGATCAACAATGAACGGCGCTGCTCCATTTTGATTTTGGTCAATTTCATACGTTACAGCTGTCAGTTTGCTGCCGTCAATCGTAATGCCCACAAAATTCTGTACCTGACTGCGCATTGGTCGACGGTTGTCATTCGGATCAGGACCATATTTGGCTGCATGATTCTCCTCTGCCAGTTCAAAAAGATTGTAATAAGCATCACCGAGACTTGTGCTCGGATTTTTGTAATACACTTTTGGACCAGCTGTTGCCGGGATCAAATAGATTGTGCCATCCGGATTCACAGAGTACTCGATTTTCTGTCCATTTTGCATCTCCGTGATCATTTCAGGCTGACGCGCTTTCCCCTGCTGATCAATCGGTTTTGTGCGGGCATAGATGTGATCATGTCCCTGGAGTACAAAATCGATGCCAAGCTCCGCCATGATCGGTGCAATCTTGGTACGTACACCGTTTGCTCCCATGATGTCCGAATCCGTTGCGTGATTTGACGTCGTGTACGGCCCTTTGTGAATGTTAACGATTATCCACTGGGATCCATTCTTCTTGGCAGCCTGAACATCTTTCTTCAGCCACTCGACTTGCTCTAATGAGAAGTTGTCATACTCATCCGAATCCTCATTGGAGTTCAACACAACAAAATGCGCATTGCTGTAATTATAAGAATAGTAAGCTCCCGTCTCCGTAGCGGAATTCACCGGTGACTGGATGTTGAAATGATCGATAAACGCATAATTCTTGTCCTCATGGTTCCCTGCGGACGGAACGATGGTTGTATTTAAGAGGCTTTCTTGCGAATGCCCTAGCAGCCAGTTCCACTGTTCCTCTTTCACACCAGTATCCACGATATCCCCGTTATGAACGACAAATTGTGCATCCGGTACTGTAGCCAATGCTTTGGCCAATGTCTCAGAGGATAGAATTGCCTCATCCTCTTCCTTCGCTTGTGTATCCGCCAGATCAATGAAAGTGAATTTGCCTTTCTCCGGTGCTGTACGGAAGGTACCTGTCTCGCTCCATACTTGCTGGGAAGCATCCCCTACACGGAAATAATAAGTTGTATTAGCTTTCAGATCTGTCACTTCTGCTTTGTGCATCAGTTCTGTAGGAGCATTCGCAGGTTTTGCAGAGCGCCCTTGAACCGATTTGGCTTGCGTGAAATCAGGTGTTGCCGCTGTTTTCTCTACAACCTGAAGGTCGCTATTCGTTACTTGATCGGAAGTGTACCACGTGAACCCCTTGCTCTTGGTAGGATCTCCATGGAACGTTACCGTTACCTTGTTTACCTGTTCTGGAACAGGAACTGTATCCGATTCCTTGATAATCCCGAACGTGTCCACGACAAATGGTTCTGCATTCTTATTTTGGTCAATCTCATACGTTACGGCGGACAGCTTGTCTCCGTCAATAGTCAATGAAACGAAGTTCTGAACCTGCCCTCTGGCTGCGCTCGTGGTGTCGCCATATTGCCGTGAGTGGTTTTCTTCCGCACGCTCGAACAAGCTGAAGTACGCTTCACCAAGTTCTGGTTTTACGTTTTTGAAGTATACTTTGGCCCCGGCGGTAGCAGGAATCATATAAATGGTTCCATCCGGTTGGACCGCGTATTCGATACTCTGTCCATTGAAGGTCTCCGTTATTTTGGACACATCTTCAGCGGTACCATCGCTCTTGATCGGCTTCGTCCGTGCATAGATATGGTCATGTCCCTGAAGGACCAGATCAATCCCCAGTTCGTTCATGAGCGGGGCGATTTTTTTTCGTTCCCCGTTTGCACCAATAATGTCGCTATCCGTGGCGTGATTCGATGTCGTATACGGGCCTTTATGAATATTAACGATAATCCACTTGGCTCCTGCGGCTTTTGCTTCCGCTACATCCTGCTTCATCCATGCGACTTGCTCATTCGAGAAGTTGGCGTAGTCCGATGAATCCTCGTTAGAGTTCAATACGATAAAATGAGCTTTGCTGTAATTATACGAATAATATGCGCCTGTTACCGTTGCAGCACCGTCTGGCTGCTTCACATTAAAATGCTCGTAGAACGCATAATTTTTATTCTCATGATTGCCAGCAGATGGTGCAATGGTCGTGTTCATAAGACTGGCTTGCGAATGACCAAGCAGCCAATTCCATTCTTGCTCTGAAGTGCCATTCTCCACAACGTCTCCGTTATGGACGACAAATTCAGCATTCGGAACAGTCGCGAGTGCTTTGGATAGAGTAGAGCCGGACAGGATCGCCTCATCCTCTTCCTTCGCTTGTGTATCCGTCAGGTCAATAAAGGTAAATGCTCCATCAACCGGAGCCGTTTTGAACGTTCCAACCTCACTCCATAGGCCCAGATCCTGATCACCAACACGGAAAGAATAGTCGGTATCTGGCAAAAGACCCGTTGCTTCCGCCTTGTGTACCCGTTCTCCCGGAGAGTTGGAAGCCACGGATTCACGCCCGTAGAAGCTTTGTGCCTGACCGAAGTCAGTAACACCTCCCTGGTTACGTACCACTTGAACCGTGCTCTGTGCAGAAGCAAGCGGCGTATACCAAGTGAAACCTTTGGTGCTGGTTGCATCACCGTAGAAGGTAACTGTTACTTTGCTGATATCCAGCGATGGCGCATTAGCCAAGGCTTTAAGCTCCATGTCAAAATACAGGTCAGAGCTGCTGTCGCTCTGTTGATGCACTTCGACCGCAATTTCGTTTGAGCCTTCATGCAAATTGACTTTCATTGGCTCAGTCAGGTCGATATTCTCATACATAACCGGCAAGTCCTTATTTGAGGTTGCTTGAGTAGAGTACACAATCTCTCCATCCGGCATGCCAAAACGAATGACTTCCACACCATTCACATAGATCACTGCACCGTCATCAATACCGAATGTGCCAAGAATTTGCCCGTAACCGTCAATTTGATCTTTGTTAACGGTTAGGTTTGTCCGGAAATAGGTTGTGCGGGGTTTATTTTTTTTGTCCAGACCGTAGCTGACTTCCGTTTTGAGTGATCCAAAATAGGAAGTGCTTACGCCATTACCGTTGTCTTTGTAACCAAATGGAGCCTGTCCTGAATTCCAGGACGAATCATCGTATGAAGCGCGCCATTCCGCTTGTAGATCCTGACCCTGATCGAAATAATGCCAATTGGCATTACGCTCTAACAGCATCTCAGGCTCAGACAATGATGCGGCTTGGGCTGAATTAACTCCCCCAAATCCCGCAAGCCATCCGAATATCAAAGCAATCGATAACAGGATGGATAACATCTTTTTGTAGAGGTGACTGATCATAATTCTCTCCTTTGTATGTATGATTGGTTGGCTTATGTAAATCCAAACAGGCCTAGCATAACAAGGGAAGATCAGCATCCGGTTAGCGGGAAGTAAAACTTATGTAAACTCTTACATTTATTTGACTTATAATATGGACAATGTTTTAGTTAACATAATAATCAATATGGTTTTCCTCCCATTTGGATCAAAATATACAGACTATTTTTAAAGGTTTGATGAATTGGCTTTTAGGAAGTAGACTAATGAGGATAGACTATACAAAAGTTAACATGTTCTGGGAAAGGGGAATCATAATGTCATCTAGTGTCATCGACATGCTGCAGCTTGAATATCAACGTTTTTCAACGAAAGAAAAGGAAATAGCTGATTATGTGATGCGTAATAAATCATCCATTAATAATATTAATATTAGGGATTTGGCTGCTTACACCAATGCTTCCATGTCAACCATTACTCGATTTTGTAAAAAAGTAGGTTGTTCTACCTTTGTAGATTTTAAAATTCGACTTAACCGTGAAGTGGATCAACCCCGCAATCAAACGGATTTCTTTATAAGAACACAGCAGATCCACAATGATATCATCAACGCAACCGCAGAAATGCTGGATACCGACAGAATCGAACAAGTGGTCCAGTACATAAAAAAAGCTCGCAGAATCTATGTGTATGGTTTGGGAAGTTCAGGTTTATCTGCTCTGGAGTTCAAATACAGACTAATGCGGATGGATATCGTCATTGATGCGGTGACGGATTCACACATGATGATCATGAGTGCTTCTCTTTTGGGGGAAGATGATCTGGTTATTGGTTTATCCAATTCAGGACGAACCTTAGAAGTCAGTGATGCATTAAATGCTGCCAAAAAAAGAGGAAGCAAAGTTGTTGGAATTACTAATTTTGATCACACCCCCCTCTCCGAAATCTCGGATTTGTGCATTTTCACACCGGATATTGGGCGAACCGGAGATGTGAACTTTATCAACAGCCAGTTGGCCATTATTTACATCCTGGATGTGATTTCACTGCTATTACTTGAGGATGAACATTTACTTAGTGCGCGGCAGCAAACGTTAAAAGCTCTATATTCTGCTGAATAACAAAACAGCCAACTTGATTCGTTGGCTGTTTGTTAACTTCTCTTTTTTATAGGACAGAAGGAGAAGTTTTTTTCAATTTGGCAATTTCAGAGACAAAACGCTCCGTAATTTGTTGAGGACGCGTAATGGCTCCACCAACAACGACACAATAGACTCCAGCTTCCAGACACGTTGCCGCCATCTCCGGTGTCATGATATTCCCTTCCGCAACAACAGGCGTCTGTACGCTAGTTAGAATTTCTTTCAAAGCTGCAAATTGATTATCATACAGTTTAATCCCTGCTGTCTCCTCTGTATATCCGACCAATGTAGAGGAGATCAGGTCAAAACCAAGTCGTTCTGCATTAACGGCTTCCTCTTTCGTTGCAATATCCCCCATTAATAGAAGTTGAGGATGTTTGGTGCGAATTTCATGTACGAATTCATCCAGTGATTTACCGTCCGGCCGTGCACGCAAAGTGGCATCAACCGCAACAATCTCTGCATGGACCTCGGCAAGTTCATCCACTTCCAAGATCGTTGGTGTAATAAATACGGGATTGGTTCCGTAGTTTCTTTTCACAATACCTATGACGGGAAGATCAACCTGTTCTTTGATCTCTTTCACATCTACAGCAGTATTCGCACGAATACCGATCGCTCCCCCCTCTTTTGCCGCGACTGCCATGCGTCCCATAATCAGCGAACTATGAAGTGGCTCGTGCTCCAAAGCCTGACATGATACAACGAGACCACCTTGTAAACCTAAGTTATCTAATTTTTCTACATTCATTGCAATTACTCCGTTTCCATAATTTCTTCGATTTCATTTTTGATCACGGTAACCTGAGGGCCATAAATAACCTGCACTCCGTTACCGACAAGTACTACCCCTTTGGCTCCCGTAGCTGTAAGCGCATCCTTTTGAACCTTCTCGATATCCTTCACGGATACACGAAGCCGTGTTGCACAGCAATCCAATTCGTTAATATTGTCTGCACCGCCAAGTCCATTCAGAATGGCGATAGAGCGTTCTTCACCTTTCGTTGATGCGGGTGTATTGGAGAGCTGACTTTGCGTTTTGGCGTCTGGCTTTGATATTACCTCTTCCTCACGTCCCGAAGTTTTTAAATTGAGCTTCACGATCAAGATTCGGAAGGTGAAGTAATAAAGGAAGAACCAGACCACACCGATGATGGGAACGATAATCCAGTTCGTTTTGGCATTACCCTGAAGTATCCCGAATAAGATAAAGTCGATTAATCCACCTGAAAAAGTCTGACCGATTGTAATCTCAAAAATATGTGAAAGCATAAATGCCAATCCATCAAATACGGCGTGAATGACATACAGGATTGGAGCAACAAACAGGAATGAGAATTCCAGAGGCTCCGTAATTCCTGTCAAGAACGAAGTGAGTGCCGCAGACAACATCAATCCGCCAACTACTTTTTTACGTTCAGGCTTGGCCGTATGATAAATAGCGAGTGCCGCACCGAGCAAACCAAACATCATCGTGATAAAACGTCCTGACATAAATCGGGATGTACCCGAGAAAAACTTCTCGGTTGCAGGATCTCCCAGTTGAGCAAAGAAAATATTCTGTGTTCCTTCGTAAACTTTTCCCGCAACCTCCATTGTTCCTCCAACTCCCGTCTGCCAGAAAGGCAGATAAAAGATGTGGTGCAACCCAAGTGGACCCAGCATCCGTAAAACAAATCCGTATAACAGTGTTCCGATATACCCAGTTCTATCGACCAAACCTCCAAGCTGCGTTATGCCGAGCTGGATGGTTGGCCAGATCAAGAACAAAGCAATACCAATAAAGATGGCCGCAAAAGATGAAACGATAGGAATGAAACGTGATCCTCCAAAGAACCCTAAGAATTGAGGAAGTTCTATTTTGTTGTACCGATGATGAAGCCATGCGGTAACCAATCCGACAACAATCCCTCCGAGTACACCAGTTTGCAAGGTTTGGATTCCAAGTACCATACCTTGACCAGCACTAGCCAAATGATCCGCGGCAAGTTTCCCCGAATTGACCAGCATCGCATTGATCGATGCATTCATGACCAGATAGGCAAGTCCAGCTGCCAATCCTGCTGTACCTTTGTCCGCTCTAGCGAGTCCAACAGCCACACCTATAGCAAAGATTAATGCCAAATTATCAAACACAATACTTCCTGCACTGCTCATCACCGTAAACACTTGCTGCAACCATGTGATCTGCAAAAATGGATACGAGTTAATCGTATTGGCGTTGGACAAAGCCCCTCCAATCCCCAGTAATAGACCCGCCGCCGGTAAAACAGCAATAGGAAGCATAAACGATTTACCAAACTTCTGAGCCTTCTCAAAATATTGCTTCACAGTGATATCCACCTCTCTAAAACTATTTTCATTTACATAATAATTATGAAAATGGTTTTCGTCAACACAATTTTAAATCGCTTTCATTACGTGTGAGGTCTTATCATTTGATGAATAACTCGGTTCAAATATAATTATTTCCAGCGAAGTAAAGCTCAGTCTTTTTGTTCAAATGCAAAAAAAGCCGCCAATATGGCGACTTTAATGTGTTCATATTCTTTCCCGACGAATCCAAAACCTAAACCTGATTCGTGCATTATTTTAATATTTTAGTTACAAGTTTTACCTGCCCATTCATGCCCGAAGGTAGTGATGACTTTCCGTATAGATTCTCCAGTGTATTAGCCACATGAATGTCGATTACATTATTACCTGGCAGCATGTAAGACATGACGTTCCAATGATAGGGTGGCCATAACCGGATGCCAACCTGCTCCCCATTCACGTACAGGCAAGCCGTCTCTCTAATGTCTTCCGCTTCCAGCCAAATTTCATTGGCCGTATTCAAGCTGATACCAGACAAATCCACTTGCTGTGTGTACACTCCTGCTCCCGAATAGAAAGGATAACCTTCAACATTCCAAACCCCAGTCATTTGTTCAGGTTCAGTGGTTAATGTAGTCTGATTTTGTATAGCAAATGAACCAACCAGATAAGCAGGAAAGGAAATGGCTGGCATAGGTTCCAGCAATGAAACCGTGAGAACTTCAAGCTCATTCTCGCCTTTCACCAGATGTTCGGTAATATCCACACCAGCGTAATGAGTATCTTGCCACAGTGAAGGCTGGAGTGCTTCCATCCGTATTCCATTAATAAAGATTTCAACATTACGTCTGCGTTGGAGGAAACCAATATGGGATGGGATTTTTTGCTCGATATCGTCAAGGATTAGCTCGATCGTGAAGATCTGCTCATTTCCAGGTTCGTTTAAATAGACTGCATCTCGCTGTGATTTCACAAGCTCGATCCATTCTTCTGTTACGACAAATGTTGTCCGGTACGTGTTGACTTGGCCTGGCATCGTTGCATTCATTCTGGACTGACGGTCATTCAATGTGACCTTCCACTGATCTAACACAAGCACATTGGGTTCGACGGTCTGAAACTGCCAAGGATCACCTAGTACCAACACATCGGTGGTATGTTGCACTTTATGATTTATAGGCTCTTGCGGTTTGGGATGCGTCGAATCTTCAGTGTGAAGCGGATCAGGTACATGATCCGGTCTAACGGATAGAACCCGAAGCTCTCCCGGTACAAATGTTAGAACAGCATCTTGACTCAACGGGTTTATATCCCCGTTTTCCAAGTTCCATTCTTCCATCTGTTCTTCTATGTGGTCTTTCACAGGTTTCTGATGGAGTTGAATGGTCACGGGCTGCTCCGACCAGTTCATCAGCCATGTGTGCACATGATCTTCAATTTTGCGTTCAACCCTAATGAGATCCTCAGCTTGCCCCTCGATCTGTTTCCAGGCAATGGCTGGTGATGATGTCGTTAACTCTCTTAACTGAACACAAAAGTTCATAAGTGTGTCGTTATGAGCTGTGTTTTTCATGGAATAGAATAGGCTGTACCCTTTGCCAATCGCTTGTAATTCCCCTGGCTGAGGATCGGAGCCATATAGTTCGTTCATATACTTCCGTAATTCCGGATCTTGGCGCTGTCGCTTACTATCACAAGGAATTGCCCCAACCGCTATAAGCGTTCCACCACGGTTTACAAAGGTCACAAGCTGTTTTGCGATATCTACAGACATGACCGTAATTTCCGGCAAAATCAAAATCGAATATTCGTTTAGTACTCCGTTAAACTGATATCCTCCAGCATGAGTAATCTTCGCCTCCCTGAGCTGACACTCATCCACATAATCGTAATCAATAGAGCTGCGCAGCATGCGGTCTGACAATAATGAAAACAGTTGATCCGCAGCTGGATGCTGGTTCGATTCACCGGATAAGAACATATGCTCATATACCGTGTGGATCGGTGATAACAGAAGTACTTCAGGTGTACGCTTCGTGGAAGAACCCAGTACACTCAACCGACCAAGATAATCGGCAAAAGTCCGATAATGTGGCCAATGCGGTGCATGCTTGAATTCCGTAGGTGGAAAATCCGTTTTCCGATACCCTGCAAATGAATAGTAAAATGCATGCGGGATAAATAAATTAACACCCAAAAATGCCATGAAATTGGCATCAAGCCGCCTTTGTCGCATGGCATAGGCATGACCGCTTGCACCAAATGACTCACAAATAACTCTTTTTTTCCCATCCAACTGTGCGACAGACGCGGCCGTCTTTACGGATACGATACGATGTGGATTCTCCTTTGTACCGATTCCATGTGTTAGGTAGTCCACACCCGCATAATGGAACTGCTGCAAGACACGGGTTTGATTACCCTGCGACCGAGCCTGCCCCCAGACGGGTTCTTCCAGCGTATGGCCGATGTACAGCAAGCTGTGTGATTCACACCACGAACGAATAGCTTCATGATAACCTTCCACATACCAACGGGTAATCGTATCATAATAGTCCTGCCTCGCAGACCTGCAGCCATCGGCCATACCATATAACAACGCGCCTAATCTTGGAATCAGATCATATCCGTTCTCCTGCTCATACCGCTCCACCATCCCATGTGTCCAAGCGAATACGATTCCGGGCAGAGTTGCATTCACATCCTGAACCGACGTTCGGATGGCTTCGACTCCAAAAAAACCGTCGTGGATCATGAGCCCAGGTTCATCCGTGAATACACCTTGAATGGTCACACCGAAATGAGGCTGAAATTGCTGAAACGGCTCGTATGCCGACTGAATGAAAGCCTGCACGGCTTCCGGGTTCAACGTGTCCAGATAATACCCTTTTGCAAACGTGATCCCTTCAGCAATTTCACAGGACCAGCAGGCAAGTATAATATAATCCTCGTCGTTATCAGGCTTCCATTCCTGTCCGCATAACTCTGTAATATCCTCAGGTTGATCATATATCAGCCATTCCCCTTCTTGCTGGATGGCACGATAAGCGAGAATTGCGATGAGTTCATTGTTAGCGTAGGTGGCAAAATCGAGAGATAACATTTCCTGCTGTGCATCGTGTAAATATCTTCGTTCCTCAACCCTCAAGTATCTCATCCGATATTCGGGATACTGCCTGGTCAGTTTACCTCCCAGTGTTCCGCTCGGCCAATTGTCCTCATCATACAGCCAGACAACCATATCACGCTTCTGGCACTCTTTTGTGCAGAAATCCAGCGTATCCATGAACTCTTCTGACAGGTACGAGGCCTGCATCCCGTGACGTGCATGCAATACAACGCCGCCAACCCCCGCTTCAACCATGGATTGAATTTGGTTTTCTAGCTCTGGCTTGCTAAAACTGTGGTTCAGAAACCAAAAGGGCTGTGGACGATACGTCGCCTCAGGATTTTTGAACTGCTGTTGTAATTTATGAATATCCGTGATTTTCAACTCCAATTCATCACCTGATCTCATCATGATTTTGATACAGATGTCTTTCTCAGCAAAGGAATGAAAAATCCACCGACAACCGACCGATTTTGAAAATTTAACTGCTTTCCGGTGATGGTGTCATACCAGTCTGTTACAGGTACACGGCTCGATGTTTCATTCATAAAGTCCCACAGAGGTGAAATCATCTGTTCGAACTGAGGCTGCGTTTCGCTCATGGAGGCACACCATACGAGCCAATCGGACTTGGTGTATGTCTCACGGCTATCCAGCGGTACGCCATATCGATTCTGTTTTAGCTGATAATACGCCAACTCTTTAGCAGCCACTTCTTTTGGGAAAAGGTTGAGGTCCAACAAACGATCCCACACCAGATTGTATTTCATGCTCCATGACTCATCCGAGCTGTCAAAAGTCAGCTTGTAGTGATCACCTGCTGTCGCCATGGAGGACCACTCCTCTGCCATTTTTGCAGCCGCTTCACGATAAACGGCACCATCCGGCAAACCAAGTTCATCACACATATACGCATAGGCGGCAATGCCTAATATCGCTTTAATCGATAAGTTCGCATTGTGTGCCAGATGTCCGGCAAAGTCGTCCGTGCACAGTTGATTGTCAGGGTCCAGTCCATGTTGCAGCAAATATGAAGCCCATGTTGTGAGAAGTCCCCAGTTCTCACGTGCAAATTCCGCGTTCTTCTCATATTTGCCTACCGTTGCTGCCATCAGGAGCATATTGCCACATTCCTCGATAGGCATCTGGTATTCAAGTTTGTTCTCTCCGTAAACCTGGCCGTTAGCTTGAGGGTATGTCCCCACGTCATGTGGAGCAAAATCAAACGTCCAATCCGTGCTTTCGGCATACTTATAGATTGGACGCATCATACCTTTGACCAATTCGATGTTATACCTCAGAAACAACGGAATCGAGGGGTAGCTCACATCCACCGTCGCGATACAGCCGTTACTAAAATTCTCTTTGGAGAAAAATAATACTTCTCCTGCTTCATCAGCAACCAGTTTATGTGCAGCAATCGCTTGCCGATAGGTCAATGCCAGAATGTCTCTATATTGGTTCCCACCTGTAGCCTGACTCTCCGTTAAGAGTTCCCGATTAAAGCGGTCGCATCGTTGTACTACCTCTTCATATTGATCCGCTGCTTTTACCAGCATCTCCTCAAATGTCATACCATTTTTCTTCCAATACGCATTCAGCGGTTTGTGAAAATATTCAATCGCATGAATATCATCATAGGCGAGCATCAGGTAGCGGGATGCTGGCTCTTCATGGATAAGACCCAAATCCATTTCAGTTGCCATAATAGCCATATCGCCAGATATGGACTTTGGCTGGATAGAATCATCTCCTGTCTTAAAAAGACCTGACCGGGCATACTCCTCACGCTTGGATACCGCATGGATGACCGATTGAGATTGATGAGATCGCTGAACCACCAGATACATATAACCCCAGTCTATTCTCGTATCATCTCCGGCACGTTTTAATATAGGTTGTTCCACCGTTCCTATAGACATGGCGTGTAACTGTTCATTAATTACATGAGACTCCCAGGTGACTTGCTGATCAGGAGTATGTACACACCATTCACCTGTCACATCAAAATAGATTTTCACTTGATGGCCTTGACCATCTATCGCTCGAACATGGAACGTAACATACGTCACAGGTCTGGATAACAGTTCAAGATCATCGAGCAATAGGGGTGTGGTAAAATGAACCTCAAGTTCGATGCCTTCTCCTTCAAAGGTGTAACGGGTAGTCACCGGCTCAACGGTTAGATTCGTCTGATTGAGCACGTCAGGCTCCTCAACGGTTGAAGCTTCGCGAACGCCTACTTTCCCCATAAACCTTCTGATTTTGCCGTCAATGATAATCATGCCAACCATACCTTGAGTTTTGTTCGTCCAGTGCCTGGTGTGATCATCATAGAGATGGTCAGCAGCAGACCATACGCTAAAATAAGGGTCTACCGTGATCAAAGGTACGGAAGGTGGTCTAAACGTCGTCATTTATTACATCTCCTTCAATTCATTTTTCCAACGAAAACTGTGCTTCTTAATCCAAAGAGGAAAGGCTTCGCTCGCCTTGTTAACCAAGGCGCTGCAAAGCCTATTTGATTTCCGTAATAATCGGTAATTTAACCCTTCAGCATCAGTTCGGCATTTGAACAGTTACGATATCTTTTCCTTTCAGATTCTCATTGGTGAACTGCATCGCTTGATCGTAACCAGTCTTCCGAAGCTGTTCCCTGAGGTCGTTGATAATGCTAAGGGCCGCTTCATCCGATTTTGCGAAAATGGCTTCCTTCCAGGCATCTCCCATCCGGTCCATGGAAGGCTTCAACATTTCCCATTCCGGTGATTTGGTGATCACATCGCCCGGGTTGTAGGCTGTAATTACCTGAATGCCGTTTGGACGCAGGATTTTCCGGGCATTTTCCATGGCATCTAGTCTTTCCTGGTCTGCCCAGATGTCGCCACCTGCTGCCGAATTGATCCGGTCAAGCCCCGTAATCGATTCCAGCCCAATGGAAATGCCCTCGTTTTTGCGAACTTTACCGGATTGATCTGCTGTAAACTTATCGAACCATTCTTTATTCGGTACAGGTTTACCATCCTTCATATCCCAATGAACCCCTTGAACTCCGTACCGGGCCAGCATGAAGCCTTCGTCAGAAGCCATGTAATCGAGAAACTTGAGCGCTGCATCTACACACGCGCCCTTGCAGCTACTGGTGATAGCCGTTACGTTGTTTCCTTGAATGCCAAGATCAACAGGCCGGCTCGGGTCAACATCAGCCCTCTCCAATGGTCCGAGTGGGATGTAATCGCTTCCAGGATGTGAAGTAACATATTCTTTGGAGGCGTCCAAAATGGCCGGATAATGTGCGGCAAGGATAGCAATGCGTCCTTGATTAATTTTTTCTTTAGCAATAGGATCCGTCTGAGTAAAGGCTTCGGGGTCCATCAGCCCTTCTTCGACCAGTTTACGATAGAACAGCGTGTATTCTTCGTATCCTTTGGTGAAAAAGTTATGTTCTACCGTTCCGTCACCTTTGTCTACATAGCCTGCACCCGAATAGAACATCGTGTTTCCGATGCCTACGGACCATCCGTTACTAAAGCCTCCCAGTGGAAACACGGGCTGACCGCTCTCCTTCAGGTTGGCATCTTTGATTTTTTGGAGGAAGTTATAGAAGTCTTCCTTCGTCACGACAGACTGAGGATCCACGCCGACTTTCTCAGCGATGTCTTTGCGAACATAGAAGCCATACAGCCAATCCATGCCGTCTTCGTTCGTTGCGGGCTGATTTTGTAAAAGTAAATATTTTTTGCCGTCATACGCATCTATCGCTTTTTCATACAATGCTGGCGGCACATTCTCTTTTGCAATGGATTTCGCCAGGTTTGGGTAATCCCCCAATTTATCGGATATATCTACCAGCTGTCCTTCTTTGGCAGCCTTGATGATCCCGTCCAGCTCGCCGCCCCATGCAGGTCCGGTGTAAATGTCCGGCAAATCCTGTGTGGCGAAAATCTGGTTTACTTTCTCCGTCTCGCTGCCTTTCGTATATTCCCACTCTAATGTGACGCCAGTTTTCTCTTTGATGACTTCCTCGACAGGGGTTATCCCATTATCCGATCCGCCTGAGCCATTCCAATTGTGCAAGATTTTGAGTTTACTTCCGTTCTCCCCTTCTGCGCCTTCCCCATTCCCTGATGAATCCGTGCAACCGCTCAGCAAACCTCCAACCATGATGGACACGAGCAAGATGGATGCGCCTTTCGACCAAATCCTGTTCAAACCAATCGCCTCCTTGAATAAATGATCTCGGTAAAGCTCTAGCAAATTCAGGTCAGGATGATCTACCCTTTAACCGAACCAATCATAACCCCCTTCACGAAATATCGTTGCAGAAACGGATATATACATAAGATTGGGAAAACCGTAATGACAAGCAATGCCATTCGAAGTGATTCAGGTGTTGCTCCTGCTCCACCGACTCCACCAACCGTCTGACCACCCTGCTGTGCTGCACGCTGCATCGAATTGGATAATGCCTCTGCTTCTGTCAGCATTTCTTGCAGTAGGGTCTGTACCGGTATCAAATCTTTGTTAGATACGTAGTAGGCGCCAGAGAACCAGTCATTCCAGTGGGCTACCCCAATGAACAGCGAGATCGTTGCAAGTACCGGCCCGGAAAGAGGCAGAATGATACGTACGAAGATTTGAAAATCTCCATACCCATCAATACGCGCCGATTCCTCCAGTTCCTCCGGTATGCCTTGCAGGAATGTCCGAATAATGATGATGTGCATGAAGTTGAACAACATGGGCAGAACGTATACCCAGAAACTATTAATCAGATGCAGTTTTTGAAGCGTAATGAAGAACGGGATGAATCCTGCGCTGAAAATCGTAGGCAAAAAGATGTAAAAGGTAAAAAAGGAGCGACCTGGCAATGTTTTTTTGGAAAGTGCATAGGCCATGAGTGTACACAATACAACGTGGAGAAAAGTACCCAGCACGGTGCGCATAATCGTAATTTGATATGCCTTCCAGATCCGTGCGTTATCGAATACCTGAGCATAGTTATCCAATGTGAATTGGCGGGGAAGAAAATAAATCGCGCCTTGCATCGAATCCTTACCGTCGTTCAGTGAATAAGCCAAGATATATATAAACGGGTAAATCATCGAGAATCCAACCAAAGCAAGAAAAATATAGTTAAGCACCGAGAATATGGACCATTTTCGTTCCATAAGGTCACCTCCTTAGAACAGGGATACATCACTGACTTTGCGGGCGATGCGATTAACGGTTACAACCAGAATGAGTGCAATAACACTTTGGAATAGTCCGACAGCTGCAGCGTAACTGAGACGTCCTTCTCGAATCCCAGAGTTAATGGCATGCACGTCCAGTACACTGCCAAGGCTTGCGGTTGCCGGTCCATTCAGGAGAAGCAGTTGTTCATAACCTGCGCTCATCAGACTGCCCACAGCGAGTATGAATAATATGATAGCTACATTGCGGATACCTGGAAGCGATACATGCCACATCTGTCTGAAGCGTCCCGCACCATCCATTTTGGCAGCTTCGTAAAGCTGCTGATCAATACCCGCAATCGCGGCCATAAAGATGATGGAATTCCAACCGATATTCTTCCAAATGTCTGAACCGACGATCATCTGATAGAACCATGTTGGATTGTTTAGGAACTGGATCGACTCGGCTCCAAATGAACCTAATAAGTCATTGACTGGTCCCCCATATGGCGTTAGGAGTCGTTGCATCAGCGTAACCACAACGATCCAGGATACGAAATAAGGTAAGTAGGAAAGGGTCTGAACCGTCTTTTTGAATTTAATCATTCTAACTTCATTTAAGAGGAGTGCAAGAATGATTGGCATCGGAAAGCCAATTAGCAGTTTCATGAGACTGATGATGATCGTGTTACGGATGATGTCACCGGATTGATAGTAATTGAAGAACTGTTGAAAGTACTTAAGGCCTGCCCATGGACTTCCGGTGAATCCACCAACGAAATTGTAATCCCTAAAAGCAACCTGAATTCCATATAACGGTACATAGGAGAACAGGAAAAACCAGACGATTCCGGGCAGCATAAACAAATAAAAGAGTTTATGCTGCCAGATTCGTTTCATCAATCGATTGTTGCTCACTCGTGTCTTGATCACATTCCAACCTCTCCTTTCTCATGATGGACGGTCAACCATCCCAGCTATAACTGTCCTAACTTCAATCGTAACGTGATGATTTCAAATGGCGTGAAGGATAAAGCCATCTCGGATGCTCCTTCAAATGAAACGGGTGAAATGATATTTTCCATAAGATCAGTCGTCCAGGCTTCTGCTATATGGAATCCAAGATGTAATGCCGTGGTGACATGTGTTCCCGAAGTTTCATATAGACGGACGATGATGTCGTCTCCATCCTCGGCTTTTTTGACGGATTCCACCATGATGTGCGGATGATCCGGCTGAAGAAATGTTTTCGAATATGGGAGCTTACCATTCTGCTTACCAGATACAGATGATAAGGAATCTGTACGAAGCGGAATGTTCAGTTCATTACCTCTTCGATAGATCTCAGCCTGAACATGGTTGCCTTGATGCGGATATAACGAGTAGGTGAACGTATGCTCCGCTCGATCCGCTTCCGGATCAGGATACGAGCTGCTGCGCAGCAAATTCAGACCAAGCACATTATCGATGGTTCTATGACCATATTTACAATCATTAAGCAATGCGACTCCATAATCCGGCTCCGATAAATCAATCCACTGATGAGCACATATCTCATCCTTGGCGAAGTCCCACATGGTATTCCGATGAGTTGGTCTGGTCAAACTGCCAAATTGGATCTCACAGTGAACCTGATCTGTACGGATATTCACCGGGAATGAAGTTCGAAGCATTTTCCCGTTCTCTCTCCAATTCACGGTAGTCTCGAAATCAATCCGTCTGCTGCCTTCTGTCAGAACCACGGTCTGGATCAGAGTGGATTCTCCATAGTTATACTCGAAGACCAGCCCGACTTTTGGACCCTCACGAAGCTCGCGAATGTCATGAAGCGTTAATGGCATACCTGTATGTGTGGAATAGTCATGACTGAAATCCCAAGCATCTCCTTCATCGTGATACACACGAAGTGCATTTCCGGGATGACCTTGCGGAATGACTTCACGCGCTTCAGCCTTGTCCCGGATGGAGATAATGGCTCCGTTCCGATCAAACTTCACGATGAATGTGTCGTTCTCCACACAGCGTTCTTCAGCGGAAACGTGAAATTCCGACTCTTGTATTCCCGGAACTAACTGGGCACATGATGCGATCTCATCTATAGCGCCCTGGTCCACATGATCTGATACCACTGCGTATCCCATGGATGGAACCTGAACCTTGCGCCAGCTTCCATTCGTGTGAATCCATTCCTGACGCTCCCAAGGCAATGAATTGAATATCACCACGGAGGAGCTGGATGAGGATTCGATATTTGAAAGGATCTGGTCTGCCATATGGCTGTAGGTTTCGTTGATCATATTTTCTGTCTGATCTAAAAGTTCTTTATATCGTATGAGTGACTCATCGTACACACGCTTGATGGAAGAGCCGGGAAGGATATCATGGAACTGATACAGGAGGACTTCCTTCCATATCGTTTCCAGTGACTCGGACGGATAAGACTTGCCTAGCTGTGAAGCCACAAGTACTGAGGCGAACTCCAATTCGCGCAGTGCTTTCTCCATCTTCCGGTTATACCGCTTGCTTCGCGCCTGACTAGTCAGTGTTCCTTGATGCTTCTCCAGGTAAAGCTCACCGCGCCATGTCTGGAACCGTTCACGTTCTTCATTAAGTCGTTCGAAAAATTTCCAAGAAGGTTCCTGTATAACTGGGGACAAGCCAAGCAGGTTTTTCTCCCGTGTCAGCCGCTCCAAATGCTCTTCGCCAGGCCCTCCGCCTCCGTCTCCTATACCAAAGAGCATTAGCGCATGGCTTGATACATTTTTATCCAGATACCCCTGTTCGGCTTTGATGATCGAACGCGGAGCTGCAGGACTGTTGTAAGTATCCTCTGGCGGCATATGTGTTAATACAGCTGAACCATCAATTCCCTCCCACAGAAAGGAATGATGAGGATGCCGGTTATACTCACTCCAGGAGAGCTTCTGGGTCATCATGTAATCCACACCGGATTTCTTTAATATCTGGGGCAAACTTGCCGAGTAGCCGAATACATCAGGCATCCAGAGCGATTTCATTTCCAGGCCAAATTCCTGCTGAAAATAACGCTTGCCATACAATATCTGGCGTACGAGTGATTCACCACCAGGCACATTGGTATCCGATTCTACCCACATGGCGCCTTGCGGTTCCCATCTGCCTTCACGTACACGTTCCTTGATCTGCTCAAACAGCTTGGGATAATGCTGCTTGATCCAATCGTACAGCTGCGGTTGGCTCGCTCCGAACACATAATCGGGATAACGCTCCATCATGCGAAGCACGGTTGAGAACGTTCTAGCTCCTTTACGGATCGTTTCACGGATCGGCCATAACCAGGCCAAATCTATATGAGCATGACCCACAGCGCTAAGAGTTAAGACCGGATCGCCTCCCTGCAGGGTTAGCTGTTCATTTAGTCGTTTTTTCGCTTGCTCGACATTCTCTTTCGAGAAATCGATCAACTGTACTGAAATATCATAGAGCGTCTGATAGATTCTTTCCTTCCGGGCGGAACCTTCATGGAGCTGCTCTGCGGTCTCCAAGAGCACCTCGGTATCGTAATAGAGATCCCGAATATCTCCCCTGCAGAAGGCGATGAGTGCTTCTTTCAATGTTCCTCCCCGATACTTGCCGAACAGATCGTTATTGCCTGCATCTGCCCACACTTCAACTTCCTGGCCATTCACAGACGTCTCATTGAGCTGCACGACTCGTTTGCCAGGGAGACCTAATGAAAAATCAAATTCGGAGTTAATCGTCGTCAATCCTTGGATAGGTGATCCTTCATGGTCAACCAGACACAGCTCTCCATTGACATCCAGCAAGAGGACCGTCGTTTGGTTACCTGTGACTGCCGGAAGATTACCTGCAAAACGGAACCAGGCACAGTCCCATAACTCCCCCCATTGTTCTCCTTGCTTGAGTCTCACTTTCGTGCCGGTCATCCGTTCCTCGTAAGGTACGGGCTCTGGTGTAACCCAAGCCGTCACTTCCAATTCGGCAATCGGCTCATATATGGCTTCCCGAAGTTTGTTTAACATCTGTTTTAACCGTTCTGGCCTTATCGGTTCGTAGGGCATGCTAGTATACTCCTCTCTGTTACATCAATCAGGTTGTATTGTGAATTCAGGAAGTCCAGCGGACATGAACCTCTGCATTGTTCTCGTTGCCATGTTCGTACTGAAGAAGCACTGTCTTTGAATCCGGGTCCCATTCCCATACCACTGGGGCCATCTGCTCTCGAACCACATACTCGGCAGATAATGGTTTACCCTTGCAGTACAACCTTGCCGTTGCCTTCATGTTGGCAGGTCCTCTTGCAATGAATCGAAAACCTGTGTTCGACTGGGATAGACCTTCTATTCGGGAAGAAGCAGCAATGACGGATACTTCTCCAGCCGTTGGACGACCCGCTTCAATATCATAGAGCAAGGCTTGCTCTCCCGGATTTAGGGTCAACTGACTCAGCACTGAGAGCTTTGAATCAAACAAATCCACAATTGGTCCTGGAATGACTACTGCCTCTTCGCTGACCGATTCATCGAGAACCGATACGATTAGATAGGGACCTCGTCTAATTTTGAAATAAGGCTTCGATTCCCACTGTAGTTCTGGTCCGTGGACAGCTTCCATTGTTTCTTTGACAGAATGGCGTAGCCGATCAGCCCCTGCCTTGGATAAAGTGAAGTCAGTCGGATGTTCTTTCAACCAGCAAACTACCCCTTTTCCTACCTTATTGACACCTTGCCTCTTATCTTTTAGACCTAGCTGTTCAAACAAATGTGATCGAGGGGAGTTATACGACTGATCTGACTGCCCTTGCTTGCGGTCATGATTCCACCACGCACGAATTTCGTGATACGGGTCGCTGTCATCGCCTACATAGATTAACGCTCCACCATCCTGTACCCACTGTGCAAGGGCATAATGAATGTCCGGATATTCCGGTTTGATAAATTCATAGCTCAGTATGAGTACACGATAAGTTGCCAAGTAACCCGGATACCGCCTTACATTATCCAGTTGAAGTGGACGGACAGGAATACCATGTTTTAATAACGGCAGTGTCAGACCGTAAAAAGGAGAGAAATCTAGCAGTTCTGTATCGCCATCCTCCTGAAATCCTTCAGGATCTGTTCCATCATATTTACCGGCATGAGGTGCATTAGGGTCTGGCTTCATTCGTTGAAACATCGCTGAGTCTGCAATAAAAACGCCAACTTGTAATGGCTCCTCTGCTGTTTCAATCACATCCTGATTCATGTTACCAAGGGTGTGCATGACCTGAAGCAAAGTTGTGGCATAGTCTGACGGAATTTGCTCCTTACCAGTGCCATCCTCGGATGGATAAGTGCCTTGAAAGATGCGTCGAGGCCAAGGCGCGACTTCATAATGAGCGACCCCGGGATGCAGCAGTGAGGCAACCACCGTTTTTAAATAGTTCTGGCGGTAATCAGCCCAGGTGTAATTTGGGTTATCTTCGATCGGATCATGCAGGAACCACATTCGTCTGTCGGTCCCACGAACCAGTTCCTGCATGACGCCGTATTCGAGGTAAGCGGTTTCAAACGTACGTTCCTTACGCAACCCTTCATACACATTGGGGGTTCGGGATGTCCCGGTCCAGATCTGTGCAATATACCCATCGATGGAGGGCAGCTCTAAGAGTTGAGATTGTGGACTGACAATACGCCACTGTGTGTAATTAATCAGACTATGGGTCGGAACATAAAAGCGAAGAACACGATCATAACGTTTTAACGCGTAGTCCTTCATCTCGGCACATAATCGGTCCAGGACACGTGTATATAAATATGCCTTTAATTTGGAAGCTCGAAATTGTGCATCAGGTGAAGCGTGTGGCGGAATCCAAGGCTCTTTGTAATACAACTGCCATTCCCGTTTAAAAGCTTCCGAATAGCCTCCATTTACCCAGAATTCAGGTTCCTCCAGATGGATGGCTTCCACACCGGCGTCAACGGCAATACGTATTCGATCCGCTATGTAATGACCAAAGGAAATGGTAGGCACCATGTATGGAATAACTGGTTCGCTCCCATGAAGAATCATGTTGCCTTCCCGGTCCATTTGAGCTTCATCCCAATGTACTGCCCCATCGACCTCGCCATCCAGATAGCTGTTATAGGTCCCCCAAGCAACTCCAGTCATCAAATGAACCACATATCCTTTTTCTTTCCACTTCAGAATGCGTTCCTGCATCGACTCATCAATCCCGTAAACCATCACAAAGTCAGTCTGCAGATCATAATCCGGATGGTAAGCAGCAGATTCTTGAAATCCGGTACGCTCTTCCTTTCGATCTCGTGCCATTTTCTTAACCTCCCCAAGCTCGTATTTGATTTGGGTTGCAATGTATGACTATCCATCATTTTCTAGACTATAATATATGATATGAATATATTCAATATGTTTTTTATACAAACATAAAAAAAACCTTCTCCGCTTCTCTCCGGAAAAGGTTTTCTTTTCTTGTGAAAATTAAGCTTGAGGAACCGTTCCGGTGGTTTGACGTACGACCAGTTCGGGTTCAATCAGCATTTTGCTATAACTTTTCGCTTCCCCATGACCACGTAATACTTCAAGTAATTTAGCAGCCGCCCGATACCCCATATCCCGCTCAAATTGCTTAACATGGGTAAATATACTGAATTCCTCCACGATTGAGGTGGGATCATCGAAGCTTACAATCGATACATCTTCAGGCACTCGAAGCCCGGCTTGTTTGGCCATTTGATAGATTTGCACACCTAACCTGCCGTTAAGCGAAACATAGGCTGTGACCATCCGGTTTTGGATATATCGATACAAAGGGTGGGCCTCCGCTTCCTTAAGTTCAGTTAGCGGTTGGAAATCCGTGATCATATGAGCGGGATTGATTAACGCGCCTTTGCCTTTTAAAGCCTCAATATAACCTTCAATCCGCTCCTGAACCGTAACTGTCTGAAGGGGAGAATCCGAGCAAATAGCGATATCCCGGTGCCCCAGCTCCCATAGATGCTCCACAGCTAGCCTTGTGCCCCGTCTGCCATCTGCCGCAATATAATGTGTCTCGACCCCTGGCAAATAACGGTCCATCAGTACAAAAGGAAAACCCGAGAGCTTCATGCCGAGGATCTCCTCATTGTAGTTCTCTTCATCCACAGGAAAGATTAATAGACCTTCTGCCCCAAGCGCCTTCATTTCCTTGATGACATCCTTCTCTTTATCCACCTTGCCATGCGTAAACATGATCATGCTGCGATATCCTTCGTCACGCAAGGCTTGCTCAATTCCCTCAACGAGCCGGATGGCAAAATAATCATGGATGGAGGGCACAATGATGCCAATCATTCCTGTAGACAGTGTCCCCTCTCTACCTTTCATTGTGTTCGCTTGCGTTGAGGTCATAGAAGCACTATCCGCTTCTTCAGCTACAAAACTGCCTTTCCCCGGCACACGGGCAATTAACTTTTCATTTGCTAATCCGGTCAAGGCATTGGCAACTGTAATTTTACTGACCTGAAACTGATCCATCAGTTCCTTCTCTGTCGGTATGCGATCACCGGGTTTCATATTTTCTTGAGTTATGACATGTCTGATATAGTCCTGGATTTGTTGATACAGTGGAATTCGATCATTTGTACTCATTTTGATCACATCACCAATTCATTCATAATATTTGAGATATATAATATATCCTTTCACCTGCAAGTGCAATAAACAAGCTGAGCTTATCTGCAGTTAAAAAGAACATCTCCTTGATATCATCGCATTTAAAATGCCTGATTTCCAGGAATAATGGGAAGTTTTGTCGAACCCCTTGTAAAATTATATATGAATATATTTAATATGTGTTGGATAGAGATGTGTGGATTGGCTTTTGACCAAAAAAGGAGGGTGGGTATTACGAAGGCACAGCTCTAATTCTTGACTATAACAAGGAGTGAATTCGCCATGGCTCGTAGATTCACGATGCTCTGTTTAGCTCTCATATGCGCTTTTTCATTAACCGCCGGCGCTGCTTCAGCTTCGAAAACGGATGTGCAGACTGCCAAACCTGATGGGTCCAAACACCGTGAACTGCCAAGTTTCAAAAAGCCTAAACATTTGGATGCAGCCGACATCTATGATGCGCCAGGTGACATCAAATTGTTGCTGGGAACATTACAGGGAATCGTTAACAGAGAACAACCCCGAATCTATCTGATTGAGTCCCAGGAAGAAGGTAAATTGACCTGGCTTAAGGACATCAATGTACCTTACACGCTTCATCAGGATTATTGGGAAGTGTTCTCTGCTTATCGCAACGAAGTCAAAGGCATGGTTGTATATGATCCCCAAGTACCTGATACAATCAACGTAGCAACCACGCTCGCAGGATTGAAAAATGCTGTGGTTGCCAGTCCCGAGTTAGCAGTCAAATTGTCCAAAGCCCCTTACAAATTGAAGATTGTGGATGACCTGCGGGGTAAATTCAATAGTAGGATAGATGCCTATACCTGGCAATATGAGAATCTGTGGAAGAAAACGAACCACCAAATGTTAATTGGACTTGATCCGGATACAGCGATTCGCATCCCTTCCGGGATGCCTGAATCCTTTGTTACGATAACGGAGGAAAAACAACAGATTCGAGATGCAAGCAACCGTAATACGTATTCCCTGGATCTTTCTACACTCTTGGGAAAATCTTCAGTATATCTCCGATTTGATGACGCCTTTACTCAAGATGGCTGGGGACCGGCTGTACATGAGGTTACGGTCAAGGCGGATGGAAAAGAGATCGCTAACTTCATTGCAGGAACACCGGAAGAAGAACAATTCCTGTATGATAGACAAAATTCCAAGGTTGCTGAAGGAGAAGGCGGCCACCGTTTCGCCGATAATGGCAATTATTTTGTGTATGAATTCAGTCCACCTGTAGGTACTCAGAACCTGACGGCTGAAGTGGACATGTGGAATCAGTATAAAGTATCCGCGGGTAATATCCGCCCTCTCTCCGCTGAGCAACGGGAGCCTTATGCATATTTAAGGGATTATGCAGTCGCTAATAAAGCGATGGTATTCTGGCTGGATTCCAATATACCTGAGCAAAAAGCACTCTTCGAGAAGATCATGTCTGATGTAAAACCCGGAACTCCCTACCTTGGCTGGTTTAGCAATGATGTCGAAGGTGAGTTCAGCTCCGTTGAGATCGCATCTCGATATGGCGTCTATGTTCTCGCAGCCGATTGGTTCAGCAACCTGACTGTTTTCTCGGGGACAAAACCGAATCTCACCCCGGTGAAAAAATCTCCGCGACCTGCGCTGGAGAACAAAATCTATGTAACGTATACCTTTACGGAAGGCGATAATTTTCAGTATAACCAGCATCGCATGCGTGTGATGTGGGATGATCCGGCCAGAGGTAAGGTTCCGATTAACTGGACTTCAAGTCCGCTTCTCTACGAAGGTGCACCAGCAATATTGAATTATTATGTAAACACTGCGACCCCAAATGACCTGCTGATCGCAGGACCGTCCGGTGCAGGATACTTCTATCCAGAGGCATGGCCCGACTCAAGCTTCCGGCAATTTTTGCAGCAAACCGAAAAATATATGAAAAAGACCGGCATGACCATTCCTTATGTGTTGAATCGTATAGACAGCGAGAATGTACCTCTCACGCCTTTTAAAGCCAAGGCTTATGCACAGGATTATCATGCGCCCGGCTTATTCATCAGCTATGAAGACAACTATGGTGTGGAAATCGTTAACGATAGCCTACCCGTATCCACAATTCGTGGAATAAGTACGGTGCAGGACGGATTACAAGTGCTGAATGAAGCGAAAGCGAATTGGGATGGTAAGTCCCCATTGTTCGTTTCCCTTGGATTGCTTGCATGGAGCACGACTCCATCCGATGCACTGGCAATCACCGAAGAACTCGGAACAGAATTCAAGGTTGTCCGTGCTGATGACTATTTCTCCTTAATCCGAGAAAGCTACCACTTACCCCCTAGCAAGTAATAACCATACTTACAATGAATCTGCAGACGCATAAAAGCATCGTACCCTGAGTAATTGGGTACGATGCTTTTTTCGAATGAAACCTCACCGCTGATCTACCGTTTAACAGTGACACCGGAACATAACAGCACCGCATGATCTTTCTTTTGGAAAAAATCATGCAGGCGCTGACCTCTAATCATAACTATCCTATTAACCTATCATCCACTCAAATGCCTACTTCTTCACTGGTTTATCCGGTTTACCTGGTTTATCCGCTTTGCCTGCTTCCAGTTTAGCCGCTCCTTCCAGCAGAAATACGCCGCTTAGCTGAGCGGTAAGGTCGAGTGGGTTCTGGGCTGCTTTCCCCCAAGCTTGACCGAATAATCCATTGTCCCGGCTACCTTTCAGTAAGGCATCGGCATTGCGATAAACCGCCTTTTTAAGGCTCTTGTTATGCCCGACTTCATACAACTCGACCATGTAGCGGATCAGTATGCCTTTGAACAACGCACCGTCCCCGTCGCCGTCCTCTTTAAATATGCCCGTCTTCTCATCCGTTAAGGTCTTCAGAGAACCTGCTGCCGTTTTCTCGGCATCTTTCAAATACGTCTTCTTCCCTGTTATCCGGTAGAGTTCAACACCCGCTCCGATAAACGTGCCTTGATTGTACGTGAATATCCATGCTTCATTCACATCCAGTGTGCCATCCTCCTTCAGCACCAAACCATCCGCTACCAGGCCCGTTTGCGGATTTACCAGATATTGTTTCTCCCAATCATATATTTTTTTGGCCCATTCCAGATCCCGCTCATCGCCAAAACGTTCATACAGCCTTGCAGCCAAGATGGCGGCAGGCCCACTGGAGCATGCATTTCGGTTATATCGCTGATCCTTTTTCCAAGCCATACCGCCAAGCTCATCTTCCCACCAGGCGGTCTTGATATCATCCCACAAATCCAATACGTATCCCTTCATCTCTTCGCTGCCTGTTGCATCATACAGACGAAGTCCAGCAAGAGCAAGCCATTCCATATCATCGTAAAATTCATTGTGAAGTGAACCGTTGCGAGCAATGATACTACGAACGAGTTCTTCCGCACGTTCAGTGTACGCTTTGTCTCCTGTACGTTCATATCCGTCCACCAATGCATCAACCGCATGAGCCTTCCACCAGTAATTCAAGGCCTGTTCACCTTCTGGTGTTGATGGATAAGCATTATTCATCATTTTTGATACATCATTCCAGTAGTATTCATGCAGCTTCTCTTGCGCCCACTGCGCCTGATCGGCATAGCGATTCTTGCCACCACTTGTTGCCCCCATGGTGGTAACCAGTATAATGCTGAGTACCAGCGTGAGGCTCACCATTTTCCTTTTGTTCATCAGATCCCTTCCCTTCTCCAGTCGACGTTTAACTAACAGTTCACTCGTAAAGCTGTGTCAATCCCTTGCTCCAGCTCAGAACATTCCTGTACCTGACGACGTTGCGTGCCTTCACCCCCTTCCACATTTCTCAGACAGACGGCTAATGATGCTGATAATCAGAACTATTCTTTTACGGCTCCGAGTACGATTCCGTGGATTAGATAACGTTGCAGAAAAGGATAAATCAGCAGAATGGGAATCATGGATACCAGAATTTTGGCAGAATTCAACGTTGTATTGGAGATTTTATTGAACTGCTGCAGCTGTTCGACTGAAAGATTCTGCATCTGATCCCGTGTGAGGCTGAGCTGCTGCAGATAGGTCTGGAGCGGGATTTTGGAGCTGTCGTTAATCAGAATGATCCCGTCAAAGAAATTGTTCCAGTGCCCGACAATGACAAACAGCATGATGGTTGCCAGACTCGGCATGGAAATGGGGATGAAGATTTTGAGCAAAATTTTAAGCGGACTGGCACCGTCAATGAATGCGGCCTCTTCCAGTTCCTTTGGAATTCCCTTGAAGAAGTTCATGAGGAGAATTACATTAAAGACAGGAACTGCCCCCGGCAAAACTAGCGCCCAAATGCTGTTGATCAACCCCAACTTGCTGATGACCATATACCAGGGTACGATTCCGCCGCTGAACAGCATTGTAAACACAATAATCCACATATATGTGTTTCTCGATCTGAATTGTGTGACGCTTCGTGACAACGGATAGGCCATGAGAATGGTCAAAAACATATTGATTGCTCCTCCAAGCACCACCCGCTCGACCGAGATGACAAAGGCCTTCCAAAACTTCGTATCATTCAGAATCTGGCCATACGATGAGAAATTCAGCTCCACTGGAAAAAAATAGACCCGACCTGCATTAACAGCCGTACTACTGCTGACAGACATCATAATGGTATTGACAATCGGCGCCAAGGACATGAACGTAATCAGAATTAACGCAAACATAATCAACAGGCGGGATAGCCTGGAGCCGAGCGATTTGGATTGAATCATGCTAACCCTCCTAGAAAATTCTGTACCCCGCATACCTCGAAGCCAGTCTGTAGGAAATCACAATCAGAACAAAGCTGATCACCGATTTCATCAGTCCAATCGCTGTTGCAAATGAATATTGCATGTTGATCAGACCCATACGGTACACAAAAGTATCAATAATATCGCCCGTTTCATATACCAGCGGATTATACAGGTTAAACACCTGATCAAAACCCGCATTCAGTACATTACCAAGACTCAGCGTACCCAGCAGGATAATCGTCGGGAACATACCCGGCAGCGTGATATTCAGCGTCTGTTTCCAGCGACTTGCGCCGTCCATTGCGGCAGATTCGTACAATGCAGGATTAATTGCCGTTAATGCAGCTAGATAGACTATCGTCCCGTAGCCAAATTCCTTCCACGTGTCCGTCACAATGAGCAGCGGCCTGAACCAGTCATTGCTCGCCAAGAACATAATTCGCTCCAAGCCTAGAAACTCAAGGAAGTTGTTCACCATGCCATCGAAGGAAAAGATCATGGTCAGCATCGTGCCCAGAACCACCCAGGACATAAAATGCGGCAAATAGACGATGGTTTGAATCGTACTCTTGAATACCTTCAGACGCACCTCATTTAACAGCAGAGCGAATACGATAGGTACAATCAACCCTAGAGCAATCTTTCCAACTGCGATGACCAATGTATTAATGAAAATCTGCTTCGCGTCCGGGAGTTGAAACATATACGTGAAATTGGATAGCCCTGCCCATTTGGACCCGAATATTCCTTTGGCAGGAATGAACTTTTGGAATGCCATCACAACCCCGAACATCGGTACAATTGAGAAAATGAACAGCATGATCATGCCAGGCAGCAGCATAAAATGATAGGTCATTTCATCAAAAGTTTTACGTTTCTTTTTCCTCCCGTAACGCACTTCCCGCTCTTCACTAACGGTTGTTTCCATTTGAGCCATCGTCCTTTCCACCTCCATCATGTGCCTAATTGGACAGGATTTATCGGCGAAAGCCCGTGCGAAAGTCCACGATCAGGCTTCCGCACCTAAGCTCACGCAATCGTCATCTTTTACTCATCTCGTTAACTTCTTCTGTAATCTCATCGCCACCCGTACGTTTCCAAGTGTCGACAAACTTATCGAATTCATCTACAGGCGCTTCCCCCATAATGATCTTGAGCATGGTTTCCTCTTCTAGCTTCTGCAGATTCGCCCACTTCAGCTTCATCGTCTCAGTTGTTCCATAAAAGCCTGCGGGGATCACTTCCAGGTTCGGATTGTTCGCCTCACGCTGCCCTTCGATCCGGGAGAGGTATTCACCGTAGGTATTTGCATCAATCGCATTTCCTTTCTCTTTGAATGCCTGATAGGCCTTGAAAGAAACGACTCGGTCTTCCTGAACAGCAGAAGCATCACCTGCCTCATCTGCTTTGATCAGATCATCGTAATAACGCTTGAGTACATCATCATAATCGACTTGCATCGGAATCTGGGTAGGATCATTGTTCCAGCGGCTTGCATCGGTCAGCAACTCGTCGGGATGCTCTTTCTTGTAATTGATTGCGTCTTCCGTTAAGGAGTACAGAAAATCCGTTGTTAAATTAACTGATTTCATGATCGCTTCAGGATGCGCAAAGTCCTTCTTCACAACGACGATGCCGCCGCCCACCGGATCTTGCCGGATCGTCTTGAACTTGCCATTCTCATCTACTGGTGCGGATACGGCAACCCAGACTGCTTCAGGATCTTGCTTAATGGAATCCTTGTAGTTGGTGTAGCCAATCCACCATGGATTAAATACCATTCCTGCCTGTCCGTTGATAACTAGGGCTTCCTTCTCTTCGTTCGACCGGACAGCAAACTGTTTATCAATCAAACCTTCTTTATACATGGCGCTCAGCTCTGTCAGCGCTTG
The DNA here is from genome assembly GCF_002750415.1 of Paenibacillus sp. LK1. Classification (NCBI taxonomy): domain Bacteria; kingdom Bacillati; phylum Bacillota; class Bacilli; order Caryophanales; family Paenibacillaceae; genus Paenibacillus; species Paenibacillus sp. LK1. Next base: position 392,089 of record NZ_PEII01000002.1, read on the forward strand.
CTTCACTTCGGGTTGAACAGATCCATATTCAACCTGACCGTCTTTCTGAATCCAGTTCATCGGAAAGGCACCGTGTGCAGCAAAGATCGGCGTAAAATTCATCGCATTGGAATCCATGACCATGCCTACCGTCTTGCCTGTTCCCGAAACGTCCTTCTCCACAAACGTTCTTGCGAGATTCCATACATCCTCAACGGATTCCGGGAGCTTCGCGCCTACTTTATCCACCCAGTCCTTCCGGACCCACAGCAATTGGTGCTGGTTTCCGATATTCGTCATAGGCAGACCCATGATTTTTCCGTCCACCTTTACCTGATTCAGTAGCAAATCTCCGTAGGAACCATAAATATTTTTAACACCCTCGGATGCTGTCTTCTCGTAAACCTCTGTCATGTCGGCAATGAGATCGTTATCCACCAGTTGATTAAATATTTCGCGGCTGACAAGCATTACATCCGGGAGGTCACCTGTCGTCATCGAGAGTGATAGCTTCTGATCCATATCATCTGTTTCCCAAGCTACCTTGGCCTTGACGTTCACCCGGTCTTCTACATAGCGTGTAGCCAGATTGTTTTCAATAGTATCGCCGGCAGGCAGATTGTTCACATGATTGGTATTTCGGCCAATCGTAAATTCCACGGGTGTCTCATATTTACCATAAGGTTCATAGTCCTGTTGTGAAATTTGCGGTTGTGCACTCTCGTTATTGCCCCCTGTACAGCCACTGATTACAGCCAACATCATGCTTCCAATCAGCAGCGTAGCCATCTTAGTGCGCTTCTTCATCCTGTCATCCCCTTTATCTGATTTGCTTTTGATAACCAAATTGTATGCGTTTTCAAAATTGGCGTATATGCCACATTTTTCGGATATGTAACACTTTTTTTATGACCTCCAATTTACTTTATTTCTCTGTGTTTAAATTTTATAAACAGTAACAAATAAGCGGTCGCAACAGCAACCGCTTCAGTACTAGCGCTATGTTTTTAATATAATTACACGCAATCATGTGGCAGGAAGTACGATTGACACTTCCGTTCCGTTGCCTGGTTCACTATGAATAACAAGCCCGTAATCCACACCATAATACAGCTTGATTCGGTCATTAACGTTTCGGACACCACACCCGCCGTTCTCTCCTGTTAACAAACCTGCTGTCTGTATAGGCGTCATGCCAACACCGTTATCACGAACGGTTAATTTAATCCCCTCTTCCACCCGGCTAACCACTATGTGAATGTGACAATCGGACGCAGCTGCCTCCACAAAACCATGTTTGATGGCATTCTCCACAATTGGCTGCAAAATAAAATGAATCACCTCTGTATGTAGTACATCGTCATCGATATGATAATCCACATCAAATCGACCATCGTTCATGATGAGCTGCAAATCCAAATATGCCTTAATATGCTGCACCTCAGCCGCAATGGTGGCCATATTCTTCCCCTGGTTAAGTGTTGTCCTATAGAAACGGGCTAATGCAGATACCATATAACTCGTTTCTATATCCGCCCTTTTCTCGGCCCTCCAGCGTATAAATGAAAGTGTATTATACAGGAAGTGAGGGTTGATCTGACTAATCAACTTGTTATATTCACTTTCCTTCTTGGCAATTTCGGCGTGATACACCTGGGAGATCAGGCTGTTGATCCTTGTCAGCATTTTACCGATACCGTTGGTCAGCTCACCAAATTCATCCCTGGATGAACTTCGGATAATCACATCCAGATTGTTCCGCTCAACCTTGTCCACCTTGTTCTTGATATGGATAATTCTTTGCGTAAAGTTATTAGAAATAACATAAATGAGCAAGAAGGTAATAATCAGGCTGAGGATGATGACAAACAGCGTAATTTGAAAAATACTCATTGCATTGGCGTACGCATTGGTATTCAGCAGATTATAGTGAATGGTCCAGCCGTTGTTGGCGAGTGAGCGGCTAAGACTCAAATCACCAGACTCCTCAACTTTCAAACCTGCGACCGCAGCAACATGCTCATGGTTTTCCTGAAAGATCACATGCTGCTTCGCATCCTCAATATAAACGGCTACATGTTCCGACAGATTGTCCAGGTCTGCAAAGATGCTATCATGCTGAATGGAGATCACCATAAAATTGCTGTCTTTCGGATTGCTGATCAATTCCTGAACGAGATAAAGCTTCTCCCCATCCACAATCCAGCGTCTGCCTCGAAATCCGTCATACCAGGACTTGCTCTTGAGATCCCCAATTGGCAAAATATTATTGCGGATTCCCAATAACTCCCCGGATGTATAAAAGGTAATGTCTTCAATATCATCATCCATCAGCCGGATGTTCGAGATCAACGGCTCCAGGATATCCCGGAAATCCAGGTACATATTATAATAATTTTCTTCGTAGTCTTTCGTAAATATTTGCGATAAATCCCTATTCAGCACCATGAACTCACTTAACGTGTTGTACCGATTAATCTTATAATCCATAATGTTAGACACCTGTTCCAGACTCGCTTCTGCTTCACTCCGCAACTCCTTGATTTGAATTCGGTAAGATTGAATGAAGGAGAGCAACCCCAGCAGAAGAATCGGAATGAGTGCGATCACCAAATGCGACAGCAGCAGCTTGTTTCGGAACTTGATATCATTGAATTTGCTCTTGATCCATCCGATCATGAAGCACCCCGCACTCTCTGAACTGTAACGGACTGACACCGAATCTGTTTCTGAACAGCTTGGCAAAATAAGAATGATTGTCTATGCCAACGGCCCCTGCAATATCATTGATTTTCATATTCGAATGAGCCAGCAGATGGCTTGCACGCCGCAAACGGTAATCGGTCAAATATTTCGAGAAGTTTTCCCCGGTCTCTTTTTTAAACAAAATGCTCAAATACCCTGGAGATAGATAAACATCGTGGGCTGCCTCGGACAATGAAATATCTCTCTGATGGTTATCCTTCACATAATCCTTCACCTGTTGAATGACCTTCGATTCCACTGATTCCGGTTCGGGACCTCCGCCATAAGCACGGATATGCGTAATATCTTCCATCACCTGTAAGAACTCTTCCCTGACCAGTGGCTTGAGCAAATAATTAACTACACCTAGCCGAATCGCACTGCGGGCATATTCGAATTCATCATAACCGCTGCAGATGACAATCTTTATGTTCTGCTGCGTTTTCCTGGCTTGTTTGCTAAGCTCCAGTCCGTCCATAAGCGGCATTTTGACGTCGGTGATAAGGATATCAATCGCGTTCTGAACCAGAATTCGCTCTGCGCTCATCCCGTTCTCAGCTTCCAATACTTGAAAGGGAAAGCCGTAGTGAGAGATCAAATCCTTAATGCCTTCTCTTTGAACGCTCTCATCGTCAACAACAAGAACATTAAACATCATGACATCTCCTTTACAAGTGAAAGTGAAGAAAACGATAAGTGGAATATCTTTTTTCCATGGTATGCCAGTCATATCGTAGTATATCATAGATTTTTGGAAAGGCTTTCAAAATGGTATTCCGCCACTTTTGCAATAGGCATAACTTGTAAACAACAAAAAAGCCGCCAAGAAGGCGACTAGTTCCGTACACATGTTATCCTTTAACCGCACCCAAGGCAACACTGCCTATAATTTGTCTGGAGAATATCGCAAAAACAATGATAATAGGCAAGATCGAGATCGCAACACCCAAATATAACAGTCCGTAATCCATTCCATAATATCCTTGTACCAGTGCAACGAGTACCGGAAGCGGATATTTATCCAGCGAGAAAAACAGGACCAGCGGCGTGAGAAAATTATTCCACGAACCGATAAAGGTGAATATGCCAAGCGCCGATATGGCTGGGCCCAGAATGGGCAACACAATCTGATTGAACGTGCGAAACTCCCCTGCACCATCTACACGTGCAGATTCAATAATCTCGTCTGGAATGCTGCTCTCCATAAATTGTTTGATAAAAAATACATTAAATGCATTCGCCGCTGCCGGTAAAATGATCGCTGCATAGCTGTCCAGCAAACCTAACGTACTGAACAGACGATACATCCCGATCAGTGCGAGCTGCCCAGGCACCATCATGGTTGCAAGCAAGAACAGGAATAGCCAGTTGCGTCCTTTGAATTTGAACTTGGCGAAGCCATATGCCGTTAGGGAACCAATATACAAGGATAACACCGTAGACGTTCCGGCAATGAAAAAGCTGTTGGCAAACCCGCGCCAGATATTGATTTTGGAAGCCATGTTCGTATAATTATCCAGCAAGAAGGGGCCGGGCAGAAACGTAAATGTCGATGCAATCGTCGCATTATTATGCGTGGAATAGATGAGCATGAGATAAAATGGAATGATACAGAGCACGGCTAGGCTAATCAAACACAGATAAATAATGACTTTGCCCAGTGTCAGACGCCTCACAGTATCGTATTGCTGTAGAGTAACTTTTTGTTGTTCGACTGGTTTGACGGTTGGCATTTCATTTCCCCCTCCCTATGCACGGCTCTTGCGCTTCGTCATCATGAAGGATACGACCGATAGCAGGATAATGATGATGAACAGACAGAATGCAATGGCCGCTCCATAACCAAAACGTGTACTTTGGAATGCCACATTATACAGATACATAATACTCGTCATGGCTGCACGATCCGGACCACCCGTTCCATTCGTCAATGTAAACGGCTGATCGAAAATCTGAATGCCCCCAATAATGGATGTGATCATCTGAAACAGAATGATTGGACGCAGCATTGGAACGATGATATGAATGAAAATATGTTTCTTTTTCGCCCCATCCATTTGAGCAGCTTCCTGCAGTGACGGATCAATACCCTGAAGCCCTGCCAGATAGATGACCATGGAGTAACCAAAGTATTGAAAGAACAGAATGGATGAAACAATCAGTCGCATAAACCAAGGATCATTTTTCCAGTTAATCGGATCATCGATGAGTCCAACTTGAACCAGAAAATGATTCAAACCGCCGGATTGCCAATCAAAGATCAGACTCACAAGTAGACCCAATGATGCTGCCGTAACGATATTGGGAAAGAAATAAACCGCTCTGAAAATATCTCTTCCCTTAAGCAACTTGTCGTTGAGAATAAAGGCGAGTACAAGCGAAACGGTTAGTTGTGGGACTACAGAGACACCCCAGATAAAAAGGGTATTAAATAACGTCTTGTAGAACAAAGGATCTTGCAGAACCGCAATATAGTTACCCATTCCGACGAAGTCCGGCGTGGTAATCCCATCAAAGTTGGTGAAGCTGATATAGAGAGAATACAGAATAGGGTATAGTCCAAAAATGGCGAAAAGAATGAAAAACGGAGCAATGAAATAGTATCCGTAATGGTCTTTGCGGATTGACTTGGCAAACATGTTTTGTACCCCCAGTCATCGGATGATTAAAAGGCATTTGCTTACTTCTAAGCTAATCCACTTCCAGCTCCGGAAATCTCAATTTGACATCACGATTGATTCGTTTTACGGCTTCTTCTTTGGTCTGAATGTCGTTATTGAGATACAACTGGAGTACATTTTTGAAGATATCATTGTTAATGATTGAGTCATATTTGGTTCGCTCATATACAGGAACCTGCTTCGCTGCTTCCGAGAAAAACTCAAAATGCTTCTGCCCGCCCAAATACGCTGAAGATACGGAGCCTGCAAGCTGATCATTCACGACCATATTGCTTGTAAAATAGTCCTGTTCCGTCGCAAGCCCAGACAGAAAATCATGATCAAAGTTATAAAACTCAATAAACTTCCAGGCTATATCCTTTTTTTCACTTTTGCTATACATCGCAATATAAGTTCCTCCGGCACTAAAAGCGGATGGCCCCGGCGCGAGACCCCACAATCCTTCGGTATCCGGAGCGTTCGCCTTAAAGGTGTATTGCAAGGCCCAGGTTGCTCCTGGATAGAACATCACCTGACCTTTTTGCATTGAAGCCGCATATCCGGCACTACCATCATCCAACTCTGCAAGCACATGCCGCTGACGTGCTTCACGAACAAGGTCAAGCACCTTCATATAGGTGGGATCGATGACTAACTTCCCATCCTTAACCCATGGGATACCATCATATGAATTAGATATTGCATTCCAGTTGGCAAGGGCATGAACTTTATTTCCACTTTTCTGCTCTACCCTCTCTCCAATCTCGAATATCTTCTCCCATGTATCAATTTGCGGCGCTACCTTCTCCGGATCGTCCGTTCCTAGATATTCTTTCGCCAGATCTCTCCGATAATAAATGCCTCCAGGCGTTCCCTGATAACCGATCGCTCTAACATTTCCTTCGCTATCCTTCTCATTAGCTTGCACAAAAGCATATTGCTCTGTAATTAGTTCATTGGCGTTATACGGTGCCTCAGATAAATTCTCCAAGTACGGCACATCAATCAGCTCTCTTATATTTGCATTCTCGATCATAAACACATCCGGAGCCTTGGACGTTGTCTGTAGTGCAGACTTAAGCTTGGTGATGTAGAAATTGCCCGGAATATTGACAAAGTTCACTTTAATGTCCGGATATTTCTCCTCGAATTTCTCAATCGCATAACCTGCTTCATCCGTAAAACTCCAGACGGTGATCTCCTCCTGCTTGGACTGGTTGGCTCCACTTGGTTGGCAGCCAGACACCATTATCACTGCGCTTACGAGTGCAATCATGGAGATATATTTAAGCTTAAACTTCTTCATGGGCCCCCTCCTTCAAAAAGGAAACGCTTACAATTTATTAGAGTATATGGATTTTGGAGAAGGCTTTCTCTTCAAATATTGTGAATTATCCTTCATATGTTGTGATATTTGTACGGTGCTTCTTACGAAATTCAGAAGGAGTGCAGTCATTATATTTTTTAAAAAGACGGTTATATGAGTTCACATTGTTGAACCCATGACCAATGGCAATATCCAGAATGGATTCTTCACGAAACAATAATGCCCATTCCGATTTGATGATACGAAAATGGTTCAGGTATTCCATCAAAGTGATTCCTTTGATCTCTTTAAACAGTTTACATACGTGAAACTTGCTGAATTTAATGTGCTCCGCGACCTGATCGAGTTTAATGGGTTCTGCATAGTGCTCTTCCAGGTATTCACAGACCGATTCAAGAAATTCAAATTTTTTGGAAGAGGAACATGGCCATCCTGAAGTTAATTTATCTGTAATCGGTGCATTTGTGCGCAGCATATGAACAATAAGGTCATATAATCTGGCAACCATTAACCAGCGATACCCTGCCTGTTGATCCTTCTCTTCATTCGCTAAAGCATCTATATACTTCCCCAGATTTTTTTCGTTACTGATGTTTGACGGAATGACCACCGTTTTATTGAAAAGCTCTCGTAGATTCTGTGCTTCGTTATCCGTTATGAAACTTCCCGTCAGCAACTCCAATCGAAACTGGATAATGGTAAGATGATTGGTTCCCGGCAAGAAACAGTGAACATCCCCTGGTTTGATAAGCAACACATCTCCTTGTTTCAGCTCATACACATGGTTGTTCACGCCTATTCTTCCGTTCATTCCATCCACCACTACCATTTCCACCTCTTCATGCCAGTGGGCGGCAAAATTAAACTGATTCTCGGTATGAATCACCCGGATTGGAAGACCCTCTGTCATATGACCTGTTTCAAGAAAAGTAGGTACAGCCATTGAATCACCCTTTCCACATTTTCCAGTTCAATCATGATCTAGTTATCATTATTATGCATCAAGTATAGCTGTCCCTTCTAATCGAGCTTAAAAAAAACGGTCGGACAAACAAAAAAGCTTCTCAACATTTGTTAAGAAGCCCCTATTATGAGTCTATCAACTTTACGAATTCTCCGAGATAAATAGAAATGTTGAACGAGCATGACATTCAATCGTTTGGCTGCCTTTGATCGGTTCTACTTTTACCACTTTTCTCGATCCATTCATAGATGCTTTGCACATTGGACTTGAAATACGTAGTAAAGAACCAGTCCTGATAGGCTGATGGTACAGTGATTTCGTCCAAGTTTTCGTTTCTTTGAGCAGCGTCGGTCACGATTTCCAATAGATCCGTTATGTAGGCTTTGACTTCATGCAATGCATTTAATGAGCACACTTCTCCATGCCCCGGTACGATGATTTCTATATCCAGCTGTTCGACTTTGTTCAAAATATCCATCCATTGCTGAGGATTGGCATACATGAGAACCGGATGATGTTTAGATAACACCAGATCCCCCATTATGGCAATTCTGTCTTTCGGAATAAAGACCAGGGCATCGCTCTGGGTATGACCTCCGCCAAAAGTAATAAGTTCAACACTGCGCTTACTGCCGTGAATAGTCATGTGCTGATCAAAAGTTAAGTTCGGTAATGAATATACTAGATCGGGGAGCATCTTCATATATTCACGATCACTGGCATTATCCCATTGCATTTCCTGCCTTAACTTTTCGTTTGTCTCTCGTTGTATTTTTTCATCGAGTTCGTCTATAGCATCATATATCGCTTCTGGTTTTGCCAACTGCTGCGTTATTCTGTTCCTAACAAAAGTATCCATAATTTCGCGAGTAATCGATGTGGAAATAATCTGAGCTGCAGGGACAAATACTTGATTGCCACATGTGTGGTCACTATGCCAATGTGTGTTGATTACATAAGAAGCCTTTCTTCCCGTGAGGTACTCAGCCGCTATCTGCAAATCCTCTGCTGCCTGCACCGTCGTGAATGTGTCCACAACTAGCGTTGCATCGCCTAAATCAACGATTGTGGCATTGCCCAATGAACCTGTACCGGGAACTGCAATCGCAGCAAATACACCCTCAGCAACCTCATTCAATCGGAAATGCCTTGAACCTGTGAATGCCTCTATTCCACGTATCATCGAATACCTCTCCCTTCCTGAATCAAACGTCATTATATACTAAAACGATCGATTAACCCAGTTTGAATCCAACAGCGGTGTTCTCGACCCTGCGGGTATAGCCATAGGCTATAGCTAGATATAACTTAATGGAATTACATTATAACTCCGGATATGTGATAACTTTTTGGTAACATATTGTAGAGGAGTTTTACGTCATGGCAAAAAGCAGTGTATTGGGATATCCACGAATTGGTGCGGATCGGGAATGGAAGAAAGCCTTGGAGGCATTCTGGTCAGGTAAGCTCGAAGAAACAGATTTTCAAGCAAAATTGCAGGAGATTCGGTTAGATCACCTGCGCAAGCAGCAAGAAAAAGGTATCGATTTTATTCCTGTTAATGACTTCAGTTACTATGATCACATTCTGGATACTGCCGTTATGTTCGGCATTGTTCCAAAACGGTTTGCATATGACGGTGGCGCTGTACCTTTGTCCGTCTATTACGGAATTGCTCGGGGAACAAAAGATGCAGCAGCAAGTGAAATGACAAAATGGTTTAACACGAACTATCACTATATCGTACCTGAACTGGACGGTGCTTCCCCTGCCCTCACGGAAAATAAACCACTTATTGCTTATCGCGAAGCTAAAGAGAAGCTCGGTATTGAAGGCAAACCGGTTCTTGTTGGACCGTTAACCTTCCTGAAACTATCCAAAGGATACGATAAGTCCGAAACAAACGTTTGGCTGGACCGCTTGCTTCCGCTCTATGTACAAGTGCTTAAAGAGCTTGCAAATGAAGGAGTTCAGTGGGTACAGATTGACGAGCCAATCCTCGTTACCAAAACAAGTGACGCTGACCTAGAGCTGCTGAACAAAATTTATGAGACATTTGCAGCTGCTGTACCAGGTCTGAACATTATGCTGCAAACCTACTTTGAATCCGTAGAGAACTATAGCAACATTGTTGCCCTACCGGTTCAAGGTATCGGACTTGATTTTGTTCACGGCGCTACCGGTAACATTCAATCCATTAAAGCATCAGGTTTCCCAGCGGATAAAGTTTTGGGTGTTGGGGTTATTGACGGCCGCGGGATCTGGAAAGCCTCTTTGCCAGGAAAACTGAAGCTGTTGGATGAACTGGCTGAACTCGTAACACCTGAACGTTTAATCGTGCAATCCTCATGCAGCTTGCTTCATGTTCCGGTAACGACAGAGCGTGAAACTAAACTCACATCCGAACTGAAAAATGCTCTGGCATTTGCAGATGAAAAGTTGGACGAGATCGTTCTGTTGACGAAAGCATTGTCTTCAAGAAACGCTGAAATCATCGCTGAAATTGAAAATTCCGATCGTACGATCCAGGCTCTCCAGCAATCCGAAGAGCGCAATCGTGTTGCTGTTCAAGAAGCCGTGGCAACACTCAGCGTTCAACAGCCGGAACGTTCCCGACCGTTTGCCGAGCGTCATATCGCGCAGCAAGACAAATGGAAATTGCCACTTTTCCCGACAACGACTATCGGCAGCTTCCCACAATCCGCAGAAGTGCGTAAAGCACGTCAATTGTGGCGTAAGGGTGAGTTGAACAATGAGCAGTATGCTGCGTTCATCCGGGATCAGATTGATATCTGGATCAAAATTCAGGAAGAGATCGAGATCGATGTTCTCGTACATGGTGAGTTTGAGCGTACCGACATGGTAGAGTTCTTTGGCGAAAAACTTGCTGGGTTTGCCTTCACACAATTTGGCTGGGTACAATCATACGGTTCCCGTTGCGTCAAACCACCAATTATTTTCGGAGACGTTGCATTTACTGGAGAAATGACCGTTGAAGAAACCAAATATGCACAGTCCCAGACACAACGTCCTGTAAAAGGTATGCTTACTGGACCGATCACTATCATGAACTGGTCATTTGTGCGTGAAGACATCCCGCGCGAGCATATCGCATATCAATTGGCGTATGCACTGAGACAAGAAGTCGAAGCGTTGGAGCAAGCAGGTATTGGCATGATCCAGGTCGACGAGCCTGCGGTTCGCGAAGGACTGCCGTTGAAGGAAAACGAGCAAGCCGATTATCTGGCTTGGGCTGTCAAAGCTTTCCGTATTTCCACTTGCACGGTTCAAGACACGACTCAAATTCACACACATATGTGCTATTGCGAATTCCATGACATGATCGATTCCATCGAAGCGATGGATGCCGATGTTATTTCGATCGAGACATCCCGCAGTCACGGTGAACTGATTCACAGCTTTGAGTTGAACACTTATAAACTGGGCATTGGACTTGGCGTATACGATATCCATAGCCCACGTGTTCCAAGTGTGGATGAAATGACGAGCATGATTGAACGCGCCTTGCGTGTATTGGACCCTAAATTGTTCTGGATTAATCCGGATTGCGGTCTCAAAACTCGTGGACTCGAAGAAACCGTTGCTTCCTTGCGCAACATGGTTGATGCAACCAAGATTGCTCGTGAAAAGCACGTTGCAACAACGGTTTAAGTTGAATAGATAAATAATTCAAAAATTCTTTTATAAAAGGCGGACATTCCTATGTTATGGAATGTCCGCCTTTTAATATCATTATAAGCAGAGTTCCAAATGGGGGCATTATTGACCTTAGCGGATTCTGTCATCGATCATAGGATGCTGGCGGCATTTGAAAATGCAATGTTCACTTTTCCTTTATCCCTGGCGTAAAGAGTAAGTGTGGCGGTAAGTCCTCCTCCAGCGCTTTCTCCGCCTACCATGAGCTGATCTTCTCTAATCCCAAGTTCTTTCACATGGCTTTTCATCCATAAAAGGGATCATAACAATCATTCTACTCTTCACTACACTGTAAACCGTCGATGTCTTTCCCCCGCTGTTGAATCCGATCTTTTTTTGATTTTCCTCATCGAGTTAAGCCACGCTCTCAGTTCTCATCAATGGCGAGCTCGATGAGCTGGTTAAGAATATTTGCATAAGTCATGCCACTAGCTTGGAGCATGTTGGGATAGCGGGAATTCGATGTGAAACCAGGTATCGTGTTGACTTCATTGAACACAATTCTTCCATCAGCGGTCAGGAACATATCTACTCGGGCAAAACCTCTGCATCCAAGCGTTTTATAAATAGTCAGAGCGCTCTCCTTAACCTTCGTTGCAGTGTCTTCATCAATGCGGGCTGGCAAGTGAATCTTCGAACTGATCAAGGAGTACTTTTCCGAGAAGTCAAAAAAGTGCCCCTGTAGTTCAATCTCATCAATCATACCGATGATGGGATCAGAATTGCCCAATACAGCACAACCCACTTCAAAACCGTTAATATTTTGCTCAATGACTACTTTGCTGTCGTGTATGAAGGCGTGTTCAATTCCGGTAATCAACTCTTGCCTATTGTTCACCTTCGATATGCCTAATGACGATCCTGATCTAGCCGGCTTAACAAAGAGTGGGAAGCCCAGTGCTTCTGCTTCTGATAACACTTCTTCCATCCGTTCACTCCTATGTATTGTAAGGGAACACGGCGTATCTATGCCTGCTGCCTGCACCAGTTTATGAGCCAGTTCCTTGTCCATACATAACGCAGAGGATAACATGCCACATCCAACAAACGGTATACCCGACAGTTCCAATAATCCTTGTAGAGTTCCATCCTCACCGTATTTGCCGTGAAGTACTGGAAACACAACATCAATCGGTGTTACATGATATTCCGTATGCACAAGCTCAATGAGTCCTCTGACTTCTCTACTCGGCGAGAAAAAGGATGGGATACAACTCGGATGCAAATGCCACCGATCATTGCGAATATCCTCAACCGTTCCACTATATCGGAGCCAAGAGCCTTGCTGTGTAATTCCAATTAATACAAGATTATATTTTTCGGTATCCAAATTTTCAATCACTGAAGCGGCTGAGCTCAAAGATACGTTATACTCACCTGAACATCCGCCAAACAATACCGCAATCGACTTCTTCTGCATCGTAAAATCCTCCTAAAATGTGATATGTCTAAATCATCCTTATTGCTATAACTTAATTTTTAGAGAATGTCGTAACAATGAATCCTTCACGATTCGTTCCTGATATCCGATAAGAATCACAACTCAAGATCGGGATATGGCTAGATGTCCCTTTATCCGCGGGAACGTAATATATCTGGATTGTCATGTCCTTTTCTTTAATCGTAAGCTGCTTTCCAGGGTACCGATACTGCTGTACAAAATCGATATACTCCTCTAAACATAGATTGTTCTCTTCCATGATTTTGGAATGGGGATATCCTACATATCTAAAATGCCATGGTTCATAAGCAATACGCGTGATTGATTCTTTTTCTTGTTTATATCGAAGGATAAAACCGAATTGTATGGCATGTTGTCTGAAGGACTTGTAAATGCCCGTATCCGGAAAGGAAGGAGCAATAAAATCGATATTCGATTTCAATTTACCCACATCGATAGCCAACCCCGTTTGGTGTTCACTATGGTCAGGCAAGGCTACGTATTTGGAAGTATATTCCGAACCCTGTTCAATCAAACAATCTTGATAGATCTGGACTTGATCTTCTTTTGTTCGATATGCGCTGACAGCGACAATATCATCCGTCCCCCCACAAGCTTTAAGCAGAGCATGAAATTGATTGAAACACTGCTTCTCCAGAAGCATCTCCTTATTTAACTTCTTTATTGAAGGCAATGAATCCAATGACTCTAGTTGATGGACTTGTACTTGTCTTCTGATTGGGTTTTGATCATTGATTAACACTAAGTGTCCTTGAAACCGTTCTTCGTTACTTACGCTGATTTCAATATGTTTTTGTACGACTTCCCGTGATTTCATGATGAACTTCCCCACCTTCTTTATAAATTCGTAACACTCTGTCCGTGATGGAACTCGTTATTTCTTGAGAGACACCACCGATATGATTGGCCAGTTCCTGAATCTGAATTTCTTGGTCGCCTGAATAGCCAACGAAGGTCACCTTTGATCCTTCCGGAAAATACATCGGAAGCTTGACCATCAATTGATCCATGGAGATTTTCCCTATAATTTTTGCGCGAACCCCTTCCACCAAAACCTCCGAATTTTGCATTCTCTGCGACCATCCATCGGCATAGCCGATAGGTACTGTTCCGATCCATTGCTCTGAGTCTGTTTGATAAGCATTGTTGTACCCCACATATTCGCCTTCTTTTAATTTTTTCGTTTGCAATAATCTACTGTGCATACTGAATGCCGGCTTTAGTTGGATGTTAGGTACTAGTTTTTCAGGATAAAAGCCATAGATTGCAGCTCCTATTCGAGCCATATCCATGCACAATTCCGGGAATCGAAGTGCTGCTACACTTCCCGCACAGTGATAATGATTGATCGGAATCCGTGATATACTGCTCCATTCTTTCATTTCCAGGAAGCGTTGAATCTGAAGCTGTAGATAACGGTTGTCTGCCTCACCTGCAGTTGCGAAGTGGGTATAGAACCCGTCGACTACTACATCTGGTGCTCTGAGCCAAGGAACCATTTCAAGCCACTCTTCTTGCGTGCGTATACCTATTCGCCCAAGTCCAGTATCCATTTTCACATGCACAGATAACTTATGTGGGGTATGAATAGGCTTGTATTTTCTCATCTCATGAAACCATGACGCCTGTGTAACGGTAAGCATCAAATCATGTTCAAGAGCCAGAGGTACAAGTTCGGGACGAATCGGAGTCAAAATAAGGATCGGTTGTTGTAAGCCGGCATTTCTAATGCGGATGGCTTCTTCAATGAAGGCACACGCTAAATAATCCGCGCCTGCCTCTACTGCTTCTTTGGCTGTCTCGATATCTCCATGCCCGTATGCATTTGCTTTAACAACGGCCATTAATTTGGTCGAACGGGGTAGAAATTTGCGGATCTCTATGATATTCTCGCGAATTTGCGTTAAATCTATTTCAGCCCAAGTATCTCGGTACATCCGAGGGATCTCCTCAACTGAATAGATGACTTGTTTTTACTTCCTATTTTCAGTAGATCCGCATATGCACTTTTCATTGTTTGGCCTCCTAAAGGTGTAAATGTAGTGCGTTGAATTGATTTAAGTGTATATTAAGGCCGCTTCAGCTCCTATCGATCAAACTTACACAAAACTGACAACGATGTAAGATTACAGATTTACACTTCTCATAGTTACAACAAAAAAAGTCGCCAAAAGGGCGACTCGTAAAAGATAACGGAAATGAACTTCAATAATAAAGTCTACAAGAAGAAGCCTGCGTTAAAGCAGGCCACTTTCATTATTGCGGATTTTCATTACTCATCCAACTGTCGACACGCAGTGGTTCACTGTAGTCTTCCCGGTCAGTAAATTCTTTCAGGTGTTTCTCTGCATCTGCACGGTTCTCGAAGGCACCCATAACGACGGAGAATTTTCCATTTTGGGTCTGCACAACGCTGCTGCCATCGGCTGAATATTGTTCAGCCAACATGGCCAGTGATTCACCCTGCTCCATGTCTTCGCTACGGACAAAGAAAAGCTCATGCGATTGCGTTTTCTTCCCGTCGGAAAAAAGCTTCAACTGAATATATCCAGGCTGCTGATACTCTGACACGGAATAATCCACATCATCCTTCAGTTCAACCACAAAGCCAATCGCAGAATCATCCAAAATGATATTTTGATAGACATCTTTTACATTCTTAAGTGCTTTAATATCCTTCTCCAACTTGTCATAATCCAGATGACGTACCCCATTGAAGGTGAAGATCAGACGATTCGGCCCTTCTTTGTGATCCACAGTATACGATGGAGCAGAGGTGATCTGTTCACCATCGATCTGAAAATGAATGTTTAGTGTATCCGATTCTTTGGTCGTTGTAACCGAAACCCCATCTGTGCGCTCCCCGCCGCCACCAACTTGCAAAATTTTGACGACAGAACCTATAACAGGTACATCGGATAATGCCTTGGCTACACCTGGAACGTTAGCTGTTATCATCACCGCAGCACAGGCAGCAACCAGGGAGGAGCTACGCCAGATCATCATTTTTCTTCGCTTTTGGTTTCGTGCGCGCTGACGGGCTTGCTGAATAACTCCGGAAAGGCCGGATGGAATATTGATCTGTTCATATCGTTCTTTTCCTGTCATGTAAAATCAACCTCTTCCTTGGTCAGATGTTTTTTGAGTTTGTTTAAGATCTTATAGAACCTGGTCTTCACCGTGCTTTCCGGCAGGGACAATACCTCCGCCATATCCTTGAATCGCTGATCCTGGAAAAATTTCAAAACGATAAATGCCCTATCTTCGGGAAGCAGGTGATCAAGTGCTTCGTATAAATCCCATTGCTCTTCAAGCCCCATGGAACTCTCTTCGGCTGCAAACGGTATTGTACTGTCTTCCATATACGTGTATTTCTTCTTTCGTCTGATGTGATCCAGAGAGCAGTTGATGACGATTCGGGTCATCCAGGTTTCAAAATAATCAGGAGTTTTCACTTTTTCATAAGATAGAAAACCTTTATAAGAGGCCTCAGATATGATTTCCAATGCTTCCTGTTCATTTTTCACATAAGAGAACGCGAAGCGATAAAGCTTTTCTTTACATGCCTCCAGACGATCACTGAACTGCTGTTCAGTTAGTGCTGTACTTTCCTTGCTCAGTTTGTCCACCCCCATTGCGACTGTATATTTTGATTATTGCCGCATTTTTAATAAAGCTTACTTTGTATGTTGTTTCGCATGTTAGACAGCTGAGAGTCGAAAATAGTTTTAAAGAAGATGAATTTTTTGAATTTTTTATCTGGGAACAAGAACTTATATCGTCCCAAACGAAAAAAGCCGCCAATAGGCGACTTCTTTTCTCTTTCTTCTTTAGGAAGACCAGTAATTGAAAATCAGACTAAAACGGGAATGCTCATATTGTTATGGAGGTCTTATCTAACGTCTTCTCTTTTTGAAAATGACTTATACCCGGGCGATCCAGCCCAAGATGATCACGAAGCGTGCTGCCCGTATAATCCGTACGGAAGAGCCCCCGGGCTTGAAGAATCGGAACCACATAATCCACAAATTCATTCAAATCTCCCGGCAAAACGGGTGGCATGATGTTAAATCCGTCGCAACCATATTCTTCAAACCATTGTTGCATCAAATCAGCCAGTTGTTCATAGGTCCCAACAAACTGCATATGCCCTCTTGCCCCTATCAGCCTCCGACCCAGCTCAAGAATGGATAACTTATCTTTTCGAGCCATGTCCATAATCAGCTGTACCCGGCTTTTCATGCCATTGGAAGCTTCTACGGGATCTGGAATATCAGGCAACTGGCCTTCAACAGGATACTCCGAAAGGTCAAACTTAAGCATACCGGATAACATACCAACTGCAGCCGCCGGAGGGATTAACTCCTGTAGTTCTTGATATTTCCGCTGAGCTTCCTGCTCCGTCTTACCCAAAATCGGTGATAAACCAGGCATTATTTTCATGCTGCCTTGTTCGCGTCCATATAGAGCGAGTTTGGATTTGACGTTATTATAGAACTCTTTCGCAGCATTCAGAGACTGTTGGGCCGTGAAAATCACTTCACCATAGTTGGCTGCAAAATCCTGTCCCGGTTCGGATGATCCGGCTTGGATGAGTACAGGATATCCTTGCGGGGAACGAGGAACATTGATTGTACCTTGGGTAGAATACCACTGCCCTTTATATGAAACTTCCTTTAGTTTAGACGGGTCCGCAAATAGTCCAGCCTGTCGATCCACAATTAAGGATTGATCTTCCCAGCTATCCCAGAGCAGGGTGGCTACTTCGACAAATTCCCTGGCCATTTTATATCGAAGCCCATGCTCGGGATGTTCTGTTCTTCCATAGTTATTTGCTTCAACATCTAATTGGGATGTCACGATGTTCCATCCTGCGCGTCCTTCACTGATATGGTCCAATGTGGCAAATTTTCGAGCTACGTTATATGGCTCGTTATAGGTAGTCGACACGGTGGCGGTCAAACCCAGCTTTTCTGTATCCGTAGCCAAGGCCGACAGGAGCGTTAGCGGGTCCAGCATCCCTGCAGCCGATTGATCAGCGCCCATCACGTAGAGAAGATCAGCCAGAAACATCATATCAAACTTGCCTCGTTCAGCCGTCTGTGCGATGGACCTGTAAAACTTATAATCAAAAATCTGTTCAGCTCCTGAATCCGAGCGCCGCCAGCCATAGTGATGATGACCTGTATAATAAATGAATGCCCCTAGATGAAGTTGCTCTTGTCTCGTCCCCATATAAATCTCCCCTTCTTGTTTCAATTATCGGATTACCCCTTGAACGTATCTCGCCAGCGAAGCCATCTGTCTTCAAGGAGCCGGACAGTCGAATCCGAGAGCTTTCCTACAACCGCAAAGACTACAATACCAACAAATACAATATCCGTTTGCGAGTAAGCACGAGCATCCTGTATCATGTAGCCGACACCTGCGCTGGTTCCCATCATTTCAGCCACAACAAGGACTAGCCACGCCGCGCCCAGAGACAGTCTAACTCCAAGCAGAATATTGGGAAGTGCCGCAGGAATAATGAGTTTGCCGAGTAACTCCCATCTTGAATACTCGTAAATCCGGGAGACTTCAATCAGCTTCATATCAACGTTTCGTATACCGAGAAATGTATTCACATATACAGGAAAAAACGCACCTAGCGAGATCATTAGAATTTTTGAAAACTCTCCTACACCAAACCATAAAATGAATAATGGAATGAGGGAAAGAAGCGGGATCATCCGCAGCATCTGTAATGAAGGGTCAAGTGTGCGCTCCGCCAATTTCCCAAGCCCTGTGGATAGGCCGAGCATGAG
Source organism: Paenibacillus sp. LK1 (assembly GCF_002750415.1). Lineage (NCBI taxonomy): Bacteria > Bacillati > Bacillota > Bacilli > Caryophanales > Paenibacillaceae > Paenibacillus > Paenibacillus sp. LK1. The sequence goes on from NZ_PEII01000002.1 coordinate 410,747, forward strand.
CCCGGCAGCTGTTCCAAGCAGAAATCCCAGGCCCGCTCGATAGGAGCTGATCCCGAGATGTTCCAACAACTCGCCGTTCAAGATTAGACGGATGAACTGCTCTGCAATCTTGGAAGGAGCGGGTAGCATGGTCGCTGAAACCAGCTGAAGGGCAGAGGCCAATTCCCAGATGAGGAGAATAGCCAACGGAATAATCCACCCGTGAAGACGACCCGGAATTCTGCTCAGCCAGTCTCCTGCTCGTTCGGTTTGTTTACCAATCTCCAGCTTGCTCATTTTGCTTCTTCTCCTTTAAAACCGTCTTGCCACCGTAGTGCTCTCACTTCCAGAAGCTTAATGATGGAATCTGACAGTTTGCCCACGAAAGCAAAAACAATAATTCCCACAAACACTACGGTGGTGAGTGAGAACGATCTAGCATCATTGATCAGGTATCCCAAGCCTGCACTCGAACCCATCAATTCGGCAACGACCAGACCCAACCAGGCGACACTAACGGATAAACGTATACCCAGAAAGATATTCGGCAGAGATGCTGGAAGAATTAACTTCGTGATCATCTGCCATTTGCTGAATTGTAGTACCTGTCCTACATCAAAAAGCTTACTGTCAACGGATCGGATACCCAGAAAAGTATTAACATACAGCGGAAAGAAAGCACCTTTAGCGATCAGCAGCAATTTTGAAGTTTCACCGAAACCGAACCACAAAATAAACAAGGGAGCAATGGCCAAGTGAGGCAGCGTCCGCAGCATTTGAAAGGAAGGGTCCAGCAGTCGCTCTGTCTTGTAAGAAAACCCGACCCACAAGCCCATTGTTAGACCAAGACCGCCTCCGATCAGAAAACCAAGTAGAGCTCTCCACGTCGATATGCCCAAATGCCTTACAAGTTCACCTGTCTCCGTCATGCTGACGAGCTCTTTCCATATACTGCTTGGCGTTGGAAGCAGAACGGGGTTCAAATATCCCATAGTCCCGGCTACCTCCCACGCGATTAACAGACACACCGGAACGATAAGCCCTAGTACCATATTGCTAGCTCTTAAGTAAAGTTTTCGCCGCTTAACCGAGTTTTTCTTTTGAATTAAAGGCGGGATAACCGCCTTTTCCGCACGCATTTGCATGTAGTGAACGCCTCTCTTCTATAGGGGTCATTATATTTATTTCAGTGGATCCTTGAGAGCTGCGTCGATATATTGATTGTCCGTTATTGCTTTAACAACAACCTGATTCCGAATGTTCTTCACTTTATATTGGAAATCCGCTGTTTGCTGCATTTCTTCTACAATATTTTCATTAACTGGTGTGTTAATCATGCGGGAACGTTCGAATGTCCCACTGATAACACTGGCAGGAACACTACGTTCAGCTGCATATCTGTCGATCGCTTCGGTTTCATGCTCGCTTTCCCACTTCAATGCTTTATTAACTACCTTCAAGTACAGAGTCACAAGCTCTGGATGCTCCTCTGCAAAACCAGTTCCCGCGATCGTAAACGAAGGGGACAATACGCCAAGCTGCTCTCCGTCGGATAGCACTTTTCCTTTTCCAGTTAAGGTATTGAGTGTAATGTAAGGGTCCCATGTCGCCCAGGCATCGACACTGCCGGTTTCAAACGCAGACTGTGTCTCATCAGGCTGTAACTGAATGATTTCAAAATCTTTATCCGTCAGACCGGACTTCTCCAAACCACGGTATAAAAAGTTATATGCATTGCTTCCTTTTGTCACGGCAATCTTCTTGCCTTTCAGGTCACTAAGTGACTGGGCGGTACTACCGGCAGGTACAATAATCGCAACGTTATTTTTTCCGTCCAGAACTTGCGATACGATTTTAAAAGGAATATTCGCAGCTTGTGCTGCGATAATAGGCATGTTCCCCAGGCTGGCGATATCCAGCTTATTGGAAGCAATCGCCTCTGTCATAGGCGGTCCACTCTGAAACTCAATCCATTCCACTTTGGCACCTGTTTTTTCAAATTCTTGTTCAAACCATTTTTCTTCGCGTGCTTTACCGAACAAGCCACCGCTTCCCTGAATCCCAATTTTGACAGTTACATTTTGGCTCGTACCTGAACCACTTACATTTTCATTTGAACTCTTGGATGCACAAGCCATTGTCAATAAAGACAACGTGAGTACCATAACAAGAACCAGATATGATTTTTTCATATAATCCACTCTCCCTTTAATATGCTGTACTTCCTTCTTCGTCTATGGATAACGCTATATACCGCCGCCTACGTCATATAAAGGCTCATCCACTTTTTCGAACTCATTTAATACCAGTCTTCGCATCTCCTGAAATGCACTACCTGATCTTTTTCGGGGAAAAGGTAAATCAATCGAAAGAATACTCCGAATATGACCTGGACGCGGATTCATAATGACGACGCGTTCCCCTAGGAAGACGGCTTCATCGAGATCGTGGGTTACAAACAGCATTGTTGTTCCATTACGTTGCCAAATATCAAGCAGCACTTCCTGCAAATGAGACCGAGTAAAAGCGTCGAGCGCTCCGAACGGCTCATCCAGCAACAATACGTCCGGATTACGCAGCAAAGCTCTCGCAATGGCGACGCGCTGAGCCATACCACCTGATAATTCGCGAGGATATGATTTTTCAAATCCTTTTAAGCGGACCAGATCAATTAGTTCCTCTACCTTTCGGCGGACATTCACATCTCTAAGAGAGAGATTGGCTGCAATGTTTTTCTCCACCGTTAACCATGGGAATAGCCGGGGCTCCTGAAAAATGAATCCTTTCTCTATGCTGGGGCCGACAATTGGTTTACCGTTAAGCAAGACGGTCCCCGTATACTGCGTATCTAAGCCAGCCACAATTTTAAGCAACGAGCTTTTCCCGCATCCGCTTGGACCAATGATGGTTACTAATTCACCTTTTCGAACGTTGAGCTGAATGTTGTTTAACGCAATGATTTCGCCTACAGGGGCGACAAACGTTTTGTTCAGGTCACTGATCATAAGCATATCCCCAGACATTAAAGACACCCTTTCGCATTTAATCAATAATACTTACATGTTTACTTGGTTTTGAGGCCAAAAAAAGAGATTTACCCATTCCCACAGCATATAGAGCGGTGCAGTGTAAATCTCAGTGTTTGCAAATCAACAAAGTGAATTTCGGTTCGTTTTGTTATACGATATATTATCAATACCAATTCTTACCTGTCAAACATTTTTTTATTTATGTAACTTAAATCATTGTTTTTCTTGAACAGATCGCTTGTTAAACCCTCCTTCTCTGGTATCATAAAAAGACGAACAATTTTTTCCGGGTCAATATCTACTTGTATTTCATAACCTGGAGCGAGCTGCAAGGTCAGACCTTGAATCAGACTTACAAAATAAAATGCAAGTTGTCGAGTATCTCCATGTATGATGCCGCCTCTCTCCTGTCCTTGGCGAAAAATCTCTGCCAAAGGTTCCAGATTGTCGGTAAATCTCTGAGTTGCAGCTTGTTTTATTTCGGTGCTGACCGCCTGATTCGTTCGTATACTTTGGAGCATGATGGTGAAGGCCCAATTACTCTCGTTTGATAACCACCCTTTGCTAATCTCGAATAGTTTTTCACGAGGATCTATATCCATGTCTGCTATCTGTGCAATTGTCCTCCCATACATCGTTTGTCCTCGACGCAGAACCTCACTGAAAATTTCGTCCTTCGATGTAAAGTAGGTATAAATATTGCCTACGCTAAGTTTTGCTTCCTTGGCGATATCTTTAATATTGGTTGAATCTATCCCACGTTTAGCCATGGTTTGTAAGGCTGAATTTAAGATATGCTCAATGCGTTCCTTTCTCATTTGTTGGTCCTTCAAAATGTTTCTGGGTGACATTTGAATCCTCCTCCGTTTTATTACCAATTATTGATCTATGATTATTAATTCTAGGCCCAGTTACCGTTACGAAACACAGGTTCCAAGTTCCCATTTGCAAGTTCTCCATCAATATTCATAGTAGCCGATCCAATCATAAAATCGACATGAATGAGGCTTGAGTTCACACCGTTTGCCGCTTTTTCCGCTTCAGTCATCTCGTTCCCTCCCTCAAGACAGAAGGGATAAGCATTACCGATCGCGAGATGGTTGGATGCATTTTCGTCAAAAAGAGAGTTATAAAAAACAAGCCCTGATTCCGAAATAGGAGAATGATGGGGCACCAGCGCAATCTCGCCCAGATAGGCCGCCCCTTCGTCGATGCTTATTAATCTTTTTAGCACCTCATGCCCTTGCGCTGCTTGAATATTAATAATTTTCCCATTTTCAAACGTCAAGGAGAAATCATCGATTAGATATCCTTCATAACTTAGCGGCTTAGTACTGCGAACCGTGCCGTTCACCCCCTGCTTTAACGGGGTAGTCCATACTTCTTCTGACGGAATGTTTGCCAAAAATGAAATACCCTTTTCATTAATGTTATCTGCATCACTAACCCAGATATGTTTAGGCGACAATTCTATCCGCAGATCCGTACCAGGTCCACGGTATCGCAGTGCTCGATACTTTTTACGATTAAGCTGATCCGTCTTGTTTCTAAGCAGCTCAAGATGTGTCTTCCATGCCTCAACGGGATCAGCCGAATTAATCCGCGTAACGTTAAAGATAGCTTCCCACATCGTATCAATCAAATGCTCCTCGACAACATCAGGAAACACCTTGGAAGCCCAAGCCATTGATGGAACCGTAGCTATAGACCAACTGACCTTGTTGGACATGCCGTAGCTGCGAAATTTGGCTAATGCCTTACCTTTGGCTGCATTCAAATTCATGATCCGCTGTGGATTTATTCCATGCAGAAGATCGGGATTGGGTGCCGTGATCGTCAGGAAAGCTGCATTTTTTTCGGCAAAATTCTCCCAACCGGCTGCCCGGAACGCCGGGTATTCGTGGAACACCGAATCTGGTGCAAGTTCATACTTTAAACGCGTAATCTCATCGTCGTTCCACTCGATATAGACATCATGAGCGCCGGCCTCATAAGCATGTTTTACAACTAGTCGAACAAACGGTGCAGCCGATATTGGCGCGGTTATGACAAGCGTTTGTCCCTTCTGAACATGAACACCAACGTTGACCACAAGTGCTGCATAACGCTCCAATTTTTCACGCAAATCCAATCGCATTCTCCTCCTGCTTCTGACTAAAATTAATATCGCTTGGTTTAATTATTACTCTGCAAAAGTCCATCATATCTTGTAATTGGAACTCTATGAAAATTTTGCTATACTATTTTATACTAGATCATGATTCAGATAAGATGCAATTCTACTATATTTGATGAGTTGGAGGAATACAAAAAACATGTTTCATACACGAATAGGAAAAACTGCTGCTGCCACTATTCTTGCCATATCCTTGCTCGGAACCACTCCAAACCTTAATGATGCCTACGCCGCACCAGCCATTTCGGTCTTGCTGGATGATGTTCCTCTGAAATTCGATGCTGCCCCTCTGATTGATAAAGGTGTCACCTATGTCCCTTTCCGGACAGTTGGCGAAGCCCTGGGAATTAGCATTACATGGAACAGTAAAACGCAAACCGTGAAAGCGATTGGAAATGTAAAAGGTCAGGCGACGGAAGTGCTGCTTCAAGTGGGAAGCACTACAGCAACCGTTAATGGAGAAAAAGTAAAGCTCGCAGCGCCACCTGTTCAGCGGGAAGGTCGTGTGCTTATTCCACTCAGTTCGTTCAGTAGTCAGTTCGGTGTTAATGTAGGCTGGAACCAGTCAACTCGTACCGTTTCTCTTGTTTCACCTCAACGTGAAATGCATTTGAGAGCCTTCTATGCGCTGCAATCCTATAAGGAAATCGATTTGGTGTCATCCATGAACTCGGTCGCTTTTGGCTGGAGTCGCATCGATCGCGAAGGTCAATTTACACTTCAGGGTGATGAGTATCAAATTCCTGCTGCTGCCGGTGACGTTACACCTCAATCCATCGTTTCTGATGCAGCGAATCAGAGTATTAAACCGTATCTTATGGTTTATTCTTTGGATGGAAACGGAGAACTGACCAAGGTGCTGAGTGACAGCAGTATGCGCAAGAAGTCCATTGAGGGCATAACTGCTGCCATAGCTGAGAATGGCTTCGGAGGGGTTGTTCTTGATTTTGAAGGACTAGGTTTTAAGTTGGATGCTGTAGAGCAGCAGAAGCTGCTGAACAATTACGTCAAGCAATTGAAAGATTCCTTGCCTAAAGACATCGCTCTATCTTTGGCCGTACCTCCATTAAATAGTGCATATAAAGGTTATGATTACAAAACGCTCGCTTCATTGGCAGACGACATCATCATTATGGCTTATCAATATAATCCGGTCGGCACCAAAGCGCAGGTTCCCGAGCCGAACAGTCTTGTGGATCAGGCCATCCAGCTTGCGTTAGATGCTGGTGTTTCCAAACAAAAGCTTTTGCTCGGTATCAGCTTAAATAGTGAAACCTCATCTTCCATAGATGATAAACTGGGTCTTGCCAAGCGGTATGATCTCAAAGGAGCTGCCTTCTGGCGCCTTGGTTTATTCCGTACCTACAATAATCAGATGGAAGGCGCTGTCAATGCCTCTGTTATAAAAGAGTAAAGGAATTCCGTTATTCTTGAATCCATTAGCTTTTCACACACCAAAAAAACGAACCGAAATCTCTGGATGCTGACAAGAGATTTCGGTTCGTTTTTTATAAATGATATCTATGCGTTCAATGAGGAAGAATGTTCATTTCTGTGAGATTCACTGAGTACCAGATCTTTTTGATAAGCAAGCACTCGATCCCAGTCCCCGTGAAAAATCGGTATCCGATAGTACCCAACTCTTTCATAAAGGGCAGCCGCCTCAGGCTGTTTGGGGCCAGTTTGCAGCTTCAGATTGGTGTAGCCGAATTCTAGCGCAAGACGCTCTGCTTCGGCGAGAATGGCCTGGGCCACACCCTTGCGACGGAAATCCGAACGTGTATACATGCGCTTGACCTCCACGGATGTATCATCAAGGGGTCTGATGGCTCCGCAGCCTACCGGATATCCATCCAAACGCGCGACAATAAAGGCTGCTCGTGGTGTCTCCACATCGGATGGCTGAAATCCCGCCGTACCATCGCCGCCATATAACAATCCCAGTTCTTCGCTCAGCTCCTTGATTAAAAGTTCCGAATCCTCGCTTCGTATATCTTCGGCAGCTGCAAGCACGATTGACGACATTGCGTAAAACCCCTTTCCCTCATTGGATTTATTGGATTTTGTGATTTATATAAATTATCACGAACAGGTCCTTAGCGTCAATTCCCCATCGATTGAATATTTCAATAAGCAAACTGACGAATAGATTCAGAGCAAAAAAGTCGCCAGATTGGCGACTTTCCCGACACTTATATGGTTACAATTGGACGGATGCATTTCATTCCAAGCCTCTGCTTACCCTTCAACCACATCGGCTCGCAAATCCGTAGCAACCTCGATCATTTGCGGAACAACAGCTTCATTGACAATGGCAACATACAGATCTCCCATATACAGACGAAATGGAATCTGCAGGTTTTCATACGCCCACATGAAGAAATCCCCATCGATGGACATGACGCTCTCCGGTCCCTGGACGGTAAGAACAGGTGAGTACGTAAAGTCGGGTTTGGATGCAAAATACTGTTTGCATTCTTCCAAGGAGATGGATTGCTCCTCGTTATTTTCTTGCATGGATCGAGTGATCCGAAAACGTTGATTCATGAAATATGCCTCCAATTAGAATTTGTGCAGAACCTGTCCCAGAATTTCGATGCCCTTCACAATTTGCTCATCGGAAGGTGTTGAGAAATTAAGTCTGATCGCATTGCAGGGTTCGTTCTCGTCGACGAGAAAAGCAGTGCCCGGAACAACCGCTACACCTTCCGCAGCAGCTGTTTTGGCATAATCCAGCATCGGGATATGAGCCGGCAGATCACACCAGAGGAACAGCCCTCCATCCGGTTGAGTAAAGGTAATGGACTCACCCATATGCTCCTGCAGCTTGTCAATCATCAAGGCAGACTTCCTGCGATAAATCGCACGGATACTGCTGATATGCTCTGCATAGTTATACTCAGTCATGAACTTGTGTGCCAGAATCTGCGGCAGCATGGCTGTATGTACATCCTCTCCCTGTTTGGCAACAACCATCTTCTGAACAACCTCGGAAGGAGCCAGAACATAACCAACACGCAAGCCAGCGGACAGAATCTTGGAGAAAGAGCCTACGTAAATAACCAGACCTTCATCATCCATCGACTTAATCGTCGCTACATCTTCTCCGCTAAACCGAAGTTCTCCGTATGGATTATCTTCCAGAATCATGACTCCATACTTCTTGGCAAGATCATAGATCGCCTTGCGTTTCTCCAAGCTGGTGGTAAAACCTGTAGGGTTTTGGAAGCTCGGAATGACATAGATCAGCTTTACATTCTGCTCGGTTTGCAGGGCATGTTCCAGCTTCCCGATATCCATACCGTCCGTCTCCATCGGAACGCCGACCAGGTTTGCTCCTGAAGCCCGGAAAGAGTTCAGTGAACCGATAAAGCTTGGGCTCTCACAGATAATCGTATCCCCTTCATTACAGAATACTTTACATGCGAGTTCAATTCCTTGTTGTGCTCCAGACACGATGAACAGTTCATCCGATGCTTTGCCTGTGTCAAAGCCTGTCTTCAGATGTGTAGTCAATGTATCCCGCAGTGGGGCATAACCTTCGGTAATTCCGTATTGCAGTGCTGTTACCGGGTCCTGTTTCAGAATTGATTGGGTGAATGTGCGAATGGCCTCAATAGGGAAAGTCTCCGGAGCGGGATTTCCCGCAGAGAACGGAATTACATTTTGACCCGAAGAAGCCTTCAGAATCTCGCGAATGATGGATGGCTGTAATGCAGCAATCCGGTTGGAAAATGAATAGTTCATCTTAAAATAATGCCTCCCGAATTCAAATCAGACTCTTGTCTCTATAACTACAATTAGATTCTATTATACGAGTATTTGGCAGATTTCTAAACGGTCTCGACAAAATTGGCAGAGAAACAACAAAAAGAGGCTGACATAAGCCGCCCCATACTCCTACGGATTTCACTTTATGGATGTCACTTTGCTGCCATCTATGATCGGTGGACAAGATTAATTTCCGATAACCGTGTTGCCTTCACCAGATAAGTCGCCAGACCAGGGACCATGCGGGCCAAACCAGGATAGAATTTATTCGTTTTGGCAAAAGCCAGCTTTTGAATCCGTCGTGCACGCCGGAGCAGTCGGGAGAAATCAAGATTGGCTTCCTTCGAATACTCGTGCTGCCACTGCGCAAAGCTGATCTTCCTTTGAAGATACCTGTCAGTCCATTCAGCACACAGCAATGAGGAACGAAGCGCAATAGACATCCCGTCACCACACAAAGGAGGGATCATCAGCATGGCATCCCCAATATGAGGATATTGGGACCACGGTTCAGGAACATTGGATAGATGGAGTGGTGCAATCGAGACCTGTGTTCCTTGAACTGGTCTTCCCTCGGCTAGCCTCGCTGCCAATCTTTCGTTAGTCAAGGAAGCAGACTGCAAAATATCCTCTACAGACTTGCCGCTTCCCCGCACCGTATCAAGTGTCAGCAATGCAGCTACATTTGCGATACCCTCCTCAATCGGTGAAATGCCGACATACCCTCCCTTGCAAAAATATAACTCTACCCGTTGCGGGATGGTGATCCCCCGATAGTGCGATTTGACACCAACATATGCTGTTTTATCCCGCAGCTCTGCTGGCGAGGTCATCCCCCTCAGCTTCTTCGAGCCATGGGCTCCGATAACGGTTTTTGCACTATAATGAATCCGCTCATTTCCTTGTTTGGCTTCGACTTCATAACTATAATCATCTAACTGCTGAATGTTGGTTATCGTTGCCCTCGTAACGATCTCAACGCCTGCAGCTGTGGCCTGCTCGTGTAAAATCCGATCCAGCTCATATCTGCTAATGCCATAGGCCAATCCTGGCAAAGGTGCCACGATTTCCCCGCCCTGAGGCATAATAATCTTGGCATGGTCCAAGGTACTCGGCTTTATCTTTTGTTCACTAAGGTTAATCCCCAAATAATCCAGCATCTCCGTTGTCTCAGGCGACATAAATTCACCGCATGTTTTGTGACGTGGAAATTGTTGCCGATCCAGCACTAGTGTCCGATGCCCTTGCCTGGCAAGCTGCAACGCACAGGTACTGCCAGCAATTCCCGCTCCGATGACTATGGCATCCATTGAGGTAGACACGTAAGAACACCCGCCTTTCATTGTCCATTTAAGATAACTGCCTATTGATGTAATGATAACGTCCCATGGTGGGGTATCACGACAGAATAGCGGAACAATGGCTTCCATTCATAGGTCAGCGTGTCATGGTTCAACTGCTGTTTCAATTCCCGCCAATCCCTTCCCGTGAAGCCTTTTGCAACAGACAGCGGTCCATCATGACGAATATACCGATTGCGTGAGATTATTCGAGTTGTTACCCAGACAGCTGCATAAGATATGGGATGCCGATGGATATCGTTAATGACAACGCCATATTTGGAGGCACGCAGCATATGCGAGACCATCTCCACGAGTTGCTTTCCTTCAAAATGATGGACAAATTGCGAGCCAGTCACGATGTCTGCTGAGGCATCCGGTAATTCCCTGACATCGGCACGTCGAACCTTGATTCTCGGTTCATTCCGGAAAAGGTTTCTCGCTTCCTCACATGCCTCCTCTGTCAGATCAACCAGAGTAATCTCAAGCTTAACGCCCTTCTGGTCCGCCCAGCGCAATAACTTCTGGTTTACATCGCCTGAACCTGCTCCCACATCCAGAAGGGTCAGCTTAGTTGGTCGGCCAATCGCTTTCCATAACTTCTCCACCCCTGCACGGGTTGGAGCGGGAGCAGCAAATATTTTGTTTAGCCGTCTCAAATGTTTGAGCGCTTCGCTCAATTCTTCTCCCCCCATGGAGAAATCATCCATCAATTCGTCTTCCTTTGCCCGTACGGATAGTGTTCTAAAGAAGGACATGATCCCGCTCCTTTACAGCTATATATTGTGAATGATTTTCTCCAATTAACAGTTATCCCCTTAACCCGCCCTAATAATCGTAAGAGCTGCGATATGTTATTTTACGAGGAGTTATCCAATCTCAGAATGCTTAATTTCATTGCTCCTTAGCCATATTGTTTTTTACGGGAATGGAAGAGCAAGTAAATAAGATATTGGAACTGAATCTTTCATAAATAAAACGCCATGCTGACCCTTTCTGATATTATAAAAAAAGTCGCCACCTGGGCGACTCCATAACGATATAGCATTTCCCTCACTTAAAACGGAGTTAACAATGCTAAACTATTTTTTTAACATTTTCCCCTGACTCTCATTATCGTTGGCATTTTCTTTAAAATAAATTTCGTTCAGAACGTTAACACGAACATTAATCTTTTGCTCCAACTTCGGAAACCACTTGGTTTTCCATTCCTTTAATTTCCCCTCCGACAGTTGGGGTCTGAATATCATGCCCACACCCAGTACATCCGATTTAAAGGATTGGACCTTCTTTATCGTTTCATTAAATTGTTGGCTTATCTGTTCCTTCATTTCCTTCTCAATCACTGCGTTACCCTTACCTTCAGGGCTTTCCGTAATCACCACATTGAGAAGAATATCCGTCAGGATGGAAGGGCCGTTCTCCGACCAGGAGGTCTTGTGTTTGATTTTGGTGTCTTGAATAAGAACACTTGTATTCTGAGCCACTTCAATGGTTCCCCCTGAATATTTCCCTTTAAATAAATTAAACAAAAGTGTCTCTTCCTGATTCAGCGTTCCTACCATGCGGTCATCCCGCATCACGGCTGTGCCTTTAAAAGTGAATAAGGTTCGATCACCGTTTTTGAGCATTGGGATAGCCATGTCTTCCGTATATGAATTTTGGTTTTGATAGGCTTCCCATATTCGAACGATGGATTGATTGGGCGTCCACCCGGCGTCCTGGCTAAAGAAGTCGTAGGAAGAAATTTCAGGTGTTGGCGAGATTTGATGATACATCGTCTTCTCAAAATCACCGTCAATGACCCCTACCAGACCCTTGATCGAAATATCATTCGCTCTCACAGCAAAATTGATGATGTTATCTATCCCCTGTTCTGCGACCTCTCTGTCGATTAGCAACAACCTCAGATGTACCAATTCGATGCTTTTTTCCGAATCCGTACGTATCAAATCGATCGCTTTGCTGATGGATTTCGATTCTTTATCAAGAATTTGAGTTTTGCCTGATGCATCAGGTATTTGGAGAATGATCCTGTATTTTTCCGTTTTCCCTTTCCCCACGCCCATGACAACAGGCAGATATTGTTTGTTAATATCCTTGGTATCCCAACATCCTGGAAGTAACATCATCATAGACAGGGCTACAATTAGAGTCATAAAGGTACGCTTGTTCACGTACTCACCTTCTTTCGCTGCCATTGCGCGGCGAGGAATACAATGATGGGAAAACCGATCACGCTATAAAGGCAAAAGAAAGAATTCACGTACAGGTAAGAATTCAATGCGTTGACATCCGGTATCATGAGACTGAACACGTACAAGGTGAAGCACACCACGGAAAGAACCCATAATCGATTGATTTTCGGCATAAATAACTGATTCAACAGGGACACCAGAATCCAGAGTAAAACGGAAACCTTTAGAACACCCAGCGCACTGGAGGCTACCACGTAGAAGCTTGGAAGCCAGTCAAATACAACCCACTCCAGATCAATGGTATCCGATGCCATAAGCATGGGATATTGCAGATGGATAACTGTTTCCTGTCCGAATACAAGAAGCGGAACATATACGGATCCCAAAGCAAATACAAAAATGATACCAACCGCTGCAGCTGCTTTGCCAAAACTAAGCCGCTGTTTGGAAGGAATCATGCCAAGGAATAAAAAACCGGCTGAAATGACCGTGCATACATAGAAATCCGAATTGGAGAAAAACGACATTCCACTATCCCAAATCGGAAAAATGTAGCTGATTCTGAAATTCTGGATGCTGATCATCATGGAGAAAAAAATGAATGGCATCAAGAGAATACACAATCCGATGCTGGCCCGGATCATTACCTCAAGTCCCTTCCAAACAGCATAGAAACACAGAACGATAAAGAGAGCGGATGTAGCTGCTGGCGGTGTTCTCTGTAGTAATACAGCTTTGATTTCGACAGACTGAAAATACATAAGTAATAGAAGCTCGATATATAGGAAGATCAACATCGGCAGAACGATCAGTCTAGTTACCCATTTGCCTAGTGATTCATTACAGATGTCCACCACTGTTTTTCCTGGAAATTGCGATAACGCTTTTAAGTACATCCATAGAATCAGTAACTCTGCCAAAAAGAGGATCGTTATGGCTTCCCAGTGTCCTTTTGAAGTTGCAGAAATAATCCGTTCTGGGAAGATGGCAAAGATTGAAGCGAGGTGAAGCAGAACAAACATGGTTAGAATCTGAGCTTTATTCATCCGGGGCCTTTCCTTTCACACTTAAACTTAAGTAAGGAACGGAGCAAGTACTCAACGAGGAAAAATACAATATAATCCAAATCATCGCTGCCTCAAGACCCCATATGCCAAAAAAGGAACTGATAAGCATGACAACGTATTTGTACATTCGTATACCCGTTGTATTCATGTAGCCTGCCAATACAAAGTTGGCAATTGCTGAGGCAACCAGAATAATAATTAATAGATTGCTGACGAGTTTGGCCTGAACAATGGCTTGTCCCAACAGAATACCGCCAATCATAGTAATAGTGGGTCCGATATTCTTTGGTAGTCGAATGGTAGCTTCGATAATCATCTCCAAAAGCAGCATAACTAAAAGCATTTCGATTAATGAAGGATAAGGAACTCCTTCCCTGCTCTTGGCAACCGTGATGGCTAACTGAATTCGCAACAGTTCGGGGTTTACCGAATTAAGCACAATGTATAGACCTGGAAGTGTGATAGCCAAAAGTGCACCAATCGCTCGGATGGTTCGCAAAAACACCTGGAATAGATACGGATAGTTGACGTCCAACGTTGTTGACCACAAATCCGTTATAATCGCAGGAAAAGCAAATGCAAACGAATATTGGTCAAGCAGTATAACCACTTTACCATTCATCAGATTCTGTACCATCTCCCCAGGTAACTCCGAAGAGATATACGTTGGTGTTATGGAAAATTTCGGATGCCCCAGTATACTAAGCAGGTCCCTTACCGTAGTCAGTTCCTTGTCCTTATTTTGTTCCAATTTGTCCCGAATTGCCGCAATAACTTTGGTTTGGGCTACTCCCTCCAAATACACCATGGCAATTTTCTTGGTCGACTGGGTCCCAGTCTCTCTGCTTTCAATTACCAACTGGTCGGATATCATTTTTTTTCGCAGCAAACCTATATTTTTATCAATATCTTCTGTAAAAGCATCGAACGCGGATTGAAGGGGATTCTCGCTCTCTGGCGAGCTTACGGATCGTGAAATTCCAGGATGTTCCGGTTCAATGACTGCTGCTAATCCTTTTGTGCTGAACAACACCAGTTTTCCATGCAGGAGATTGTTGCATAGTTCGTCCAATGACATGGATGCTTCTTCTTCAAAAGGACTGAACATTTTCAGAAAAGATTCGTTCTCATTACCACTTGCCGCTTGATTTATTGTGGACAACGTTATTGGAAGATCAACTAGCGTTTTCACGAAGTATGCTCTGAATTTCTGATTAGCGATAAGCACGTCTTTATTACTGAAATCCGTGCTCTTTTCGAAACGGTCATAGAGTTGCTTCTCTAACTCGTGAAGATCTTGTTCATGGATTCGCTGCAAATTTTACCACCTCTTCTGAAGTAGTATGTCGTTAAGAAAAAAGTTTATTCAGAAATAAACCTTGATTTACACTGTAAATTACAAGCTTTTGTCTCTCTTTTATCACGTATAGATCCCTTCCTGAATAATTGTTTTCAAAATTTTTGAACTGGAAACCAAAATTGAATATAATATGGTAATGCACCAACGGGTGGGAGGATAGGTCATGAACAAAGAAGAACAGGTCCTATTGGGTTTCAGGGACTTATATAATAAGCTGGTTTGGCTTAATAAAGATAAGATGGAAGAAAGTCTTAAGGGTTATAAGCCTTCTGAGGTACATTGCATCGAATATATTGAAAAGAATGCAGATTCCAATGTGACAAAACTTGCGGAGTCTTTTTATATGACTCGCGGTGCGATAAGTAAATTAACGAAGAAGCTCATCGAAAAAGGCCTGATCGAAAGCTACCAGAAGTCGGATAACAAAAAAGAAATCTATTTTAGGCTTACGCAGCAAGGGAAAGTCATTTATCAAATTCATGAGGACCTGCACAACGAGTTTCACGAGCGAGATAAAGCGGTATTTGAACAGGTAACCGATGATCAATTCGACAGTATGCTTCAATTCGTGGACAAGTATAATCGGCATCTGGATGCAGAAATAAAGAAGCTGGGTACAGATCTGAAGTCGGAATAAATCTGAATAATCAAACTAAAAGCAGCCGGACTCTATTTGAGGACAGGTTGTTTTTTTGTTGTTATTATTTTGTTGACAAGGAAACAAAGTGATTGTACGATATTAATGTTTCCAAGGAAATAAAAAACAACATTTGAGGAGAGAATTGAATGTATAAATCACGATCACAACACACACAGAACACAGAACAAACCATTGACAAACACGCTTTATTATTTGGTTTGATCTCTGTGTTCCTTTGCGGAATAGGATTCAGCATCATTGCACCTGTCGTCCCCTTCTTAGTACAGCCTTATATAAGCAGTCCAGGACAACAAGCTATCGTTGTTACGCTGCTGACCTCTGTTTATGCCTTTTGCGTATTTTTTGCTTCCCCCGTACTTGGAGCTCTGAGCGACAAATATGGTCGTCGTCCATTGCTCCTGGTATGTCTTTTGGGTTCCGCAATCGGATACTTTGTTTTCGGCATTGGTGGAGCTCTATGGGTACTCTTTGCGGGGCGTATAATTGAAGGTATAACAGGCGGAAGTATAGGCACCATTTTTGCGTATTTTGCGGACATCATCCCACCCGAACAGAGAACCAAATACTTTGGATGGGTGAGTGCGATTGTAGGTGTAGGCACCGTCATTGGCCCCACTGTAGGCGGATTGCTCGCCAAGATTGATTATTCTGCCCCCATGTATTTTGGAGCAATCATAACTTTGGTGAATGTTATATATGGATTCTTTTTTATGACTGAGAGTCTTGACAAGAAAAATAGACTGAAAGAAATTACTTTGGCGAGACTTAATCCTTTCATACAACTTGCGAACCTGCTTTCCATGAAAAACTTAAACAGATTACTGATCTCAGCCTTCTTACTTTGGATACCCAACGGATCTTTACAGGCCGTTTTCTCACAATTTTCAATGGATACTTTCAATTGGAAGCCTGCAATCATCGGACTTATGTTCTCGATTATGGGTGTCCAGGATATCATCTCACAAGGTCTCATCATGCCTAAGCTTTTGAAAAGACTGAGTGATAAACAGATCGCCATTCTTGGAATGGTTTCAGAAATTATAGGCTACAGTCTCATTGCACTGTCTACTTTGTTCTCATTCTATCCACTGTTTATCGTTGGTATGTTTATCTTTGGTTTTGGTGATTCGATCTTTGGGCCTTCCTTCAATGGTATGCTCTCCAAATCTGTCGATTCTAGTGAACAAGGCAGGATTCAAGGAGGTAGCCAATCTATTCAGGCTTTAGCAAGAATGATTGGTCCTATTATTGGAGGTCAAATCTATGTATCACTTGGTCATGCTGCACCCGCCATTATGGGTGTGATCCTTATAGCAGCGGCAATACCTGTATTGTATAAGCGAACGCAAGTAACGATTTAAAACGCCTGCTTTCATCAGGAATAGGGTTTCAGAACTTAGGTATAAGTTCTGAAACCCTATTTGTCTACACCCCAGGATTTCAATTCAATTAGTCTGCCTTTCCAAACTCCATCACATAGATGGATGAAGGACGTAATACGTAACCATGCTGCCAATTCTCGGTCAAAACACTCCGTTCTGTGCACTTGATATGATCAGGTTGAAAGACGGAGTTAATGTTATTGTGCGAATTGCTGGTAATCTCATATAAGGTCCCCTCTTCGCTCGCGTCGAAAGATCGTAAATCCAGCTCAACCCTTACCTCTTCCAAGCTTCGGTTCACAATAAACAAAGTGATCCTGCTCCGATCATCATTCGTTCCGGCTACAACATCCAGATCGGGGAGTGCGTCCAGCTCTACAGGCGTTTTTTGGTTTGAAGTCACCGAGAATGTCCCACATTCAGCTTCTACGTGTAGGATATGACGTATATCCCGATTCGCGTAAAGCTTTAATACTTCATAGGTTGGTGTTCCATAGATCGTGAGCGGGTGTCCACTCCATCCAGCCTGCTTGCCCCGATATTGATCGGCATAGAAATCACCGACACGGATGCATCCCCCGAGCCAACCGTTGACCAGATCAGAGAAACTGCCGATGTGTACGCTATTGCTGCAACGAATCATTTCATTCAGATTGGCGGCATTCGCCACGGCTGCTCCAAGGGTATGCTCGTCTGGCAGTCCTTTTCGCACAGTGTTTGGATAATACATCGTGTTATATTCGGTGATGGCCAGCTTCACATGCTGATGTTTGATGTCAGAATGGATAGCCTCCATTGTCTGACGTATATAGTGCCGGGTCCACTCGGGGTAACTGGCCATTGCTTTATATCGATCCTCAGCCGGCGTATCCCGATTCATGCCAAAGGGACCGTAACCATGATACAAATGTAACGTTAGATAATCGATATGCTCCCCTGCCAGAGCAAGCACGCTTTTATTCCAACCCTGTTCATAATGTCCACAAGCCAGCAACACAATGGAAGCATCTGCTTCCTTCATTCTTTTGGCAAACTGTACAGTCCTCTCCGCAAATTGCTCCGCTGAGCATGCACCCACCTGCCATTGCCCCCACACCTCGTTGCCGATCTCCCAATACTTGACATGATATGGTTCCGGCGATCCATTCTTCGCCCGAAGAGCTCCCATTGGGGTATCTACGCTTCCATTACAATATTCAATCCATTGGGCGGCCTCTTCAGGTGTACCCGATCCATCGTTCACACAAATTAAAGGTTCTACTTGCAGTTCGTGGCAAAAGCGGATAAATTCATCCGTTCCAAAATACTTGCTGGTCCAGCCTCCCCATGCCTCGTTGTACATGACTGGTCTCTCCAGAACCGGCCCGATGCCATGCTCCCAGTGATAGGCACTAATGTAGTTCCCTGCGAGTCTCATCATGCCTGCGTTTAGAGCTCTGGTCATCTCTACTACTTCGCGTTTTACCAGGGCAATATGATCCACAGGTAATAAAGACACATGGTCCAGCCAGAGCAATCCCGTGGAGACATGGTCGATCCATCTAGGATGCTCCTCCGGAACATACACCCGAATTTCTGCATCAGGACAAGCACGTAGGATCGTCAGCCGTCCTTCATAATCCTGCCAGTTATGGCTGTGCAATTCGATTTTCAACTGACCGAGCACTTCTTCCGTACGTCTATCGACCGCCTCCACCATCAAATACTGGAGTTCAATGGAGGCACGCGCAACTACACGTACGGTGTAATCCATGGGGCCTTTCAAGGCGGATTTTTGTGCAATCCCCGAGTATGCTTCATCATCACTATAGATACGAATACGCTGAGCGCGGCCCGAATGTCTGGGGGCTGGAGCTTCCATCGCATATTGCGTATTTCTCCCGTTGGTATAAGCGTACCAGCTTCCTGATACAGAAGTCCTTAATTCAGCCTCGCTTTCAAAGTCCATATCCTTCAATGGAAAGGCAAGCATCGCTTCCATATGGTCCCGGATGTCTTCCACAAAATGCCCAAACAAATAAGGGTTGACCGTGTGCTCGCTTACGCGACTACAATCTATACTAATTTTGGCGTTTGATTTCAACATAAGTCCTCCATCATTGTGGTTGATCTGGATTAACCTTTAATCGATCCAATCATGACCCCTTTAACAAAATGGCGCTGCACAAAAGGATACATCAACAGTACAGGTAAACTGGAGACGATAATTACCGCATATTTGATGCTCTCCGCGAGCAGGATTTTGTCTTCCAATCCAAGGCTACCATCTACGGCATCGGATTGGCTGATCAGCAGAATTTCGCGCAGTACCAACTGAAGTGGATGTAGATTTTCATTACGAATATAGATGAGCGCGTTAAAAAACGAATTCCAGTGGCCTACGGCATAGAACAGCACCATTACGGCCAGAATCGGCTTGGACAGGGGCAGGATAATGCTCACAAGCAACCGCCAATTGGAGCACCCATCCATATGGGCAGCTTCTTGCAGCTCCCAAGGAATACTCGACTGAAAATATGTTCTCATCACGATCAGATTGTACGTGGCGATTGCGCCGGGAATGATCAGAGCCCACATCGTATCCACCATGCCCAGATTTTTGACCAATAGATACGTTGGAATTAATCCGCCACTGAAGAACATTGTTAGCGTGATGAAAACCATGATTACATTACGTCCAGGAAGGTCAGGTCTGGAAAGAGGATATGCGGCCAATACGGTCATGATAATGTTAATCACAGTGCCCACAACCGTATAAAATATCGTATTACGATACCCCAGCCAAATCTTCTCGTTGTGTAGAATATTCGTGTAAGCATCCAGCGTCAGTCCTTTGGGTAGTAACCAGACTTCTCCGTTTAATACTTTTGTGGGGTCACTGAACGAAGAACTCACGATAAAAATCAGTGGGTACAGCACAGCGATGATAATGATTGAGGCTATGATGTAGATGATTACATCGAAAATCCGTTCATTGGAACTGGTTTGTATTGTCGCCTGCTTGGACATGGGATCTTGCCCTCCTTTACCATAAGCTCGTCTCAGACGTCTTGCGCGCAATCCGATTGACCAGTAAAAGTAACAGCAGATTAATGATTGAATTAAAAAGCCCGATAGCAGCTGTATAACTGTATTCTCCCTTGAGGATACCTGTCGTATAGACAAACGTGGAAATGACGTCGCTCGATTCCAGATTGAGATTGTTTTGCATCAACAAAATTTTCTCAAACCCGATGTTCATGAAATGACCGATATCCAATATGAGCAAAATGATGACGACTGGAGCGATGCCAGGCAGCGAAATATGCCAAATGCGCCGCAGCCTTGATGCTCCGTCCATCTTGGCAGCTTCATACAGATGCGGATTCACTCCGCTCAAAGCTGCAATATAGATGATGGATTGCCAGCCCATGTTCTGCCATATATTCGAACTGATAAAAATGGTTTTAAACCAACCTGCTTCCTCAAGAAAACGGACCGGTGTACCTCCGAAAGCCTCAATCAACAGATTGACTGGACCCGTATGAGGCGAGAGAAACACATTCAGTATGCCAACGATAACGACCACTGAAATAAAGTGGGGAATATACGTAATATTTTGCAGCCACTTGCTGAAGGTTTTATTGCGAATTTCGTTAATAATTAGTGCTAGCAGAATCGGAATCGGAAAAGCAATTAATAAGGAGAACAAGTTAATCGATAATGTATTCCATAGAAGTCTCCAGAAATAATAGGAATCAAAGAATCGTTCGAAGTGGCCAAAACCTTCCCAGCTGCTGCCCAGAATCCCTTTAGCCGGATTGAAGTTTTTGAACGCAATTTGCAGTCCATACAACGGGGCATAATGGAATACCACATACCAAGTGACTGGCAAAAGCAGCATAAGGTACAGGTCCAATCTTTTACCCATTTGCCTTAACACGCCTGAACTCTTTTTTGGATGGCTTCGTGGCATCGTCATCATTGTATCGGTTTTGACGCTTTTCATAGGCAATTGCTCCTCATCCATGATGTTTCAGGATTATTTCTGCATCTTGTCAAAGGCATCCTGATACAACTTCTCCAGTTCCTCAACTCTCATCTTTTTGAGCGTGGTCTGGAATTGCTCCCACTTGTCAAAACCGATTGCACCCACAATAAATTTTGTACTCTGTTCTTCGTAATATTTATCAATATCATTTCGCAGAATATTGACTTCCTGGGCAGTTTGCTCATCAAACATCGGAGCTGCATAGCGGACTTTTGGCATAAACGGATCGAGCTTATGCTGCGCCTCCTGCACCTGAGGTGGATTGATAAAGGAAGCCACCTGTTCACTGATCAGATGTGGCGCGCCTCCGCCGGCATAAGGCGTAATTTTGGCCTGGTTACTGATTTCTTTCAAGAAGTCCTCTTTATAGTAAGGAATACCGTCCTTCATCTCGTAATGCTCGCCTTCTCTTCCGAATCGGAGCAGGGTAGAACCCTCGTCACTGTAGAAATAATCAATCCAACGCATTGTGACTTCCGGATATTTATTGACGGATGTAATTGCAAAGGCTCCAAAATCTCTGGCGATTGGTAGAGCCTGACTTTGCAATCGGTCACCTTGCGGACCTTCCAGTGGGGCGATACCGGTATATTGGTCTTTGATCGACAAGAAGTTATTGTTTGTCTGGTCAAAGAAGAAACCTGTATTTCCCGATCCCTGCTTGGCCAGGTATTGCGCTTCTGTGTGTGAAAATATTTCCTGGTCCAGCAGCTTTTCCTTATACAACTTGTTTAAGTACATCAGCATTTCTTTATTCTGGTCACTGCCCATCCAGATACTTACTTTGTCGTTTTCAATATTGATGTTATAGCCAAGCTGTGAATCCAATCCGAATGATCCGCTCATCGCGTTAACCACAGCCAATCCTACACGGGCTGTCATCGGAAGTTCATCCTGTTTGCCGTTTCCATTCGGATCACCATCACGGAAGGCAAGCAACACATTGTACAGTTCTTCGGTGGTCTCCGGCACTTTCAGATTCAGCTTGTCCAGCCACATCTGATTGATCCATTTCTTATCCGTACGCGCCGCACTTAGCGTAACAATACCCGGAATCGTATAAATGTGGCCCTCTGGTGTAGTAATACCCGAGCGAATTTCGGGATATTGTTCCATTAATTTCTTCAAATTCGGAGCATATTCATCGATAAGACCTTCTAGTGGGATCAATTGGCCGGCAGAGCCATAGCGGATGGCTTCAAGCGGGGAAATACCTGAACGGAACAGGGCATCCGGCAGTTCATTCGAAGCGAACAACAGGTTTTTTTTCTCCTGAAAACCATCTGTCTGCGCTTCAATGAATTCCACCTTCACATGGCTTAATTTCTCGTAATCCTGGAAAACCGGCATCTCCTTGAAAGGGCCATTTACGGGTGCAATTCGGGTAAACATCTTGAGATTCACCGGTTCGTCCACAATCGGAAACCCGGTCGTATGAACGTCGTTCTTCGAAACCTCTGGTGAAGCTTCGTTATTGGTTCCACCGGAATTGCATCCAGCCAGCATCAAACTGGAAGCGATCATCATCATGATCATATTTCTTCCCCAGCGTTTGCGCATAAAGTTGTGCCCCCCACAATTCTTTATCACCAACGTAATTTGTAAGCGTTCACGGTTGGTGTGTGCTCATTATAATTCACCGGGCATGGAAGGTAATTACAATAATATGACCCTTTACTCCACATATTTTACGAGTTTAGAGTTCTGCTCTTATCTGCCTAGTTTCCCATGTGCAAAGTCGGGAGTTTTGTTTCGTTCTTCCTTTTTCCTGGATTGCTCAAATACGCTTGTGGTGTTAAACCCGTTATTTCTTTGAATACTTTGAAAAAGTAGTTGTGTGTCGTAAATCCCACTTGCATGCTTATTTCTTTAATCGAGTATCGGCCGCTGTCCAACAGCTTGCACCCTGCATCAATTCGAACCTGATTCACATATTCTGAAAAAGTCCGCTGCGTCTCCTCCTTGAATATTCTGCTTAAGTAGGAGGCATTCAGGCCGATTACGCTTGCCGCAAGCTCCAATGTGACATAACCGGAATACCTCTCCAGAATGAATTGGATCGTCTGCGTGACATGGCGAGAATAGGACCCGATTACACGATGTTGATTCAACAAATGAAACAGGCTGGAGAAAAAGGACTGCAGGCCTTGCTCCAGTTCTCTTATCGTTTTCATGCGCCCAAGCTCGCTTCTTGAAGGCAGATTAGCTACCGCTGGATCTGTAGAAGGCAAGCAGGTCCTCCATGCTTTATCACCCGTTTGCATGAGCTCGCTGACAACCATCTGAACCGTATGTGAATGGATAGGTAGGTCGTCTATCGAAGCAAAAATGGAGGAAATCAATTGATGCACGCCTTGCTTATCAAACCTTTCTATGGATAACAGAAGCTGCTTCTGCTCCTCAATGGTCAGTGAAACTCGCTGACTCTGATCTTTTTCATGTGAATGCTTGTCCGAACATGGAGTTTCATTTTGGAGGGTATGACTTCTGAACGTTTTCACAGACGAAGATCCATCGAGTTCGTATTCGGCTGAACAGTAACTGGATGCCAGCTGTGACAGACTGGTGCATATAGGTCCTACTGCGGTTACACTTTGTAAATTCAGGAACAGTTCCAATGCATGCTGAATCTTCCGCAGTTGTCCGTCTACCTCACGCTGCATGATGTGCTCGCTTCGTTCCCTGAAAGAAAACACGATAACAAATCGCCCTTCCTCAACGTACACCGCTGTCCGCTCATGGATATCACCCAGGCTCTGCTGCATCATATCGACGACCTGCTGAACCAGGCCATTGGTCTGCACGTCACTGTACGACTCTGTCAGCAGCAGGAACGGAACAATCTGTAAAGCTGCTGTTGCATATCTGGACGCATGCGGATATAGATTGTCTTTCTGGGAAACGTCTTCAAACCCGTACGTTGTCTTCGTCTGTCTTTTGAGCAAATACAACAAATAATCGCGCATATCCTCGGGACTCACTTTCTCGGCTATGACGCTCTCGGCGAACTGTTTCTCCCGCAACCGATTCTCCTGCTGCAATTCCGATACGGCTTTATTCAGGATGTTGAGTAGTGTTGACTCGTCCAATCGATGCTTAAGCAAATAATCAATGGAGCCATTGTTCAGGCAATCCCGCACATAATCATAATCGTCATAGCTGCTAAGCATAATCGTCTTAACCCCTGGAAAACGTTCCTTGATTGTCCGATTGAGCTCTACACCGCTCATTTCAGGCATATCTACATCAATAATGACAATATGCGGTGGCGACTGCTCAATCATCGTTAAAGCAATTAACCCATTATGCGCCTGACCGCATAATTCAAATCCATAGTCAGCCCAGTCCAATAAGGTCCATAGATTATGGCGTACTAACGGTTCATCATCGACGAGTAGCACCTGAAACATGGCTTATATCACCTCTCGTTTGTTATTTTCCACACTTTTCTCCAGTTTGGGGAGCCGAATTTCAGCTTTAGTGTACACCCCCGGTTCACTGCACAAATGGACGCCATACGAGTCGCCGTACGTGCGAACGATTCGTTCGTGTACATTACGTACACCCATTCCACTAAAACGTGAGGTTTCTCCGTTTGTACCCGTACCTTTCAGTAAATACTCCCGCTGCTCCTCCGTTATCCCCTTTCCGTTGTCCACCACATCAATATGGAGATTGTTTCCTTCTTCATACACCCGTATCAATATGAATCCATCCTGTTCGAGTGGTCCGATTCCATGAATAATTGCATTTTCAACCATGGGCTGCAGCATCAGCTTCAACACCCGACAATCCAGCAATTCGTCATCTTCAATTTCGGTAATCATCCGAATTGGCTTCATATATCTGTACTTCATGATGGAGATGTAGTGCTCAACATATGCCAATTCTTCACGAACCGTAAGGAATTCGCTTGAATTACCGAGGACACTTCGCATGAGCTCAATCAACGATCCCGAGACCGCTTCAATGTTTGGCACTCCGTTCATCCTGGCCAGATACTTGATCGTATTGAGCGAATTGTATAAAAAATGAGGATGGATTTGTGCTTGGAGCGCAGTTAGCTCAGCTTCCCGCTTCTCTTTCTCGCTGACGCGGATTCCTTCGAGCAGATCTTTCAATTCTTCCACCATGCCGTTAAAGACATGGTACAGTTGTCCTGTCTCATCTTCACTGTTAATCTCATTTTTGGGAAGTGTCAGGTTCCCATCCTTAACCAACATCATTAGTGATTTTAGTTTCCGGATATTCAGAGTAATTCGGGAAGAGACTTGAAGAGAAACAATCAGAACAACGACAAACACAATAATGGACACCTCTGCCAGCAGGTTGCGCAGCTTCACCGATTCGGTCAGCAGAGAATCCATCGGAACCAAAGAAATAGTACTCCACCCAGTATAGTCGGATTGACGGCAAACAACGATATATTCTTTTCCATCAATGTACCGCCTGACTGCTTCACCATCCGTTTTAAATTGCTGATTGATCTCCTTGATTTGCTGATAAGATGGAGTAAGAGTTGAGTCAGTTCGGGTTTCATAGATGAATTGATTTCCCTTGTCGAGTACATAGATCATGCTATCTGTAGTTGGTCTCACGTCATATGTTTTCTGGATAAACTCATAATTAAGATCCACCATGACAAACCCAATAGTCGCACGGTTATAACGGATTTCCCGACCGATGGTGACGGCATTTGACACCCCTGTCTGCTTGAAATATGCGTGCTTTGATCCATTTTGCAGCATGTAATTCATCATTGGTGTACCCAAGATGGTCCTGTCCAGCCAAGGTCCACCTGAGAAAAAAACTTTCCCGCTCAGGCCCACAACGGCTATCCGTGAAATGTAAGCTTTATAATCGATCAGCGACGATAGAAATTCATCCATCCGCTTCTGCTCCTGAAACCACTCATAGCTGATCTCTTCATTCGGACTGAGCAAAGTGTCAATGACCGTGTTTTTGTTAGTCACCACGACCGTATTCAGCCGGTCGATCTCTTCCAACATTATATTCAATGATTCATCTGCCTGCCTTATGCTGTCCGAAACCGACGTAATGGCATTTTGCGTAATCGTCTCACGCATGCTCATATAAACAATGACCGTAATCAAAATAATGGATACTAGCGTAACGGCAATAAAAGCGATAAAAATTTTGCCTTGAATGCTGCGTTTCGGTGAAATCCATCTCTGCAATGTAGAGAGCTTCATTGTGGGAGTCTCCTTTTTCATGATCCATTAAAAAAAGTAAGCGTTCTCCATACTGGACATCGGTATATTCAGGATCAGCTTGAGGTTCTCCGCATCATGATTGGAGGTACTTTATAATAGATTTTGAATGCTCTGGTAAATGAATATAAATTCGGATAACCCAGCGACAAAGCAATCTCCGTAACAGTAGCATCCGTATCCTTTAGAAGCTGTTTGGCCTTATCCATTCGTATTCTCTGCATGAATTTTAACGGAGGCAGTCCAACCTGAGTGGTGAACATGTTGGAGAAATATGAACGATGAACCCCTGCAAAGTCGGCAACCTGCTGCACGGAAATGCCCTCTGTTGCATGCAATTCCATGTAATCCATGCATTCATGAATCCAGCCAGCCAATTCTGTAGGCTGTGCATAGTTGGTGTCTGGAACAATACTGGCTAACAATCCATATACCAACCCATGCAACTCCAGCGATACTGCTGGCTTCCACCGTTCCACACATGCTAATGCATGAATCAGACGTTCAGACGTTTCCTGGACCTGTGGAGAACACATCTGTTTGCCAAACGGACTTTCCGGAGTCAAGCCGGCCAGCTCCAATAAAGGTTTGACTTTAGGCCCATCCAATGCTAGCCAGTTCATTTGCAATGGAGATTCCGAGGCAAGCATGTGATAGTAATAGGTTCTGCCGGGAAACAGACAAAACAGATCATTCTTCTGCAGGTCTACTCGCTTGCCATCAAACTCAAGCCTAATCATACCTTCACGCACAAAATGAAGACTGTAACACTCGATACGTTTGGGGCCAACCCGGTAATTGGATTTGGCTATACTTCGCCCTGCTCGCACTGGCCAGATGTGTTCCTCTTTATCCAAATATCCTGGCTTATAGTAGATGAATTCTGCATACTCATACTCATATTCCTGCATCGTAGAGAGTTCCCTCCTTTTCCTATTTTGTTCGATCATAACAAAATGACAATAAAAATATAACACCGGGCTATTTTGATAACTCGTTTTTTTCAATATCATCTTACTAGGAGGCGATTACACTTGTCGAGAACACCTAACATTTTGCTAATCACTAGTGACCAGCAGCACTGGAACACAATCGGGGCTTTTCAGTCTGAGATTTCCACGCCCAATCTGGACCGGCTTGCCCGGCAAGGAACAACGTTTGATCGGGCTTATTGCCCAAACCCTACCTGCACCCCTAGCCGTGCTTCTATTATTACAGGCATGTACCCCAGTCAGCATGGAGCCTGGACGTTAGGCACAAAACTGCTTGAAGATCGTCATACCGTCGGGGAAAGTTTCCAGGAGGCAGGTTACCGCACTGCCCTAGTAGGTAAAGCACATTTTCAGCCTTTAAAATCTACAGAGGAATACCCGTCGTCTGAAGCGTATCCCATCCTGCAGGATTTGGAGTACTGGAGACATTTCCACGGTCCATTTTACGGCTTTGACCGCGTAGAGTTAACACGTAATCATACGAATGAAGCGCATGTCGGTCAGCATTACGCGCTATGGCTGGAAGAACAGGGATGTACGAACTGGAGGGATTACTTCCTTCCCCCAACTGGGACGATGGACCCTTCCGTAACGTATACGTGGCCCATCCCTGAGAAATATCACTACAACACCTGGATCGCCGAACGAACCAATTCACTTTTGGAGCAATACACCCATGATGATGATCCATTTTTTCTGTGGGCCAGCTTTTTCGACCCGCATCCGGAATATCTGGTACCGGAACCTTGGGATTCCATGTATGACCCCGATGATCTGACGATTCCCTCTATAACACCTGGAGAGCATGATCGTAACCCACCACATTTTCAACTGACCCAGGAGGATAATCCGAATTTTGAGCATCTGGTTGAAACCGGTTTCGGCATTCACGGTTACCGTTCGCATCATTATTATGAATATGGCGACAAATCCCGGCTAACGAAGTATGACAAGAAAAAACTGGTCGGCGTGTATTACGGAATGATCAGCATGATGGATAAATATATTGGCAAAATTCTCGATAAGCTGGATGAGTTGGGTATTGCAGACGATACGATCGTCGTTTTCACAACCGATCATGGTCATTTCTTTGGACAGCATGGTCTTCAGGCCAAGGGTGGATTCCATTACGAAGATCTTATCAAAATCCCATTTATCGTAAGATACCCTGGTGAGGTGCCTGCTGCGAAAAAATCAAATGCCATACAATCGCTGGTCGATCTGGCTCCTACCTTCTTGTCTCTTTGCAACATTGCAATTCCGCATGCCATGACGGGCATCGATCAGAAGAAAGTGTGGATGGGCGCCAAGGAAGCCGTTCGTAATCATGCTCTCTGCGAATTTCGACACGAACCCACGACGATTCATCAAAAAACATATGTCGAACAGCGGTATAAAATCACCGTCTATTACAATCAGACCTATGGTGAACTTTTCGATCTTGAACAGGATCCTGATGAACGTTTTAACTTGTGGAATGAACCTGAGTACACCGAGCTCAAGTCTGAGCTTCTGCTCAAATATATCTGGGCTGAGCTTGGCAAGGAGTCCATGCCGATGCCTCGAATTCATCATGCGTGATGGAAAGGATAAGGGTAGCATTAAGAACCTGAACGAACAATTTATGTTACTGATCCAGCTTTTTTGGACTTTCTTTTGCATCGGTCCTTCCACCTTTGGAGGCGGATATGCGATGCTGCCAATTATTGAACGCGAAGTGGTGAACAAGAAAAAATGGATGCAAGAGGACGAGATCGGTGAGCTTATATCGCTTGCCGGCTCGGCTCCCGGAGGAGTTGGCGTCAATGCCGCTGCGATGATTGGACATCGCCAGGCAGGAATTGCGGGAGCTGTATCTGCCGTCATCGGCGTGACATGTCCCACGTTTTTGATTGTGATCCTGATCAGCGTGTTCGCCATCCTATTTCGTAACCAACCCAAAGTTGAAGCTGCTTTAAAAGGAATGAACGGTGGCATTATTGCATTAATTAGCATGGCAGCTTATCGGACGGCCAGATATTCTATCTTAGATACAACAACAGCAATAGCTGCCATTGTGACCGTAGCCGTGCTGTTGTTTGCAGGAATCCATCCCCTCTATCTTATTATTTCGGGATTGATATGCGGCATGGCCGTGATTCGGATCAAAAAACGACTGGGCCTTCAAGTGAAAATGGAGAAGAAGTCTGTAACAGGCAGCTATCCGGAACTGGAATATTACATTTAAGTAAGACGAATCGGAGCGATTGAGATGTACTGGGACCTGTTCATGATGTTTATACGTGTAGGCCTCGTTTCATTTGGTGGCGGTTACGCCGTTATTCCGATCATTCAACACGAGGTAACGGAAAAAGGATGGCTCACAAGCGCTGAATTCCAACAAACTGTAGCACTGGCCGGTATGGCGCCCGGCTCGATTGCAACCAATGCCGCAACGTTGATTGGCTATCGGACGGCAGGTTATATCGGAGCCGCTGTCTCTACTGCAGGTATGATTTTGCCTTCACTCGTCGTAATTGTGCTACTCTCCGCCTTATTTTATCGGATGCACGACAACTCATGGGTAAAGTCCTCTTTATATGGCTTGCGCCCTGTAACGACGGGACTCATTATCTATGCTGCCATTCATTTTGGATATCCAACTGAAGAGGCAGGTATAAGCTGGGTATGGATCACGACACTACTTATTAGCGGAGTTTGTTTGTTTCTCCTGCTCAAGTACAAGCTTCATCCCCTTCTGATTCTCAGTGTGGCTGGAGCAGCAGGCATTATCTTATTTTAAATTCAGTGTGACGACGACAGGCTGAATTCACTGCATTCATTGGTTTTTAAAAGGAGCAGCGATCACAGCATTAGCTGTCCTGGCTGCTCCCCTTCATCTTTATTTTTACGAATGACGCAGATACAATCTGCTCGTTTCCTCCCAGATTTCTCCCGGATGCAGACTAAATAATCCAGCTTCCTCGGCCTGCATATCCAGATTCGGTGCATTCACAAGATTGATCTGCGGTTCGGGACAGAAAAAACCTTCTTCCGCATTATTGTTCCAGATCATCCATTGTTTATATGAAGTTCCCACATCGTAAACCAATGTCATTCCAACCTTCGTATCCTGAAGCTCCATCCGGTTTCTCCCGTTTTGCGGTACAGCAGTGTAGTGATTATCCATTTCTGCAAAGAACGGATATACCCCGGAGTCACGCATCTGCTCTTCCTCCTGAATCAAGGGCTGAAAACAGGTCGTTGGCAGCATACGTTGATTCAATTCCCATCTGTCTCCAATGGTCAACTTGAGCTTGTAATCACGAGCCGATCCTCCCGGATTAAAGGGAGCGTTAATTGAGGTATGAAAAGCGATCAGGCACGGCATGCTGGAGCTTCCATGATTGCGAATGCGGACATGCTGCATGAGTCCATCACTACTCAGCGAGTAGCGTAATGTAATACTGAATTGAAAAGGAAAGTATACGTATATCGGATGAGTTTCATCAACAGTTATGGACACCGAGACATGGCTTTCATTCTCGGTATGTCCATACTCATCCACAACCCAGGGCGTATTATACAAAAATCCATGCAAATGATTGCCTGTGGTTTCCTCATTGACCGGAAACTGAAGCGTCTGCCCGTTCCATGCAAACCGCCCGTCCTCATAGCGATTTGGCGGAAACAGAACGGGAATCCCGTGAATCATGGGTCTTGCCTTGAATGAATCCATCTCTTCTGGTGACGGTTCATGAAGGAAGCGAAGCCCCCGCTCAAGATCACGATAAGCGACAAGATTACCACCGATCTCCGGCAGCATAACAGCCTCACTGGAACCAAAGCGAAGGTAAATGGCCTTTTCCCCTTGAAAATCGCCTTCCCAGGATCTACTTGTCTCCTTTGTATTCAACACGTATTCCCCTCCTTATTCGCCGGCCGACGATGGATAATGTCCTTCAATAATCGCCCGAATCTGTTCCATCGGCATCTTGGGCTGTCGGTCATACGTCAGCAGACCGTTAATTTCCTGTTCCACGTCCGTCAGCTGGGTGTAACAAAATCCTTCTACTACTGGAGAATCCAATAGTGGCTGTACTACGGCATGCAATCGCTGTGCAAAATCTTCGTCATTTTCCGCTCCGGAGTAACCCCAGCCTTCCCAGTCACTTTTCTTATACCCGATTCCACCGAATTCGGTAATTAAAATGGGCTGTCCTTCATAACGATAGTTACCCACGCTAAGCTTTCGACTGCCCGGAAGGGCTTTTACCGCATTTTCACGAGTGCGGTAGCGTTCCTCCAGAACCTCTCTTCTCCATTCATAATCATGGATGTTATATAAGTCGGTCTGAACCATCTCCCAGCCATCATTGGAAATGACCGGACGGGTAGAATCCAGTGACTTGGTCAAATAATACATCGACAAGGCATGATACTGCTGTTCCTTGCTGGTCAGGATGTTCGGAACACCCCAGCTTTCATTAAGAGGTACCCAGACCACAACACATGGATGGTTGTAGTCCCTTTCCAGCGCCTCCTGCCATTCCCTTGTTATCTGGGCGACGTATTGATCCGAGAAATTGTACGCATTCGCCATCTCTCCCCACACCAGCAGCCCCAGCTTATCACACCAGTACAGGTATCTCGGATCTTCAATCTTCTGGTGTTTTCTGGCGCCGTTAAACCCCAGCTCCTTCGTTAATTCCACATCACGCCGGATGGCCTCGTCACTCGGTGGAGTCAGATTTCCATCCGGGAAATACCCTTGATCCAGAACAAGCTTCATATAATAAGGTCGGTTATTCAGAAACAGCTTACCTTGTTCAATAGAGATTTTGCGCATGCCGAAATAGCTATCGACCTCATCGACAGGCACACCATCCACCAATACAGTAAAATGAATGTCATACAGATTGGGCTGCTCTGGTGACCACAGCCTGCCAAGGCCATGCTCGTTAAAGGTGTGGAGCCCGATGGTACGGGTCTCTGTCCTGCCGCTAATCCGATATTCATCCTCAGACAGCTGCTCTCCTTGATAGGCAATTTGTACACGGAGCCTGACATCCTGTGCGTGCCAATCCCTTGGTTCTGTTTGCTCCCTCTGCAGATGAGCAGTAACTTCGATCTCGTTGCGATCAACATCGGGAGTCAGGCGCACCTTCTGCAGATGAACGGGTGCGACAGCTTCGAGCCACACCGATTGCCATATTCCAGTTGTTCGGGTATAGAAAATTTGGGCAGATTGCTCCTGCCAGAACTGCTTCCCGCGCGGTAATGTTACATCCCTGCTATAATCTATCGCTTGTACGGTCAGCGTATTGTTTCCTTCCAGCAGAGCATCCGTAATGTCGGCATGAAAAGGGGTGTGTCCCCCTTCATGCCGAACCACAAGCTGTCCATTGACCCAGACAGAGGCTTCATAGTCCACGGCTCCGAAGTGCAGCAGCAGACGTTTGCCAGTGAAGCTCTCCGGAATGTCAAAGGTTCGTTTGTACCATACATTATCGTGGAATTCCGGATCTGCAATGCCACTAAGTTGACTTTGAAAAGCAAATGGCACTTGGATTCGGCGGCTGAATGCTTGCTTGCCCTCACACCATTTTTCCGAACGTCCCTTGTTATCATCATCGAATTCAAATTCCCATTCCCCATTCAAACTCAGCCAATCTTTACGTACAAATTGAGGCCTTGGATAATCCTGTCGCAGCATGATGTTCAGCTCTCCTGTCACCCCAGATTAATTTTACGGATCACTTCCAGTGGCACTTTCGGTTTACGGTCTTCCGTCAACAGACCATTAATCTCCTGCTGCACATCGGTGACCTGTGTATAACAATAGCCCGAGATATAGGGAATGGCTTTGATCGCTTCGGTGATGGAACGGAAACGTTCAATAAAGGCTTCAACCGAGTCCACCTGATTGCCATAACCCCAGCCTTTATCCGATTGGAAAGCAATACCGCCGAATTCACTGATGATAATGGGTTGTCCTTTATAGTGGTAACCTTCAGCAAATGCAAACTTCCATCGATTGGAAGCAATCTTGTTATTTACGATCAAGTCCTTATCCTGATACCGTTCCAGAAAGGCTTCTCCCGTCTCCACATAATCATGGATTGTCAAAATATCCGATACCGTATGCTCCCATCCGTCGTTGGTAATGACCGGGCGATACGGATCAATGGCTTTGGTGAGATGGTAAATGGATTGCGTGAATTGCTGCTGCCTTACCTCGTGACCAATCGTCGGTATTCCCCACGATTCATTAAATGGCACCCAGGTAATGATGCTGGGATGATTGTATTGCTGAGGTACAATTTCAAGCCATTCTTTGGCGAATCGGCTCACTGCCTCATCATTAAACTCGAAGGTTGCTGCCATCTCAGACCAGACCAACATGCCTTTTACATCACACCAATACAAAAAGCGTGGATCTTCCAGTTTCATATGTTTACGGATTCCGTTATATCCCATCTCGGCAATTTTATCGATATCCTCAATCAGCGCTTCCACTGAAGGTGGGGTCAAATGGCTCTCTGTCCAATAGCCCTGATCCAGAATCATTCTTTGGTACAACGGAGCATTGTTCAGTAGAATCTGCCCATTTTCAATCGATATTTTACGCATACCAAAATAGGAATGAACCCGATCAATTTCTTTCTCATCTTCATACATCACAAACTCGATATCGTACAGGTTCGGTGAGCCCGGTGACCATAACGACTGTTTCCACGGACCGCCTGCTTCATGTTTGACACTAGCTTCCACGGTCATCCAGGGTCTGTCTGGAGATAGGCTAATAGTTTGCACATGCTGACCCTTCAGCTCAATCCGTGTCTCCAAACGCAAGTTGTTCTTGCCTTCAATCCCATTCAATTGAAAGTCCACACGAATCATATGACGATCGATATCCGGTGTCATCTTAACTGCTTCAACCCTTGCTTCACTCACATGCTCCAGCCAAACACTTTTCCATATCCCGGTACTTTGCACATAAAAACATTCAAAATTGTCATCCACCCAGCGTTGTTTCCCCCGAGGCTGCATCGCGCTCTGACTGTCTTCTA
Source organism: Paenibacillus sp. LK1 (assembly GCF_002750415.1). Classification (NCBI taxonomy): domain Bacteria; kingdom Bacillati; phylum Bacillota; class Bacilli; order Caryophanales; family Paenibacillaceae; genus Paenibacillus; species Paenibacillus sp. LK1. The sequence continues at coordinate 445,015 of NZ_PEII01000002.1, forward strand.
CTTCAAGCACAATGTTATTCTCCGAACCGTAAGTGACATAAGGGGTAATGTCGAATGAAAACGCTGCGTACCCTCCTTCATGTTCACCAACAACCGTTCCGTTCACCCAACATTTTGCGTGATAATCCACTCCCTGAAAATGCAGAATGCTCCGTTTTCCTTTTGCTTCCTGGGGAATCTGAACACTTCTGCGGTACCAGACCAGAGGATGAAATGTCTCGATTCCGATACCGCTCGCTTGGGTCTCATACGTGAAGGGAACCTTGATTTTCGTCCCTTCCGGAAACTGATTCTGGTCGTACCACTGCTCGCTTTCACCCACCTGATTGTCATCAAAACTAAAATCCCATTCTCCATTCAAATCCAACCACTCATTGCGTACAAATTGCGGTCTTGGATAATCCTTGTTGTAAAATTTAGTTGTCATCTTGTTCTCTCCGATCTCCTCTGTATTTGGCTCATAGGCCTGAAAAAGTGTTAACCCTTAATACCGGACATGCTGATGCCTTTAACAATCTGTTTCTCAAAAATGATAAACAATATAATGATGGGAACAGAAGCCACTGCATTGATAACCATTGGTTTAACGTAATCTTCTGAATACTGACCCATTAGCGTTGGGATACCCATTGGCAGCGTAAACAGATTATCATCGGTTATGGAAAGGAATGGCCAAAGGAAATTGTTCCACGAACCGATAAATGTCAGAATCGCCATCGATGCCATGGCCGGACGAGTCAAAGGCAGCATGATGCTGGTAAAGATTCGCCAAAAGCCTCCACCGTCAATTTGCACACTCTCCAGCAGATCATTCGGAACCCCATCGAAGAAGCTTTTGAGCACGATGACAGCTACAGGTGAAGCCAAAGCAGGAATAATCAATCCACTGTATGAGTTCAGCAAATGCAAATCCTTGGCTACCTGATAAAGTGGAATAATGGTTGCTTCACCCGGAATCAGCAGCCCGCCAAGAATGAAGAAAAAAACAAATGTACGGAAACGAAACGGTACTTTGGACAGAGCAAATCCAGCCATCGCCGCGAAAATCACAGTTAGTACTGTTACAACTACGGCGACGAACAAACTGTTAACCACCCACTGTGATAGCTTTGTCGTTGTCAGAATTTCGTTATAGACGGCAAGTGAGTATGGCGGTTTAAACCAGTCCAGGACCGTAATAATCTTCATGCCTTCTTCTTTGATGGAGACCATCAGCATCCACACAAGTGGGGCCGCAAACATAACCGCCATCAACGCAGAACCTGTGCGATATAACCATTTCATCAGTATTCCGCCCCTTTCCGGTTAGTCATCCAGTATTGCAGCGCCGACAGCACCAGCAGGATCACGAATAAAATGTAGGACATCGTTGCGGCATAGCCCAGGTTGTTGTTCTTGAATCCGGTCTGATAGATTAACTGGATAATCGGACGTGTCTGATCCAGCGGTCCCCCGCCTGTAATGACATAAATCTGCATAAAGACCTTGTAGGAAGCGATAATTTGCAACATGGTAATGGTTTTGGTCAGTGGCTTCAGATAAGGAAGAGTAATCCTCCAAAATATTTGTGTATCACTTGCACCATCCAGCCTTGCTGCTTCATAAATCTCATCCGGTATTTCCTGCATGGCGGAAAGATACAAAATAAAGTTAAATCCGACTGTCCACCACAAGGTAATTACGGTAATAACGACCCAGGCGAGCCCCGTTTCCGTCAGCCAGAATATTTCGGAATTTTGAGGCAATAACCTGACAAGATGCAGGACGGAATTGACGAATCCCGTATAAGGCTGAAATACGAATAAACCCAGATAAGCTGCGACGGCAACGGAGAGTACGCTTGGTATAAAGAAGATGATGCGGTAGAACTTTTGTAAAGACGATTTTCGATTGGCAATTAAAGCCAGCAGAATCGCGAGTATAATCATGGTCGGTGTACTCAAGAAAACAAAGAAGGTTGAATGCCAGATCGCTTCCCAAACCTCTCTGTCCTGAAAAACTTTTCGGAAGTTATCCAGGCCAACAAAATCCATTTTCTTGATCAGCGTCCATTTGTAGAAGGTCATCTCCACACCTTTAATCATGGGCCAGATCGTAAATAAACCATAAATAATTAAGAATGGAAGCAGAAATACCAACGCTTGCATATCCGCTCTCATTTTTTTGATCTTCATATGCGTCTCCCCTTTGATTGGCACGCAAGCCGGCGATTTCTTGTCTAGAGATGGTGATTACGCAGGCTTGCGTGACCCGTCTTCCTTCTATTCGCTCACTATTTTCTGAATGGCTGTCTCCATGTTGTTCATTGCATCTGCTGGCGTCATTTTGTTCATCCATACTTCATTCAGAAATTTAAAGGCAGCTTCATCGCGGATTTGTGCATTTTTGGTGGAATGTTTGCTGAATTTAACTACACTTGCCACTTCGGAATAATCACTGCGGTATGGCAGATCCTTGAATTCCTGTTTCTCCAGCACGGATGGCTTGGATGGAATATGTCCGGCTTTCGCCCAGACCTGACCATTGTCAGCAACCCAGTCGGCAAAAACCATCGCCGCTTTGCGCTTAGCTGGGTCCTCATCCTTAGTCAGTGGTAAAACAATAGTATGGGAATCTCCCCATGTTGCTTCCTGGTCGTAGAATTTCGGAATTGGCATAGCTCCAAACTCAAGTCCTTTGGTGGATTCCCACGTTCCTGTCGTCCAAACCCCTGTCATGATAATAGCGGCTGTTCCACTTTGAAAATTTTTATAGAAGTCCGGATCATTTTTCTTGATATAACCTTCGGTATAAAGCTTCTGGATGTAGTCAGCGGCTTTGATGCCTTTCTCTTTATCAATGGCTGCGGACTTCAGATCGTCCGACACCACGTCGTTACCACCCAACTGGGAGTACAGCGACCACCACAGGCGGTAAGGGTCATCATTATTATTGGACAATGCAAACGGGGTCGTTTTGGCAGGCAACTTCTCCTTTAAAGTTTGAAGGAAACTCACAAACCCGTCAGCCGATTGCTCCAGAATCGGTTTTCCGTCTTCACCAAGCAAGCCTGCATCTTTTAACAATTTTTTGTTGTAGAACATGATAAAGGGATGCGTGTCAATGGGGACTGCATAATGTTGACCTTCTACAGTAACCGCATCCAAGAGATTCTGGTTATAAGTGCTCCAGTCCACACCTGCATCCGTAGCCGGAGTATCAAGCTCTGTGACAACCCCCTGATTGATCAGATCGGGCAGTCTGGAGGAATGGGAAATCCCAATATCAGGTCCATTGCCGTTACCCACAGCAGTTACGAGCTTCGTATAGTACTCGCCCCAGGCCAATTTGGTATTCTTCACTTCAATGTCCGGATGGGTTTTGTTAAATTCATCGACCAATGTCTGCATGTTTGCGCCATCACCACCATCGAACAATGTCCAGAAGGACAATGTCACTTTTCCATCACCAGAGCCACTCTCACCCGCCTCATTACTGCCTCCGCTACATGCACTTAAAACGGTTGAGAATGAGAGCAATAATGTCAGTGCTAACCTGCCGATCTTCTTTTTCATGCGAGTATCCCCTTTACTCTAATTTGTAGATACAAACGATATAATTGTTTTATTACATTATTACTGTATCTATAGGGGATTATATAAGGGAGTTTATCTCTTGTCAACGCTTTCAAACATATTTAATGTAATTATTAAATAAAAAAAGACCTTAGTTACATAATATCTGCAACCAAGGCCTATCTTCCTCATCTCATTCTAATGAATGGCATAATGTACAGTCATCTTAATATTTTGGTCATAATCTCCAAATTGCCGCCCAAAGAGATTTACGCCTCCTTGATGAACTGCATCCGGTTTAATACCTATTCGCACCCTTAACTTATGGCTGTTTTGAAGGTTAAGCTGAGCCAGATCAACTGCTGAAATTTTCTCCATATCCAGCGTCGTCTTATTTTTGTCCACCCGCCATGTCTTTAATAAACCATACTGTGTTGACCATTCAAACCACCATGCTGGGTTGAGCTTGCCGCGCCGATCTCCAAAGTCACCAGGACATGTCCACATGCCAATTTCCATACCGTTAATCCACACGGAGATATCGGAAGGCCAATTATGATCATAGTTTGGTGCTTCAGAACATATTTCCATGGACAGTTCCAGCGATTCGATGACCGCTTCAGCCGGAATCTCCAGTGGCATTAAATATTCGACATATCCCTTACGAAACCACATAATCTGCGCTCCGACATGCTTCGGATGATAAAAGCTTGCAGGTTCATCCTCTCGAATGATCATGCCCTCGCCATTCGCCATACCGCAAGTGGGTGACACTTCACAATCACTATAATGACCGATAGGCATATCCACTTCGTAAACCTGGATGTCGCCTTTGGGAATTGCTTTCTCCAGATTAAGAGCAATATGAATATCATCGTAATTGCGGCTGCATACTTTCATCGCCCCGCGAGAAGCAGGCAGCAGTTCCGTATTAATCAACCTTGCTGCTTCCAAAACCTTGATGTTGCTGGCTACCGTGGATACGGGAAGCTTGAGAGCTTCCGCGATTTCAACGATATTCAGGTTTTGGGAGATCAGTAGTCGGAGAATATCCACTCTGGATCGAGTCGATAACGCATGCGTGACCGTGACCAGCTCATCTGGATTATCAAAACTCAGCTCAAGCATTCGTTCACCACCTCTTATGTATTTATGAAACAAGAAATTTAAACGTAAAGTTTAATTCAGTCGATAATATTGTAACAAATCATTTATTTTGTATCAAATTGCTTTTTACTTCATCATTCTTCTTAGTTTTTCATACAATTTCCGGTTAATGTGCGCAAACCATATCGGTAAACCAACTAAAATGCCAATAATCCCCGCAGAAATGGCCGTTATCCACACTAACGTTGTCATACTTAAGTTTCCTTGATAAATACAGATACTGATGAGCGCAGCATAGATCAGTAGTACGATGCCAATGCTTATCTTGGAAAATGTTTTCATCATTTACCTCCTTCGATGAAAAAACTTATAGCAACAAGATCGAGATGATGTGAGGAATTTATTTCGTGTTTTCCCCAATCAGATCCTGCAAACAGATACTGAAATTGTTGATTTTACCTAATCGTAATGAAACTAATAGCTTAACACAAGAAATCCGCCAAACATGGCGGATTTTTTGGAGTATATATTTTTTTCTTGCCAATACAGGCTTAGTTCTAACTCTTGCTGCTAAAATGCGACAGGCAAGGCAGCCAAGCTCTGTGAACTTAACGCCAAATGCCACTCAATGTTTTCCCGAGGAATATTAAGTCGCAGATTAGGCATGCGTTTTAACAAGGTTGTAAAGGCGATATCTCCCTCCACACGAGCGAGTGGAGCTCCCAAGCAGGAATGAATGCCATGGCCAAAAGCCAAATGACGATTAATATGACGGGCAACATCCAGATCCTCTGACTGTTCAAATTGATGTTCATCCCGATTGGCTGATTTCAGCACGGGGATGACCATATCTCCCTTTTTGATCTGTTGCCCTGCCAGCTCTAAATCCTGAGTTGCAAAACGAGGTCCGGCAATGGTTGCAGGCCCGTTAAAACGCAGTAATTCCTCTACAGCAGAAGGTGCCAGACTAAGATCAGCCTTGAGCTTCTCCAATTGTTCAGGATGATCCAACAACATCATTGCACCCGTAGCAATCAGATTGGATGTCGTCTCATGGCCAGCAAAGATCAATAACGTAATCATGGATAGCAGTTCCGGTTCACTAAGTCGATCGCCCTCTTCTTCTATAGCAATCAATTGGCTGATCAAATCATCTGCAGGATGTTTGCGTTTCTCAGCTACCAGTTGTGCTGTATAGTCACCGAAAGCTTTGAGATGCTCCTCCACTCCCGGTTCGCGCACTCCGAGACCCAGACCGTGTGCAATCGCGGAGGACCAAGTCTGGATCTGCGGGCGATCCGCTTTAGGTACTCCCAGCATATCGGATATCACATGAATCGGTAAGGGATAGGCGTAGTCCTTGACCAAATCCATCTCGCCCTGAGCTTGAACCTGATCCAGTAATTCATCAGCGATCTGCTGCACACGTGGGCGAAGACTTTCCATGTATTTTGGGGTAAAGGCTTTGGAGACCAGTCGACGTAATCTCCGATGATCAGGATCATCTACAGAGAGCATGGATTTTCCGGTAAAGAACGTTGGAGGAGCATCTGGATCTATGTTTTCCACATAGGCTTTCAGGATATTCTCATTTCCGTCGATGGAGAGTGGGTCTACCGTGAAGTGGGCATGATCTTTGAGTACTTGTGACGCTTCTTCCATTCGTGTGACCAACCACTGCCCGCGATCTGTACCCCCCATTGGCAAAGATACTGGAATAACAGGGCCTGTGTCACGCAACTGCTTGATCAGTGAAAACGGGTCTTTACCACTATCTCCACTAAACAGGCTCAGCGCTGCTTTTTGTGAAACATTAAGATCTGGCTCACTCATCATAACCATCCTTTCGCTTCGACCATTTTATTGGTTTACATTAATGCATTTATCCAATCATCTACAGCCAGCACATCAGCTTGTTGGGGGAATACACTCTCTACGAGAACTCGATGAACTTCCGGGTCCCTATCCAGACATGCATCAGAAAGTACAGTCAACGCATAATCCTTATCCGCTGCCTCACATAAGGTAGACAGCACTACTCCGCTTGTTGCGATACCGCTAAGAATAAGTGTATTAATGCCATGGGATTGAAGAAGGGTCTCCAGGTTGCTTCCCGAGAATCCACTGACGCGGAACTTGTCCACAATGAGCTCTCCTGGGAGTGGCTGTACCGATTCGTGAAAGTCCATTGCCACTTTCATTGCCGGCTTGGCTGCGTTCTCTCCACCACGGCTCGACTTTTTTCCAAACAATTTGTTACGCTCACTGATTGGAGGGGAATCCTGGCGATGACCAACCTTCACAAAAATCACAGGTACGTTATGTCTGCGAGCTGCTTCTATCGCTTTCTGAAATGGGAGCAGTGCATCCTCGTGCTTCGCATAATGCGAAACAATGATGTTCTGCATATCCATGACCAGAAGTGCAGCTTGGTTATGATGACTCTCCATGGGTTGCACATCCCTCTCATTTTGATTAAGATTAAAGGGAGAACTCTCCGCTTAATCTCTTCTTGATATTAAACGGAGGGTTCTCCCCTTGTCAAATTTTGGACGTCTAAGGATAGGAAGTGACAGATAGTGGATAAAACCAATACAACCTCTCGTTCGGAGCGCCGGGATGCTGCCGAGAATCGCCAACGTATCTTGGATGTAGCTAGCAAATTATTCGAGCTGCACGGCGTGGAGCGGGTCAGCATGAATCAGATCGCTTCCGAAGCGCAGATTGGAGCGGGTACCTTATACCGCCGATACCGCAATAAAAGTGAGTTATGTATGGACTTGATCAAAGATAACGCAACGCTGTTCTTCGAGGAAGTAGAAATATACTTGCAGGAGAATGCACAGCATCCACCATCTGAGCGATTGCGGGGTCTGCTGACGTTGTTTATCCAGTTTAGAGAAAAAAATGCGGAGCTGCTCTCAGGTATCGAGAATGAGGTATATCAAGGATCAGAGTCCAGAACCTCAAGTCCTCTTTATGAGCAATTGCATCAACAGCTATTCGGATTATTCGAAGAGATGGCAACAGGGAATGGCGAATCGCAGGCCATCAGCTTGTTCAAAACGGACATGCTCCTGACCGCCATGAGTAATGATTCATATCTGTTTCAAAAAAACGTGCGCGGCAACTCTCCCGACCGCATTGTGGAGCAGCTCTGTTTGACGTTTCTTTAACATATATGGATATATAAAATGCAAAAAAAGCCTATTCAACGTCGGCAATCTGCCGCTAGAACTAGGCTTTTGGTGCATCGTGAGGTGTGAATATTATAATGTTTTGATATACCATGCATCACAAGCGAAATGCTCTGTTGCATTTAACGGTTCATCTAATGGAATAAAACCGTTCTTGATATAGAACTTGTTGGCTGCGACCATGTTGTTAAGCGTCTCAAGATAACATTGTTCATAGTGTTCTTTAGCAAAATCAAGGGAAATCTGAAGCAATTCATATGAGATTCCGGTGCCTCGTGCTTCTTTTAAGGCATACATCTTCTGCAATTCACAAATATGTGAAAATCCCTCCACGGGTCCGATACCGCAGCCAGCTACAACGGTGGAGTTATGCTCAACCACCCAATACCTGGAGCCCTCGCGCTGATAAAGATGATAAAAATCGCCCAGATTCGGGTCAGCCCACGCTGTTCCTGACTTATTGGCCCCGAATTCGATCAAACAACTTCGAATTAAAGACTCTACTTCTTGATTATCTTTTTCCTCTATCTCTCTAATGAACATGCAGTAAGCCTCCGCATCATGAAATAATTGCTGCTCTTAACTGCACAAATTATACTACAAATCTGATTTAACACACTACCATTCAACTACAGTGAAACGGAATCACTCGTTTTGGCAGGCAACGTCTGCTTGATTTTCAACAACCGTCTTACGTAGATCATGAAAAGCAGAAAAGAAACCAGGACCGACAAAGCACTAACCATAAACAATATGTGATAGCTCATGTATTCGGATACCAGACCCAGGGCCATGGCACCCAGTCCGATACCGAGATCAGTCGCCGTTGAAAAGAAAGCATTGGCCGCCCCTTTCCGATCCTCGGGAGCGAGGCGAAGCGTTATGGCCTGAAGAGCTGGCTGAGCGGAACCAAAGCCGATCCCGTACAGAACTGCTGAAGCGAGCACGCCAAGTAAGGTGGTTGCAAAGCTAAGCACAATCAAAGCAATGATCGTAATGATAAGCGCCGGGAGAATGACTGCTGTCTCTCCTTTCTTATCGGACAGCTTTCCCGCAATGGGCCGGGATAGCGCAAGTGTCGCAGCATAAACCAGAAAGAATGTGCCAGAATTGACTTTGATCTGCTCCGCAAACAAGGGTACAAATGTAGTAATTCCCCCATATGCAATGAAAAGAAAAAAGATTGGCGCCATCACAGGCAAAACTGATTTTTCGAAGATTTGGATTTTCTTTCTGTCCGTATGTGGTTGAAATGGCATTTTAGCTCCCAGCGTCAAAAGCAGGGCCACGACGGACAAACCAACAGCAAAGAGAAACATCGTCTGATATGATGTGCCTTGCATAATCCCCAGACCAATCATGGGGCCAACCGCCATTGCCAGCGTCATGGAGGTGCTAAACCACCCCATACCTTCCCCGCGCCGAGCGGAGGGAATCATGTCAGTCACAGCTGTCATCATGGACGTTGTGGATACAGCCCAGCTCATTCCATGCACGATACGAAGTCCAATCAGCATGATAATTCCACCAACCCAGTTGTACATGTACATCGCCAATATAAATAAAAGCAAACCACCGATCATAAACGGACGTCTGCCAAACCGATCCAGTAGTCCACCGACAAAAGGACGAAGGACGACGGAAGATAACATTAAAGCTCCCATGGCCAAGCCCACCTGTTTTTCATTGCCACCCATCTCTTTAATGAAGAGCGGCAGTGTGGGATACAGCATATAAAATGCAGTAAATAAAAAAAGCAAACCCAGCGTCATTAGAATAAATGACTTTGTCCATAAACGTTGCATCATTCATCCCCCCAACTGTTGTTATGATATCTATGATGCGATCTGATCTTGTACAAAAACAAATATTGATATATTAATGAACATCTGTTAATAATTATAAACAGAATGATTAAGGTTACCATTGTTAATTGGACGCATTTCGTTAATTAGTGAACATTAAACATAAATTTGTTTATTATCTTTAGAAAGTTTGGTGAGAATCACATGACCAAAGTGGATCGAAGAATTCGAAAATCACAAGAAGCCATCAAAGCAGCAGTGATTGAATTGATGTCAGAAAAAAATTTCGATGATATTACTCTACAGGATATTTCCGATAGGGCAGACGTTAGCAGAGGTACCATTTATCTTCATTACGTAGATAAGTATGATCTGTTGGACAAGCTCATTGACGGGCATATCCAAGAATTAAGTGAAATTTGCCATTCGGTTGCCGACCTGGAATGGAAAGAATCCATCGTTCCCTGGTTTACCTATTTGGAAAAGAATTACTTGTTCTTCTCGACGATGATGGCCAGTAAGGGAGCGGTACAATTCCGCAACCGCTTGGTTGAGTTTCTTAATGAGGATTTTAAAGAGGAAGTACACTTATCTCAGGCAAGAAAGTCCGGATTAAGTGAGGATATCCTTCTCCAATATGTGGTCATGTCTTATGTAGGGGTCGTTGAGTGGTGGATCAAGAACGAAATGCCCCATCCACCCGAGGTCATGTCTGAACAATTAGGCGAACTAATCAAAATGAATTTGGGGTAACGTGCAATGTGCACGTAACTAAAATAGCGGTATTCTCAGGATATGAAGTTAACATCCTGAGAATACCGCTATTACTTTTTGAAAAAAGCTGATTTTTCTGCAATTGGCGCCGAACATCTGCTGTCTGAATTGTTATTGCATGTGGCCTAATTACGATATGGATTCCAAAAGACTCTTGGACAGCGTTTTGACAACCAAATCGTATGAATGGTCAATCATGACAAAGATATCCTGTTCCGACAAGGAACCATCTAGAACAATGGTATTCCAATGCTTTTTGTTCATATGATACCCCGGTTGAACAGCTTCATGCTGCTCTCTGAGGTTTTCCGCAATGATCGGATCACATTTTAAGTTCAAGCGAACGTTATCCGCCTTGTCCTCAAAAATAAGCGCAAACATTTTGCCTGCAATTTTCATAGCAACAGGATCAGCTCCGAAGGGATAATCCTTCGTTGCACCTTTTTTCTTCAAACAGTACTCTATAATCTTATTCTTCAATTCCGTATCTCTCCTTTACGCAGAAGACAACAACTTTCCCTACCCAATCTAATGATACCGAATGTACGTTTGCATGTAAATATCAAGCATTTCATTTCAACTATTCTTTCAGTAGAACAGGAATTATCTTCTCAGACAGCTTCCTTAATTGCTACGATACGTAATCGGGTTGTGTCGAGAAACCATTGACCTTCCCGCTCCAAATGGGGCTTAACCTCAGTCAAGATGGCTTGATAAATTGATTCCAGGTCTGCGGAGGAAACGTCCTTAAAGAAATAATCAGCGAAACTGTTTAGCCAATTCCGAAGTCCTTCTTCTCCTTTGAGCGGAGCAGGCTTGTCAAAATGCTGAGCGAATGTGACGCGGAAACCGTTCTGCTCCAGCAGGTTGGCGTATTCACCAAGAGTGGGATGATACCAGGGATTCCGTCCTGCCCACGTATAACCATGCTCCTCCAGAGCCTGCTTCATCGCAGTGATCAAGATGGCGATATTTCCGCTTCCGGCAAATTCAGCTACGAATCGGCCACCTTCGCGCAGGGCCAACCAGATGGATCGGGTTGTTGCCGCAGGGTTATTGATCCAATGTAAAGCTGCATGTGAGAATACAGCGTCAAAGGGTTCATCTGTACGATATTTAGAAGCGTCTTTCACTTGAACATTCAGGTCAGGGTACTTCTGTTGGGCAAGTGTCACCATTCTCTCCGATAGATCGATACCTGTCGGTATCGCTCCGGCAGCTGCGATCTTGGCTGTCAAATATCCGTTGCCACTACCGATATCCAGAATACGCTCCCCAGTTTGCGGCTGCAATAAGGACAGGATATCCACTCCCAGATTAGATAAGAAATCCATTGAATAAATGTAGGGTACTGAATTGTGCTTGTTTTTAAATGGTTCACCAGACATGGCTCAACCTCCTTTATAGATCTTAGATATCTATAATAACTTCAATGTTTAAAACCTGTCAACTTGCGTTCTTAACTCCGTATTATAGTATTTATAATGAACCTCTAAATAGAAATGATGCGACAAAGCTTCTATGGACATACAAACAAAAAAAACCGATCTCATGAAATAATTCATGAGATCGGTTTTCATCATTCGAATTATGCATTCGATACTCTAGCTGTCTTCACTTTCTGCACTTCGTACATATTTACCGTAGTGCTAATCAGATACTCGGGTTTATCCTGTCCTCTTTTCTCCCGATGACCTTTAATATGCACATCACTCTTCTCCCAATTCTTCCATGCTTCTTCTGATTCCCAACGAATTAACACCATTACTTCTTCGTGTTCTTTACTCTTTTTATTAACCATTACACTGAAATCAATCAGTCCCGGCATTTCTTCTACAGGGCTAGGGGCACTGAAACGTTCCACCAGTTTATGACTATGGCCCTTTTCGACTACCATAACGCGAGTTTGAATGAACATGAAATACGCCTCCTGATGCCTCAAGTCACTGAATTTATACAATGGCCTTTGGGCATTTTTTTAACTTCCACTCTATTATTCTATTCTTATTGAAAATGATTATCAATATCGTATCGATTTTGTGATTATAAAAAAACCTCCTCCACGAAATGGAGAAGGCAATTTACTCGTTATTTTAAAGTGCTTTATTCACTTTGCTGCTCTTTGGTTTACTGTGACTTGTACTATTATGGTTTGGTTTACCGCTATTTGGCTTACTACCGTTTGGCTTACTGTGATTAGCTTTACCACTCTTTTTAAACCACTCGGATTTAGGTTTGCGAGCCGGATTCGCTTTTGACTTCGCTGGTTTATCAGCTGCAGATTTATGGGGAGCAGACTTTGATGTTTGATTCGACTTTACAAAAGCAGGCACACTTGTCATCGGATAAGGATGATTTTTCACTTCAGGAATGGTCTTCTTAATTACTTTCTCGATATCCTTCAGGAACGGAAGCTCTTCCTTTTCACAAAAGGAAATGGCCATTCCGCTATGCCCTGCTCTGCCTGTACGGCCAATTCGGTGGACATACGTTTCTGGAATATTAGGAAGGTTGAAGTTGATTACATGTGACAGCTCTTCAACATCAATGCCCCTTGCCGCTATATCCGTCGCCACCAGCACTCGTGTAACTCCGCTTTTGAAATTATTTAGAGCTCTTTGACGCTCATTTTGAGATTTGTTGCCATGAATGGCCTGCGCCGTAATATTCACTTTGGACAAATCGCGAGTTACACGGTCAGCTCCACGCTTGGTACGAGTGAATACCAGTGCCGAAACAATAGATTTATCCTGCAAGATATGATTCAACAGACTCTGTTTTTTGCCATTTTCCAATAAATACACAGACTGTTCAATTCGATCCACTGTGGAGGATACCGGCGTAATTTCTACTTTTACCGGATCAACAAGCAGCGTTTTTACCATTTTTGTAATTTCCGGAGGCATTGTAGCTGAGAAGAACAACGTCTGTTTCTTGCTCGGCATCTTGGCGATAATCCGTTTAACATCATGAATAAAGCCCATATCCAGCATACGGTCTGCTTCATCAAGAACCAGTATTTGCACATGTTTCAGGTCAATACGCTTTTGATTAACCAAGTCAATCAGTCTACCGGGCGTTGCAATAATAATATCTGCACCTTGATTGAGGGCACGCTCCTGGACTTTTTGTGAAACGCCTCCCACGATTGCTGCACAACGAATATCGGTAAAACGGCTATATGCCTTAATATTATCTGAAATCTGAATCGCAAGTTCTCTTGTTGGTGTTAAAATCAATGAGCGAATATGACGTGCGGCTTTGGGTCCATTCGACTTTTCGCTTAATAACTGAATGATAGGCACAGAAAATGCTGCCGTCTTGCCTGTACCTGTTTGCGCACAGCCAAGCAAATCTCTGCCTGCCAATACTGCTGGAATCGCCTGTTCCTGTATAGGTGTAGGGGCAGTATAGTTTGCTTTGTTCAAGCCTTCCAAAATTGCGGGTATAATATTCAAGTCTTTAAATGTCATTAGGTCTCCTTAATTTACGCAACAAATATTCATTTGACGTATATCTCATTTCAAAACGTAACACATAAGGATAACATTAAAAAGCACTTCTGTATATTATATTTTGAAAATCAAGTCCCGAATATCCATTAACTCACCAGTTTCAACCCTACTGCTGATCCAAGCACCATGGCAATAAACAGAATCCTTAATGCATTTCGAGGTTCTCCATAAAATATCATGCCGAGAATAGCTCCCCCGGAAGCGCCGATTCCCGTCCATACAGCGTATGCCGTCCCCATCGGAAGAGTCTTCATCGCCAGCGATAGGAACAGAAAGCTTAGTCCAAATCCCGCGACCAGCATTATGATAGACATCAGGTTACGATCTTTGTGCAATTTATTAATCATCAGAACCCCAATCATTTCAAAGACACCTGCCAAAATAAGATATACCCAGTTCATGATTCATGTACCTCCTTTGTTTTTCCTTTGCTGAGCATTTTAAGACCGATTACGCCCAATAAAAGAACCCCAATGAGCAGCATTTTCCCAGATTGAATGGCCGCATCAAACAATATAATCTCTGCCAGTACAGTCCCTGCTGTACCCAGTCCAACGAATACCGCATATACAGTCCCTACATCAAGTGAGCGGGAAGCCGCGATCATCAAGGTGAAACTGACAATAATAGCGATCAGTGTAGCCCCCCACTCCAGAAAACCACTGGCATGTTTCAATCCAATGACCCAACCGACTTCAAATAAAGCTGCAATAACGACGGACAACCAGGTTTTGTTCATTTCTACACACTCCTTATCAATTTTTGCTACGTGTATTATTAGTTACATGAAGCCAAAATAAAAAAGCCCAGGAAACAAACTGCATTAAGCAGTTCATCTCCCAGGCTTTTGTCCCTCCGTGACACAACCAATAGGCTGTGAGTTTTCTCTCGGACCAGACCGACATAACTGTCGCGGAACCCTAGAAAACATTTGAATATTTTGATGTGACTCCAATTATACACAATTCTTTTTGATTGGCAACCCTTTTTCGCTACTAGGCTAGAAGGAACTTACATGCCGTATATTTTGTGTGGTACGTAGTATTCCTCCAAGCTTGCAACCTCCTGGGCATCTAGCTTGACGGACAAGGCTGCAACGGCATCCTCCAAGTGATGTTCTTTCGTTGCACCCACAATTGGTGCGGTAACACCTTCTTTTTGCAACACCCATGCCAGTGCAACGGTTGCTCTGGAAACACCACGTTTGTTCGCAATATCAGCGACAGTCTCCACTATTTTACGATCGGCATCAACCATTCCCGCAGCAAGTCGGTCTCCAGCTTCGTCGTTCGATGAACGGGATGTCTTTTCATCCCAATTCCGAGTAAGACGCCCTTTGGCAAGAGGACTCCATGTAATTACACCCACTCCCTCTTCACGACAGAGAGGCAGCATTTCCCGCTCTTCTTCCCGGTACATCAGATTCAACAGATTCTGCATGGAGACAAATGGGGTCCAGCCGTTGCGTTCCGCCGTATGTTGAGCCTTCATAAACTGCCAGGCGTACATGGAAGAAGCTCCAATATATCGGGCTTTCCCCGCCTTAACGACGTCATGAAGGGCCTCCATCGTTTCTTCTATTGGAGTACTGCTGTCCCATCGATGAATCTGATACAGATCCACATAATCGGTCCCTAGGCGCTTCAAGCTATTATCAATCTCATTCATAATGGCTTTTCTCGACAAACCTGCACCGTTTGGCCCCGGCTTCATGCGGAAGTAAACCTTTGTTGCAATAACAACCTCATCACGACGAGCAAAATCCTTCAATGCACGACCCACGATTTCTTCGCTTGTACCATCCGAATAGACGTTGGCTGTATCAAAGAAGTTAATACCCAAGTCCAGCGCTTTTTGGATAAAAGGACGACTCTCTCCCTCATTCAACGACCATGGAGCGATTCCGCGTTCAGGGACTCCATAACTCATGCAACCAAGACATAATCTCGAAACGTCCAGTCCGGTACGACCCAGTTTTACATATTCCATAATCAAACCCTCCTTTATGAAGTTAATTTTATCCAATAACTGAGATACAATTCTTTGAAAATCGGATTTTCTTCCCATTTGATCTGGGACTCCAATCTCTCGATTACAATTTGCTTCACTTGGTTCGATAAGCGTTTACTCAACCTTTCCACCCATCTCTCTGGCATACTAAAATGGATCAAAGACCCGTTCTTCTCTCCAATTCTTCCGTATATCTAGAACCCATCAGGGTGATTTTTGCAGCTGCATCATTAATGCTCTGTACATCTTCGTTTGTAAGTTTAATGTCCGCCGCATCCATATTTTCTTTGAGACGACTTGACTTGCGTGTTCCCGGGATCGGTACAATCCACGGTTTTTGGGCCAGCAGCCAAGCAAGAGCGATCTGTGCAGGGGTGGCTTGGATCTTCTCCGCCTTCTCTTTCAACAGATCAACCAACACTTGATTGGCCTCGAGCGCCTGTGGCGTAAAGCGTGGCAGAATATTACGCAAATCCCCCTGATCAAACGTTGTTTTCGCATTAAAACTTCCCGTGAGATATCCTTTACCCAAAGGACTAAAAGGGACAAAACCAATACCTAGCTCCTCAAGCGCTGGAATCAGTTCTTCTTCCGGACGTCTCCACCATAAGGAATATTCGCTCTGAACAGCAGCGACCGGCTGAACGGCATGCGCACGTCGAATCGTGTTCACGCCGGCTTCCGACAGCCCCCAATGCTTCACTTTACCTTCTCGAATCAGATCCTGCACGGCTCCGGCAACCTCTTCAATCGGTACATCCGGATCAACACGGTGCTGATAAAACAAATCAATTGCATCGATCTTAAGTCGTTTAAGAGACTCTTCGGCAACTTTCCTGATCTGCTCAGGACGGCTATTCATCCCGCTCTGTTTGCCACCTTGAATGTCAAATCCGAACTTTGTCGCTATGACAACCTGATCGCGTACAGGGGAAAGTGCTTCGCCGACGAGTTCTTCATTGATATATGGACCATAGACTTCAGCGGTATCAAAGAAAGTTACATCGCGCTCAACAGCTTCCCGTATGACCGCGATCATCTCCGTTTTATCCGAAGCTGGACCATACCCGTAACTCATTCCCATACAGCCAAGCCCAATTGCCGAAACTTCCAAGCCGCTATTTCCCAGTGTCCGTTTTTGCATCATATAACTTCCTTTCTTCATTCAAATGATGTGAATGTGAACTAACGTACATGAATTTATTATCTCCATTTAGGAGTACACTGAATTAATGGGGTTTACTCACACCAAGACTGCGACGTATTTCCAGTTCTGGTGACTCTGCCAGCTTAACCACCAGAGCGGCCACGCTTTTGCAGGATACTTCCCTTCCTTTGAATGGCTCGCCTTTCTGGGTTATTTCATAATCAATCTCGTTTGATCTGGTAAACCACGCTGGCCGTAAGATTGTATAGTCTAGATCTGAAGCTTCAACGATGGAAGCTGCTTTACGATAAGGGTCCAATATACTGCTGTACTTCTGTCCGGGTACTTCATCGTAGATCCCCATGGAACTGATAAAAATCAGACGTTTCACTCCTACAGATTTCATCGTTTCCACGATAGTTCTGGCATACTGTTCCAAGTCACCTGCAAGATTGACATAGACAACGTCCACGCCATTCATGGCGTCTTTCAATTTGAGTTGATCCATCACGTCACCGTCGATCACACGTGCACGATTCGAATCGATATTTCCAAGCCTGCTGGATTTTCGCAAATAGAGTGTTAGCCTGACATCGGTTTCTTTGAGAAACAAGTCTATCGCTTCACGGGCGATTTGACCGTTTGCACCCAAAACTAATACATGACTCATTCCCATACCTCCTTTTGTTCAGGATATAGTTGCTATTTTTGTAGAGGTACTTCAGCTATGCTGTCTGATTGCCTTATTACGTCCCCTTGCTTAATTCTGCGAGCCTAATATTATTATGCCGAACTGAAGGAGCGAAGCGGTATATCATTTGTCTTAATTGATTGCCTGATTCTCTCAGGCCCACTTTTGTCTAAAGTCGTTAAGTCTTATAATGAAGCAAGAACAACTCGCAAGGAGGATATGTATGTCCGATAACGCAGTGCAGCAGAAACAGGAACTCACCGAACTAATCAAACGTCACTCCATTCATAACAGCTCTAAGGAAACGGCAATCCCTTCCCTGTATGTCTATCAGCATTCCAGCATAAGTGAGCCTGCTTACCGGGTTTACAAGCCTTCCTTTTGTGTGATCGTTCAAGGCTTGAAAGAAATCTTGCTGGCACAGGAAAGATTCGAATACGGACCATCCAATTATCTAATTGCTTCCATGAACCTTCCAGTGATTGGTCAGATTATAAAAGCATCCACTGATACGCCATACTTAAGTCTGAAGCTTGAGTTTACACAGAACCAGATTCTTGAAGTACTGAATGATTGTAATATTAAGGTCACCTATAAAGAAAACGCCAGACGCGCGCTGTTTGTTGGACAGATGGAGCCCTCCATTCAAGATGCTGTACTTCGATTGGTTCGGCTACTGGATACGCCGGGAGAAATCCCGTTCCTTGCCCCACTCTATACGCGAGAAATACTGTATCGGCTTTTGCAGGGACCTTATGGAACTGAACTCGCCCAGATTGCAATGGAAGGCAGCAGCAGCTACCGGATTCGGGAAGCCATTGAGCATATTATTCGACATTGGGAGCAACCATTTCGAATCGAAGATCTTGCAGAGACAGCCAACATGAGTGTGTCCTCATTCCATCGACATTTCAAAGAAATTACCGCCATGAGCCCACTTCAGTTTCAGAAGCAGCTTAGGCTTCAGGAAGCACGTCGACTCCTCATGGCTGAGTCAGCTGATGCTGCGGATGTAGCCTTCCGGGTTGGTTACGAGAGTGCGTCCCAATTCAGCCGGGAGTACTCCCGTATGTTCGGCGCACCGCCGAGGGCAGATATCAAACGTTTGAAGGAAAAATATGATCATGTTATGAGTGAATAAGTACATCGGCTGAGAAATTGAAATGTTAGAGAAATGGATAGCCAATAAGCTATCCATTTCTTAATTTAAAGAATGAATATCTAAATCTATTCCCATCCTTATATTGACAGCTTGTGATATATGGAACTATAATCCTTACTAAACCAAGTTACATACAATGTTTTATAAAGGAGAGGTATCGGATGGCTAATGTTCAGACTTTCAAAGCTACTGCCCATCTACAAGATGGGGTTAAAGTGATCACCAAAGCAAGACAATTCGAACTGATCATCGATGAGCCAACAAATCTCGGTGGTACGGACACGGGAATGAATCCTGTAGAAGCTTTACTTGCCTCCCTTGGCGCATGTCAATCCATTGTGGCCCGGGTCTATGCTTCCAAATTCGATGTAGTCCTTGATGATTTCAGAGTTGAAGTTGAAGGTGATCTGGATCTTGACGGATTTTTTAACCGATCTGATGTACGTCCCGGTTATTCTGATATTCGATACACCTTCTATATTAAAACCAGCTCATCTGAAGAAAAAGTTGAATCATTTGTACATTTTCTAGAAAGTAAATGTCCTGTGGGTGATACGATTTCCAATCCGGTAAATACCAAACTCAATCGTGTCATTATCGAAAATGGGATATCGTTGTAATAAAACGAATGAACCAGATACAAAAAGGTACAAAGAATACAGAAAGGCTGCTTCCCAACAAGTTAAACTTGCTGGAGAGCAGCCTTTCTGTAATTTTGAATTTATTTTGTGAATTGAATAGTTCTTTCGATGAGTGTAGCAGCTTCTGCGCGAGTTGTATTCCCTTTTGGTTTCAATGTTCCGTCTGGATAGCCGTTAACGAGCCCATTAGTAATGGCCGCAGCAAGTGCTGAACGTGCCCAACCAGATATTTCAGCGCCATCGGAGAAGTTGATATTACTATCTGAATCTGCGATCTGCGCTGCACGAACGACCATTGTCGCAATTTGCTCGCGGGTCACCAATTCGTCTGGACCAAAGGTGTTATCACTATATCCATTCACAATGCCCAGACCTGCCGCAGTGGAAATTGCGTCTTGCGCCCAATGCGTCGTAGTATCCGCAAATCCTTTGTCAGCAGAGCCTTGCAGATGTAAAGCCTTAATGATAAGAGTAACAAATTCGGCTCTGGTAATTTTTTTATCCGGTCTGAAGCTGTTGTCCGGGTAACCCTGGATCACACCAAGTTCAACCAAATCCATAATACTGCCGGAAGCCCAATGCCCTACGAGATCCGTGAACTTCTTGGTTCCTTCCGGAGTTGGCGTTACGGTCTTATCGGATACCAGAACAGCAAACTTGGTAAAATGATGAATGGTTCCCGATACCGTTCCATTCATTTGATCCACTTTCAAATTATCGAGTAAAACCCACTTTTGGGCTTGCTCGTTGAACCAATACAATCCCACTATTGATTTGTCAAAGTCCACCTTGTTCTTGTCGAATGGCAAGGTAACAGTTACCGGTTTGCTGAAATTCCCGCTCTTGTTTGCAGTAATCTCATAGACCTCCCCGAGCAGTTTCAATGTGGAATCGGTGAACAGATTCGCCGTTTGGCTTACTTTATTTACGGAAATGACGATGCTGCTATCCGTCGCTCCAGCTGGCACATTGATTTTGACCCCGCCCAGGCTCAACAATCCACCATTCACAGTAATCGTTCCACTGTTGGCAGTGGTACCCGTTTGATCCCCATTCGTTCCTCCAGTTGAAGTTGAAGGATTTGAAGGATTCGAAGGCGTTGGTGAAACGGAGGTGGATTCTCCGGCTCTGACGACAGTTATACTGTAAGTCTTGCTTGATCCATTACGTGCTTGTACGGTAATTTGAATTACATTTTTTCCAACAGACAAACCGAAAGATTGATTTATTCCGTTTGCATAAGGTTCACCTTTAGCAGACAAGGTAGCCCGGCTATCCGTAGCCTTCGCCATAACGCTGATGGAGTCTGTTGCTTGTTCAACATTCAGAGTATACGCCGTGATTGTAGGATTGAATGCTGGAGTTAAAGAGCCTTGATCAACAGATAAATCATCCAATGTAGAAACGTCAATCAGCTTCCCGGTTCGCATATCTTCCTTTACAAGCGCAAAATCCGCTGCGACCTGGTGGGAGTAATCCTCCGCTGCATTAAGAATAAAGTTCTGCAAATCATCCCAGATGGGTACGATATTCGATACAAAACGTTCCTCAAAACGATAGTTCAACTCATCGGATACCTTGTCCAAGCGCGAACTTGCATAAGCGTAAGCCTTGGCCGCATCGACCAAATACTGCTCCAGCTCTTCCTTGTTCTTGAATGGCTTATCTGTGTAATCCCCTTTAAAAGGTGATACTTCCTTAATCAGATACGAGCGATTCATTGCTTCGAGTACACCCAGATAACAATCGGGATCGACTGAAGTTTTAAGATAAGCATCTTTCGATACATTGGCGTCCCGGGTCTGCTCTTTCACGTCGAGCAGAATATCATCCGTATTGGCCTCACTTGCTCCTTCGATTAACACATTGTAGCGTTCAACCCCAATGCTACCAATTCCCTGATGAATACGGCGTACAATATCCTTTATCTTAAAATAGGCATCGAATTCATCATCACTCAGGTTCGGGAAATTGCTTCTGACTTGTAATTTGTATGCTTCCCAAGCGGCTTGCAGGGAAGATTTCTCTGCATCTGTCGCGGATTCAAACTTATCGGAGTTGCCGGCAATGTTTAATTTTCCATCAAGTGCCCGCTTGCCGAGCAATTTTTGCAATGCCTCCTCATAAGACACTTTAGAGACTTTGTCCATGACCTCTTTCGTATAAGCCGTTACATTGCTTTTGGTCAACTTGGTGTTTTTAGGGTTTATCTCGCTATTAATCTCTATCAGAGTATCCTTATAGGTATTTAGAAAGGTACGAGATACATCCCGGAAATCGGCGTCCTGTAGATTGCTAATCGCAGAGCTGTCTTTTTCGTATTTGACTACATAAATACTTGTAACAAAGCGAATCAGGTCGTCATAAAAGCTGCCAATGCCGGAAGAATCCACATCGTTTAAGCTGAACACCATTTGATTGGTACTATCGTTAAAAGTCCCCACATTCTGAATATGGGCGTCGCCTTGCGTGTAAGTAAGGACGTCCTTCTCATTCCAGCCTGGAATGACCAAACTCGGAGAAGGAATAATACCCGCTGCCAGATCAGCCTTGAATAAGGAATGTGTGCCGCGCAGGAAGGTATATTCGTTCGCTCCCATGGCATCACTTCCATATTTATATTCTTTGGTGGCAGGGTCATTAAAACCTGTATTGTCCGCTATGATGCTGTCTTCAACGACACGTTTGCGATTCTCATCAGCAAGAAGTGGTTGACTGTACCGAAGCAGCGGGACGCTGATCACTTCCGAAGCCAGCCAGTCCAGATCCTGCACAGTATCAACCATTAACGTCACATTCAGCATGACGGAGTTCATGACAGCAGAATTGGATGTACCCGAAATGGAGAGCGTGATTGTACGATCACTGCTTCGGCCCTCAGCCTTGATGCTCCAGTCTCCCTTAGGAAGGCCCGTCACACTGTAAGCATTCGAGTCCAATACCCCATCCACGGGAACGCCGGCGCTAAGATTGAGTTGGATCGTGGTATTCAAGTCCTTCGCACTGTTCATACGAATGTTGGACGATGAGGAGTCCAATGTTGCTACAATCTTATTGGATGGCGTGAATTGAGCCAAAGTTACGGTATTGCTTCGTTGATACACCGTTGAGGATGAGACTGGTCTGTGTGCTTGATCCCACGCACCAGGATGAATCTCAAATGTCAGAATGCTGTCTGAAGCTACATTCCCAGTACCGTCTCCAGATATGGTCACTTCGATCTGATCACCGTTCGCATTGGCTTCAGCAGTGAATCCTGCCGGGAGGCCTAGTACACTGAAGTCATCGGATGACCATGGTCCCTGCTTAACCAAGCCTCCAAATGCATTTAACGTAATCTTGTTATGTACAGGATCTACGCTCGAAGCCGATTGCATCTCTAACCTTTGATTACTTTCCAGAATGACATAGGCGGAAGTTGTGCTTGAATTGCGAGCCTTCGCCCCTTTTACCTTCTCAAAGTCATTTCCGTTATTCCGAGTGTCCCAGTTGTTTCCACGATTCGGAAACGCAGCTGCAGTCGTGCTATTCTCTGGATTCAGCGGATCATATACCAAACGCTGCATGGTGCTCTGCTTGCCCGCTTCCGGCGCCGGACTTCCCCAATAAGCGTCAGCACTATATCCAACAAAATCAATTACATGTTCCTGTAAAACATCTGCTGTTGGATCATTAGCAGTCAACAGTTGTGTCGTATTTAACAAAACCAGCTTTCCGCTGTTGTTGCCTAATTTGAATGAAGTTTCAGTCGCATCTGGCTGTGGAAGCTGCTCCCCGACATTTCCATTGCTGCCAAGCGCAATCAGATAATAACCAAATGCCGGAATCTGGGCAGTCGTTGTACCTAGCTGAGCTGCTTTCCAATTATTTTTTTGGGTATCCGCAAATTGTATGGACCAGTCGTTCAGCGAAACAGGTTCTGCTGTCGGATTATATAGTTCTACAAAGTCGTTGCCGTACACGTCGAGTACGTCGTCTTTTTTGCCTCCATAAAAATGGCTGATCACCACGTTTTTTGCTAAATTGCTGGTATTAAGGTTTTCTGATGCTGCAGCCTGTCCGATTCCTGCAAATGTCCAGAATGATTGGATAACCATTACTGCCACAAGAATCGTCGCTACCCAGCGTTGATTGATGTCTTTCAAGTTGTCTAACCCCTCTCCCATATAAAAGCTCAGGCTAGTATATCAACCCAATGTAAGAGGACAGTTAAACTAAAAAATCATAATATTAAAATTGTAAAATCCTTGAATACGTAAAAATCACAACAAATGTATACCGTGGATGATCTTTAAATAAAAGCAAATAAAAGAGCCGCGACTGATCGCGGCCCTTAGCTTGCTGAATGCGGGAATCTGAATTCCCCCTACCCCTTAAGAAACATTTCCATTCCATTTATACGTCATGGCGGACTTGCCTGGAATGGTGACAACGAAGCTTTGGCTGCCCCATTGGATCTTCACATTTTTCGACGAGCTGGAAGAGTTGTAGGCAACTACCACTTTGGAACCGTCCGGATTGCGGAAAGCCACATTTTTGACTTCAGATCCGGTGTTGCTGTCAATGCGGTATGCATTGGGTACTACAAATTTACTAAAGTGACCCAGCAAATAATATTGTTTGTGATATGTGACATTATTCTCAGGAGCATCATTACGGTTGTCCGAGTTACGGATTGTAATCATGCCTTTGTTCGTGTTGTTCGGTGAAAGCAATGCTGGACCGTCTTTTTGATCCAGGGCAGCGTTCCAGAGAATGATCGATTTGGACCAGTTTCTCGTAATATTAATGAACTCGTTCATCATATTATCGAAACCTGAAGAGGTACCATTCTGCGGATCATTCCAGTTGCCGAAACCACCCTCTGTGAACCAAACTTCCTTGTCCGGATGACTGTTATTCATGGAGGTCATGGTCGATCCGTCCCCACTGTCATAATGGTGGAATGCACTGCCGGAAACGTAGCTGCCCTTACCTGCGTTCTTCAGATTCGTAATGACTTGGTTCGGGAAGTTCCAGTCCAAAAAGTTATGGTCGAATGCAATAATCTTAGTGTTAATTCCGGCATTGCGGAGTGTTGGTCCAAGATAATCGCCGATAAAGCCCGTCTGATCCTGTACATTCATACCCATGGAAGGATAATGGGATGGCTCGTACATTGGCTCATTTTGCAACGTAACAGCATAGATGGGTACACCTTCAGCCTGGTAGGCTTCAATGTATTTTTTGAAATAGTTCGCATATGTTCCGTAATGTTCTGCTTTCAGTTTGCCGCCATTCAGATTGTTGGAATATTTCATCCAGGCAGGCGCACTCCATGGGGAACCCATTACTTTGATATTAGGATTCTTAGCGATTGCCGCTTTGACCATGGGCAGTATGTAAGCCTTGTCCCGGTCGATCGTAAATTGGTTGAGTGAAGTATCATTTGGCGTATCGGCATAAGTGTAGGCGGCCCAGGCAAAATCAGAACTTCCGATCGGCTGTCTCAATAAACTAAGCCCAATACCTGTGGTGCCAAACAACCTCTCCATCACTTCCGCGCGCTTACTGTTATCCAGCTTGTAGTTCATGAGCCATGCGGAAGCATCCGTTAACGACACTCCAAAACCATCCATTTGCTGATACGTTTTGTTCTCATTTACCGTAATGGTAACATCGGCATTGCCTGAGTTGCTGCTGAAGTTTTTGGATGCAATCTTGGTGAGTCTCGCATCTGTTCTAAGTCCCACTGCAGGTTCGGAATTGGGGTCTGAAGTTGAAATCCATACCTCCACCTGTTCACCCGCGGCATGCGCAGTCTTGGGCATATATGAACCATATGAACCTACCGTTACCAGGAAAGTGGACAGCAACACTAACGCACTCTTTTTCCATATCTTCATCAACATATCTCCTTTGATTTATTATAATTTGGACTGCCAAATATTGAATACTACAAAATGAAATCGATTTCATTTTCAAAAGCATAAAGTCTGTTTTTCAGTTATTGCATGTCGTAGTACTTACACCTCCTTTTTGAAGGGTATCGGAGAAAGATATAGATCAAAATCTTGTAAGCGTTAACAAAGATATTTATACACTTTATTGGAAAAAATTTCAACACTAAATTTTATTTTTTTATTTAAAATTGTAGAAAACCCTAAATTGGACTGGATTCTACGCTCATTCTGCTCCTCATTTCCCCCAGTCTGCCATCATATAATACATAAATGACGTACTCTGGAGGTATCCGCGGAATGAGCCATGTACTGAACACGATTGATGATGAAATAAGTCGGATGACGACTTCCTTGCTTCAACAGCAGCGACAAGACGGTTCCTGGCATTTCTGTTTTGAGAACGGGACGGTAATTGATGCTTATGTCATCATTCTCTTTCGGATATTGGAAGTCCCAAATGAAGTGCTGATCCGGGAGTTACATGACCGTATCCTTAACGAACAGCAACACGATGGATGCTGGAGATTGTACGCCGATGAAGAGGGTGGAAATTTATCCGCATCAGTTGAAGCCTACTACGCCCTGCTATACTCCGGGTACAGCCAGAGTACGGACGAGCCAATCCAGCGGGCCAAACAGTATATTCAGTCCAAAGGAGGTATCGGGAAAGTTACCAGCATTTTGACCAAAGCGATACTTGCCGCTACTGGACAAATGAATTGGCCTTTATCCATCTCTATGATCCCCCTGGAGATACTGATGTTCCCTACCTATTTTCCCATCAACTATTTTGAATTTTCCGGATATTCCAGAGTTCACCTCACTCCTATGCTCATTATGGCAGACTTACGTTTCGCTCTTACAGCCCCCCATGCCCCCGATCTGTCTGATCTGACCGACTTACGAAATGTGGAAAATGAGCCAACTGCTCAGGGATATCAGGAAATGCAGGACGACATTCTAAGCGGGAGAAGCCGACTGCTCGGTAACCCTCGCCACATCCACAACACTGCAAGAACGAAGGCGGAACAGTTCATGATAGAGCGAATTGAATCTGATGGCACATTATACAGCTATGCCAGTAGTACAATTCTCATGATTTTTGCCCTATTGGCCCTAAAATACGATAAGCAGCACCCCCTGATTACAAAAGCCGTAACCGGACTCACGGCAATGCAGTGCCGTTCTTCAGGAGGTACAACAACGATTCAAAACTCCCCATCTACCGTATGGGATACGGCCTTAATCACCTACGTATTGCAGGAGGCTTCTATCACCGATGACCATAAGTCTATTCAGCTCGCGGCCTCCTATTTGCTCTCCCGTCAGCAAGATAAAACAGCCGACTGGAGCATCCATAATCCGAATACAGCCCCTGGAGGATGGGGATTTTCGGAGTCGAATACAATCAATCCAGACGTAGATGATACAACAGCAGCTTTACGGGCTATTCGAAGCTTGTCCACAACTCTTCCAACATTTCAGGAATCCTGGAATCGCGGACTGAATTGGGTTCTGTCCATGCAAAATAAAGATGGCGGCTGGCCGGCATTCGAAAAAAATACAAACAAGGAGATGCTCACCTGGCTTGCCATCGACGGTGCCAAATCTGCGGCTACAGACCCTTCCGAAGCTGACCTGACGGGACGTACCTTGGAGTACCTCGGTAACTTTGCCGGGCTTGACACCAAGCATGAATGGATCAATCGTGGAACGAAATGGCTCATTCGAAACCAGGAGAAAGACGGCTCATGGTACGGAAGATGGGGCGTATGTTATATCTATGGTACCTGGGCAGCATTAACCGGTCTTACGGCAGTTGGGCTACCTGCAAGCCATGATACAGTACAAAAAGGAGCCAAATGGCTCTTAAGCATCCAGAACTCTGACGGTGGCTGGGGAGAATCCTGCCAGAGTGACCGACTCCTGCACTATGTGCCATTAGGGGAAAGCACCCCTTCTCAGACCGCTTGGGCACTTGACGCACTAATTGCAGTCCAACCCAAACCCACACCCGAAATAAATAAAGGCATTCTAAGGCTTATTGCATCAATACATGAGAACGATTGGAGAACCACTTATCCAACAGGAGCTGGTCTGCCCGGGAATTTCTATTCCCATTATCACAGCTATACATATATTTGGCCTCTTGTCACATTAAGTCACTACAGAAGCAAATATGGGGCATCTTAAAAACTTACTTGCGCGGCTATTTTTCAATATTTCAGATCCGGATCAATGTTCACCCATACCTACTCCTACTTCACACAAAAAAGCAGGAAGCTCGTTGAGCTCCCTGCTTTTGTTTGATATAAATTTTATTGAATGATCAAATTAAAGCCATTTTGAATCTGATTCACATTAGGGTTGGCAATGTTGCTTGTTGTCAGATTATTGAAGGTGGCAGAACCGTTACCCGTATAGGTGTAAATTGCTGCACCTTTATGCGGGGTTGTGAACCTAGATGTCTCAATGCCGTCCAGACCAGTACCATTAATGTTGATGTTATTAAACACAATGTTCTGGAAACCGCCGCCGTACCCGAATTGAACTGCACTGCGCTGCGTATTGAGGATGTCAATATTGGTAAACGTTACGTTCTTGATGGAATCATTGGAAGCTTCCAGATCAATAGCTCCGCGTTCACCATTGTACAGATCTTTACTTGTGCCACTGTTAATGATCGTTGTATCGGAGAACAGAATACCTGTGTTATTTTGGAAATGGTATCCAGGGAAAACCGTGTTCATCCGGATCGCCGAACCACCAACCGTATCAACAATCAGGTTGTTGGTTGCCTTATGTCCGCTACCACCAAAGAATGCAATGCCTGCTGCGCGCCAGTTATTCTCAATCGTGTTGAACGAGAATGTATTGTTCACACCTGCAGGAGCACCATTCACGTTGCTGGTCCATACGGCCAGACCATCATCACCATTGTTGCGGACACTGCTGTTGCGTACAGTCGAATTGCTCGTGCCTTGGGCAAAGTTGACACCGTCAGCAAGGTTATTCCGAATACGACTGTTCTCGATCACTAGGCCATCGGCAATGATTGCAGGTGTGTGGGCGTAATCCCCTACCCAGAAACCACATTCAAAGTGCTCAACCCATACGTTGCTAACCTTTGAATTTTTACCGAAATTGTCCATAAATCCTTTGTAAACTGCATTCTCGTTATAGCGCGAACGCAGCATGGAATTCATATAAATATTGCTGAAATCCAGCTTGCCCTGCACACGGAAAGAAATCCCGCCTGAAGCTGCATTAGGGTTCGTAAACTGAATGTTCGTATGCCAGATACCTGCACCTACAATGGTAAGGTTGTTAATCATATTTGTCGGCGTACCAATTTTCCACATATTGCCCAGATGGAACGTGCCCTCAGGGATATATAGAGTCTTGCCTGTAGATACCGCGGATTGGACCGCCGCTTCGAATGCGGCAAGGTCATCTTTTCCATCATTTGCAATCGCACCGAAATCGGTTACAGAGACGGAGTTAGCCGGGCGCGGGATTACCGCTTGAACGGGTTCGATTTCGAGGAAATCCACACCGTATTCCAGGTTATCTCCATTGTTTTTCTGAATACGAATGGTGTCTCCAGCTTTTAGAGGTGTATCCAGTTTCCAGTGCACTTCATCAAAACGGAACAACGGACGTCCTGCACTTGGTGTATCCCCCGGATGATCACTGGAGAAGTACTGCCAATTGTAGTAGGAGGTCAAAGGAACCGTTTTGGCCTTGGTCCCGTTAACATAGACGTCAAGTGCGCCGTTAAGACCCATGCCATCTGTGGAATCCGGCATCGTGAATCGCATGGTTACACCTGCGCCTCCCTCCCCTTGTCTAACCGTCCATTGTGCATAGGAACCGTTGGAAGGAAGAGCGATATAGCGCTGGCCAGAGGCTTCCGAAGCCGTCAGAGCCTGATCAAAGGTCGGTGCGGATTTCAGTGTGGCACTGCCACCCCGCGTAGCATCATCCGTATCATACCGGGTATAAGGCATGCTTGCACCACGGGCTGAATATACGTTCAAACCTGTTGTAACGACGTTATTCGTTTGTTTGACCGGAGCTTCATTATTGTCCACTGCTACGGTAGTTGTCACATTGTAGTTACCAGTTGCAGCAGTCCAGGTACCTACATTGACATTGACCGAAGCTCCAGGTGCTAATGTACCGGTATAGGAACCACTATACGTCTGAAGCGTTGCTCCGGCAGCGTTCTTGAGAACCACTGTAACTCCGTGTGCACCACCTGCGGAGGCCATGTTGCCTTGATTTTTCAGATTAACTGTAAATGTTACTGTACTGTTTGCTGTAGGGGTTCCAGGACTCCAAGAGACCGTGCCTACCAGATCAGAACTTGTAATCGGTGCAACCACCAAAGAAGAGGTGTGTGTGTAACTGTTGTTTCCTTCATTCTCTTCGATAATCTGGTTATTCTCATCTACCTTGGCACTGAGCGTATATGATGCAGCTGCTTTATTGCCAGCATTAAGCGAGACCGTAGTCGAAGCCCCTGCTTGCAAAGTAGCTACAGGTGAGGAACCCGCCAGTTCATTGTTAAGATAGAAGTTGACGCTAGAAGCTGGAGAAGCGGCAGAACCAATGTTTTTGACGATGGCATTAAGGGTGATGGCATTGTTCTCCACTGGAGACGATGGAGACCAGGACATACCTGTAATCGTCAGATCAGGATTGGGTGCAGGTGTACCGAATACCTGAAATTCAGCAATTTGCCCGGCAGGAGCGCCCGAGTTCGTGGTAATGTTCAGTTGCAGACGTTTAACCGTTGCTGTAACGGGAATGGTCACCGTGTTACCAGAAGCCGGGTTGAATGTATATGATTGGGCGGAAACCAGATTGCTGAAGGTGGTTGTATCCTGGTTATGTCCAAGTACTTGAATGGTCTGTGTTCGGGTGCTCCAGACCGGATCCGGGTTCAGTTTAAGTACAATGGATGTAATCTTATGATTGGAGCCGAGATCCAACGTCAGTGAGCTTGGATTGCTGCCTCCTTCCCAGTACGAATTGATATTGTTATCGTTAGCATTTGCAGCTACAAAGGATAAAGTGCTGGACGATGCAGTAATCGACTTGCCGATGGCGATGTTGCTTCCCTCTGTAGGGATGATTGGGGGATCCACAGGATCGGGGCCAGGTAGCGTTGGTCCCTCACTGCCTGGGCCGTAAATTTCAAATGTCGACAGTTGAGCTGCCGGCCACTCGGAATTGCCCGTTACGCTTAAGCGAACGAACCTTGTCTCGACAGCAGGAAAATCGATGGTCACCGAGTTCTCCCCAACTGATGGATTAAATACATAATCCGCAGAACCTACGATATCTGCGAACGATGAACCGTTCGTGCTGCCTTGCACGGTTATCGTTTGGGTTCTCTTTTCCCACACTGTCGGAATCTTCAATACAATTTGGTCAATGTTGGTGTTGGCGTCAAGATCCACTTGAATCCATTGGGGGAACTCACTATTGGTACTTTCCCAATAAGTTGCTTGGTTATTGTCAATCACATTGGTCGGGCTGTATGTTTGGTTGTACCCGCTCGCGGTAACCTGTTTGCCCTGTGCCAGATCCGGTCTTTCGGCTGCTGATACAGGAGATGGAAATCCGACAGTCAGGAATACGTTCGAGATCAGCATCGTTAATACGAGTGACCACACAATGTACTTGTTGCGCAAATTCAATTCCTCCTCAGGTTATTAGCAAAATGGATTTTCAAAGAAAATGGACGGTTGATCTGCCTAATTCTTTCGCTGCGCCGATCATCACCCCCTTATCAAAGTACAAAACAAAAAAATAGAAAACTCATACAACAACATGGTTACACGACAGTATTGCGTGGTTGCTACTTAACTTGAGGAGTTTCTTGGATAAACTGATTTGATTTTCTGCTTGGATTTGTCATCTCTGGAATAGATTAAGTATAAACCGCTTCCAATTCTCCTTATCGGACCCCTAGAGACGGTATTCGGACTTCTGATGTTCCTTTTTGGATGTTTACGAGCAGCCTTAAGGCTTGCGAACAGAAAATACATCGTTATCCAGACTTTCATATGTGCATTTCGGACTTTTGAACCAAAAGAGGGAAATATTTATATTTTTTCAAGCGATGGATTTATACTAATCCTTTCGTGTTTGTTCTGGATCTGATGACCAGCTTCTTTCAAACAACAAAAAGCACGCATTGATCCACTTAGGGTCAATCCGTGCTTTTTATTAAATTCATGCAGTGGAATACTTAATTTTGGACACACGACCTAGTTCAGGCCAAAGCCACAAACGAGCATAAAGCCTAGAATGGACAACACAATAGACCCCAGCAATCCTGCCAAAAAAGGTTTCTTGCCCAGACGACGGAAGGTTGCAATATCCACACCCAACCCCAATCCAGCCATCGCCATCGCGAGCAACATATAGGACAGAACCAGAAGTCCCGAGATCATCTCTTGCGGAATAATACCCAGCGTGTTTAACCCACTCATAGCCAGAAAACCGAAAATGAACCAGGGTACTGGCAATTCACGCCACCGGATTCCTTTAGATGATTTTTGCTCTCCCCCACGCGCTTGTCGTCCACTCCACAAGCCAATGATCAGGGCAATGGGCACCAACATAGCGACCCTAGTTAGCTTCACGATGACTGCCATATCCAGTGCTGTTTGCCCTCCAGGTGCAGCCCCAGCGATGACGTGTGCCACTTCATGCAGTGTAGCGCCTGTGAATAGGCCATATCCATTCACACTTAAACCCAACACCGGGTATAGCAATGTATAGGCTAAAGTGAAAATTGTGCCGAGTATCGCCACTGTGGCCGCACCTACTGCCGTTTCTTCATCTTTGGCCTTGATCTGTGGCGCAATCGCGACCACTGCCGCTGCACCGCAGATGGCTGTTCCACAAGCAGTCAGCAGCCCTATTCGTTTGTCGATCTTTAACCACTTACTCAGTCCATAGACAACAAAAATCGTGACAACAACATTGATTGCCGCTAGCGCAACGACTTTGTATCCTGCATGGACAATATCCATAAGGTTCAGCTTCAAGCCCAGCAGGATGATGCCAAACCGCAGCAATCGTTTTCCCGAAAAGGATATCCCTGATTGCGCGGTCAGCGGAACGCCACGCACCGCCCGGTACAAGATGCCAAGCAGAATTGCAATAACGAGTTGACCCATGATATTTAAAAGCGGCAGATAACCCAGCAGCTTGGCGATAAACGAGAGCAGTAAAGTCAGTCCGATCCCCTGCAGAAATCCCCTGTTCCTAACACCTTTTATGTTTTTAACGAATTTCAATTGTGTCTGTAAAATCATAGCTCCACACTTCCTTATTGGATAAAGTATATCCTCACTATAGAAGCAGACAGGAAGGAAGTGAAATATGAATCTGCGATCCTAACCATTATAAAAACTTATGATTGGTTAGGTATCTTATGCTAAAATGAGCTCAATAGGCTTATAACTATAAAAACACACTATTTAAATGAGGAATTCTAATGATAACTGATGCCTTAAAAGTCTTCGTTACCGTTGTAGAACAAAGCCATTTCTCCAAGGCTGCAGAACTGCTGAACCTGTCCCAACCGGGGGTGAGCCTGCATATCAAAAATTTGGAGAATGAACTGGGAGCCAAGTTGCTACATCGTTCTCCAAAGCAAGTGTCCCTGACTGAAGCGGGGGCAATCCTCTACAGACATGCCAAAGTCATTCAGTCCCGCTACGATGAAGCGCGTCAGGAGATTCAGATGCTGCGGGATGAAGTGACTGGAAGCATTCAGATCGGGGCAAGCTTCACCATCGGTGAATATATTTTGCCTAAGAAGCTAGCAGAATTCGCATCACAGTATCCTCAGGTCAACATTCAGGTTACGATTGGCAATACCCAGGAGATTCTGTCTGCGGTTAGGGGAAATCAGCTGGATATCGGATTTGTGGAGGGTGAAGCGCGAGCCTCGGCAGACCTTGACGTTATCCCTTACATGAAGGATGAGATGATCGTAGTAGCTCCTTCCGGTCACCCCCTCTCCGGTTCCGTCGTGGTAGAGCAGAATATGCTTCAGGATCAGGTCTGGGTTCTTCGTGAGTTGGGTTCGGGAACACGCGCGTTTAGTGATCATTTTATGGAACAGACTACGATTCGCCCTAAGCGGTCTTATGTCTTCACTAGCAGTCAGGGTGTGAAGGAAGCTGTTGCTGCGGGACTCGGAATTGCAATGGTATCCAGATGGATTGTTCATAAGGAGCTGGCAATCGGGGAAGTTGAAGAACTGCGAATCAGACAACTGCATCTGGAACGCAGCTTCTCCATCATTCGTCTCATCGAGCATTCACATTCCATGGCGCTTGACGTTTTCTTGCAAAAGCTTCTTTTCGTCAAAAAAGAGGGTTGAAGGCTATTTGCCTTCAACCCTCTTTTGAACTACACAAGCAGATACATTCTTGCTTCATAAGGCCTCAGTTCATTCTCTGAATGGACGTCCGCATAGTTACTAATTAATAATGTTTTATCCTCTCTAAACTCCTCAGGAATATCAAACGTAACTGTATTGCCATAGAAGTTGCACAGGACTAGCAATTTGGTATCACCAAGTGTTCGTGTGTAAGCGAAGAGGTTGGTGTCTTCCGGATACAACAGTTCATAATCCCCATAGATGATCACTTCATGCTCTTTTCGCAGCTGAATCAGAGTTTTATAGTAATGGTAAATGGAATGCGGATCATTGATAGATTCTTCCGCATTAATCTCCGTGTAGTTCGGATTCACCAAAATCCATGGTTTTCCATCTGTAAAACCCGCATTTTCGGAAGCATCCCATTGCATCGGCGTACGTGCGTTATCACGGCCTTTTGCATAAATGGATTCCATCACTTCTTTCTCAGCATACCCATTCTCGACCCGTTCCTTATACAGATTCAGCAACTCAATATCACGGTATTCTTCAATAGGGTAACGTACATTCGTCATGCCTAACTCTTCACCCTGGTACACATATGGCGTACCTTGCATGCCATGAAGAAGAGTAGCCAGCATTTTGGCAGACTGTACACGATATTCCCCGTCATTTCCCCAACGGGACACGATCCGCGGAAGATCATGATTATTCCAGAACAAGCTGTTCCAGGCTTCGCCCTTCAACTCGGTCTGCCATTTGGACAACACTTTCTTTAATTGAAGCAGATCCAGCGGCTGGAGATCCCACTTGCCTTTTCCCTCCTGCTCATCCAGGCTAATATGTTCAAATTGGAAGACCATGGATAGTTCACTGCCGTCCGGGTTGCTATAAAGCTTGGCACTTTCGGGCGTTGCTCCCCAGGTTTCTCCGACGGTTAGCAGATCACCCTTCTGGAATGTCTCTTTACTGAGTTCACGCATATATTGGTGCAAATTTGGCCCATTGCCTGTAATTTTGAGGTCAGGCTGCTTGCCAATCAGATCGATAACATCAAGACGGAACCCGCCCACGCCTTTATCCATCCACCATTGAATCATATCGTATATCTCCTGCCGTACCTTGGGGTTCTCCCAATTAAGATCCGGTTGTTTAACAGAGAAAAGATGCAGGTAATACTGTCCCAGCTCGGGAACCCATTCCCAGGCTGATCCACCAAACGTTGAACCTAAATCGTTGGGAGGTGTTCCTTCCACACAATCTCTCCACACATAATAAT
Source organism: Paenibacillus sp. LK1 (assembly GCF_002750415.1). Lineage (NCBI taxonomy): Bacteria > Bacillati > Bacillota > Bacilli > Caryophanales > Paenibacillaceae > Paenibacillus > Paenibacillus sp. LK1. The sequence continues at coordinate 480,252 of NZ_PEII01000002.1, forward strand.
CGTGGTATGGATTATCCTTACTTTTCCGCGCTTCCTTAAACCAGGGGTGTTCGTCGGATGAGTGGTTAAGCACCAGATCCATGATTATTCGGATGTCCCGCTTGCCTGCCTCCTGAATCAGCAATTTCATATCCTCAAGCGAACCAAACATCGGATCGATATCCTGATAATCTGAAATGTCATACCCGTTGTCATCTTGCGGCGATTTGCACACTGGTGACAGCCAGATCGCACCGATGCCAAGATCCTTCAAATAATCGAGTCGGGATAAAATACCTTTCAGATCCCCGATTCCATCACCATTGCTATCTTGAAAGCTGCGAGGATAAATTTGATATACGACAATTTCTTTCCACCAATTTTTATTTCCCATCACGCACCACCTTTCTCTTGATCCAGATTCTGCTCATCTAAATTCCGTTTCATTCACTATTATTCTTTTACCGACCCCACAACAATTCCGGTTACAAAGTATTTTTGCAGCAGCGGGTAGATCAGAAGCAGCGGAATGACAGCCACTACGATTTTGGCTGCATTTAGATTTTTGTTCGAAATCTCAGTTAGATTGCTGAGCTGAGCAGAGTTCGTGCCGGATTGAAGAAGCTCCGCGATATTCACGTTAAGAGACTGAATATAGGTCATTAGCGGATAATTGCTAACTTTGGTCATATAGATCAATCCACTGAAGAAATCATTCCACGTGCCCACGATACTGAACAGGGATACGGTCGCCAGCGCAGGAATAGACACGGGCACATACACTTTGAACAGGACCTGCAATGCATTTGCCCCGTCAATGAATGCCGCTTCTTCAAGCGCTTTTGGTACTGCGGCGAAGAAGTTCATCACAAGGATGACACTGAATATTGGGACAGCACCCGGCAGTACAAGCGCCCAAATGGTATTGAGCATATCCAGGTTTTTGATCAACAGATAACTAGGGATCATGCCCCCACTGAATAGCATGGCAAAAATCATGATATTCATATATATATTTCTGCCCTTAAACTCCCTTTTCGATTTGGACAGCGGGTAAGCCATCAAAACAATAAGAATCATGTTGAGCACTAGAGATAGAGCCACACGTAGAACTGAAATGCCAAAGGATCGCCAGAACTGCGCATCCTCAATAATTTTCGAATATGCGGCTGTTGTAAACTTAACGGGTAACAGACCTACGGCATTGGCCGATACGGCCTCACTGCTGCTGAATGAAATCGCAACGATATTCCATAATGGAAGGAGGCAGATCAAAGCCAGCAATATAACGATGGCGTAGATGACAAACCGGCCCATTCGGTCTTTCAGGCTTGCGGAATAAGACACAAGTTTCGCCTCCTTAGAATATTTTTCTGTCGGTGTATTTTTTGGCCAATTCATTGGCGGACAATAATAGAACAATACCAATCACTGACTTGAACAACCCAACAGCCGTACCGAAACTATACTGTCTGCCAACGAGACCGATCCGGTATACATAGGTATCCAGAATATCGCCCGACTCATAGACAACCGGGTTGTACAGATTGTAGATTTGATCGAAGCCTGCGCTCAAAATATTGGTGAGACTCATAACCCCCATGAGCAGGATAATAGGGAGCATACCCGGTAATGTAATATGCCATACTTTTCTCCACCAGCTCGCTCCATCTATCCCTGACGCTTCATATAGGCCGGGATCAATCGAGGTAATTGCAGCCAAATAAACGATGGAGCTATAACCGAATTCCTTCCATACGTCCGTCCCGATAATCAACGGCTGGAACCAGGTGTTGCTTCCGAGAAAATTAATATTTTCCAAGCCGAAAAAGGCTAAAATCTGATTTACACTTCCATCCAGGCTGAACATGTTAACAACCACGGAGGCCAGAACAACCCAAGACAAAAAGTGAGGCAGATATACAATGGTCTGCACAGATTTTTTAACAAATTTAAAGCGGATTTCGTTTAATAAAATGGAAAAAATGATGGCCATCAGTGTTCCAAGTAGAATCTTGGCGATGGCAATCACCAACGTATTACTGATCACTTGGCCGATGTCCGGCAGCTTGAACATATAAATAAAATGCTTGAGCCCAACAAACTCGGAGCCAAACATACCTTTGGCTGGTACGTAATCCTGAAACGCCGTAATGACACCAACCATTGGAATGTAGCTGAATACCAGCAAAAATAAAATGCCTGGCAGCATCATCATATGATACATGGCACCCGTGCCCAAGCGGTTTCTTGCTTTATATTTTTCCTGCTTCATGGATGAACCCCTTTCCTGAAGAAAGGCTGCTCAGCGCAGCCTATCAGCAGTGTTAGCTTAATTATTTTTGGGATGTGGTCTCGGCTTCGATCTCCTGGATCACTTGGTCTCCGCCTTGTTTCTTCCAATTGCTGACGAATGTTTCGAAGTAATCCAGCGGTTCCGCACCCGTTATGATTTTGATGAAAGATTCCTGTTCCATTTTGGTCAGGTTAGCCCACGTCTGTTTCATGCTTGGTGTAGTTCCAGAGAACGCTGGCGTCATCCAGTTGAATTTGCCTTCCTGTGTCAACTTATCGATCAGCCCTACTCCGTTCATACGTGAGTGATATTTCGACCAAGCTGTTACATCATCCGTATCCTGGTCTTTCAAGTACGTTTGGATACTGCCAATATTGTTCTTCGATTCCGTTGTACGGACCTGATCCAAACCGATCTCGCCTTTAATTCCACGAACAACGTCGGAGTAATCATCCAACAGGGATGTTGCCGAGTTGACTTCAATATTAAAAGGTCTGGTTGAACCGTCTACGCCGCTTTCCAGATACTTAGCTGCCTCTGGCATGGTAGTTGCGACATCTTTGTCATTTGCCAATTTATCGTAGAACAGATTAATAATTTTAATCGCGAGTTCCGGGTGTTCATAACCTTTTCTCACAACGATAAACTGACCGGATGGATTGGCGTGTGCCACGTTTACCTTACCGTCTGCATCCTCCAGCGTGTAAGCCGTGAATTTTGCATGTTTATCCATCTGTTTCACACTGCTAAGTCCCCAGTCTGGAATGTGCCACGGTCCAAAAGCAATTCCGCTCTGACCATTGGTGTACAGTGCAGTGATATCGTCAAATGTACGGGTTCCAAATTGCGGGTCAATGATACCTCTCTTGAACCAGTCGGCCATAACGCCCAACATCTGCTTGGTTTCCTCTGTAGTCGAACCATAAATGATGCTGCCATCTTCACCCTTCATCCAATATTGAGGATACGCGCCTTCGGTTGAAGCAACACCCAGCATGGTATAGGCAGAACCGTTATAGTCCGTCGTATTCAAGGTGTTTACAAAAGAGATGCCCACCGGTTTCCCAGTTTGCCCAGGATCTTTTTTCAGGAACTCTTCTGCTGTTTTCTCTACATCTTCCAGCTTGATGGCACCGTCTCCGTCAGCATCGAGTTTGATTCCCAGCACATCCAACCAATCCTGACGAACCCAAACCATAGTTGGTGCGGAGTCCAGAGAGGTCGCTGGAAGGCCCATCAGTCGGCCATCAATCGTGGCATTGTCCAGTGCACGACCATCGTAGGAGTCGTAAATTTGCTTGATATTATCGGTGGCATATTGTTTGTATACTTCCGTCAGATCTTCAATCAGATCATTATCAACCAGTTCTTTAAGTTCATCCTTGGAATCGACTCGCATCATATCGGGCAATTCCCCGGAAGCGATTGCAAGAGAGACCTGACGACTGTAATCTTCACCATTAGCCTCAAATTGGTCCTTAATTTGTGCGTTAAACGATTCTTTAACCAGACGGGTATACGCATTGTTCTCATATGTATCACCAGCCGGTAATTTCGGGTTCGCCGTCGTAACACGCCCCATCGTTACCGTCACTTCGTCTTTATAAGCACTGAACGGATCTCCAGGTGTTACCTCATATTGGCCTGCATCCTCAGCAGTCGGCGGATTCGAAGATCCCCCACAGGCTGCAAGGACGGAAACCATCAATGCGGACATGGACAGCACTGCCAGTCGTTTCGTCAACAGTTTGCTTTTTATTGACCAATTATTTCTCATCAAATTCAACTCCCCTTCGTTCTGATTATTTCTCTATCATGTTGTTTGCGCTTTCATTATAAAACTTGGAGAAGCTTAATCGAGATAGGGATTAAACGCTAGTTTGGATAGAGAAATGTATACAGTTTTCACTCGGATCAACGAACAACATGGAGGTTGTGAACATTTATCTCACCTACTGACTTACATTTGTCTATCCTCGTTAATAAGTGAGGGTAGCATAGCTAGTGTGGCACAAAGAAAAACCGGCAAACTCCTTAAGCAGGAGTCTACCGGCTATGAATGATCGAATTAAGTAAAAAACGTGGGGATTCTTGCAGCTATGTTAGCAATTCAGCGTTGATTCTGTGGAGGAGTCACTTCAGCAGTCACTTGGTCGCCTCCCTGTTCTTTCCACTCTTGTACAAATTGATCGAATGAATCGATCGGTGCAGCGCCTAAAATAATTTTCAAAAACGTATCATGTTCCAGCTTGGACAATTTGCTCCATAATTTCTCCACCGCTGGCGTGCGTTTGTAGGTAAGGCTTCGAACTTTATGAATATTCGGATCAAAGAAGTTTCTTCCACCCACGAGCAGTGAATAACCACGCATAAAGTTTTCGTTGTGCTGATCCCAATACGAAATGCCAAGTTGATCATAAGGCTTTAGCTTGGTTTGTTTTATCGTCGAAACTGTATTTTCCAGTAGCTTATATTCGGACTTGTCCTTAAAATCAGCTGGGGTTTTGGTTCCGGCCAGAATCTCCTGCACCGCTTTGGATTCAAATCGTGCTTCATCTGCTGGAGCAAAGAAATTGCGGCTGAGCATAAAACTCGTACCATATTTGAACTCATCACGGAGGTACAGATTGTTTATCTTGATAATCGATTCGGGATGAGCATACCCTTTGCGAACCACCAGGAAAGAACTTGAGGGATTATCCACTTTCACACGAAATGCTCCGTTTGCATCCAGTGGGAGCGCGTATGCCTGCCAGTTCGCCTTGGGATCATTCAGCCAAGCGCTTGGGAGCGGCCAGTAGCCTGCAAAGAAACCTTGAAAGAACATCCCCGCCTGTCCGCTAATGACAGTTTCCTCTGGCTCTTTGCGAATGCCCAGATCTGGATCAAGGAGACCTTTGGCATACATATCGCGAAGCCTAACCAAAGCGTTCCTTGTCTCCGGTAGAATCGAACCGTATACAGGTTTTCCATCTTTTTCGAGCCAGTATCCGGGGAAAGCTCCATAAGCTGCGAAGATTGGCGTTAGATCAAAAGCAAAAGCGCTGTTGTTGAAATCGTTAAACAGACTTGTGCTTGAAGCAAGCCCGATCGTATCCCGTTTTCCGTTCCCATCCGGGTCCTGCTCCACAAAGGCCTTCGCGATAGCTTCCAATTCATCCACTGTTTTCGGTGGTTGTAATCCAAGACGATCCAGCCAGTCCTCCCTGATCCAGAGCATACTGAAGTCCTCCGCCGTCACAGACGGAACAGCCATCATTTTCCCTTCAAAGGTCACTTGTTCCAGAGCCAAACCATTGGTGCTGTCGATAATTTTCTTCATCTCAGGTGAAGCGCTGCTTGCATATGCCTTGGTCAGATCTTCAATTTCTCCCGCTTTGACCATCTCATTCAACTGAACTTGATTAACGATCATCGCATCTGGCAAATCATTGCTGGCAATAGCCAAATCAATTTTCTGTCCAAAATTCTCCTTGGATACCTGCCACATGACCTCGACATCAATGTTGAGGTTTTGCTTAATCACCGTTTTCCACATATTCTTTTCTAATGTCTCTCCTTCGGAGAGATCCGTACCTGTGGGGTCAACCACATATCCCAACCGGATGGAAACGGGATGTTTATATTTACCGAATGGCTCGGTGGCGGCTGTGTCAGGAGCGGTTGTCGTTGGACCAATTGGCGATTCCCGAAAGTATGAAATACTGAAAAATACGATCCCTGCAATCAAGCTGACGACAACAACACACACAGCCATCTTCTTGATCATTGCTTTCCCTTCTTTCACCGGATTGTCAGTCGGTTGTGTGGAGCGTACACTATTTGTCCGCTCTGCCTAATTGTCGATATTCACTAGGCAGCACGCCTGTCAGTTCGCGAAAGATTCGGCTGAAATATTTCTCATCCGTATAACCCACCCGCTCTGCAATCCAGAAAATCGTGTTGTTTGTGTTCAATAAATACTCTTTCGACTTCTCCATTCGTATATATCGGGAATAATCATTAAAGGTTTTTCCCATGATGTCCTTGAAGCATTGGCTGAAATAGCTGCGGCTAATGTTGAGTTGCTGGGACAGCCCTGAAGCTGTAAATGCCTGATCCAGATCATTCTGCATAATCATCACGGCTTTTTTCACTCCATCTATCATTTCCTGAGAATAAGAAACCTGTTCATCCGCCTTTCGAATACTCTCAGAGGTCAGCTTGATCCACTGTTCCACCTCGTACCAGGATTGAAAGGAATGGATCATTGAGATTCTGCCCAGTGTAGTCTGTGCGAAAAGATGGTTCCACTCCATGACCAGGGAGTACAGTAATCCCATCAGCTGCCCTTTTTGCAGCCTTAGAGATCTAAACTCTTCAACAAGCTGGTTATAATAATTATCATTATGCGTCCACGGAGATAGAAACCAACTTCGCTTAATACGATCCATGTCCTCATCCCGAGGTTCTATTGGAGCTGTATCCTCTTCATTCATGGAAACGGCAATAACCGGATCTTGGGGTTCATACGCATAAAATAAGGACGATTCTGTATAGTTTATAATCCAGTTTTGAATTTGCGACCATGTCCGTTCCTGTACATCAGACAACACCAGTAGCGCACCTTGAGGAACTTGATCCAAATATCCCTTCAATCTATCAAATAGCTGATCCTCTTCACCCTGAGGTACCGCCCACATCCAGCTGTTCCGTTCCACTTCAAATTGGACCTCATCTGTACCGGATTCGAGTCCAATGGGCCAGATCTGACCAGATTTTCGGTCCAGTGAAACAAGTGCAAACACTTTACGATAATGGACGTTGGTTTCACCTAGCTGCGGCAGCTTTCGTCTTGTATTCGTGAGCTCACCAATCCGGGTATGTATTCGATTCAGTACATGTTCGAATTGTTCCTTCTCAAGCTGAACTTTGGCTATATAGTCGATCGCTCCCAGCCGAAGCGCTTCCTGGATATAATCAAAATCCTGATGAAGAGTAAGTACGACAATATGTAGTTCCGGGTATAGCTGCCTTGCACCGCGCATCAGTTCAATGCCTGACATCACGGGCATCGCAAGATCCGTTAGCATCAGATCAACCGAGTTGGATTCCAGAAAATCCAGCGCCTTAGCCCCGTTACTTGCTTCTCCAACAACCTCCATGCCGAACTCGTTCCATGGCATTGCGGAGCTTATTCCTTTTCGCACCAATTTATCATCATCCACAATCAATACCTTAATCATGCCGAGATATCTTCTCCTTTAATCGGAAGTATAAGTAATATGCTTGTGCCAGTTCCCAGTTCACTCTCAATCACCAGTTGAGCTTGATCCCCGTATTGTGCTTGTAACATGCGGTGAACATAATTGAGCCCGATGCCCATCCCTACTTTTTGATGATCTGCTACACGATTGTTCAGAAGTCTTTCAATCGCTTCCTCCGTCATGCCAGCTCCATTATCCTGAATCATAATGTTCAGCGTTTCTTTGCGTGTCACTTCAATTTGAATAAAACCTTCGTCGCTCAGTCCATGGTAAAGTGAGTTTTCTACCAGTGGCTGTAAAATAAAACGAGGTACAGGTATTTGAAGCACTTGTTCATCAGCCGAAATACGCACATCAAATTCAAAATCATAGCGAATTTGCTGCAGGATCAAGTACTGTCTAAGCGCGTCAATTTCCTCTTCCATCGTGGAAACCTGTCCTAATTTACCCAAATTGTAATACAACAGCTTATTCAGGGACTGCACCAGCTTGTCGATCTCCCCTTGTCCATTCATTACTGCCAGCCAGTGGACCGTATCCAGCGTATTCATCAAAAAATGAGGATTGATCTGGTACAGCAGCTTCTCTACTTCAAGGTCTGCACGAATTTTCTCTTTCTGCTGCACCTCTTTAAAGAGGTCACCGATTTGATGCTGCATATTCGAGAATTCGCCTAACAGAAAATCAAATTCCGGAATCTGCGTGCGGGTCTGGTTACCAGTTGTTTGAGGATTTTGAGACATGCCGTTAATCTCCGAATGGAACAGACCGAGAGGTTTATAAACCATCTTCCACAGCAGCCAAGCCAGAAATACCGTAAAGCCCAGGAAAAATAAAGCGACCAGCAATATTTGAAGCAACCACTGGTTTTTTTCCTGTTGATACTTAGCCTGCGAGATCACCGACACAACGCTCCAGTTCTGAGTGGACCCCTGTCTGAACCAATGATAATCGCGAGCTATTCCGTCGGATGCTGCACCATTCGATAAGCTGGAGAAATTCTCCCCGACTTTCATCGCTTCCGGAATCTCACTATACACAATATTCCCCTCTCCATCGAGGATCAAGTGGGATAAATCTCCTTTGTACTGATTGTAACCCAATATATCCTGTGCAAGGTGAAAACCGGATTCAACGTAAATATACACATCGTCCCTCTGGGGTAATTTTACCTTCCGCATGGCGGATAAGACGAGCTGATCATCAAACCGGTTCATACTGACATGAGGTCCATAGTAGGTGATACCATATGCTTTGGAAAGTACAGGCAAAGATTCAGGTGAAAAACGATCCTTTATAGGAAAGTTTCCAAACTGTGTGGAGCCATCCTTCTGAAAATAATACAATGTCAAACCTATATTCGGGTTGGTAAAGGTTACGACATTTAATTCGCTCTTTAGTTCATCCCGAGTTTCAATCAATTCAAATATATTGGAGGATGGCTTCAACACCTCATCCAACTTTTTGCCTAATGTACCACTGTAGGATAATTGCTGAGTAACATGATTCAGGTTGGTGATCGAATTCTCCAGTGAGGAAGTCACCTGCTGTAAATTGCTCCGAATGCCATCATCGATCTTGTTCGCAAAAATGGAATCAATGGTGTAGTAGGAAATCGCAACTATACTAATGAAGGGAATAAACGCACTGAGAAAAAACAGTAAAAAGATCCTTTTTTTAAGTGTCATTCCAACCTATTCTCCTTAACTTCATCCATTCTATGTTGAATGCATAACTCCATAATTATAGATTGATAATTCAATATGTCAAACGCTTTCAAATTGTGATCATGACAAAAAGACCCTGCCAGCGTAATGCCAGCAGAGTTGTTATTATGGTAAAGGAATTAAACCAGGAAAGCTTTAGAGATGATGACCAACAAGATGAACAGAACAAGGATTGCGCCGATGGATGTGAAACCACCGTATCCACCAAGACCTCCAACATTTCCATATCCTACTTCACTCATGTAATCTCCTCCTCTTTTGTGTTATGTCATAAGGTATTCAACTCTTTGTGTATTGACAAGGCTTTTGAGGCAATCATCAAAAAAAGGGCTCTATCCGCTTATGCAGCAGACAGAAACCCCATCATCATACTGATCATTGTCTTATGCACTTACTTCAGTTTCATTAAAGAATTCAAGTGCAGAATAGTACCATTTAGGTTTAGGCTGTAACTCACCATCCACATAGACATCAACTTGCTCGTTATAAAACGACATCAATCCAGCAATCTTTGGGATTTCGGGGATTGGATTTAGATAGCTCCACACGATATTCTCATAGGTCTGTCCATTGAGGACAGCCGTCCAGTAGGATGCATCCCCTTTATAAGGGCAGGATGTCTGCTTGTCATTTGCGGTAAGCACATTCTGATCCACGTCTTCCATCGGAAGATAATAGCGAACGGGGACGCCCGTTTCAAATACGATCACCGGGCGGCGGCTATCTGCAAGCTTGATTCCATCTAGAACGATCTGAACATGCCGGGAACTATGGATCGCATCAACTCGCTTGTATGGGTCACGTGGATGAACAAAGATCTGCTCTTCTTCTTCATACCAAGCGTCCACCTTTTCCCAATAAAAAGCCACAAAACCTTTGATCGACTCGATATCCTTAAGTGGATTCTCATAACCCCAAACTGCATTTTCAGAAATACGTTCACCAACTTGAATGGTCCAGTAAGAGGCGTCCCCTTTAATAGGGCAGTGGGTCTGTAACTCGGTCTTCACCAGAAATTGCTGCATCACATCTTCTAGTGGGAAATAATAAACCGGTAGCTTGCCGCGCTCATGAAGTGTAATAACCCGTGTGCTGTCCGCAATAATCTCACCCGCAAACGTGACGTGAACCCGACGCGGGTTTAGATCTGCCTTCAACATCAGTTTATCTTCCTGACGCAGAGAACAGGCAATAGATGAATTCAGATGATTTACCATTTCACATTATCCCCTTTCTATATTGCGGTAAGGAAGGCGATCATCAGCAGATAGGGACCACCTTACCCCATCTACATAGAGCGCATCCACAGACTCATGATAAAAGCACAACAGTCCTTCAACTTCATGAACTTCCGGTAATGGGCTCTTATAGCTCCAAACAAGATCATTGTATTCTCTTCCATTCACTGAAGCTGTCCAATAGCTGGCTACTCCTTTATAAGGGCAACGTGTGGTTAAATCTACGGGCTTCAACAAATCCAGACGCACATCCTCCTGATGAAGATAATAACGCGGGGTCAATCCTGTCTCATAGAGAATCACAGGTCGCTTGCTATCAGCAACAATTACTCCATCTAATTCGATTTGAACATGACGTGAGGCCGGAATTGCATCCACCCTGGAATACGGGTCCCGTGCATGAACAAATATTTCTTCCTCTTCTTCATACCAGGCATCTACTTTGTTCCATGAAAAAGAATAATGATCTTGCAAATATACCGCTTCTTGATGCGCACCCGAATAGCTCCATACCGCATTCTCTACCGTGCGCCCACCGCTGCTGATATGCCAAAACAATTGATTTCCTTTATTCGGATCAGTCACTTGCTTTTCCGAAGGTTTGAATACGTCAAGGTTCACATCTTTTTTTGGAAAATAATAAACGGGCAGTCTACCTGTTTCGGTAACGATGAGAACCTGCTTGCTATCTGCGATAAACCGTCCATCAAATTTTACGCGAATCCACTTCGGACAGACTTCCGCACGGATTTGCCACCCTTCTTGGGAATGGTCCCTTAAAGACCACTGGGGATCAACATGTGCCATTGTACGTCCTCCTCTTTTGATCATTATTTAGAGAATTCATTCATCTTCCCACGAACTGCCCTTAGCCATTTCCCTTCCTTAAGCAGAAGGTATGCACGCTCTATATCTATAGATTGATTACGATCTTCGGACAAAAAAGGAACCTCGGAACGCAACAGTTCATAACCTGCTCTTGTCCCTTCACCCAGAGTCATATCCCTACGCAGATCGATAGCTTGAGCAGCATGGAGCGCTTCAATCGCCAAAATATAAGTAACACGATCAACAATCTCTCTTGCCTTGCTTACCACGTAAGGAGAATTGGCAGCATGATCCTCCATGTCTCCCGCCAGTGAGAAATAGTCAGATGAAACGGGATTACTCAGATGACGTATTTCTGCATCCAGTGAGGTTGCTGTTTTCTGAACCGTGCAGAAGCCGACAGAGCGGCTCGGATCAGAAGTCAAGAAGCGGCTTAACCCTGTAAAATCCGGGTCACCCAGCTTGATTATGCGATAGCATGAACTTTTGGATACATGATGCAGCGCACTTCCAAGCATCTCGAAACCTAGTGTCCATGTTATGGGATCATAATTAGCGCAGGATAAAATTCTCCGCTCTTCCGTCAGTACACAGGGATTATCGTCTGAACTGTTGAGATGAACTTCGAGCTGCTGGCGTGCATAGACATAAGCATCTCTTGCGGCGCCATGAATCTGGCATGCATCACGGAAGCTCAGCGGATCTTGCAGCGAATCTGGATTAAAATTATTCCAGAGTCCGCTGCCACGTAGACTACGCCGGACCATAGCCAGACTCTTTAACTGCCCGGGAAAAGGACGCTTGAGATGAACCGCTTCATCCAATGGACTAATATTACCCCGGATGGCTTCCAAAGACAGCGCGTATACAGAGTCTGCGGTATCCAGTAACTCTTCTATGTCGAAGAGCGTCAGTGCTCCGTTTCCGGCAGAAAGAGCATTGGAACTGACGATAGCCAGACCGTCCTTGGGACCAAGGCGCAGGGGTTCTAAACCCACTGCCATTAATGCATCGCTCGCTGGTATACGATTGCCCGCCATGTTCACTTCACCTTCACCAATCATGGCCAGACCGATATGCGATATCGAGGTAATATCCGCCGCACCCACAGATCCGCGAAGCGGGAGAACCGGGTGAATACCCATATTGAGAAAATCTGCGTAACGTTTGGCAATATCGGGCTGAGCGCCAGTTGCTCCAGCAAGTAAGCTATTGAGACGGGCAAGCATCACCGCACGAACGACATCTTCTGTGGCCTCCGGCTTCACCCCAGCACTGTGAGATAACAACAAATTCCGGTTATAGTCTTCAAAATAATCATCTCCGATAACCTTGTCCTTATTCCAGCCTACACCACGATTCAGTCCATAGACAGGAACGCCTTCTGCAGCTAATTCATAAATTACTCTTCGTGCCGTAACTAGTCGTTCCCAGGCTTCATCGGCAATCACCACCGATCTCCGCGAACGAGCTATACTCTCCACATCCTCAATGGTCAAGCGGCTTCCGTCCAATACAATTTGGTTAGAGCTGAGCGAGAGAATGCTCTCCTCAAGCATAGATTGTTTTCTCCTTGTCAAAAGCATAACTCTGTAAATCGATGCCCAGCATTTCTTCTACCTCTGGATATACGCTGGGGTCCTTTACACTGGAGCTCAGTGGCACCTTGGATTTATCAATGGCGAAGACAGCTACTTCCATCCCCTCTTCAACATCTCCCACACTCACAGGCAGACCATTCTTCAGGTCAAACGTAGTAATTACGTCCGGAAAGGTGGTCAGACGTGTACCTTCATTGTCCTCGACAGCCATATATTCATTCATCACATGAAGTGTAAGCCTACGGTTGGGGATGGATACTTCGATCGTACCCACATCGAAAGCACCTGAATAACGAACATTTTTTGTTGTCACCGTCCCTCTGCCGAGGATTCTTCCATTGGTCTTTTGTACCACGGCCTCTAGCACCGCTTCCGGTCCATCTGGCTCTGCCTTCTGAATGACACGACCCAACTCAATCGCTATCGAGATGCCACCGATCGCAGCATGCTTCTTAATATGTTTGATCGGGAGCGGGTGCCGTGCGGCAGCAATAAACCCACCCGCCATGTCCGAAGCAGTACGCAGTATATTGGAGGTCCGTGCCGGAGTTCCCTTAACCACAAGTTCCATGTAGCTGCCAATCTCTGGTTTGCCACCAGCCACTGCTTGTATCGTCTCGTAATCAATAGAAGACGCGAGGCCAAGTGAGCCCATCTTGCCAGTTGGATGTGCGCGGATATCTCCAGTGGCATCAATAACAGCAAGACCTAGGGCTGCTGCCGGCAGCCAACCGTTAATGGTGCTGGACATGCCATTCTGCGGAGTCATGACCCCGGCTATTTTGCCATCATAGTTTTCAATGATTAGCTGAACAGCCTTAATGTAGTCCTTTCCAAGCATTTGCCAGTCTCGTCCGGCAGGTGCACCGATTGCGGTACAGGTCAATATAATGGCGTCATCCGGCAGTTCATCTACCGACAGGAGCTTCGGTCGTCCGATGCTCAGGGCCGCGTGTCCAATCTCCAGTCCATGATCCACCCAGCCTCCCCCGCCGCTGGCAAATACAGAGCCACCTTTGACAGCAGCATTTACATCATCTCTTGTTAATTCCCGCATAAAATCTCCTCCTGATTGAAATTTTGTTGTAGCATTTCCCGATGTTATTTCACAGTGGATGAAATGGTTTCATATTGATGGGTATCAATTCGGGCAATGCCCTTGGTTTGAACTTCGGCCAACGATTGCTCGTAACCGGCATCTGCATAACGGAGTACGCCAAGACCAGTATCATTGTCAAGCGCTGTACGAAGACGTGCATCACTTGCCTCTGACCCGTCGGCTACAATGGTGACTCCCGCACTTGTCATATAACCGGAATAGCCCCCTCCGCCAGAATGAATCGCCACCAGATCAGCCATGGAAGAACAATTGAGCATGGCATTCAACAACGGCCAGTCGGAAATCGCATCGCTTCCGTCTTTCATCCGTTCGGTCATAATGTTGGGATGAGCCATAGCAGCTGCATCCAGATGATCCCGGGAGAAGGCGACTGGTCCTGCAAGTTTTCCTTCTCGTACCAATTGGTTAACCGCGAGTGCCAGCTTGCTGCGGTCTTTATGCCCAAACCAGCCTATACGGGCCGGCAATCCCTCAAACGGCACATACGTATTTGCGAGTTTGATCCAATTAGACACGATGTCATTATCACTAAATTCTTTCAGAATATAATCGTCAATGATTCGTATATCTTCTGCCTCTCCGCTTAGAGCGATCCAGCGGAAAGGACCGATAGCCCGCGCAAAAAGAGGACGAAGAAAAGCTTCCGTAAATATATCAATCTCAAAAGCATTCGTAACTCCATATTGCACTGCCTGTGAACGGATATTGTTACCATTGTCAAAAACAACCGCGCCCCGTTGTTTGAATTCCAACATCGCCTTTACTTCATTCGCAATTGAAGCTCCGGCAGCGGCTTGAAGCTCCGTCGGATGTTCTCGTCGTGCCACACCAGCGGTTTCAGGTGAGTATCCGCTTGGAATATAGCCGTATAACAAATCATGTGCAGATGTTTGGTCAGTCACAATATCCGGCTGGACACCTCTCCGAAGTAGCTCAGGATAAACATCCGCAGCATTTCCGAGCAGTCCAACGGACAGGCTTGTGCCGGTGTTTACAGCTTCATTAATCCATAGCAATGCTTCATTCAGGCTATCAGTCTTTCGCTGTAAATAACCGGAAGCGATTCGTTTGTCTATTCTCTCCTCCGCAACTTCTACACAAAGGATTGCCGCATTAGCCATATAACCTGCTAAAGGCTGCGCGCCCCCCATACCTCCCAAGCCAGCTGTTAGAATGAAACGTCCTCGCAAATCGCCGCCGAAGTGCAGCCTAGCGATACTTTGGAAGATTTCATAGGTTCCCTGTATGACACCCTGTGATCCGATGTATTGCCAAGCAGCCGCAGTAAGGCCGCCCCAAATGATCAGACCTTTATCTTGCAACTCATAGAAATTATCGCTGGTTGCCCATCGGCCGACCAGATTGCAGTTAGCCATTACGACAAGTGGTGCTTGCCGATGGGTTCTGAATACACCAATCGGTTTGCCTGACTGAATGACCAGTGTTTCCTCTTCCTCCAATTGCTTAAGGGTATCGACAATTGCCAGATAGGAAGGCCAGTTACGGGCTGCCTTTCCAAGGGAGGCATAGACGATCAGCTCCTTCTGGTTCTCACCGTTCTCGAGCACGTTCTCCAGCATGCGCAGCAACGCTTCCTGACGCCAGCCTTTGCACCGCAGCACGCCGCCTCGTTCAGCAACAATCCTTTTCACAGTCACTCCTCGCTTTCTTATCTTTCTGCAATTCCTGAAGTAATCTTTTCTTGTGAATAGCGGTTCTCTGGTTTGCTGAGTCCAAAATGGTCCCTCAGTGTAGTGCCTTCATATTCTAGGCGCAACAAACCTCTGCGCTGAAGAATGGGCACTACCTCTGCTACAAAATCATCCAGAGCACCAGGCAGGTGAGTAAAGGCAATATTGAATCCATCTGCCGCACCATTGCTGAACCACTCCTCAATATGATCAGCAATCTGCTCGGGAGTTCCGGCAAAAGCCCGTTTGCTTACAATCCGTTTGGCAAGCTGAATCAGCGTCAAATCTTCTTCCTTGAGGATACGCCGGATACGTTGTAAACCACTTTTACTCTGGTTAAAGCCTTCTTCTTCAGGTAGAAAAGGCAGCGGTTCATCCAGGGGATAGCCGGAAACGTCTACCCCGATGTAATGTGATAGCAAGTCCAAAGCCAGTCGGTCTGGAGTAAGATTCTCGACAATAGCAAGCTGCTCTGCTGCCTCTTCCGTAGTAGCCCCAATAATGGGCATTAAGGCAGGCAATATCTTGATCTCATCGGGAGAACGGCCATATTTGGCAAGCCTTCCCTTGATGTCTTCATACAGTGCTTTCCCTTCTGCGAATGTGCCACCAGGGGCAAATACAATTTCGGCCGTTGCCGCGGCTACCTCTTTACCGGCTTCCGAAGCTCCGGCTTGGATCAAAACAGGATACCCTTGTGGTGGACGGGATATATTAAGGGGTCCTTTTACTTTAAAATGAGTACCTTCGTAATCCAGATTGTGCAGCTTGTTCTTATCTGCAAAGTACCCACTTTCCTTGTCGAATAGCAGTGCATCCTCTTCCCAACTATCCCAAAGTCCTTGCGTTGCCTCTACAAATTCTTTCGCACGTTCATATCGCAGCTCATGCTGCAGATGGCGTTCCTTACCGAAGTTCCGCGCCTCTTCGTCCGTTTGAGACGTCACAATATTCCACGCGGCTCGCCCGCCACTGAAATGATCCAGCGTCGCCAGCTTCCGCGCAATATGATACGGATCGTTATAAGTCGTCGAGATGGTCGCCGCCAAACCTATATGCGACGTTACCGCCGCCAGTGCGGAAAGTAGTGTGAACGGCTCCGGCCGAATGCTATTTGCATGGCTAATACCCGACTCGAATCGGTCCCAGACATACAGTTCATCGGCGTAGAAGAACATGTCAAATCTTCCACGCTCCGCCGTCTGCGCAATTCTTTTGTAATAATTGAAATCAAGAAGTCCCTCTGCTTCAGACCCAGGATGTCTCCAACTTGAAATATGCTCACCCGCCGGAAAAAACATCATTGCTCCCAGCGCAAGCTGACGATTATCATTACTCACAACGTATCACCCTCTCTTGTTAACTCGTTGTTAGACAACGTAATTACTATTAATCATTGATCTATCATGTAGAAATTCACTTGATTAGCCCTTGGGCTTTCAACCAGTCCCTCGCAACATCAAGTGCCGGTTTCTGATCCTGTTCCACCTCTGCATTCAACTTTTGCATTGCCTTCTCATCCAGTTTTCCTGCCAACTTGTTGAGGACTTCTTTCAACTCCGGATGTTCTTCCAGCGTCTGCTCACGAACCACTGGAAATGCATCATACGGAATAAACACATGCTTGTCATCCTCCAACGCTACGAGGTCATTCGCCAGGATTTGGCTGTCCGTTGAATACGAGAGCTTCACATCAATCAGCTTTTGCTTTATCGCCTGATACTGCAAGGAAGGGTCCTGAATGGATTTCGTTTCCTTGAACTTTGGTTTGTATATGCTCTCTACATAAGGCCAGGCATCTGGGCGATTCAGAAACTCCTCACTCGCTCCAAAAACCAGTTCACCTGATTTCTCAGCAAGTTGAGAAGCTGTCTTTAGCCCATACTTCTCAGCGGTTTCTCTGGGTACCGTAAAGACATAGGTATTGTTGAACCCTAGTGGGTCGAGCGCAATCAATTTGCTCTTTTCCTTGAGCTGGGTTACGACTGTTTTGAATGCTTTATCTGCATCAAATTCTGGTTCCTGCTTCAAAATATTGATCAAGGCCGTCCCGCTGTACTCTACATAAGCATCCACATCTCCCGAGTCAATGGCATTCCAGAGCAGTGTGTTATCCAGCTTCTTAACCTCTGTTTTCAGCTTCGTGTCATTCTCAACTAAAATTTTGAAGGCGTTGGCCAAAATATCCGACTCTGCGAATCCTTTTGTGGCCAGTACGATGGTATCGTTGCGCCCGGACGCATTGGAATTTGAGCACCCCGCTGCTGTCAGCACGGTCGTCAACACCAGCCCAAGGGTGATAAGCAGCCTGCCTCCTTTGATTACACTCCATCTTTTTTTGTTTGTGGTTGTCATGATTGCTTCCCCTCTCCCTAAGTAAAAGCTTAAAATTTATTCAAATGCCGCAAACCTTTCGGGGTAAGTGCCCTGTTAAGTAGCAGCAAAATGAAGTTAACGGAGATTACCAGCATCGAGACAGGGATAGCCCCTTCCATAATGGTAACCGTGTTAATCATGGCAATGCCTCTTGTGATGATGTCTCCTAGGCCTCCTGCGGCAATATAGGTCGCAATTGTCGTAAGGCTGATCGTTTGCACCGCGACGAGTCTTACGCCGGCCATGATGACACTGCGCGCAATTGGAAGCTGAATCATCTTCATCATCTGCCATTTGGTCATGCCCATTCCGGTTCCTGCCTCAATCAGAGAAGGATGAACACCATTAATGCCGACATAGGTGTTCTGGAGCATTGGAAGCACGGCGTATAAGGTTAATGCAATAATGGCGGGTGTTGTACCGATACCTACCAGCGGAATCATGAATCCGAATAAGGCCAAACTTGGGATGGTCTGGATGGCAGAAACTACAGTAATGATCGTATCTGCCATCCGCTTACGGCTGGTCAGATAAATACCAAGGGGGATTGCAATAATTCCCGCCATCAGGACGGAAATGAGGGACAAGTACATGTGCTCTCCCATTTTCTCAACGATCATCGGCCAGTCAGCAACTAACGTATCCCATACATGGTTCATGCACTGGTCTCCTCTCGGTGAAAGTGTCTCCCAATTGCTTCAATAACACCTGAGCGGGTTACCGTACCGATTAAGCGGTTCTGATCATCCACGACAGGTAATATTCGTTGACTTTGCATCAGTTCGAATACATCAGAAATTGGTGTGTTCTCAAAGAGGGCGGGAGTCCCATTTTTCACAATATCCCCGACCTTCATTTTGCTGTCATGCTGCAGATATTCACTGATTTCTTCAATTCCTACAATACCCAGCAGCTCTCCCCAATTCCCGGTCACAGCAAGGGCATCTGCCTGATTCAAACGCAAGAGATCAAGTGCCTCTACGATTGTTGAGATATTACTTATCGAGAGACCGTCAATCATAATATGCTGTGCCATCCCACTTGGAAAAGAAGGACGAAACCTCTCCTGACCAATGAATTCAATCACAAAGTCGTTTGCCGGATGGGCCAGCAGCTCCGCAGGTGTACTGTTCTGAATTACCTCACCCTCCTTCAGTAGAATAATCCGATCAGCGATCTTCAGCGCTTCTTCAATGTCGTGGGTGACAAAAATTATCGTTTTATGCAGCCGCTGATTCAGCTGGATCAGTTCTTTTTGTAGCTGGACTCGGCTGATGGGATCAAGTGCGCTAAAGGGTTCGTCCATTAAAATAATGGAAGGGTCTGACGCTAGTGCACGGGCTACACCGATCCGTTGTTGCTGCCCGCCACTAAGCTCATGGGGATAACGTTTGCTGTATTGTTCAGCTGGGAGACCGATCAGGTTCAGTAATAGATCAACTCTCTCTTTTCGTTCTTCCTTTTTCGCTCCCTTAAGCCTCGGAACAATGCCAATATTCTCTTCTATGGTCATATGTGGAAACAAGCCAATTTGTTGAATCACATATCCGATATCGCGTCGGAGTTGGACTGCATCTGCAGCTCCTACATCTCTCCCTTCGACAAGAACTCTTCCCTGACTCGGCTCCTCAAGGCGGTTGATCATTTTGAGCAGTGTAGTTTTGCCGCAACCCGAGGGCCCAATAATTGTTACAATCTGACCTTTCGGTACCGTAAGATTAAAATCATGCAGCACACTACCGGAGCCATAATTTTTATTTACATGTTGGAACTCAACTGCCACTGCTTCAGTCATCGTTCTTCCTCCCCTTCAAAAATACAGTAAACAAATTTGTTAACTCGGATAAATAAATAAATTTTTTTACTTCCTTACTTCACATTTAACTAATATTGCGAACTCTTGCTAAAAAAGAAGAAGGCCTTATTTCTCGCCAATAGGCGAAAAACAAGACCTCCACTGTTATGGTCAGCCATTTATTATTAACATGTGATAATTAAATTTCTTATTTCAATAATATTACCAAGAACATTCTTTTGTCAATCATTAATTCAACTATTTCTATCGGGATTAATCGTGATCGGTGATTTTCTTCTATTCCCCTCCAAGTAGATTGGAGAGATGCTTGGACGATTCCATAACGCTATTAATCATTTCGGGTATCCTCTCTTTGGTCCCGCGAAATAAAGGACCCGCAATAGAAAGACTTGCCACGACAAGACCATGACTATCCAATATAGGTGCACCAATAGCGAACACATCAGGATCGTATTCTCCTTCAGTACAAGCGAAGCCCTGTTCCTTGATAGCTTTCAAACTATCAATCAATTCCGATCGATTCCGATCGGTTGTAATATTCGCTACAACCTGCTCAATCGTCTTTTCATTTTCAAAAGCCAGTATACTTTTTCCAGAAGCGCCTTGATGTAAAGGCAGACGTCTACCGTTCTCGATTACAAATTGAATAAGACCTCGGCCCTTCACATGTTGAATGCATACAGCATCATTTCCAGTTCTAACGAACAATAACGAAGTTTCTTTTGTAGACTCCATCAGATCGATCATAATAGGCAATGCAAGTGACAACAACTCACGATGAATTTGTTGATTCAAGCTACGAGCTAAATCCAGAATACGCAAACCAAGTCCAATCTGATTTTTGCCCCTACGCTCCACAATCCCGTTCTTTTCAAGCGTTTGCAAAAAACGATAGGTTGAGCTTTCTGGAATGCTGACCTTTTCTGCGATCTCACTAACCGATAATGTTCCATTCGCCTCAGATAACGCAAATAAAATATCCAAAGCCCTTCCAAGAGTGTTTGTTCCACTTTTCCGATCCAAAGCGACGCTCCCTTTCATTGTCATCCGTTTCTTTTATCATATAGTGAAAGATTACGGAAATCACTATCGTTTTACTCGTCTGTATAAACGACATACAAATAGAAGGCATATTAAATAGTTACTGTCATAGCACGTTAGTTCACTCCAGCACTGCAATGACTGGGTAGACATACCTCCAGAAAAAATCATTAAAAAAAGAGATATGCACCTCCAAAAAATGAGGCACACATCTCTAATGATAAGCATTTTATGACTCTCTGTCTCATGGCACAGGCATGTTAGAGATCTTGAATTTTAACCTTCCTGTGCAATGGAAACACGGTGTATCTCATCTTCAGCCACTTTTACAGAAATAAAGCTGATCTGTTCTCCACCTTCGGTTGTTTCCTGCTCGGCAGCAACGGCTATGCCGTTGTGGTATAACGTCTCGGTATTTACAGGGAAAGCAGCCTTCCAGACAAAAGGTTTTCCAGATAACAGCGTCACTTCACTCTCTGTATTTCCCGTATGTTTAACCATAATGTTCCGATCAAGGATAGGGATATTCCCCATTTCCGCCCATTCCAGTGAATGCGTAAGTCTTGGCAAGGTGCTAATTACGGATGCACCGTTTCCCGTAATTCCCATCAATCCTGCGGCGATGGAACCTATTACGCAATAAGATACCTCCGGGTAATCCCGTCGCTCCAATGATGGATTTACCAGCTCTTTCAATTCACTAAAGGCTTCTTCATTTTGGCCGTACTGATAAAAAATATCCGGCAAGTAAGTCTTACCTTCAACGTTAGCAACACGATGGATCTTGACATCCTCAAGCGCTTTATGCAGTTTCTCCGGGTCACTGACTGCCCCGTAATAGAGAGGGAGAAATGTCCCTTCTGCATTATAGCCTGTTAGGAATGAATGATCTTGCAGCTTGGCGCCGAAGAAGCGCCTCTCCTCCTCGTTCCACCATTCCTGCTCATAACGCTGTTTCAGGTCTTGCGCCTTGATAGCGTACACTTCCGCTATCTCCGTTTGCTCCCTGAGACGGGCAAGATGAACAAATGCACGGTAACCGGCAATTTGAGCAGCAATCATATCACCACCTATTAAAGGCTGATGTCCAGCTTCGTTGAAGGTAGCCAGGCCCCTGCGTCCGTATTCGGGATAATATTCCAATACTCCGTCTCCGTCTTTATCCCAAGTGTTCGTATATTCATTTAAAGTCAAACTAAAGAAATCCAGTAACTTACTGTTATTTAAATAATAAGTATCGCCGGTCCATAAGTATTGACGTAAGCTGGCATCAATAATGTCGAAATTCGCGGGGAGATTATACCAAAAGTCCTCATCACTTTCATAATCGACTGGGGCAGGAACATTGTCTTTATTGATCTCCCAGTACGTGCACCAGTCACGTGACTCGGCAATATTTTCGGCAAATTGCATGATCATGTTCTTGGTATGGAGACGAAGCCCAAGAACAGCAGCTCCGGTGCTATGGTGCATGACATCACGGATGCAAAATGCTTCTCTGGCTGGAAGAGCGGCTTCGTACCATAGTCCGACGGGATCTTCACCAAAGTGGGCATATTCCAGCGCCTGCCGTTTGGCCCAAACAAAACCTTCATTCAACTCCTTATCGGAAGATTGAAAAGTTACTGCACCAGCTTGGGATTCTACCTCTCTCTCATAAGGCATGTCAAAGTCACTCCTATCCTTTTTCGGTTTAACTTTCCTTGGAACCTGAGAAGGTCAGACCTTCCATAAACGCTTTTTGCGCGGTGAAGAATAATAGGATACACGGTAAAGTGATTACGACAGCCGCTGCCATTAACAAGTTGGTATCTGTGGCATAAGTACCCTGAAAACCCGCCAAACCGAGCGTGAGTGTCTTCCATTTGTCGCTGTTGATATAAATCAGCGGTCCCATGAAGTTGTTCCAGGAGCCCATAAAGACCATGACGCCAACCGCCATTAGAGCCGGTTTGGACAGCGGCAGGAAAATCTTCCACCAAATTTTAAAGTAACCGCAACCGTCGATGATCGCTGCTTCCTCCAATGCGACGGGTAGCCGGGAATAGAACTGACGTAGCAAAAAGATATAGAACGCCGATCCAAAGAAGGTCGGAACGATCAGCGGGTATAGCGTATCCAGCATGCCCAGATTCTTGAACAGAATGAATTGCGGAATCATCGTAACCTCGCCCGGTAGCAGCATGGTTGACAGCACTAGTACGAACAAGATCCCGCTTCCCCTCACCTTCAAGCGGGCAAAGGCATAGCCCACAATAGATGAAGAAAGAACCGTACCCACGATCGGGAACACCGTTGTAATTACAGTATTGACCAGATAACGACCAAACGGGAACGCGGTAAGCGCCTTCGCATAATTATCCCAGCGCCAGTTATCAGGCCATATACTCATTCCTGAAACTGCAACCTCTTCCAGACTCCTTAGCGAGGCAGAAACCATCCACAGAAAGGGATACAGGAACATAACGGCTCCGATTAGCAGCAATATATAGGCCAGCCAATGCACCTTTTTGTGAGTAGACTTACGCTCTTTTTTTACGGACACGACGCTTCCTCCTTCCGGTTTGCTCTGTTTCGTAATAAACCCATAATGCACTGCTGCGGAATACGAGCGCAGTGAACACGAGAATAATCACAAAGAGTACCCAAGCCAGGGCCGAACCGTAACCCATTTTGAACCACATAAAGGCATTTTGATATAGATAGTAGGCATAAAATAACAACGAATTATCAGGTCCGCCGTTAACCATGAAACCTTGGGTAAAGGTCTGGAATGCCCCAATCATACTTGTAACGGTGTTGAAAAATAATATCGGTGAAATCTGTGGTAGCGTCACATGCCAGGCTTTTCTTGCTGCCGTTGCTCCATCAATCTCAGCCGCCTCATACAAGCTCTGTGGAATATCCGAAAGACCGGCCAGATAGATAATCATATTGCCTCCGACCGTCCAAAGACTCATGATAATGACCGCCGGCATTGACCAATCTGGACTGGAGAACCAGCCAGGGCCTTCGATACCAATCAAACGTAATAATGAATTGACCAGACCGACATTCGGGTTAAAAATCCAGATAAACAGTACCATTTGTGCAACACCCTGCACGAGCGTTGGCAAATAATAGATGGTACGGAAAAAATAGATCCCGCGCAGCTTCAAATTCATCAGCAAGGCAATCGCTAAAGAGAGAATGACCTGCAAGGGTACACTTACAAGTGTGTAATAGAAGGTTACCGTCAGCGATTTATAAAACATGGTATCCTTGAACAACATGCGGTAGTTATCCAAACCAATCCATTTCGGGTCGCTGACGACCTCCCATTTGTTGAAGCTGATATAGAATGAGAAAATCATCGGACCTACCGTAAATAACAGAAAGCCAATAATCCAGACTGAGACGAACAAATAAAAACTTGCTGTTTTGGTATGAATAATCCTCTTTTTCACAAGAACTCTGGTAATGGTATAAATAATAGCGAATACTAGCACGATAACGGTCAGAAAAGGGAGAAGAGGCAACAATGCTGCTGGTGCCCCTATTCCTTCATAGAAACTGTAGATCCCTTCTATTATTCCATTCATAGTTTGCTCCCGTTAGTTTTGTTGTAAAATCTTGTTTATCTTCTCTGCCACCTGCGGGAATACTTCCTTAACATCCTTGTTTCCAATTCCGATTGGTGTCGTATCATCGATAGCTTTCATCTCGTTGTTGATTTCATTCGTACCCTTCTGGGCTTCTTGTGTATGCTGCTTCTCGGCGGCAAGTACAAAGGCTTTTAGGTTCTTGTCGGGGGAAACCGTTTCAAACGCGCTTGTTGCACTGGAAATAACTGGTACCCCATAAGCATTCTTGTTTCCTCCGATGATCTTTTGCACCTCTTCGTTTTGTGTAAGGTGATTAATGAACGTTTCGGCAGCTTCAGCATTCTTGCTGTCCTTGCTTAGAGCCAGTCCATTAACTTCTTTGGAACCGCCGTTCCCTGGGAAAGGAACAATATCCCATTTGAATTTCTGCACATCAGCCATTTGCGGCAAATACCAAGGACCAAAGTCGGTGAACATGCCGATTCTTCCACCCAGGTACCAGTTCATCATGCTTTGTCCCTGCTTCTCACTATCGTTCGGCACGATGCCAGCTTGTTTGCTAGAGACAATATACTCAGCAGCAGCTATGACTTCTGGTGAATCTAGTGCCGACTTACTCAGATCATCGCTGTAAAATTGACCACCGAACGCATAAATCCAGTTACCGAGCCACAGCGGTTCTGAACCAAAAATCTTTGTTGCCCCTTCTCCAGATGTGAGTTTCTTTGCGATGTCATTGAATTGTTCAACCGTCATCGGTTCAGTCTTGCTTGGAAGCGGAATGTTATTTTTCTCAAAAAGATCGACGTTAATCGCCATAACTTTAGGCTTGATAATAAATGGTGCTGCATAGGCTTTGCCATCCACACTCATGGAATCGACGAGGGAAGGTGAACTGAAGAGCGATTCATCCAATTTCAATTCTTGGAAAGCGTTTGCAAAACCAGGCAAATCCCCTCCTGAGATCAGCATGACATCAGGAGTCGTACCTCCAGCAATCATCGTCTGTAGTTTGGTGAGGTAATCCTTCTGAATCCACTGGCTCTCAACCTGAATGTCGGGGTAATTTGACTCGAAGTTATCAATGGCTTGCTTGATCGCATCAGCTTCTGACTGAGCTCCCCAGAAGGCAAATGTTATTTTACCCTTGTCCTTCGTCCCGCCCTGACTTTTCGACGAGTTCCCTCCATTTCCGGAACACGCCGACAATGCAATTACAACAAGCAGAGATAAAATAATCAAAGACCATTTTTTCATCATTTTTCCCCCTATTGAATTGAATATTTAAATAAAGGTCAATCTTTCACGTCCCCTACGGATCTGATTTCCGCACCACAGCTGCTTCTAATAACCAGCTTCGACGGAATCACGATCTTTAACGGTACTTCTCTGCCACCGATCCGTTCTAGCAGCATTTTCACCGCGCTCTGGCCCATTTGTTCAGTGTAGATTTTCACCGTGGTTAACGGTGGATTAGCGTAAGAAGCCATTTCAATATCATCGATGCCGACTATTGCGATATCTTTCGGTACCTTTAACCCGGCTTCTTTTAAGGCCCTCCCAGCAGCTATCGCCATGGGGTCGGAACCAATCAGGAAAGCTTCCGGTAAATCCTGCTTATCAATCACTTCCTTCATGAGCTGATACCCGGTAGACATGGAGAAATTATTACCGATATGGACATGCTCAGGCAGGTACAGATTTTTCTGCTTCATATAAGATTCAAAACTGCTTTGCCGTTGATCCACTGAATCAATACCAGAATTGGAACCAAAACGATTGATGAAATCACGTGAGCTGATCAGGCCAATTTTTGTATAGCCAAGTCCGGTAAGATGATCCAAAGCCATCCGAGTTACCTTGTCAAAATCGACAACGACGGAATCAAAGCGGTCCTCATCCGGCGAATAGTCGACAAAAACAATGTTATGTATTCGGCTGAAGTACAAATTGTATGGATCAAATTCGAACTTGCCAATCACTATAAGGCCATCAAGCCCCGATAGGCTTTCATACGAATCATGGTTCACCCAGCGAATAGTCCGAGTAATGTGAAGGCCCAGTTGATTGAATTCCTTTTCGATTTGCAACCTTATAGTCAGGTAGTACGGGTCCTCCGACTCAAATTGCTCCGAACAGAAGGTCACCAACCCAATTTTATAATCTTTCAACTGCGCCGCTTGATTGGTATGACGACGCTGGGTTACTTTATATTGCAGCTGTTCTGCAGCAGAAAGAATTTTTCTTCTTGTTTCCTCCAATACCGATAAAGAAGGATCCCCGTTCAGTACACGGGAAACTGTAGATGGAGAAACACCGGCCAGACTTGCAATATCACGAATTGTTGGCACTACTGATCACCTTTTCACTTCATATTTGGGAAACACCCCTCACAATCATTTTATAGTTTTGCTAACCACTTGCCAATCACATTGTATTTTGTTTACTAAACATTAGCGAACTAATGTGTGTTTTCAATATATCAGAGATCAATTTGTTTGACAATACCTTATTGTCATCGCTTACATACATTTTTATTAGTATAAAACGCTAATTATATCCCGTATTACGTATATTTATTTTATTTGTTTACTAAACTTTTTGTAAACATTATACTCTAAACATGGTATCGTTAGTCCAATATCTATTTATACAAGCAGGAGGTATTATGAAAACTTTAATCAACTACGATTGTCCCACTGTAATTATTAACGGCAACAACACCTTGTTTGAAAGCTTTACCCACGTCGAAACCATTACGGAGAACCTTTTTCTGGTCCATATCCGGCTAACTGCTGCGAAAAAAGAACAGCCGCCAGTTTGCCGGATCGAGTGGTCTACTCCCGCCATAGACATCCACTCTTTATGGCATCCGGGAACCGACCGGAATAAAGCCCTTCAAGTGGATTGGGGTGATGGTTTCCAATCCAAAAGCACTTCTCTCGCACCTGTGGCCTCTCTATATAATCTAGAGGGGCGAAATCGAATGACCTTCGCTTTTACTGATGCATTGAACAACGTGTCGATAAAAGCCGGTATTCATGAAGAGGATTCCACCTTCCTATGCTCTGTTACCCTGTTTGAAGAAGCGATGCCAAAACTCGATCATTACGAAGCAACGCTTCGAATCGACCGTAGAGATATCCCCTTCTATAAGGCGCTTGAAGATGTAACCAAGTGGTGGGAAGGCCTTCCGGGCTATGAACCCGCCGCAGTTCCTGATTTGGCCCTCCGTCCTATGTACTCCACATGGTATTCCTATCATCAGAAACTGACCGCTGCCGAATTGGAGGAACAATGCAGACTTGCTAAGGAACTTGGCTGTGACACTATTATCGTTGATGATGGCTGGCAGACGGACGACAACAACCGGGGTTATGCGTATACCGGGGACTGGGAAGTCTATGCGGGTAAGATTCCGGACATGAGAGCTCATGTGGATACCGTACATCGGCTAGGTATGAAATATATGTTATGGTACTCCGTGCCATTTGTAGGGAAGCGCAGCAAGGTATGGAGCAAGTTCGAGAATAAACTATTGCGGGTAGATGAGAAGCTGAATGCGGGAGTGCTGGACCCCCGGTATCCGGATGTACGGGAATACCTGATCAATACCTATGAACAGGCCGTATTCGGATGGGATATCGACGGTCTGAAGCTGGATTTCGTGGATAGCTTCAGGCTAAGCCCAGATCAGAAGGAGGGAACAGCGGAAGGACGGGATCATGAATCAGTGCCTGAAGCGGTGGACCGACTGCTCTCCGATGTTATGGAGCGACTGAGAGCCATTAAGCCGGATATTCTCATCGAATTCCGCCAAACGTACATCGGCCCGTTAATGCGAAAATACGGCAACATGTTCCGGGCCAACGATTGCCCGAACGACTCTATCCAAAATCGCATCCGTACGCTCGACCTGCGACTATTGTCGGGGAATACAGCCGTCCATTCCGACATGATTATGTTTAACCCTAAAGAATCGGTCGAAAGCGCAGCCATGCAGCTGATCAACGTTCTCTTCTCCGTGCCTCAAATCTCTGTTCGTCTCGCTGAGATTGGAGAAACGTACGCTGGAATGATCCGCTTTTGGCTCTCCTTCTGTAAGGAGAACAGTGACATTCTGCTGAAAGGTAAGTTAGTTCCGGAACAACCCGAGCTACTTTACCCACTTGTCAGTGCTCAAAGAGCAGGTACGAAAATTGTCGCTGTTTACGCTAATATTGTTGTCCCAATGGACGCTACCTATGACCGATTCATTGTAGCCAACGGCACTTATAACGAACAAGTAGTTGTGCGTTGCCACCATCAGGGTCGTTACGATCTAACTGTAAAAAATTGCTGCGGTCAAGTTGTTCTACTTCGTCAAATTGAGCTTCAGGACGGTTTGCACGAGCTGCCCATCGCAAGAGCTGGTCTAGTAATTTTACAGCGTATAGATGATTCAGGAGAGATATGAGCAGATCATTCAATAGCAGACAGATGCCTTCCGAGGTCATAGCCATGTCACATAGACAATAAAAAAAGATTTTTGAAGCGGCGACTTTTTCCCGGAATTCAATTGGGGTGAGGTCGCCCTATTTGTTTTGGGAAGATGACAAAAGTCACCTTAAACGAATTACTTTGTACACTGATATAAATTTTAAATATCCTCGATACTTAGGTTACACAAAAAACAGACGAGGTGCTTACCATGAATCCAATATCTTTAACAATCTCATTATTAATTGTCGTACTTATTTTGAGGGGCGTTATCCAGGGCAGCAAGAAACCATTGCACGAATCTGGGCGGAAATTATTAATTCCTATCCTTTATATCTCTACTTCTTTGTTTGAATTGTTCGACCCTACGTTGGTGCTTACATCTGGCAGAATGATCAGTTCAATTATTATAGGTGCAGTTCTGTCAATCCCATTAATTCTGGTGACGCAATTCGAGCGAAAATCGGATGGCAATATGTATTATAAAAGAAACGTATCTCTTTATGTTTTAATTATTGTTATCTTCTCGATGCGATTTTTTGACTTCTTGTTCATCTCAGGGATTGATCCCAAAACTCTTGGATTCCTGAATAATGTAGTCGCCTTATCCTATATCGCCATTTGGCGAATAGCTAGCTTCATTAAATTTCATAATTCCAAATCAAGTACGTTCAGAGCTTGGGACAAAACCGCTTAATCGTACGATTAGCCAGAGCTAGTTGACTTGCCATATCAAGCATGTTAACCTAGGCCGAGTATTAGCAATGATTGTCAAACCCTCCTACTCTTATAATGATGAAAGGTAATTCAACAAATGATGATTTATAGTCGTCTCGCCATCATGATGCCCCCCTTTCCCTAGCTAGGCTCATATTCTTGTTGTCATAACAGAGTATAAGCTTGTAGGAGGGCTAATATATAATGAAGAAATATGCAGTACCATCTTTGCTGTTAATGATTGTTCTTATCGCTTTTCCACAAATCAGTGAGACCATCTACACTCCATCGCTGCCAGATATCGCAGCAGCACTTGGTGTATCTAATAGTTCCGTACAATTCACATTAAGCATCTATTTTATAGGATTTGCCTTGGGCGTCTTCTGCTGGGGCTGGCTGTCCGACTTGATTGGTCGTAGACCTGCAATGCTGGGCGGTCTCATCGTATATGGGATCGGAAGCTTGATGTGCTTTTATTCGGAATCGATTCAATTGCTTCTCATTGGCCGTTTCGTACAGGCTTTCGGTGCCGCAACTGGCTCGATTATCACCCAAACCATGCTTCGAGAAAGTGTATCGGGAGATCGAAGACATGCGATGTTTGCCCAAATCTCTGCTGTCATTGCATTTACGCCGGCAGTTGGGCCACTTATTGGTGGTTGGATTGATCAGGCCCTTGGCTTCAGATGGGTATTCTTGGCGTTAGTACTAATGAGCGTTTTGTTGTTCATATATGCTTTTCTTAAACTGCCGGAGACAACGAACGTTCTTTTACGATCCAAAGTCGCTATACTTCCGGTTGTTAAAAAGATGCTCGCTATGCCGCGCGTAATGGTGTTTGGCGTATTGATCGGAGGTATTAACGGAGTTTTATTTAGTTATTATGCCGAAGCTCCCTTCATCTTCATAGAACACTTTGATCTGTCGCCTGGCGTTTATGGTTTTCTGGGCATTATTGTGGCCTTGGCCTCAGTGGTCGGAGCAATGATCTCAAAACGATTATTGACCGTTTACACACCGGAAAAGATCATTCGTCTGGGTTGTCTGGTCATGACCAGCGGTGCTCTGCTCCTGACCCTTGGAAGCAGCTTGTCTATGCTGCCCAATCTTTTGCAGATCATCTGCATGTTAACTGCCATGTTTGTTCTGTTGATTGGCGCAGGTATTGCTCTGCCCAATTGTCTAAGTCTTGCGCTTGTTCATTTTCAAGATGTAATTGGCACAGCAGGTGCTATATTCAGCTTAGGCTACTACTTACTGGTAAGTCTTACGACATGGGGAATGGGTGCTCTGCATAACGGCTCATTGCTGATGATGCCTTTATATTTTCTAATCATTAGCGGCGTAATGTGGTTGCTTGGCAAAAGATTTATCTCAGAAGAATAATCTATTAGGATAATTCATTAGGATCATAAATAATACGAAGAAATGTCACGGGGCACATTTCAAAAAAATAGAAGCAGTCCAGTACTTTATCGTATCTGGGCTGCTTTTATTCGTATTGTTGAACACGATGTTTTGAAAGACTACCCACAATCAAACACTTTTTAATGTTTTATATCCATATCTACAACCTTAACTTTGAAGATTCCTCGCATATACGGAAGCAGTGAAATTACACCCACCAAAGCCAACACAACCCCGACCCAGATCGGTGCAACCAGACCATAACCGGCACTAATAGCCAAGCCTCCAACAGAAGACCCTACCACTACACCAAAGGTGACGATTGCGGTGTGAACGGTGTTCACCATCAGACCACTTCCTCCCGTACGTATCACTCGCGCGACCATAGGCGGGTTCATTGGAACCCCGGCCAACCCGATGATGATTACGGCAGGAATAACCACGGCAGCTGTATGTACGCCAATGGCGAATGTCAAAAGACCAAACGTCAAGAGAACAAGCCCTATCGTTAGAATCAGCATAGTGTATCGGTCCGCCAGTCGACCAGTGATCAGATTACCAGCAACCGTAGCAGCTCCATACACAACAAACAATAGTGGCACCGCGGACGTTGAAAAGCCCGACAACTCTGTAAAAATTGGAGCAAAGTAGCTGAATGCTGCAAATGTAGCTCCTATAATAAGAAAACTTGTCAGGTAAGCCGCCCAGAGCTTGCGATTGCGAAAAGATTTCATTTCATGACGCAAACTCGTGGGCTCCGGTCTGGATAATACGGGGATCAACCGCAATGCAGTTACTCCTGACAGTAGAACAAGAATGGCGACCGCCCAAAAACTGAAACGCCAGCCATAAGCATCGGCCACCCATGTTGCAGCAGGTGTACCCAGAACTGTGGCGATCATAAGACCCCCGAAGATTATCGACACCGCCCGTCCCCGCTGATTTTCCTCCACGAGCGAAGCAGAGATCGAGATTGATACGCCAAAAGCAGCCGAGGAAGCAACACCTGCTATGATGCGTGAGGCCATCATAACCTCATAGCTACCTGCGATCGCGCCAAGCAACTGTCCAGCGAGAAATAGTCCGGTTAGCATAATAAACGCTTTTTTCCTAGGCATATTCAGCAGAGCAGCGGTTAGTAAGGGACCTCCTACGACCATCCCCGCTGAAAAGGCTGTAATCAAATAGCCTACTTGCGAGACAGATACTCCAAACTCCCCCGCAAGTGTATTCATCATTCCAGCTACCATAAATTCTGAGGTAGTCATGCAAAAAATAGCCAAGCTAAGCACATAGATTGCCAATGGCATCTTCAATTCCCCTTTTCATATGAGTTATAAAATCACACTATTGTAATGATCGGTACAAAACTAATGCAAAAAAAGTGCCGGATTACCCGGCTAGTAAATAGCTGCCAATGTACCTTCTACAATACTTTTTGCCAGATCACGGTTCTGTGAAGAGCTGTTAAGCACGCGAAGTCCGTAATAACTGCTTAGAAACAGGCTTGCCAGTTCTTTGGCTGGTCTCCCTGAAGTAATCTCTCCTGTCTGTGCACCCTGCTCCATCAGATCACAAAGTGCATCCTCCAAAAAACCGATATGACGTGTTACCACTTGCTCAACCATAGGATCAACCCGTGCCCGTTCCATTGCTGCATTAATTAGGAGACAGCCTCTTCGCCCTGATTCCGAAAAATCCTCCTGTATACCCCACTCCAGCAGGCCGCGTAATCTTTCTTTCAACGGTAAGGAGCTCTGTAAAATCTCGCTTTGCTCCCGTATCCCTTCCTCATGATAACGCTGGAGTACCTTTTCGTATAAATCATGTTTGCTGCCAAACGCATTATATAAACTGCCCTTCCCGAGACCGGTCTGTTTACATAGATCCTCAGTAGAGCATCCTTCGTATCCGTTCAACCAAAAGGCATCCATGGCTGCGTCAATCACAGCCGTATCCTTAAATTCTCGTGGTCTTCCACCTTTGGTCACTGCATTCCCTCCCTTCTCAACGAAATAATAAATCTTAGTATAGGTAATTTGTAACGTTCAGTCAAGAAGTTGTTTACAGCTTCATTGTTCTCTGTTACAGTAAAACTGTCATACCATATTAAATCGGGAAAGGAAGTCGGAATAAATGAAAATCGCAATTATTGGAACCGGAAATATCGGTGGTAATCTCACCCGTCGTCTCACCAAACTTGGTCATGATGTCTCGATTGCTAACTCACGTGGTCCTCATACCTTGACGGAACTGGCTGAAGAGACAGGCGCAAAACCACTTGAAGTAACGGAAGTCGCCCATGGAGCCGAGCTGGTCATTGTAACGATTCCACAAAAGAATATTCCGGATCTCCCTGATGGTATCTTAGACCACATTGCACCTGGTGCTGCCATTATTGACACCGGGAACTATTACCCCCGTCAGCGTGACGGCTTGATTGCCGAGATCGAAGGTGGCTTACCTGAAAGCCGATGGGTTGAGCAATACTTGAAACATCCTGTTAACAAAGCCTTTAATGGGATTTCCGCTATAAATCTGCTTGAACGTGGACTGCCTGCCGGTTCACCCGATCGACTTGCTCTACCGGTAGCTGGTGATGATCCTGATACAAAGAAAATTGTACTTCAACTTGTCGAGGAGCTGGGATTTGACGCCATAGACGCCGGCGGATTGGACGAATCCTGGCGCCAACAACCGGGGACTCCCAGTTACCAGGAGCATGGAGCGGATAGTCTTCGGCAGGCCTTATCGAATGCTAGTCCTGTACGAAGCGAGGACTTTAAAGCTTAAGCATTTGAAATTCTGGGACATTGAATACGTCATCATCCACCGCCCTTTCGGGCGGTTTTTTTGTTTGATCATGTCTATTCCATGAAATACAACTGATGCTTCTTGCGGTACTCTCCAGGCGTGAGGGAAGTTTGACGCTTGAATAACCGTGTAAAATAGTTATGGTCCTGCAGTCCACACAACTCGCCGATACGCTTCAGCGGAAGCTCCGAATGTGCCAATAACCGCTTGGCCTTCTCCATTTGCAGGTGATGCCTGTATTGCAGCGGGCTCATCCCCGTATACTGCTTCAGGCAGCGAGCCAGGTAATCAAAATGATAAAGCAGATCACGCTCCATCTGTCCGGAATCAAACGGCTGCT
This sequence comes from Paenibacillus sp. LK1, assembly GCF_002750415.1. NCBI lineage: Bacteria > Bacillati > Bacillota > Bacilli > Caryophanales > Paenibacillaceae > Paenibacillus > Paenibacillus sp. LK1. The sequence goes on from NZ_PEII01000002.1 coordinate 514,552, forward strand.
CAAGGCGTTGACCAAGATAAGTTGCCACCTTCTCGCTTAGAAAATAGGAGCGAGCCTGCGGGCTGTTCTGTCTCATTCCCTTCTGTAATTGCAGCAGGAATTGGCCCAACAGAACATGAAGCTCGAAGGAACGCTGACGGGTGAGTACATGGTGCAGCTCAAGCATTTCTTTCAGTATCGGCTCCAGGTTACGTAGATCCACCGCGGCGAATTTGGGAATTTCAATGACTCCTGGGGGAGCCTCAATATCCTGGTCTGTTTGTTGAAGCAAAGGCTGCTCCCAAGTCGTCTTTTCTTTCAAAATCATCTTTTGCACAGAGGGAAGCTGGAAATGAATCCAGTATACTTCCGTCTGCACATACGTTGGTCTATAGCCACGGTGGTCTTTGCCAGGTTCAAGAACCAGCATCATACCTTCCGCAATCTCGTAACGGAGGCCATCTTCCTCCATGTACAGCGCTCCTTTGGCGCAAATAATAAGATCGAACACATCAAAGCTACGCTGGGCATGCTGCATCCCCGGCTGCCATTCGGTGTGCCCAATGGCTGCTAATAACGGAAACGGCGGAACTTGAAGTTCAAGTACAAACATAAGATCCCTCCTTTGTTCAAAATGTAGATAATGTGCTATATATAGTCGTGATTGTCAGCTGTATCGAAGCTGATGATCGATTAGAGTGGTAGATATAATATGATTCTATCATTTAATGACCAGGGGGAAGCAAGCATGAAATTTCGTCAGGTTCATCTCGATTTTCATACGTCAGAAGCCATTGAAGGCATTGGCCGTGATTTTTCGAAGCAGCAATTTCAGGAGATGCTCAAAACCGGGCATGTCGATTCCATCACCATATTCTCCAAGTGCCATCATGGCTGGGCCTATCATCCGACTACCGCCAATCAAATGCATCCACATCTGAATTTCGATCTTCTGGGTGCCCAGATTGAGGCTGCTCATGAGATAGGTGTGAAGACTCCGGTCTATCTCTCCGCTGGCCTGGATGAGCGACTCGCCCGCAAACATCCACAATGGCTCATCCGCAATCAGCAGGAGCAGATCAGTTGGACAGCCGACTTCATGACGCCAGGCTATCATCAATTTTGCATGAACACCCCTTATCTTGACGTTCTCACCCTACAGGTAGAGGAAGTCGTAAAGAAATATGATGTGGACGGCATCTTCCTCGATATCGTTGGTGTTCGGGAATGTTATTGTCAATATTGTGTTGCCGAGATTCGCTCACAGGGCTCCGATCCACGAAACATTCAAGATATGAAAAAACTGTGGGAACAGACGTATGCTCGTTATGCTAATCGAATGAATGAGACTGTGCATGCAGTGAAACCCGGACTACCAGTGTTCCACAACAGCAGTCACGTCGACCGTGGGCGGCGGGATCTCGCTCATGTGAATACCCATTTGGAATTGGAATCGCTACCAACGGGTGGCTGGGGGTACGACCACTTCCCGCTCTCTGCACGTTATGCGCAGACATTGGGCATGGATTTCCTCGGCATGACCGGAAAATTCCATACCTCCTGGGGCGAATTCGGCGGATACAAGCACCCCAACGCGCTGCGCTATGAAACTGCACTGAGCATTGCGAACGGGGCACGCTGCTCCATTGGAGATCAGCTGCATCCGGGCGGTCAGATGGATCATGCCACGTATTCGTTGATCGGGGAAGCTTACCGTGAGGTAGAAGCGAAGGAAGAATGGTGTCGAGATACTACCGCTATGGCTGATATCGCATTGCTGTCAGTGGAGGCAGCCTTATGGGAAACCGGAGTCGATCCTCATAACCAGCACATGCACCACCACGATACCGGCGCTGTAAGAGTTTTGCTGGAAGGCCACTATCTCTTCGATGTAGTAGATCTGCAGGCTGATCTATCCAAATATAAAGTTGTTATTTTGCCGGATGCCATTAGCATTACAGAGTCAATCAAAACCAAACTGACAGCATTTCTTGCCGGGGGCGGCAAAATTCTCGCCACTGGCCGTTCCGGACTCTCACCGGATGGTACGGGCTTTGAATTCGATTTGGGTGTAGAATATCAGGATGTTTCCCCATTCCGTCCCTCCTATTTCCGTCCGAATTTCGAGCTTCCTTCGCTGCGTACAGCCTCTTTCGTCATGTACACCGAAGGACAGAACACAGTGCCCACGACAGACGGCATCGTACTTGGCAGTAAGGAAAATTCATATTTTAACCGTGACTTGTTCACGTTCTGCTCTCACCAGCATACCCCTTCTGATCTGCAGGAATCGGGAACTGGCATGGCTGAAGGTCAGGATGGAATCTATATCGCGTGGAATGTTTTTGAAGATTATGCGACGAAGGGGAGTTTGGCTGTCAAGGAAATCATCTGTTACGCGTTGGACCGTTTACTGAGTAACAACAAGTCGCTGATAACCAACCTACCTGCCCAAGGGGTTACCACGCTGCAGATTCAGAAGAACTCGAACCGTTGGGTGAATCATCTACTGTATGCCTCTCCAGTACGTAGAGGACAAGGTGTGGAAGTTATCGAGGATATCCCTCCACTTATCAATACAGAGGTGACGGTTGCGGCTGCCGAACAAGTACAAGATGTGTATCTGGCGCCACAGAACCTTAGTCTCTCATTCAGTCAGGTGAATGGCCTTGTGACCTACACGATACCGGAGTGGTCCTGTCATCAAATGGTCGTGATTCAATTTTAGAAGTACATTCATGGAACATTTAGCAGTAAACAAAAAAAGAAGTCGCCATTAAAATGGCGACTTCTTCTTTGGCGTTTTACTCCGCCGATGTACTATCTTTAGGGATTAATGATTACACACAAGCTTTCAATTTGTTCAGAGCATGGGAAATATCCCGAATCAGTGAGTCCACATTTTCCCGCTGGGTTGCCCAACTGGTACAAAAACGAACGACGCTGTGTGTATCGGACACCTTTTCCCAGAATGTGAACGAGTAACGGCTGCGTAAATCCTGAAGCAGATCATCTGGCAGAATCGGAAATTGCTGATTGGTTGGTGAATCATATAGGAAAGTAATACCTTGCTCCGCAAGCGAATCATGAATCAACATGGCCATGTCCACCGCATGCTGGGAAATTTCAAGATACAGACCATCTTCAAACAGCGTTTCAAACTGAATGCCCAGTAATCTGCCTTTGGCAAGCAGGCCGCCTTTTTGTTTGATCATATAACGAAAATCTGGCTTAAGCTTGTCATTCAGGATGACTACCGCTTCTCCCATCAATGCTCCGATCTTGGTTCCGCCAATATAGAATACATCACATAGGCGGGCGAGATCAGCGAGAGTCATATCACAATTTCGGGAAGCAAGAGCATACCCAAGACGTGCCCCATCAATAAAGAACGGGAGACCACACTGCCGGCTCACATCAAACAATGCTTGCAGCTCTGCCTTGCTGTACATTGTACCGTTCTCAGTAGGCTGGGATATGTAAACCATTCCGGGCTGGACACAATGTTCAGGTGCTGCATCATTCCAATGGGCATCATAGACCGCTTTGACCTGATCTGACGTGATCTTCCCATCTTCGCTCGGTACCGTGATCACTTTGTGACCTGTGGCTTCAATCGCTCCCGTCTCATGGACCGCGATGTGGCCCGAAGTCGCTGCAATCACGCCTTGGTACGGACGCAAAATGGAGGCAATAACCGTTGTATTGGTCTGTGTACCCCCAACCAAAAAATGCACATCCGCCTGTTCATTTTCACAAGCTTGTCGAATGAGACTTCTCGCCCGATCACAATGGGCATCTTTACCGTAACCGCTCGTTTGTTCCATGTTCGTTGAAATCAGTCTTTGCAAAATGCGCTCATGCGCGCCTTCGTTGTAATCACATTCGAATCGTATCATCGTCTTGTCTCTCCTGCTCTTTTGTTCAACTTATCCTGAATATTCATCATTGAAGCGTAAATTTCTCTGATCTCTTCCTCATCCAAACCTTGCATTAACTTCACAATCTGCTGATCTGAACGTTCATTCAACTCACCGTAAAGCTCCTGCCCTTTTTCAGTCAGGCGAATCAAACTAACCCGGCTGTCAGCAGCTGAATCCACTTTCATCAGCAGCCCTTCTCTGGTCAGTTTACTTACAATCCGGCTCATGTAGCTGCGATCTATGGTCAGTGTATCCACCAGATTGTTCGCAATGCTCTCCCCTTGAATGCCAATTTCAATAATGACCCTTGCTTCAGCGAAGGAGTATCCCGTTCCCAGGATATGCTTATCGAGTACACCGAGTATATTGGTATAAAAACGGTTAAAACGCCGCATTTCAGTCAACATATCTGCATTTATTTGCTGAGAGTCGATGTGAAACCCTCCCCTTTAGTGGACATTGTCAACATTATAATAATCAGTTTAGTGGACGTTGTCAACAATATATAATATTGATGAACTTTATATTTCAAATGAATGCCACTTTATTGAAAAACCAAAAAACAAACCGCGCAAATGCACGGTTTGTTTTTTGGCTATTAGGAATGGCTGTATTGCACCTGATGAAGTCTGCTGTATATGCCTCCGGCAGCGACCAGTTCCTCATGGTTCCCCTGCTCAGCGATGCCATCCGCATTGACTACAAGGATGCGATCTGCATTCTTGATGGTTGTCAGTCGGTGTGCAATAACAAGTGTTGTTCTACCCACTGACAGTTCCGCCAAGGACTTCTGGATTAATGCTTCAGTTTCGGTATCCAGAGCGGACGTTGCTTCGTCCAGGATGAGAATCGGTGGATTTTTCAGGAACATACGAGCAATGGACAAGCGCTGTTTTTGACCTCCGGAAAGTTTGACACCACGTTCACCAATGATCGTATCGATCCCTTCTGGCAAAGTAAGAAGCAACTCTTCCAAAGAGGCACGACGGGCTGCATCCCAGATTTGTTCGTCTGTAGCCGTTAAATCGCCATAAGCGATATTCTCCTTAATTGTGCCTGAGAAGAGAAATACATCTTGTTGAACAATACCGATATGTCTACGCAATGATTCCAGCTGAACCTCACGAATATCAACTCCATCAACGGTGATCCGACCTTCCTCTACTTCATAGAATCGTGGAAGCAGACTGCAAATGGTCGTTTTACCTGCACCCGAAGGACCCACAAATGCAACGGTTTCCCCTGGATTGATGGACAAACTGATATTATTCAGAATACGTCGATTTTCCTCATAACCGAATGAGACATTTTCGAAGCGAATATCTCCACGGACGCTTTTTAGCTCAACGGCATTTTTCGCATCGGCGATTTCCGGCTCAGTATCAATGATTTCCAGATAACGCTTGAATCCTGCAATGCCCTTAGGATAACTTTCGATTACGGCGTTAATTTTCTCAATCGGACGGAAGAAGATGTTGGATAACAACAGGAATGCCATGAAATCACCCATATCAATTCTGCCATCGATAAAGAACCAGGCACCGCTAATCATAACGAACACAGTAACCAGACGCATCATCATGTAGCTGACCGATATACTCTTCGCCATCGTTTTGTAAGCAAGCAGCTTTGTTTTACGGAAGTTCTCGTTGTCTACGGAAAATAGTTTTTTCTCATGCTCTTCGTTAGCGAATGATTGAACGACACGAATTCCGCCTACGTTGTCTTCAATACGGGAATTGAAATTCCCCACATCGCCGAAGAGGCGCCGATAGGTCTTCGTCATACGCCCACCGAACACGATAATGACCCAGGCCATGATAGGAATAATGACAAAGGTGATCAGTGCAAGCTCTAAATTAATGTTCGCCATGAGCCAGAAAGATCCGATTAATGTCATCACTGCGATGAAAACATCCTCTGGTCCATGGTGAGCCACCTCGCCAATATCGTTAAGGTCATTCGTAAGATGACCGATCAGATGACCCGTTTTACGATTATCGAAAAACCGGAAGGATAACTTTTGCAAATGAGCAAACATCTTCGAACGCATGTTGGTCTCAATGTTAATGCCAAGCATATGTCCCCAGTAGGTCACGACATAATTCAAGACGGTATTCAGCGCATAGATCGACAGCAATACAATACATGCGAGGATAATGAGTGGCCAATCTTGACCTGGCAGCAACTCATTAATGAACTTGCTTACAGCAAGTGGAAATGCCAGCTCTAGTAAACCAGCTATTACGGCACAACCAAAATCAATTAAAAACAGTTTTTTGTAAGGACGATAATACGAGAAAAAACGACGAACCATTCTTATTCACTCTCCAGATCCTGATTAGGGCTTTCTTCTTCATTTTGTAATTCAAAAAGTTGGATGTATTCATCAATGACCTGATCAATCGCTTTCAACTCACCACTGATCATCTGATGTATATTACGGAACTCCTCCTGACCAAGCTGTCTAGCCAACGTAGCTCTTCGATTCTGCATTTGTTCCAAAAAGACTAGAATTCTTCCACGACGAAACGTTTGTGCCCCATTACCCCGTTTTCCGTGATGTTCTCCATGCCCTCTCCCACGTCTTGAACGTTCACCTTGTTGCTCATCTTCCCCACGACCGCGTCTGGACCGCTCTCCATGGCGATCAGGTTGTTCGTTCACATTTATATGTCTTTCTCTCATTTGTGAAGCACCTCCATTTTCGTATACATTTGTATACGAATTGTTTATGTATACGATTGTATACGCAAGGGATTTTTCTGTCAACCCGTATTTTTCCATTTTATTCTGGGCCAATTCATATTCAGTTCACCGTCCTAGAGTACACTAGCTTACGTACCACCACAGAGATCCCCAATCCACAGATAAGACAGGAGAAGATGAGATTGACACTAAAAAAACGAACTTCATTCGCCGCCGTAACCCTGGTGTTAACCATGTTAGCCCCAATGACTGCTCTCGCCACACCGGCAACCAGTAACAGTAGTAACCTTACGTATGATATGACCCAAAAAGCGGTGATGGAGAAGGCCAAGCTCCTTACCGAAACATATGGTACAACAAGTGTGCAGTACGCACTCATGGATGAGGGAGAGATCGTGATCTCCGGACAGGTAGGCAAAAACGACCCAGAGGGCCGTATCCCCCTTTCTTCTAATACAATGTACGGCATCGGTTCAACCAGTAAAATGGTGCTCACAGCCGCTGTGATGAAGCTAGTTGACGAAGACAAGATCGATCTGGATGTGCCGGTTGTGAACTATATCCCTGACTTTAAAATGAAAGATAACCGTTACAAACAGATCACACCTCGTATGTTGCTGAATCATTCATCTGGGATTCTTGGAACCTCAAGCGGTAGTGCCATACTGTATGGGGACAATGATACCTATGCACATGATACATTTTTGGATCAATTGGTCGAGCAAAATTTGAAGGCAGATCCGGGAGCCTACTCGGTGTATAGTAACGATAGCTTTACGTTAGCGGAGATTCTGGTTGAACAGGTTAGTGGCATGAGCTTTAGCCATTTCATCCAACAGAATTTCACCGAACCCTTGGGTATGAGCCATACCAAAACGCCGCAGGATCTGGTTGATCCTGACCAAATGGCGGTAACTTATTCGCAGCTGAATAAGGAACAACTTCCACTAGAGAACACGAATATGATTGGCTCTGGAGGCATTTACTCTACTGCAGAAGACCTGGTCAAATTTTCGCAAATCTTTACGGGAGAGATCACAGGTATTCTTTCCAGTGAGTCAGCAGAAGCCATGACGCAGGAAGAATACAAAAGTGGCCTGTGGCCAGAGGACAGCGATTCATCTATTTCGTACGGGTTAGGGTGGGATAGTGTGAACTTGTTCCCATTTAGCGAATACGGCATCAAGGCAGTTACCAAAGGCGGGAATACGATTGCCTATCATTCGTCATTAATTGTGCTTCCGGAATACAATATGGCTGCAGCCGTTACTTCCTCAGGTGGGTCAAGCACAACCGACCAATTGATTGCCAGCGAACTGTTGCTTAGCGCACTTGAGGAAAAGGATATTATTGAAGGACGGAAGCCGGAAAAATCATTTGGCGCCCCTGTAAAAACAACCATGCCGAAAGAGCTAACGCAGTATGCTGGCATTTATGGGGCGGTTGGCAGCTCGTTATTGAAGTTGGAAGTGAATGATGAAGGACAGTTGACGATGTCCCAGCTATTGTCGCCGAACAGTACCGAACAAAAGTATACGTATACTGAAGATGGCTCTTTCGTGAACGAGCAAGGTACAGAAAAGTTGAAATTCGCCCAAGGAGATAACGGGAATACATACTTGTGGTCCCGTTCGTATCAGTCTGTGCCAGGGCTTGGACAGATCGCCTCCTCGGAATACAAGGCAGAAAAGCTCGAAACCAATACATTACCCGAAGATGTAACAGCCGCTTGGCAGAAGCGTGAAGGCAACATTTATTACCTGGTGAATGAAAAATACACCTCAACGGTATATGACAGTGCAACGCCGATTATCCCTATTCATATGTTCGATGAAGCACCAGGGTATGTGTATACCAATAAAATTATTGATGCAAATTCGGCTGTGAACCAACTGCAAATTCCAGGCTTGGCTGGGCGTGATACGATGGAGTATAAGTTCTTTGAGAAAGACGGCGTGGAATACGTCTCAGCAGGAGGAAAGGTCTACGTCAGTCAAGAACTTGTGAGACCACTCTATTCAGGGAAACAATCGAAGACAACGATTCAAACAAACGGTTATGCGACATGGTACTCGATACCGGCAGCAGCCGCAGGTAAAGTGATGACAGTGAAGATGCCTTCGAAAGGCGCTTTCACTGTATATGACCAGACAGGTATCAGTACGAACCATACCGTGGTTAGTGGCGAGAATGAAGTTACCTTACCTGAAAACGGTACGATTGTATTTGCTGGTGAAGCTGGTTCAAGGTTCGAAATTTCGTTAACAAATCAATAATAATGAGCATGGAAAATACGCCCGTTCCCCGGTGTTCTATTGGGGAACGGGCGTTTCATTCTTTCTGAAATCAATCCTGAAACTACGTTTGCTCTAAGTTTATTTTACTTCGTTCATAAACTTCCTGAAGTTTTCGGCTATTTCCTTGGACCGGGTATGGTGTAAATAATGTCCACCTTCGAATGTCATCACTTTACCATGTACTGAATTTTTGACTTGCTCTTCATGCAAAGGTATCCAACCTTCCGTTTCGGTATCATTCGCTTGTAAAAAGAAAATGACAGGCAAATCTCTAGGGAAGCTCAAGTTTTCAGCAGCTTTGAAATTGGGACCAAAATTTTCGCCTTCATTTAAGTTATTCGGATTAAACGTATTTTTGAGTGAGAGCATTCTAATCTGTTCTCTGGTTTCATCATCAACATCGGGTGCAATCAGTTGATCAGGGGCCAGTTTCATTAACAATCGGTAGAATCCTGATTTTTTAAGCAGTTTGTACGTTTCGGTTGGAAATGGATCATCGTTACCTCCCTGCGTTGGAACGCTGCTATCAATCCCGACGAAGGCAGTTACTTCGTTTGGATATTTGTTCACATAGTCCAGTCCATAAATTCCTGAAATAGAGTGACCCATGAGCGTGTAACGATGAATATTAAGCTGCTGTAACGCTTCATGAATTTCACTAACCATATTTTCCGTGGTACGCTCTTTTTCAGTTACGTCACTTAATCCATAACCGAAAGGCTCAATGACAACGACTTTGTAAAATGGTGATAGCTCATCGATGAGCGGTTTAAAATCGAGAGCTGGGGCAGGCGTTCCGTACCCCGGAAGCAATACCACGGTTTCTTCACCTTTTCCTTGGATCAACACATTCATGTTTTTCCCGTCAACCGCTACGGACTGACCATAGGCTTTTATTTTCCCTTCCTCCGATTTGTTGCTAATTACATTTACAATAAAAACAGTGGCAATAAATAATGCAAAAGCGATAACTATGGCACCGAATATTTTGAGCAAAATGATAAATATTTTTTTCATCATGATGGTTCTCTCCTGTTGAGTTCGTTTATTGTACAGCCATTTGAAACTCTATTCATTTTACTTCTTTAATGAAATTTCAAATCGGGAGCCAACCTCACCTGCAAATACAATACGACCGTTTTCTGGTAAGACAACTTCATTCTTACCGCTGACCCCGGTGTAATTAATACAAATTCCCGTCTGGTCGTATACGGCAAAGGCGCTATTTGCGGGTATTTTCACCGTCATGACTTTTCCTTTCTCAGTCGCTGGTACCGAGAACCATTTAGCATATCCATCTGCTTGAATGGTTGTTGCGGATTGTTTACCCGGATAGATGGGTTTTACAAGTTCCTCACTGGCGTATACATAAGCCGAAGCTGTAAGATACTCTCCTCCGTTCTTTTGGGAGAAATGAATGTCCATCGTATCACGTCCGGCAGTACCCGGAATATGCAAAGGATTGGCTGCTTCGTTAGCTCCAATAATCTTATTATTGGACATATACCCTGGATTCTCTTTATTCATATGAATAGGCAGGATCGATGAAGCATTGAGATAGACCATTGATGTGTATTTCTCATTCACCAGATAATATTTTTTACCATCGCGCTTTGCCCATGCGGCGTTAATCTCCTTTGATAATTTATTGGCTTCCAGCTTCTCCGCATTATATTCTGAGAAAGCCAGCTGTCCGAGTCCTGGAACGGATATATAAGACCGTGACCACAAGTAGGTATTCCCATTTTTCTCGACAACGAATTTCAACTTATCTGTACCTTCGTTGTTAACAAAAGTACCATCTGCTGTATATGTGTATTCTTGAGCCGGATTACTCGGAGCTGTAAGTGAAGATACCGTCATTTGTCCAGCCGTATTGATGTTGATCTTCGTAACTGAATTATTTCCACCATACATACCTGCAAACTTGGAGATTTCCTTAGGCATATTGGCCTTCACGGGTACGCCAAATGATTTTTCCGGCTTCCGTTCTTTAATAACGCCCTTTTCCTCAAGTGCGCTGAGTAATAATTCATTGGCAATGAAATGATTGGTTAAGCTTGACCCGCCTGAGGAGATAACGGCTGCAGCCATGTTGTATTCCGGGAGTACCACTAATGAGGACTGATAAGATAAAGTATCTCCACCTTTCATAACCGCCTTAATTCCGTATTCGTTGAATGGGAACAAGTTCACACTATCCCAACCTAACCCGTAAGACATAAGCGTATCGCTATCCTCTGGCCACATGCCTCTTTTATACTCTTCTTGCGCCATAGCTTCTACAGACTTACTGGAAAGAATGCCTTCGACCTGTCTCGTGAAGATTTGTGAAAATTTGACCAGATCTTCAGCGGTGGAATACAGACCTCCAGTAGCAATGATATTATAATTCTCTTTTGGAAGTTGTCCCTCATAAAATGGGGAATAGATTGCCGCCATTTCTGCCGGGTTAACCACATCCTGTGGTGTTTTCGTATGTTTCATATCCAAAGACTCCGTGAAAAACTTGTGTATGAATGCGGTATAATCGAAGCCGCTAACTCTTTCGACCAGAATCTCGGCTAACGTAAAACCATCGTTGCTGTAGACTGAGTATGCGCCGGGTTCTGCTTTCAGGTTTTGACCTGCCAATTGCTCCAGAAACGTATCATGTGAATACGTGTCATTATCTCCGTACAAGGTGGCATTGCTGAATGAGCTGCCCAGTAGACCGGAAGAATGATTCAGCAACATACGGGGTGTGATCTGTTTGTATCGGTTATCTTTCATTTTAAAATCGGGCATATAGTTCACAACCGGCACATCCAAATCGATCTTGCCTTCGTCAACCAGCTTCATTACAGCGGCTGCAAGCATCATTTTGCTGGTTGAACCAATACCATAGATCGTGTTCGAAGTAAGACGTACCTTGTCGTTTATATCGTTCTTGCCCGTTTGACCGGACACCACAATCTCTCCACCATCGATGAGCGCATATTGCAGACTCGTCGTACCGTAAGTCTCAGTCAGCAATTTGGCTTTTTCAATCACGGTTTTCTTCGTTGTCTCATACTTTAGGGTGCTGTTGTTATTCGTGGTAGCCGGTGCGGCCATTGTTGATAGTGGGGCTAACGTGGTTAACACTAGAGTTAAAGCTGCAATTGAGGTTCGTTTTTTGACTGTTCTCTTGACCACGTTCATTTTCTCTTGTTGTATCATCCGCATCTTCTCCTGTCAGTCTCTTCATTAGAGTATCTTGCTTTGGTGCTAAAATAAGCTTAACCAATATAAATGTACTGCTCGTGACATCTATATGAACCGAGTATGAACAGGCAAAAAAATTTGAGTACATAATGATATACGATCCCTGATCCTTCCTTTTTTCGTCATAAAAATATCCCCTTAAGTGTCTACTTAAAGGGGATAAAGACTTCGTCTATTTCAATGAAATTTCAAATTTGGAATCAACGTCGCCTGCAAATACAATGCGGCCGTTTTCTGGTAACACAACCTCATTCTTACCGCTGACTACGGTGTGATTAATGCAAATACCCGTCTGGTCATATACTGCAAAGGCTCCATTTGCAGGCATCTTAACCGTCATAACTTTTCCTTTCACAGTTGCTGGTACCGAAAACCATTTGGCATATCTATCTGCTTGAATGGTTGTAGCGGATTGTTTACCCGAATAGAGTGGTTGTACAATTTCCTCACTGGCGAATACGCTACCTACGGCTGTAATGTACTCCACTCCGTTCTTTTTAGAGAAATAGATTTCCTTTGTATCACGACCAGCCATGCCAGGGATTTGCAGCGCAGTGACTGCTTCGTTTGCTCCAATAATCTTAATATTAGACATATACCCTGGGGTCTCTTTATCCGCATGAATCGGGAGAATTGGTGACGAATGGAGATAAACCGTTGATGTATATTTCTGATTTACCACGTAATATCTTTTACCTTCACGCTTCTCCCATGAAGCCGTAATATCCTGGGATAATTCATTGGCTTCCAGCTTCTCTGCTGTATATTCTGAGAAAGCCAACTGCCCAAGTCCTGGCAAGGATATATATGATCGAGACCACAGATACGTACTTCCGTTCTTCTCCGTAACAAATTTCAACTTTTCTGTGCCTTCATCGTTAACAAAAGTACCATCTGATGTATAAGTGTACTTTTGAGCTGAATCACTCGGAGCTGCGAGTGTGGATACAGTCATTTGTCCAGCATGATTCATTTCGATCTTCTTAACCGAATTATTGGCGGCATACATACCTGCATACGTGGATATTTCTTTAGGTATATCTGCCTTTACTGGCACCTCAAATGATTTTTCTGGCTTCCGTTCTGTAATGATACCCTTTTCCTCAAGGGCGCTGAGTAATAATTCACTCGCAATGAACTGATCTTTGGCACTTGTCCCACCTGATGAGGTAACGGCTGCAGCCAGATTGTATTCCGGCAGTACGATTAATGAGGAGTGATACGATATCGTATCTCCACCTTTCGTAACGGCCTTGATGTCGTATTCACTGAATGGGAACAAATTCACACTATCCCACCCTAACCCGTACGAAATAGAACTATCGCTATCCTCCGGCCACATGCCTCTTTTGTATTCTTCTTGCGCCATGGCCTCTACCGACTTACTGGAAAGAATGCCTTCGACCTCGCCCGTGAAGATCTGTGAAAATTTCACAAGATCTTCAGCGGTAGAGTAAATGCCACCAGTAGCGATGATATTATAATTCTCTTGTGGAAGCTGGCCTTCATATAAAGGAGAATAGATTCCCGCCATTTCTGCTGGCTCAACCACATCCTGTGGTGTTTTGGTATGATTCATGTCCAGAGGCTCTGTAATATACTTGTGTATAAAAGCAGTAAAGCCCATGCCACTAACTCTTTCGACTAGAATCTCCGCTAATGTAAAACCATCGTTACAATATACGGAGTATTCTCCTGGATCGGCTTTTAGAGTCTGTGTCGCCAATTGATCCAGAAAAGTGTCATGTGAATAGGTATCATTATCTCCGTACAAGGTGGCATTGCTGCCGGAGCTGCCCAACAGACCGGAAGAATGATTTAACAGCATGCGTGGTGTGATTTGTTTGTAGCGATTATCTTTCATTTTAAAGTCAGGGATATAGTTCACAACAGGCTTATCCAAATCAATCTTGCCTTCGTCAACCAGCTTCATTACAGCTGCTGTAAGCACCATTTTACTGGTTGAACCAATGCCATAGATCGTGTTCGAAGTAAGAGGCACCTTGTTATTGATATCGTTCTTGCCCGTTTGACCGGACACCACAATCTCTCCAGCATCGATTAATGCATATTGCACACTGGTCGTACCGTACGTCTCAGTAAGGATCTTCGCTTTCTCCGCTACTATTTTCCTGGTTGGTTCATACGTCAGATCGCTGTTGTTACTCGTAGCTGGTGCGGCCATGACTGACATTGGAGCTAACATCATTAACACCAGAGTTAAGGCAGTGATTGAAGTTCGTTTTCCCGTTTGTCGTCCCATTCACATCATCTCCTGAGTTTAAATGTTTTGGTTGATTAGAGTTCTTTTGGATCTATAAATTTCACCTCTGGATACAAGTCGCTCGGCCCCTGAATTAGAGTTCCGCCCGATCCTTTCAATTGCTTATTAAAGAAATCAAGTACATATTGATTTACGATGTTTGACCCTCTTTTACCATTGATGTCTCCTGTAATTCCGGACAGTTTAATCAGCTCCGAATAGAATTGAAGATCCGTGAAATTGAAGTGCTGGGTTCCTTCTATATAAATCACATTCCCCCCCTGATTGATAACCGTTTTCATAATGTGCAGCTCATCTGAAAGAAACTTAGTTACTTCGTCATCCGAATTTCTATCACTTTCAAAATTGGCTAACCAGTCTTCAAAATTTCCCGATCTGATAAACATAAACGGCTTGTTTATATCATCTCTATCTTCTACTTCATTCAGTGACCCATCCATATTAACCCCGGCCTTGATTCGTTGATCTAAATACGTTGCATTAAACGCCGTTGCTCCCCCAAAAGAATGTCCCATCGCGCCTATATTATTTAAATCGATCTTCCCTTTAAATTGACTTTCAATTACACCTGAATTTAGCTTTTCGATTTGATTGATAACAAACTCAACGTCTTTTGTCCATATATCCCCAACTTCACTGCGGTCATCTATGGTTGTCATTTTTGTTGTATAGCCCGTTACACGGCCATCCGGAAAAAGGGTAGCAAAGGTGCTGTACGTATGATCGATTGTGACCACGATAAAACCATGACTGGCAAGATTCTCGGCCTGTGATGCTTGTAGAACTCTACTGGTTCCCATACCATGAGATAGCAGTACCACGGGATAAGGACTTGTGGAAGGTAATATTTCTACATTTTCATAAGAGTTGGTTTGACTATACTTCAAGTAGTCGAGCAAAAATTCGGGCAGTTTTAAAGAAGCAGAGAAGCTCTGAATATACGTTTTGAACATTTCTTTATCATTTGGAAACAGCGTGTCACGCTTGTTGTTATTCATGTTCTCAGTAGGATACCAGAATTGGACCATTAACTCCCTCTTGTCGCTCTGATCTTCAGTTAAGACTTCAGCTCTATTCTGGTCTGTAAAATGAAACGTTTGAGTACCCACTTTCTCTGGACCATCCGGCTTCGGCAAATTAAAAACAGGTAGGTATACAGACAAGGCAGTAGAAACAACCAGCAGAATGACGATTAGGGAAGACAAACTATATTTCAAGAACTTCCCTATTTTTAGATTCACCATCTTCTCGGAATGTCTGAATAAAACGATGAGTATGAATAGCGCCGTCATGATATATACCAAAAGCAACTGCCATCTGTATCCCTCAACAAACAATTGAACTAATAATATAACGCTACTTCCTATACCCAAACCCAAGCCTATTTTCTTGGCACTTCTTTTAATAAACAATAGATCTACCAGTAAAGCGAAACAGGATAAAACTAAAAGTATTTCAAATAATCTCATTTGAATCCTCTCTTTCATCACGGACATCATCCGAATTGGATTTACTAACTATGGAAAAACCGCCCCGCAGGACGGTTTTCATATTCGTTCATACACACCTGTTAAGTCAAAGCGTGTACGTTTACACCATATTTATTTTGCTTCATTCATAAAAGCTCTAACGTCTTCAGCAATTTTTTTGAATTGAGTATGGTGTAAATAATGTGAACCATCCATTGTGATTACTTTCCCATGTACCGAATCTTTGATCTGCCCTTCATGCAGCGGTATCCATCCTTCTACACCTTCATTATTTGCTTGTACAAAGAGAAGAAGTGGAAGGTCTGTAGGGAAGGTTAAACCTTGAGCACCTTTAAAATTGGAATAAATATGATCCATCTCGTTTAATGACGTGGGATTATACATGTTTTTATTCGAGATCATTTTCATCTGCTCAACCGTCTGACCATTAAATGCAAGTCCCTCATAGGGGTCTGCACTCACTTTCATCATTAATCTTAAGAGACCTGTATTTCTGAGAAGAGCAAACGTTTTTAATGGGAACTTCGCATCTGTAATACTTGGTTGGGTGGAAACACTACTGTCAATACCTACGAAGGCAGTTACCTCATCCGGATATTTGTTCACATAATCAATGCCGTAAATGCCTGCAATAGAGTGACCCATGAGCATGTACTGATGAATATCAAGTTGCTGCAGAGCTTCATGAACTTCACTTACGATATTTTCTGTGGTTCTTTCTTTTTCTGTTCCATCACTTAATCCGTAACCGAAAGGCTCAACTGCAACAACTTTGTAATATGGAGATAATTCATCAATAAGCAGCTTGAAATCAAGCGCTGGTGTTGCTGTTCCAAAACCAGGCAGAAGCACAATCGTTTCCTTGCCTTCACCTTGAATGAGCACATTCATATTTTTCCCGTCTACAGATACGTGCTGACCATAAGGCTCAATCTTTTTCGCTTCGGAATTGCTACTGATCACATTCGTGATATAAACAATACCTAGAAACAAAATAATGGCGATTACGATTGCTCCTAGTATTTTAAGTATAATATTCCGTACTTTCTTGGCCCTCGATCCATTCTTCGCTTTCTTTTCCTCTGGCTGTGTCACTCTCATCTTCTCCTGTCTTGAACTGTTAGTTCGGCTTTCTTCTTTGCTTCTAATGAAATCTTAACCAATGAAAATGTACTCCCCGTGACATCAATATGAACTGAATATGAACAAGCAAATAAATTAATAAATTTACGGAGACGTCATTGTCGGATAAATTTCCGTGAACACATTATTGGATTTCCTTCATAAATCCCATAAAGTTTTCAGCAATTTCTTTGGCATGGGAACGATACAGATAATGATTTGCTTCCAGCAGCACCACTTCACCATGTGCAGAATCCTTTATTAACTTCTCGTGTTCAGGAATCCAATTCTCCGCTGCCGGATGATTCTTTTGAACAAAGAAAAGAACCGGCAGATTAACAGGGAACGTTAGCTGTTCAGCTGCTTTAAAGTTGGAATACATACTCTCTGCCTCATTTAATTGAGTGGTATTATACATATTTTTTCGGATCAAAATGTTCAATTGTTCTTTAGTCTGCTCATCATAAGGCTGTCCATCATAAGGGTCAGCACTCAGTTTTAATTGTAATCGCGCGAAACCTAAGTTACGGAACCATTTAATCGGTTGTGTATCTGACGAATCAATCTTTTGTTCACTAAGCGTTGGAACACTGCTATCCAGTCCGACAAATGCACTTACTTCGTTTGGATATTTGTTCACATAATCCAGGCTATAGATCCCGGAAATGGAATGACCCATGAGAATATACCGATCAATATGAAGACTTTGCAGCGCTTCGTGGATTTCACTTACGATATTTGCTGTACTGCGCTCCCTTTCGGTCTGATCACTCAATCCATAACCAAAAGGTTCAACCACGATTACTTTATAATAGGGGGATAGTTCTGAAATAAGTGGCTTAAAATCAAGTGCGGGTGACGCTGTTCCAAACCCTGGTAAAAGGAGGATCGTTTCTTCTCCTTTTCCTTGAATGCTGACATTCATCTGTTTTCCATCTACAGATACGCGCTGTCCATACGTTTCCATTCTTTTTTGCTCCGAATGACTGCTGATTTTGTTAACGCTATACACGGTGGCCACGAAAAGTAGGATGACTATAACGATTGCACCAAATACTTTAAGCAAAATGTTTAATACTTTCTTTGTTTTGGATCGACCCGACTGTTTCTTCTCGGTTTCTTGTGTCACACTCATCTGCTCCTGTCCTCATCTGTTTAATGGCTGTAACAAGCCTTTAATTCAAGACTAACCAACAAAGATGTCCTCATCATGACGACAATATGAACGGAATATGAACTAACAAAAAAAGACCACGTTTCACATGCGAGGGAGCTTGCATGTGAAACGTGGCCTGAAAATATGGTTTAGACAATCGGATGAATATTCTACACATTCCTTATCCTATAAGCCTAACTATTCCGTTGGTGGAGTGATTGGCAACGTGACAATAAAGGTCGTTCCTTGACCAGGTTCACTTTCTACTCGGATGTCCCCTTGATGAAGCGATACAATCTGTTTAACGATAGCAAGTCCCATACCACTGCCATCATACTTGCGACTGTGAGAGCGATCCGACTTGAAAAATCGTTCGAATATGCGCTTCTGGTCTTCAAGGGGGATACCGATACCTGTGTCGGAGATTCGAATAGTCACGTTCTTGATATCCTGCTTGGTGCTGACGTGAATTACGCCGCCATCTTTGGAAAATTTAATACCGTTGCTGAGAATATTTGTCCATACCTGGTTCAGCTGGTCGTGATCAGCCAATACTTTAACAGCTTGGAGATCGAGCTCAAAGTGAATGTTGCGAGCAGACCATTGTGGCTGGAGAGTTACAATGACCCGCCTGATCTGTTCATCCAGGCTAAGTGTGCTAAGTCGTGGTTGCTGTGACTGCGATTCAAGCATACTCAGCTTGAGCAGATTATCACTCATTTTGGACATCCGCTTCGCCTCGGCGATGATAATCTCAAGGTATCGGCTTCGTTCTTGCTCTGAGAGATTTACTTGTTTCAGTGCTTGAGCATAACCGGATATCGAAGTCAGCGGAGATTGAACCTCGTGTGACACATTCGTTACGAATTCTCTGCGCATCTGCTCCAACTGCTGCAAATCATGAATCATTTCTTCAAAACTGCGCGCCAGTGTGCCCAGTTCTCCGGTTTGCTTAATATTCAACTTAACGTTGAAATCTCCAGCAGCGATCCGCTTCGTTGCTTTTGTCAGTTTTTTGATCGGTCTAACCAAAAATATGGAAGCAATCAGAATGATAATACTTCCCGCAATCAATGAACAGGTTGCAAAGATCGAAGCCCATTGGACGACAAACAAGGAAGAAGGGGGAGTGAGTGTCTCAAAAAACATGGCTTTCGCTCCCATTTCCGTTTTCACCGGCAAACCTAAAAGAACTGTTGCAATACCATTCGGATTGTCCTGAACTACGCCTCCATCTAGCACTTTCTTTAGTTGCTCTTTCGTCACCGTGGCCGATTTATGTCCGTTAAGCTTTCCATACGACTGGAACTGACCCGTTGCATCGTAAATTCGAATATGATATGAATTCAGTAGCTTCATTCCACTAACGTACGATTCTGCTTCACTTAATGGAAGGGTCTTGTAAATCTGCACGATATCCTGGCCGAAGTTACGTATGTTAATTTGAGCATTTTCATTCAATTGATCTTCGAATATCATCGTGGACACAAAAAAAGAAATGACCGTGCCGGCGATGACGGAGACCAGAAATGTCAGGACCACACGGATATATAACGATCTAATCATTCGTAAACCTCAAGCCGGTACCCCAGACCTCGCACCGTTTCAATCCGAAAATCGGGTGTTGTTGCGAACCGTTCACGCAGGCGTTTAATATGTACGTCTACTGTTCGATCATCACCGGCGTAATCAATGCCCCAGATCTGATCGATCAATTGCTCACGTGTATAGACTTGTCCGGGTGTTCCAGCGAGTTTATAGAGCAATTCGAACTCCTTCAGCGGCAACGTAAGCGACTCTGTTCCGCTCGTCACCTTGTAGGTTTGTCGATCCAGGATGACGTTGCCGAAATGGATCGTCTGCGTGGAGCCGATTTTGTATCGTTTCAGTAATGCTCGAACACGAGCCGTGAGCTCCAACGGATCAAACGGTTTCGTCAGATAATCATCGGTTCCCAGTTCGAATCCCTTCACTTTCTCCCAAGTCTCTCCTCTCGCCGTCAGCATGAGCAACGGAAGATCAGGATTGGCTCTTCGCAGCTCCTTGCATAATGTCCAACCATCCATGATAGGCATCATGATATCAAGCACAACAAGATCGACATGTGTTGAGCCGTAAACAGTCAGTGCTTCTTTACCATCCGCAGCTTCAGCCGTTTCAAATCCGTCATTTCTCAAAAATAAACAGACGAGTTCACGAATGTTCGGATCATCGTCAGCAACTAGTATTGTAGGCATTTGTTCCCTCTTTTCCTGTTTCCATGTCATGTAGTCGTAATCATTATACTATTATGGAATTTGTAAAAAGCAAGAAACACATAAGAAATTTAATCAAGCCATCCCCTCAGAATACTCTGCATCCCCGCTTTGTTATGAAGAAACTGTTTCACACGAGAGCCGTTGGCACCAGATGGATGAGGGAATCCCCATAAAATTTTCCCTTCAACTAACCGATGTTCATCTAGCAATTGATGGAGTACAGCCTCCACCGACTTTCCTAATGGAATAATAAGAGGATGCTTTAACTGTTCAACTTCAGGCAGAAATGATTCAAGTACAGCTTGATACAAAAAATTATTTTGAGTAATAGAAGGCTGATGTCCATTGTAATTTTGCTTATTCACCAAGACCGGATATCGAATCAGAGAAGTTGTATGTAACAATATACAATCTGCTTCAAACAGCCTTTGCACATGGGGCACTTTTAAATATTCATGCAAGCTTATTTCCTGGAGCATCTGAATCAAATTGCTACGCATGGAGCCGGCCATTCTTGCCGCTATTTTGGCTTCTTTACAGGCTTGCTCATATGATTTGTGTGCTTTCAAAGCCTGGATAGCCGTTCTATATGCAATCTCCATTTGCTGCCAACCTGGTGTGATGCCCACAAGCATGACTTTTGCAGAAGGATTGATATATTCATTATGTGGAGAGTAGAACATCTCCACCTCTCCCGCTGAGCTTAATTTCAGATCATTAATCAGCAGCTCTGCTTTGGAGTACTTTGGTTGTACCGGTAATGAATTCATCACATCAATCAGACGTTGTTGGTGAGTGGAAGATATCAGCAGACTGCACACTCCTTACGGCCTTATGTATTGGCTACCCTGTAGTTTATCGATTATATACCTTATTTTGTACAATAACCGCCGAATTAATTGAAATAAAAAGGGTAATTGAGGACAACGTCCATCAATTACCCTTTTTATTATTCTGAATGGACAGGTAACTGTACAGTAAATGTCGCACCTTCTCCTGGTTCACTGAACACGGAGACAGTACCCCCATGCATCTCCACAATTTTATGCACGATGGACAGACCCAACCCACTGCCGCCCAAGGCACGTGTACGAGATTGATCTGCTTTGTAGAAGCGTTCAAATATACGAAGTTGATCCTGCTTGGTGATGCCAGGTCCACTGTCAGTAATACGCACACTGACCTTGCCTTCACCTTGCGTAAGGAAAACATCAATTTTGCCGCCTTCTGGCGTGAACTTGATTGCATTATGAATCAGGTTGATCCATAACTGAATCATCAAGTCCTCATCAGCCAAGATTTCAACTTCTTCCAGCTCTACGTTCATATCTATTTTCTTGTCATCCCATTGGGGTTCGCAGGCCAGAACCAGAGTTACCAACTGCCGATCCAATCGGTAAGATGTTTTATGTGATGCATGCTCGGATGAATCCAGAACAGCGAGCTTCATCAAATTATCACTCAGTCTGGACAAACGAACACATTCCGTCTCAATGATCGTCAGATACTTTTCCCGTTTCTCCTGGTCCATATCTTTATTTTTCAGCGCTCTGGCGAACCCGCTGATTGACGTGAGCGGCGATCCGATCTCATGTGATACATTGGAGATGAATTCCTGACGCAAATCTTCCATCACTTTGAGATTTGCCGCCATGTCATTGATGCTTTCAACTAACTGCACAAACGGATGGGGATTTCTCTGTCTCCCGTTTCTATTGGCAAATTCTGCATCCAGATTCACACGAAAATCCCCCCGGGAAATGCTTTTCAGTGCCTGAATCATCTCATTAAAAAATTCATACTGCCTGCCTTTAACCAGCGGACCGATGATTGAAATGCATATCCCGAAGAAAATGAACCCAAGCATGGCATTAATCAGAAAAGCAAGCAATTCATGCGGTTCCCATGGGACAAAGGAATACACATATCTCGTAAGGTAGAAAGCTGCTGTCCAGCAGGCAAACAGGGCCAGAGATACCAGAATGACGTTTCTGGCAATATGAAGAAATGTAGCCTCCTGCTTCATTGCCGTACCTCCAGGCGATAGCCTAAACCTCGCATAGTACGAATGACAAAAGCATGCTCTTCCTCCGGAAACCGTTCACGAAGCCGTTTGATATGCACATCAATTGTCCTCTCGTCCCCTTCGTAATCATAACCCCAGATCTTTTCGATTAACTGATCACGT
The DNA here is from genome assembly GCF_002750415.1 of Paenibacillus sp. LK1. Classification (NCBI taxonomy): domain Bacteria; kingdom Bacillati; phylum Bacillota; class Bacilli; order Caryophanales; family Paenibacillaceae; genus Paenibacillus; species Paenibacillus sp. LK1. Next base: position 537,204 of record NZ_PEII01000002.1, read on the forward strand.
GTAAAGGTCTTGCCAGGGTAACTCGCAAGGGTGAAAAGCAGTTCAAATTCCTTACGTGGCAACACAATATCCTGATCGCCTTTCTTGCACTCAAACGTATCCCCCCGCAGGACCAGTTCACCAAGCAGGATCACTTGTGAAGTCATAATTCGATATCGTTTCAATAAAGCCTTCACTCGTGCAACCAGCACCAGCGGATCAAAAGGCTTCACCAGATAATCATCCGTCCCAAGGGTAAAACCTTTAATGATCTGCGAGGTTTCTCCTTTGGCTGTTAACATCAGGAGCGGCAGATCCGTCTGCTGCCGCAACTGGCGGCACAATTCCCATCCGTCCATGCCTGGCATCATAATATCGAGAACGACGAGGTCGACCTTATGGTCAGCGAGTAATCGCAGTGCATCCAAACCGTCAACAGCCTCAATTACATGCAAACCCTCCTGCTGTAAAAAATGTCCTACCAGCTCTCGGATATGCGGGTCGTCATCAACGACCAATATGCTTGTCAACGTGACCACCTCCATTTTTTTCAACCTTGCCTTATACTCCACATTCTGTCAAGAAGAAGACCTTATACCACAAGGCATAACGTCTCTTTCCTGATAACTCCACATTTTTAGAAAATTTTATGATTTCCAATTACGTTCTGCGCATATATGCCCGTACTGTTAATGGTGCAAAAATGGCTACAATAACTGCCGCTCCAGCAAGGCTAGTCACCAAATCTGTGCCCATTGTCCCTTGATTCGCCAAATCCCGTACAGCTGAGACCAAATGGGATATCGGATTGACATTAACAATCCACTGAAGCCAATTTGGCATCGTATCTACCGGAACAAAAGCGTTCGAAGCAAAGGTGAGCGGAAACAATACGAGCATGGAAATCCCTTGTACACTGGACGCTGTACGTGCAATAACACCGAGAAAAGCAAAAATCCAACTGATCGCCCAAGCGCACACAATAACCAGCAATCCTGCCAAGGCGACATGACCCAATCCACCCGCAGGGCTATATCCCAATAGATATCCAATCGCAAAGGTAAGGATTGTTGCAATGGTATATCGGATCGTGTCCGCCAGCAATGCTCCGGCCAATGGCGCAATACGTGCTATAGGCAATGATTTGAATCGGTCGAATACCCCTTTATCCATATCCTCACGCAATTGCACGCCAGTAACGACTGAGCTTGTAATTACCGTCTGCACAAGTATACCCGGAATAATGACCAACAAATAAGCTTGAATGTTTCCCGAGACTGCACCGCCAAAAATGTACGTAAACATCAATGTGAAAATGATCGGCTGTAGGGTAACATCGAATAATTGCTCTGGTGTTCGTCTAACCTTCAAGATCCCGCGATAAGCCATCGTTAAGGAATTCCGGACGGTTTGCCCAAAGCTTGTGTATTTTCTCAGCTTACGGCTTGGGTTTTGTTTCGCTATTGTACTGTTCATACTTGCAACTCCTCCACTGCTTTTGATTCTTGAGACGTATGAGACGTATTGCCACTCGCATCTTGGCCCGTAATGGTAAGAAATACTTCATCAAGTGTAGGTTTCTGGACACTCATCTCTGCCAGATCAATGCCTGCGGAACGAAAGGCAATCAGCAGATCTGCTGCAATATTCGCATTAGCCATCGGCGCAGTAATCTTCCCTGCTTCCGCTGATACGCTGGAATCTGTCCGAAGGATCTGCTCCACAATCTGACGGGCGTGTTCAATCCGTGTCGGTTCCTGGATGCGCAGTTGAAGGGAGGCAGTGCCAACGGAAGCTTTCAAATCATCTACCGTACCTTCGGCCACAACATGACCCTGATCAATTACGGCAACGCGGTCTGCCAGTTGATCCGCTTCATCAAGATATTGTGTGGTCAGAAGCACTGTTGAACCAGTCTTGACCAATTGGCGAATCGTATTCCACATCTGTGCACGTGTCCGTGGGTCAAGTCCAGTTGTCGGTTCATCCAAAAAGATCAGCGGCGGCTGAGCAATAAGGCTTGCTGCCAGATCCAGACGGCGGCGCATGCCTCCCGAGAACCCTTTGATCGGACGTTTCGCCGCCTCCGTCAAGCCGAATTCTTCGAGCAGCTCAGCGGTCTTGCGTTTCGATTCTGCGCGGCCTAGACCCAGGAGCCGTGAAAATATCATCAAATTTTCGTTGGCACTAAGTGACTCGTCAACCGATGCGTATTGTCCTGTAAGTCCAATCAGCTGGCGTACAATATGTGACTCCTTCACCACATCATGCCCAAATATTTTGGCTGATCCTCCATCGGACCGAAGCAGCGTACCCAGCATCCGAATTGTTGTTGTTTTCCCTGCTCCATTCGGGCCCAGTACACCGTAGATTGTACCTGCCTTCACGTTTAGATTCACACCATCCACTGCACGCTTATCTCCAAAGATTTTTACAAGCCCCTCTGCTTCAATGGCCCAATCTCCAAGTTCATTACCTGTTGTTCTTTGCTGTATGTTTGTCAATTGTGGTTCCTCCCATATCGTTTATAGGGGAAGAATATCGTACTTTTATGAACTGAATATGAATGGAATCAGAAAGTTTTCAATTTCAAATCACAAAACCCCGCCAAGGTCCAAATGGACACCGGCAGGGTTCGTATCGGATTTATCATTCTCTAATTTGCAGGTTTGATATCAAAGAAGTCCAGTTCTCCATATCCTTCCCCTTTGGAGAAACGAATTTTGTTCACACCAGCCTTTAGCTGAACTCTTGCTGTAGACAGTCCCCAGTTCTCCCATCCCTTGTTCGTAATGTAGAATGGGCTGGCTGTACCTCCATTCACACTCAGCAGCAGGCTGGACCAATTCCCACCTGCTGTACCATTCGCCGTCCTTGCCAGGAGAATATATTGCCCTGCAGCTGTTGCATTGACGTTAAATTCTACATAGCTGTCCGCCGTATCGATATGACCAGCTTTCATGCCGCCTGAACCAGAAGGACTCTGGGATGCATAAGCGATCCCACCAAAGGTTCCCTCCTCTCCTTCATATCGAACGATTGACTTTTCTCCCGAAGGTAGAGCAATAGGTGCGTTGGGATTCACCGGCGCACCCAAGTTCGGGGTATTGTCGGCATTCCAGGTGAACTTCTGTAAGCGAATCTCACGATTCCATCCGGAATTATTGGATTTCGCTGTGTGGTACATGATCCAGTCCTCAGTCCCGTCAGGCGATTTCGTAAAGGAATGATGACCCGGACCATACAAACCGTTCCCCGATTGGAAGATAGGCTGACTGCGCTTGTTCCAGGATGCCGGATTCAGCAAATTGCTTGAGGCGTTAGCGGTAATAAGCCCCAGACAATAGTCGTTGGTCCAGCTGCCACTTGCAGAGTAGACTAGACTGATAACTCCGTTTCGAATGATCACCTGTGGTCCCTCATTTACATTCGGGGAATGATTGGTTTCCCAGGCGTAGGTTGGTCGTGCAATCTCCACACGATTTGAATCGATGGTCCAGGGATTACTCATATGGGCAATGTACAGATTCTGCCTTACATTCGTATCTGCTTCCCAGCCCGACCAGATGAAGTAGAGCTGTCCGTTCACCTGCAAAACCGTCCCGTCGATAGCCCACTTGTTGGTGGGATCCGTAATCTGCCCTTTGTATTGCCAGGTTCCCTGAGTAGGATCAGCTGACGTATTTTCCATAACATACATGCGGTGATTGACGTTGTCTCCATCATCCTTCGCATAATAGATGTACCAAGCACCATTGATGTAATGAAGCTCTGGAGCCCAGATGCCGCAGCAGCCAGTATTCACCACTGTGGTTGGAGCCGCATCAACGGTTGTTAATTGAGCTGACTTCCAGATGGTAACGTTACCACCTGTTGTTTTGGTGAAATAATAGAATCCATCTGTGTGCTTGTAGACCCATGGATCAGCTCCATCCTGCATCACGACATTGTAGAAGTTATTCTGAACGGTCGCAGCATGCGTCGTCTGTCCCATTGGAAAAATAAGAAATGCACATAAGGCCAGCAAAAATTTGTTCCTGTAATTCATTATTTTCATCTACAGTCACGCTCCCTATAGGATTATGAATCATGCGTGTACCTGACCTTCAACGTTCAATCTTCAATGGCAGCTTTGCGGGAATTAATGCGACGAATCGTTTCCGGGTCGAATTTGGGACGGCGGTCATAGGTGTACAGTCCATTCACTTCCTGTTCCACATCATATAGCTGGGTATAACAAAACCCGAACATTTTCGGATGGTCCAACAGGACATTGGTTAATCCCTCATAACGTGCAATGAAAGCTTCTTCGGAATTCGGTCTGTCCCCGTAGCCCCAAGCTTTCTCATCTTGCTGATCCGGATTCCACCAGATACCGCCATACTCGCTAATAAAATAGGGCTGCCCTTCATACGTCTGCCGCTCCGGAAACGTATTGAATACTTCTCCACCGCTTTTCATCGGTTCATATCTGGCACGGAACGTTTCCGGGTTCTGATCATAGTCATGTAAATCGAAGATATCCGTCACCACATGAAAGTTACCACTGGTATCAATGACAGGACGTGTCGGGTCCATACGTTTGGTCATCTCATAGACAATGCGTAGCACATCATTATCCTGCCGGGTTCCATCACGATCCCACGTTTCGTTGAACGGACACCAACCGATAAGTGATGGATGATTAAAGTCGCGTTCCATACCTTCCATCCATTCTGGCAAAAACCGGGCAAGGCTTTCAGACGTTGTAATATCCTGTCCCCAGTTGGCATGTTCTCCCCATACCAGATAACCCAGCTGATCAGCCCAATACAGGAAACGCGGCTCAAACATCTTTTCGTGCAATCTCGCTCCATTAAAGCCAAGCCCCATGGAAATCTCGATGTCTTTGCGCAGATCTTCGTCGCTAGGTGCCGTGTAGATGCCATCCGGGTAAAAGCCCTGATCCAGCACAAGCCGCTGAAAAACAGACTTCTCATTAATACGAAATGCCATGCCATCCAACCTTACCGTCCGCAGTCCGAAATACGAGCCTACCGTATCGATGGTCTGATCCTGCCCATGCAGCTTCAACTCCAAATCATACAATTGGGCATGCCCTGGCTCCCATAAGTGGATTTCAGATAATGGGACGGTAAGCTTCACAGCAGGTCCATGAATAACCGCCGTTGCCGATCCAACATCCTTGCCGTCAAAGTGGGCTGTTGCAGCCAGCTCTCCTCCAGCAGTGTTACCGCATATTTTCACTTCAAGGTGCACACATGCATTTTCCGGATCAGCCGCGACTTTCATGTCGGAGAGATACACCTCTGGCACGTGCTCCAGCCACACCGTTTGCCAAATGCCGGTCGTCCGCGTGTAATCGCAGCCATGTGAGTGGAATCGTTCGCTCTGCTTGCCTCGCGGCTGAAGTCCAGAACGCACATCGTCTTCCGCATAAACCGTGACTACATTCGTTCCCGACGAAACATGGGATGTGATATCAAAATGGAATGGAGAATAGCCTCCCCGATGTTTACCAACCGCTTTTCCATTGACCCAGATCTCGGCTTCGTAATCAACAGCGCCAAAATGAAGCAAAATGCGTCCATTCATCCAGGTATCCGGAATGGAGAACTCGCGTTTATACCATACTGCTGCCATAAAATCGGTATAGCCCACCCCGGACAGTTTACTCTCTGGACAGAACGGAACAGTGATTGTCCCAGAGAAGTCATGTCCGGACTGTTCATAACCCCGTTCATTTCCACTTTTGCCATGATCCATTTCGAACTGCCAAGTTCCGTTCAGATTGATCCAATCGTTACGTACCCACTGAGGACGAGGATATTCCGGTCGTGGTGTCAATGTCATCTTGTCTTTATTCATACGTAAATCACTCCTATTAGCCTTTGATTGAACCGATATATACTCCTTTTACAAAGTACTTTTGTAGGAAAGGGTATACCATCAGTATTGGAATGGTGGACACAACAATGGTGCAATATTTGTTCTGTATTTGAATCAAAGTATAATTACACAATAATTAGATGTCAACGTTTTCAATTTATTTTCTTGTAACAAAATATATCTGGTATTCTTGCTTACATCTCATTCAAACAGCATTGGAAAGTTGATTATTCACTAGGTTACACCATTAAAACATAGTTAGAATGCGGAAAAATCCAGTTTAAAGCCAAAATAATTATTACTTTCTTTGTCTAATGAAAGCATTCGTTTTGACCCAATCATTTATCTAATTCGCTATTAATTACAAAATAGTTGTAACTTTAGGCATACCTATCCCCTATTCTCAAGTCTTATGTCTTACTCTCCCGATGGAACTTGGAGCGCATGATCATCGCTGAAAGGCACACCAAAATCAGGTGTTCCATCCCTGTTCCATTCAAATTTTTGAATGCGCGTAGCCCGAAAACCAGTATCAGCACCCGGTGCCGGAAGAGTATGAAATACGATCCAGTCCTCCAGACCATCCGGTGATGTAGTAAAGCTGTTGTGCCCTGTGGAATATACATCATTCTCCGTACTCTTCCAAAAAACAGGCTGCGGGGATTTGGTCCATGATGAAGCTAGCATTGGATCATCTTCTTCATTCATGGTTAACATGCCAAGTGCATAATCTTCCGTCCAGGTTGTGCTGGCCGAGAAAATCAGAAAAACTCGTCCATTTCGATGCAGCATAACCGGGCCTTCATTAATCGCCATCCCGCCTTGCTTTTCCCACGAAAAGGTTGGAGCTGTTAACAGCACATGGTCACCTGTCAATGTGTAAGGATTAGACATCCGCATAATATAGATCGCTGACCCATAGTCCGGAAAATGACCGTAGACTGCGTACAGAAAATAGAATTGAGCACTCAATTTCAGCACGGTACCATCCAGACCAGGGACAGGAGTGTCCAGAGCCCCTTCCATACCCAATCGCCATCCATGGGATTTGGGCTTTCATTCTCCAGCACGCAAATCCGCCGTGAATCGTCCCCTCCCCCATCATTGGCCGTATAGTATATGTACCATTTTCCGTTCAAAAAATGGATTTCTGGTGCCCACAAATGATGGCTATAACGCCCGCCAGGCTCCGGTGACCAGATGATTTTCCGTTTACCTTCGTCAATTTGAGATAATCGGGTGGACTGAATAAGCTCCAGGTAATTGGAACGTGTTGCTCCTGATGAAACAAGTTCGGTTTAAAACGCTCGATACTCACGATAAATGAAGTACCGTTATTTGGCATATCTCGCATCCTTATCACCTGAATTCATCGTATACCTTACCTGCATAATAATGTTCTGTTCATGATCTCCGAACTCATTGCCAAACAGGTTCATGCCTCCCTGATGCCTAGCATCCGGATGAATTCCAATGCGTAATCTTAACTTGTGTTTATCCTCAAGATGAAGATCTGACAGGGACACATCCGAAATTTTCTCCTTGTCCAGCATGGTCATGTTGTCGTCCACACGCCATTTTTTGAGAATGCCGTATTGTGTGGAACCATCTGACCACCATGCCGGATTCAGTTTACCTCGGCGGTCGCCCAAATCTCCGGGACTAGTCCACATCCCGATCTCAGTGCCATTCACCCAAACAGAAATATCCGAGGGCCAATCATTGTTATACGTTGCTACTTCAGAACAGATTTCCATGGACAATTCCAAAGATTCAATCGTTGCACCTTGCGGAATATCCATTGGAAGCAAATATTCAAGATAACCTTTTGCCAGCCAAATGATCTGAGCATCAATATGCTTAGGATGATAGAAGCTTGCCGGGTCATCTTCCTTCAGAATCATCTCCTCCGTGCTCGCCATGCCGCATGTTGGCGCAACTTCACAGTCGCTGTAATGCCCTATCGGCATCTGAACTTCATAGACATTCGTATCCCGTGTGGGAAAGGAACTCACTCGATCCAGGGCAATATGAATATCATCATAATTACGGCTGCAAACTTTCATGGCCCCACGAGAGGCTGGGAGCATTTCCGTATGTATTAAATTGGCCGCCTCCAGCACTTTAATATGGTTGGCTACCGTTGACACGGGCAGGTTAAGTGCTTCGGCAATTTCGATTATGTTTAATTTGTTGGCATTAAGAAGCTGGAGAATGTCAATCCGGGAACGAGTCGACAAGGCGTGGGTTACAGTTACCAGTTTTTCCGGGTCGTTAAAGCTAAGTTCCAGCACGTATTTGCTCTCCTTTGGAAAATATTAATTAAAATAATTCTACTTAATAACAGGAATAAACACAATGTTGCTATGCTCCATCCTGCTTTCGAAGGAATACTTCTGAGAACATTTTCCACGTAATCTTTCCTATAACGAAGGCAATGAATAGATGTAATCTGCATTTCTTGTGAAAGGAAGTGTTATACGTGATAAGTGAACTCAATAGCTGGATCAGGCATATTGCTTCTAACTATATATTGATTATTACGGCAGCTGTTATTTTCTTCGCGATTAAGGCTGTGATCGGATTCTACACGTACAAACACTACAACAAACAATTGGACCATCTGCACCATAAAGTTGATCTTCTCATCAAGGAACAGCAGCTTTTAGCTCAGCAGTTCTCCCTTCCTAACGAAAACAGAGACATGATGCACAAAGAAGACCACTTCGAGTCTTCATCGCAACCTCCTCTAATGTGATCTTCTCTTCTCATATAATATTGTATAGTTACTGTTGTATGACCCTCTCTACTCTGTTATGTAAACATCTCAGAAAAAACTTGAACGATATACAAGCCGTAGATCAGATGTTTGTACACATCCAATCTACGGCTTTTGTTATTTGGACTGTATGATAGTTATCTTCTTCTTAATGAACAATCTTCACAGGCAAGTATGTCAGGGACTGGCCTGGAGCCGAGACGGTAAGGTTGTTTTCCAACTCAAATGACTCAACTGATTCGATGAAGGGTACTTTTTCTACAAATGCAGTCAAAGCAACGCTTAATTCCATTCTTGCCAGTGGAGCACCTAGACAGAAATGCGGACCATTCCCAAAGGTAAGGTGTTTTTTGTTATTGGGACGGTGAATGTTCAAATCGAATGGATTTTCAAATATTGTTTCATCCATATTCGCCGCACTCATCCAGCTGATAACGACATCCCCTTTTTTCAATTCTACACCCAAGAGATTATTATCTTTCTTAACGGTCCGATGTCGCTTGGCATTATGGAAGCGATAACGAAGCATCTCTTCCACCGCAAGTGGGATCAACTCAGGGTTCTCTCGTAATTGAACATACAAGTTGGGGTCATCATAGAGAAAAGAATAAAATGTACTGGAAACCATGTGACTAGTGGTTTCGATACCAGCCCCCAGCAAAAGCATCGTGGTTCGAACAACCTCATCGTCGGAAAATTTCTCGCCGTCCACATCCACTTTCAACAGGTCTGTAATGATATCGTCGCCAGGCTGAGACCGTTTCTGAACGACAATGGGATAAAGGAACTGATAATACTCCTGTGCCGCGACTTGCTTTTTCAGTTCCATTTCCTCTGCATTTTCTCTATTGGCGGGTTGAAACAGAATATCTACCCAGCTTTTGAAGCGGTGGCTGTCCTTCAGCGGTATGCCCAGCAAATCAGCCATAACCATGGAAGGCAATGGTGCTGCCAGAGCTTGTACGATGTCAACCGTTGTATTGAGTTCGATATCCTCCACCAGTTGCTTGGCAATGTTCCGAATACGCGGCTCCCAGTTTTTTAAACTGCGGGGGGTAAAAGCAGCAGAAAGCAACGAACGGCTTTTTTGATGACGCGGTGGATCTATGCTTGAAATATTCATTTTGTCCGGCGGTGTGCCTTCCTTGTTTTTCGCCCCAACAGAAATGGTTGTTCTTGATCCTTCGGATGAAAAATATTCATGATTGCTTAGTACCTGCTTGACATCGTCATATCTGAATACATTCCAGGTATCCGTACCCTCATGATAGTAAACAGGTTTTTCCGACAACATTTTCCGAAACCAGTGAAGTGGAAAAAACTCTTCCGATCTGGACTGAAAATTGGTTATATCGTGAACTCGAATCACTTCTTTGTACATCCAAACACCGCCTTAAAACTATTTTTATCCAGTGCAAAGAGGGATTTCTTCCATGTCTTTGATAATCATGCCACGGCGTCACTCCAGGTCTTCGTTTCCTTTTCATTCCTCCTTTGGTTGGCACATGAATTGACAGTTCAGCGCACAACCATTTTATACTAACCGTATATTATTTGGAATGAAACTTTTGAACTATATTCATATTTTGGATATTTTAAGGTGTATTTTTATACTAATAGTTCATTTATGACGAAAATTAAGTTCTTAACGGTTATAATACAGGATTACAGATAGGTAAGCATGAACATGTCTAAACCTAATACGTGGACCATATGGTTTACTATGGTATGCTTGAACACTAGACTCATTGTTTGCACATCGGGGTTTCTTTCGGGAGGGATAAAGTGAATTGGATACGTCCATTGAATAGCGGAGAATCTGTCTTTAAAGTTAAAAATAATCGCATTATCTACTTTGCAAAATTATCTATTCCACTAAATGCCCTTATCGCAGTTGGGAAAATACTTTTAGGGATTTTTACGCTCTCCTTCTTTTTATGCATTAACGCTTTTTATAATATCGGCATCGCTGTTGCCAAGTATCACGCAGCAAAAGCACATGAGGACTCGAATCTTGATGATTCCAGCCCGGAGGAAATCCTAAAAAAACAATACGCTGCATACCGATTTATAGGCAATATTGTGCTCGCTTCTAGTGCGGTGTACATCATTTATTGCAGTAAGTTATTATTTGTTACAGGCAGTAGAACACATTATCCTCACTATGTCGCCTTCATCATAGCTGCCGTCACTTTCACCGAAATCGCGGTTTCTCTAGGGGGCGCCATTATGGCGAGACGGAATAATGAACCGGTCATTGAAGCCATCAAACTGACGAACTTCTCTTCATCATTGATCTCACTTTCATTAACACAAACTGCGATCATGTCATTTTCATACAAAGGAGATCCCACCTTTTACAATGGACTGTCTGGCATTATTTTTGGTGCTCTGGCAGCACTCATCGGGCTGTATATGATATTACGAACTCCGACAGGAGCGTAGGCCGTTAAATTCTTAAAAAAACATCTGCGTAAGTTGATTCTGACTTTAGCTGGATGTTTTTTTGTTATATCAAGTCATTGTAAGAATAAGCACGAATTAAAGAGAACTGTTTGGCTAGAAAATGCGGTGCATAAGGCATATCATTGCGAAGCCAGGATACAATGGTCCCAATCAGGGCTGAGGAACTGTACCAGATGGCGATCTCCTTATGAATACCTGCTTGTTCAAGTGTGCTTCCCAATTCCAAACTTTCGATCTTGGCTGAAACAAGTTTCGTTAGCAATTTCAATAGTCTCTCCGTAAAAATGGGGGTTCTTCTTGACGCGAGAACGACGCGATAGAATTTGGAGTGGTCAGCAAAGTGTTCAAGCAATTTCACTAGAACTGGCCAACCATCATCTTTGGCAGCATCTTCAAATTGAGGAGCATGTTCGTCCACAATCCGTTCAATGTGCTCAATCATCTCATCCGCCATTTTCTCCATCATGTCTGTGATATCCCGATAATGCAGATAGAAGGTCACGCGGTTGATCGTCGCTCGTTCTGCAATCCGATTGACGGATAGTTTCTCGATGTCCATTTCCTGCAATAGATCTACAAAAGCATCACGAATCAACTGTCTTGTACGAAGTATACGAGGATCTGTAGCAGACTTTTTTTCGTTCTTCATGCAAAATCACTCCTCAAATTTTAAAAATTACAATTTTAAATGATCAGTCGTTTATTCCCGAATTAGACGACATATTTTATTTTTTCGTAAAATAAGCAACGAAAATACCCAAAATCGTAAATTGTAATCTCCGGGAATATGTATATAATTCAATAAATACAATGTAAACTATACAACACGTTGTAAATTTAGTCACGTGTGGATTGAAAGGATGGAATGGATTGAGTCAGGCTAGATTAAAAGAAAAAGATGATGTAAAAAAGGGCCCCATACTGTTTGTTATGATTTTGGGTGCATTTCTTGCCACATTGAATCAAACCGTTATGAGCGTGGCAACTCCGGAGCTGATGGGGGATTTTAATATCTCAGCAGCAACAGCCCAATGGTTTACGACAGGCTACATGCTGGTGAATGGTGTACTCATTCCTGTCACGGCCTATTTCATGCAACGCTTTTCGACACGGCAATTATTTCAAGCTTCGATGTTTATTTTCCTCATCGGTACGATTATATCTGCCCTTGCGAGTAATTTCGGTACATTGTTGACAGGACGTATGGTTCAAGCAGCTGGTGCTGGTATTATCATGCCATTGTTGATGCATGTCATTCTAACCCTGTTCTCTCCTGAGAAAAGGGGAGCAGCGATGGGTATGGTCGGTTTTGCCATCATTTTCGCTCCAGCGATTGGGCCAACCCTTGCTGGATATATTCTTGAAAACTACACATGGCAAACGATGTTTTACGGAATGATCCCACTAACCGTTATTGTTATTGGTTTTGCGTTTGTATATCTCAAAAATGTATCGGAACGAATCAAACTCAAGTTCGACACACTCAGCGTGTTGCTGTCCACAATTGGATTTGGTGCATTGCTGTATGGTTTCAGTCGGGCGGGAAGTCTGGGATGGTCAAGCGCAGAAGTCATCATATGCCTTGCAGCAGGAGTAATTGCTCTTGGACTGTTCACATGGAGACAGCTCGCGTCTACAAATCCGCTGCTCGATCTGCGTGCTTTCAAGTATAATATGTTCTCACTGACCACGGTCATTAATATCGCGATCACGATGATCATGTATGCTGATATGATGTTGCTTCCTTTATACCTCCAAAATGCACGGGGTTACACGGCATTGGAGTCCGGATTATTGTTGCTTCCAGGGGCGCTTGTCATGGGCTTCCTGATGCCAATAACAGGTAGATTGTTTGACCGGTTTGGCGCAAAATGGCTGGCAATTATCGGGATGGTTATCACGATCGTAACCACTATTGGTTTCATCGATCTAACCGATTCTACAAGTTATACTTACCTTGTCTTAATGTCAACAGGTCGCCGAATTGGTATGGCCTTGCTCATGATGCCTATCCAAACGGCAGGTTTGAATCAACTGCCTCCAAGACTTGGGCCGCATGGTACAGCGATATCCAACACCGTCAGACAAGTAGCTGGCGCTGTGGGTACTTCATTGCTCGTAAGTGTAATGACTAGTCGCACAACGGCACATGTACAGGACATGGTGGCAACGGGTGCAGCCAAAGGTTTAACCCAGCAACAGTTGGGAATGGAATCCATGATCCAGGGAATTAATGATGCTTATGTTGTCATTATCGGCATTGCCGTTCTCGGATTGCTACTTTCCTTCTTCATCAAACGTACCAAACAAGCGACGGAGGAAGACTCCAAGCAGCCTGTAAGACAAAAAGTCTCGATGAATACAAATTAAGAACAACATTTACATGAATTAGATCATTTAGAGCCTATGTATCTTATATAAAAAGCGGCAGATCAGGACCCTAAGCTTTACGTCCAATCTGCCGCTTTTTTTGTGTATTACAAATGAACAGAAACCTCTGCACTTCAGTGAGAACCGCTGCGCTAACGTGTTCTATTTCGTGTTCTATTTCGTTTTCTCCATCGGAACCTGCCTGATTTGTTCAAGATATAAGCCGCAGTCTTTGACAATTCTGCTAGCTTCGCAATTCATAGAAGACGATTCAAATTCCGTTTGAAACGCCTGCAGCGTTACTTCCAACATGGAAATATTGATCTCTTTCTGCTCGACTAAAGCAAGCAGTCCTTTGGTCAGTTCTTTCGCTTTAATAGATACTTCCGAGTGGAGAATAGAATGACTGAATTTTTGAAGACCAGCAATCAGATTGTTTTTATCCACCGCAATTTCTTTGGAATCAGGAGCGATCACCAACAGACTTGGAAAATCAACAATATGCTCTTGCCTTTCCAGCATGGAACGAAGCAAAATTTCAATGTAGTTCAGGATTTTGGGCACAAGATGGTTCCAATTCGGTTGGGCAAGATGGAAGTTTCTCCACATATTCGAGATTTGATGGATCATGCCAAAACCAAAAATAGCCCCTTCATAAGCAAAGGGTTTTAATTCTTCACCAAATACCTGTACCAGTCGTTCAGATAACCAATTTAACTGCGTACGAGTCAAGTTCTCTAGATTGCATTCTCCAGAGTAGAAGCCTGTCCAGAATAGCTCCACAACAAGCTTTTTTTCCGGCAAAATCATCGGCACCATAATTTGATCTACCAGTAAGTCAAAATCGGATGCATAGCTTTGGCTCTCCAAATCTTTGCGAATCATCATATCTTCCTGTACACGCTGCTCCAGAATAGCAAGAATACAATCATCCTTGGAACCAAAGAATTTATAAAATGTTCCTTTGGACACACCTGACTCGTCTAGGATCATCTGTATAGAGGTGTTGGTTACTCCATGTTTCTCAAAGAGCACAAGTGCTGAGTCCAATAACATTTGTTTCCGTTTATTCATAAGTTCCCCCTGGATGATTTAGGTGGTTCACGTTACGGTATTCAACAATCTACTGCAAATCCACTGCAAACATCACATGTTCCTTCCAACTTCCCTTGATTTTAATATTCTGGCGGTCCGTTTCCTGGAAGCCCGCTTTACGCAACACTCGAATTGATCCGGCATTGTCGGGAAGTGCACCTGCCTCCACTCGTTTTATTCCCGCTTCATTCATAGCAAAATCCAGTGCTAGCCGAAGGGCATCGCTCATGTATCCCTTGCCATTCTGCACTTGATCTAGCACATAACCAACAATCCATTTGGCTGTGGAATCCAGTTCAAGTTCGAACAGAGAAATCTCTCCAATGAGCTCATGTGTATTGTTCAGGAAGATTCCAAAAGAGTAACGTTTCCCTTCTTCCCTGGCCTTGTTCCAACCTTCGAGAAGTGCAACTTGACCCTCCAGTGTATAAAACGTCTCCGATCGTTCACTTGCCGATATCTCTTCGAAAACAGCCCGGTTACGGAACTGCAAATCCAGCAATGTCGGCGCGTCCTCCACGTTCAAAAATCGCAAATAGATACGTTCCTCACGATTGTCCATCTGTATGTTCATCCTTATCTCTGGTTGTAGTAGATTGCATTCATCACAAGTACGAGAGTTGCCGTTTATACGACATATCCCAGAACAGATATTCAAATTCAACACTTCTTCTGAATATGTCTTCTATGGCCTCCAGCTCCAGCTCGGTTTTATGTTCACATAATGCATCCAGTGTATCATAGAACCATTCAAATGAGTCGCGGAAATCATCACTTGCATAATTTTCGATCCAGGTCTGATAGAAATTGCCCTCTAATGAATCTCGATATTGTTCTTTTAATCTTGTAGCATAGTCGTAATACGTCCACGCACAAGGGAAAATGACGGCGATGATTTCGGCAACCCCACCTGTTTGTGCAACACTCATCATATTCGACGTATACGCCTTGTTGTATAGAGAGGGTTTGACAGCATGATTTTCATCCAGCGCAATCCCAAATTCATTCATATACTTTCGATGCAAATCCATTTCTTCGTACAGAATAGCGTGTTGAATCACCGTAAAGTTCGTCATCAATTTTTCATCTGTCGCCTTCACCGCACCCATGGCAAAAATCTTCGCATATTCAATCAGATATGTATAGTCCTGAAGAAGATAAAACTTAAACGCTTCCCGATCCAGTGTGCCTTTCCCCATTTCGTGTAAAAAAGGATGGTTGTATCCATCTTCCCATACGGTTCTGGACTTATCTTTTAACGTTCTTGAAAATGACATGATCATTTCTCCTTTTATTAAAATTATAATGTCCCCGCTTCACATCCAGCTATCGCGTTCTGTCCTCTAAAATGCAGACCAAAAAGCCCTTGTCCTATTTTCGGCAAGGGCAAAATAACATGAGTACATGTTATTTGCTCCCTACGTCAGTATTAACTAACAGGTTCAAAGGGTCAGGTTTTAACCTTCTCAACTGCGAACAGTCCCCCTGCAAATAGCTCAGGCTTATTACAACATGTGTTTTTCCAAATGTCAATCCATTCCTATTAATCTTCAAGTTCCCCTAAATCTTCTTGCAAGTCTTTAAGTCGGGTCCGGATATCTTTAATCATACCTTGCAATTTGTTTAACTCATCGACCCATTTTTTCTCATTAGAGACGTCCGTTGCTGAAGTTGAATGATACCCGGGAGACGTTCTTAACTGATCTAAATCCGATTCGTATGCCCGCCGCTTTTCCTCAGCTTTTGCCAATTCCTCCTCTGCGATGGCAATCTGATGCTCCAGATAGATGATGTCTGAGGAGTAGCCGTGAGTTAAGCGCTGTGAATACGTCATAGTTCACCTCAATTCTGATCATTCATTGCTTTTCCAAGGTCATATGGCTGAATATCGATATCCAAATCCATACCCAAAGCCAATTTGGCCAGTTGACTGCCAATAAAAGGCCCCATCGTTAGCCCAGACGCTCCAAGCCCGTTAGCTGCGATCAAGCCATTCCAACCTGGAACAGCACCCATTACCGGAAGAAAACCTGGAGTAAATGGACGAAAACCTACTCTTACTTCCTGAAACGTGCTATCAGCTAAACCGGGAGCCAGTTCCAATCCTTTATTCAAAATTTCCTGCATTCCGCCTGCGGTTACTCTTGTATCGTATCCTTCAATATCATTTTCGTGAGTCGCTCCGATCACAATCTTCTGTTGATCAAAGGCTAACAGATATTGATCCGAAGGAGGCATGACTACAGGCCAGTTCTCAGTGTCCTTTCGATCGTGAACCTGCAAGTGCATAATTTGCGCCTTCTGATAATGAACCTTAAAATCAATGCCCAAGGGCTTCAACAGTTCATTAGCCCAAGCGCCGGCACACACGATAACCTCGTCAGCCGATATGACTTTACCGTCCACAACCACTCCAGTCACTCGGTCCGATTCATATTGAAGTGTCGCGTCCCCATGAATCAGGACCGCTCCATTTCGTTGAGCCGATCGGATTAAGGCATCACGAAGCGCACGTCCATCGATACGCGCAGCACCACTGATGTAGACGGACTGAAAGCTCTCCTCCAGAAGAGGAAAACGCTCATGAGTTTCTTTTGCATCTAGACGGGTAATATCGGCAATCTCCGGTGCATCTTCTTTACGAAGGTGTGCCCTCTCCTGCATCTTGTTGATTTTGTCCACATCCGTATGAATACTAAGAGCACCCACTTGAGCGTAACCCGTTTCTGTTTCCCCTTCACTCTTGAGTTCTTCAATCAAGCCGGGATAAAAACGTGCACCCGCTTTGGCAAGCTGATACCAATCCTGATTACGGCGCTGAGATAACCAGGGACAGATGATCCCGGCAGCAGCATCCGTAGCCTGCCCTCGATCTTTCCGGTCTATAAGAAGAACTTCCGCACCCCGTTTAGCCAATTGATACGCTGTGGAAGCCCCAAGAATTCCTGATCCTACGACGATGACTTTCTTCATGACTGCATCCCTTTCCTAAATCACTGTAACCATTATAACGCATACTGCTTGGTGTGATAATGGCAAGGCATCGACATTATGATACGTGTTCCTAAAAGGTTTTCGATAAAATGTTATTTATGTAATATAATTCAAATCAGGTTTCTTTTAACGCTGTATCCACGCCATTTACGCACACGACCTTTAACGAAATGAGGAAAAACACAACGATGCCGAAACCTAGTATGGGGAATTCACTGGATCCCGATATGCCGCTTATGATTACAGGTCAAAATCAGCTGACCGTAGATGAATTAATGAATTGGAACGGCCATTCACGGGATTACAGTATTGTGCAGTGTATCGGGGGAACAGGGAAAATCGCTGCCCAAAATCATGAGTTTTCAATTCGGGAAGGAATAGCTCTTATTATGTTTCCGGAGGTAACATATCGTTACGACAATCTGAGTGATTCATTGTTGTTCAATTGCCTGTCCTTTAATGGCTATTTGTTGCCCCGGTTTCTGCATACCTTGCAGATCGGGGAGCTGCGCGCCTTCAAGCCGGATGGAATGCTTCATATCCTGTTGCATGAAATAACGTTGGCGCTACAGTCCCGGCACAAGGATCAAATCTGGCACGTATCCGCATTGCTGTACATGCTTCTGGTCAGGTTAACGATTGATGGCGATCGTTATGGTGCTTATGAACGCTCGGATGCCCGATTAAAGCTGGGCGGACTGGTTACTTTTATCAAGCAAAATTATGATCAGGATATCTCGCTCTCCATGCTGGCTCAGCAAATGAACGTCACCGAACAGCATTTAAATCGGATATTCAAAAAGGAATTCCAAATGACTCCGCTTGATTATCTGACACGATATCGGTTATTGAAAGCCAAGGAAATGCTCGTCCATGATGCTGGGATAACGGCACACGAGATTGCTCGGGCTGTCGGTTTCAACAGCGCCAGTTATTTTGGATCCGTTTTCAAGAAATATGAAGGAATCTCTCCTATTGAGTTACGCAAGCAATACCAGGGTTAAAGAACTTCCATCGTGATCTCTGCCAGCGAGGTTAACCGCAGATCATACTTCGAGAATTCCAGATTACGCGTTACCTCGTTAGGCACAATGACACAGCGAATCCCCGCCGCTTTGGCTGCCTTCAGTCCATTCGGCGAGTCTTCAAACACAACCGCTTCGGATGCTCCGATCCCGAGACTCTCCAGGGCAAGCAGATACAATTCCGGGTCCGGTTTGACCCGCTTGACGTCCTCAGCTGTATGAATAACATCGAATAGTTCGAAAATGCCGAGTGTACGTAAATAACCATGAACCCAATCCCGGGTAGAGCTGGAAGCAACGGCAAGTTGAATTCCCTTTTTACGGGCAGACTGGAGCAACTCATGCACGCCTGGAAGAATTGCTGCCTGTCCAAGGTATGCTTCGTATTTCTGTTCAGAAAGCAGCTTGATATGATCGTGATCGATCGGTTTTTGCAGCGCTTGCTCCAGATATAGAAAAGGATGAAATTCTTCAAACGATGTCCCTACATTTTTCGACCAAAGCTCCAGCCCAAGTTCAAGTCCATGCTCTTTATAAATATCGCGAAAAGCATAGAACCAAGGTGTCTCCGTGTCCACAATCAGTCCATCAAAATCCAAAATAAAAGCTTTTACCATTCCGCTTTTCTCCCTCCAATGATCAACCGATTGGCAGGGAGATGGGCTTAGAAGCGTGCAGTCACATCCGGACGGGTAACATTCATCGATAAAAAGTGACAGGTGCATCCCGTTCCGGTTGGTGACTGTCCAACAACTCCAGCCCGAATCTCCCCCTCTATCGGCATGCCGAAATATCTAATTAATTTCCACTCCACCCCATCGGGTGAATAAAAGAATGAAATGCAGTCTTCCACTTTGCGTATGCGCAGATAAGGATTGGTTACGGGAACTTCAACCGAATTGCAATCATCGGATGAACCTTCCTTCGTTACTACCGACACAATGGTAGCTGCTTTTCCATCATACTCAAAACAAAGCTTGCACCAGTTTCGCTCATCTGCCATCACCATCAAACATCCGGAATCATACTGATGTTTCATGTCCACGGTTAGCTGGGTCGTCATTTCAAAATCGTTAGGCACCGGCATCGAAAGAAATGGCGCGGTTGCACGGATGTGTTTACCCGCTGGGTCCTGGAAAAAGTCCGTATCAGCCTGAGCTTCTACAATTAGAACTCCTTGATCGGTATAAGACCAGGTCTTCGGCTCATTAATCCAGTTCATTTGGTTTCTTGTTTCTGTTGCAAATACGTTTGTCATTTCTATGCCTCCCAGGTTCATTTTCTGTATTATATATTCGTTTCATATACAGAAAACCCCTTCTCCTACATATTTTTGTAAGTACTGATTACCTGGGAGTGTTTCTGGGGATCAGGGAGGAATAACATGATGACCATGAGTACGATATAAAGTACAAGAATGACACTGAATAACAGCACGGGGTTATAGTGATACAGCAGCCCTGTCAGGTAACCTGATGGAATCGCTGTTAACGTCATGACGGTCTGCACTGCCGAGAACATATCCGCTTTTTCATGTGTACCCAATCGGTTCATAAGCAGTGAGTCCCGATACGTTTGCAAGATGAAATTGCCTGCCGCCAGTACAATTAGAGTCAGAAATAACATGGCTATATTCCCCACAGGTATCAACAGAAAAAGTATTGCCCCCACTGTACTTAAAATGATCGAGAAACTGACATACTTTTCTTCTGAACGCCGTTTCAGACGCGGGATAATGACTAAATACAAGAGCATGACGGTTACAGCGGTGACGACCGGGATAAATGAAATAATCTGATCATTGAATTTTAACTGTTCCTTGAAAAAAATCACCTGAAAAAAGTTCAACTGCAGGATCAAATTGGAAAGCACCGTGATGAGAATAATCGGTAAAAGCCTCCGTTTGTAGAACGATTTGCCGAAAAGTCGCAGACTGGAAGCTAGACTCTGAATCACCCGGGTTTGGCTATGCATTCCCATAAGTTCCTTCCCTACTTTGGTCTCATCCGTATACCGGTTGCGAATGAAGAACATTACGGTCATGAGAATGCCACCGACAAAATAAATACTGGCTAGTGTTGGCACAATGCCAAAATCGGCAATCACTACCCCCGCGATCGGTGTCAGTACTCCAGCACCAGTAATGATCATGTTGAGAATGGCGAATACCTTGGATCGCTTGTGTTCCTCAACATCCTCAATAATTAGACAGTTGAAGGAAACCGTCACAAATTTGGAGGTTGCATTCAGCAAGTAAGCGATCAGAAACAACCAAAAGTTCTGGGAGAAAGCCCAGATGAACATAGGAACACTCCAGGCAATCAAATCAAAAATCAGTGTTGTTCGCTTGCGACCCAGCTTATTCGTGATTGAACCCGCAAATAACTGAAATATAAAGGCAAAATAAAGATTCACCGAATTGATCAAACCAATTTCAATATCCGAAAGTCCGGCTTCCTTCATATATAAGGGAGCATAAAAAAGAACAATCGTGCCCGGAATGGCCCATACCGGTTCAAGTAAGATGGAGTACCGCGGATTTCTCGGCAAATCCTGTAGCAGCTTCAATCGATATCTCCCCCTTTTCTGCGGTGTTTCACCGCTGCGAATTCCTGCTTTTCGCAGCGGCAAAACCGCTGATTCTACATGCTTACAAGATCAGAGCTGTTTTAACCGAATTCATGGGCAATTTCTCTCCGGTACGCAGATGATACCCGATTGTCCCATTGAATGCCTGTTCATAATCACTCAGCAGTTCCGTAGAGGTAACCATTTGCTCCAGTTCCGGAATACTTTGTGCAAATTTCAATGCTGTACTGATCATCGAGTGATTAGCTACCGCACCAATGATACTAATACCATCATTAATTACGGCAGTTGATTTGAACGTCACCTCATAGCTGTCGTCATAACCCATAGGAATGATCTTGCCACCTTTGGCAATCATCTCAAATCCCACATGAAGCTGGTTACCAACCGCGTCCACTACAATATCAAACTTCTTGTTATTATTGATCTCGTATACTTTATCGAGCGTCAGTTCCTGAGGATAGAACACATGATCCGCGATCTCTGAAGCGAACTCTTTGCGGAATGGATCAACTTCCGTGCCTACAGTAAGCCTTGCCAATCGTTTGCTCACAAGCTGACACAGAGAACCGATTGCACCAGAACCGAGGACCAGTACAGAGTCACTTGGCTTAGTCCCTGCTTTCATGAACGTCTGAAGTACACATCCCAGTGGTTCGATCATCATGGCCGTTTCCCAGCTCATGGAATCCGGGATGGCATAGATATACTTTTCGTCCCCAACAAAATATTCAGCAAAGGTTCCATGTGTCGTCATCCCTACTTGATAGTCATCAAAATTCTCGCAGTAGATGAACAGTCCTTCGCGGCAATAGGAGCAGGTACCGCAAGATTGCGTGGGATCAACCAATACCCGATCACCTACCTTGAAACCGCGAACTTCGTCGCCAACCTCAATCACTGTACCTACACCTTCATGACCAATAATCGTTCCTTTATTCGCCGGCACTTTGCCTTTGACAATATTCAGGTCTGTACCGCAGATGCCTGAACCATAGATTTTAATTTTTACCTGGTTTGGCTTTTGTATAGTTGGCTCCTCAATATCCTGGTAAGTCACCTGTTTAAGATCCTGATATACGAGTGCTTTCATTGAATATTCCTCCTAGTCGATGTTTGATATAAGTTGAAATAAAGATTTTACACAATCCACTCCGATGACAGAACAACCTTCCAATCGTTGTTATCCCCAGATTTTTTAATTCCTTTTTTTAAAGGGGGAAATCCGGGATAAAGGCGACCGCTCCGCTTTTTCAGGTTTATTCTGTCCTCTCCGTTCACGTGTAAATGAATAGTTCAACTAATATAATTTGAATAAAATTTTAAACGTTTTCGTAAATCTCAATTCGAAAAGTGTTCCTGTTTCAGAACTTCTTTCCAGTCGGATAGTGTCTGCAAAAGCGCTTCTTCCACCCACAATAATTCTTCCCGGGTATGAGCATCAGAGAAAATAAAGTACCCTTTGGTGAATATTCCGAAGTGGGCCATTCGTTTGACCATAAACTCACGGAAAGGATCGGTATGAAAGTTTTCCTCCGAAATAGAGCTAATGGAGAAACTCGCATAGGTACCCTTCAGCACCAATTGATCGGTTAATCCAAGAAGTACGAGTTCAGCTTCAATCAGATCCATAATCCGAATAGTAGCCTCGCGCCAGCTAGGCCATACTTTAGCGCTTTTCATCAATCTCTCACATGCAATCGCTGCCGCGAGTGCAGTAGTCTCGCTGGAATGGGCGTTGCTGAATCTGACCTGTCCTGATAATGACATCAGATGTTCTGGTCCCATTACGGCTGCGAGTGGCAGTCCATTCGCCATGCCTTTGGAAATGCAGAGCAGATCCGGCCAGATATCATACTCCCCAGCTGTAGCTTGCTTGCCCATTCGAATACCGGAGGTGACTTCATCAAATATGACAATGATATCCAATGACCGACATAGGGATACAACTTGCGCCAACGGCTCACGTTTCCATTCATTTGGACAAAGAACAATGCAGGCGATATCCTCGGGAGAGGATTGGATTTGGGCCTCGATACGCTCTGGTGAGGGCTTATCTATCCAGATTGTTGTGCGTTCGATATCCACGGGGATGCCTCGTTCTTTCGTTTCGCGGCCATAGTACCCATAGGCAGACCAGTCATGCCACCCATGATAGGCCGTCGCGATGACCCTGCTTTTGCCACTTCCCGCACGAGCCAGACGTACGGCTCCACTGACTGCATCGGCGCCACTTTTGGTGAATCGCAATGAGGGGTAGCGGCCCTCAAACCGTTCCAAAATCAATTCAGCGCATTCAAGTTCAATGTCAGCAGGAATCGAATAACTTGTCCCTTTTTTCAGCTGATGGATGATGGTCAGTTGAACTTCATGCCGCGCATGTCCCCATGGCGCCGTACCCATGGCCATCTCACAATCCAACCATTCATTTCCATCGATATCTATAAAACGGGAATTGCGTGCCTCTGCGCAGCATACGGGTGTATATCCCGGAAATAATCGTTCTGGTGCTTTCGCTAACGTACTGCATCCGCTCGGAATAACCTTTTCGACATGTTCCAACCACTCCAGATTCCGTGTAAACCTTACGGCACGATCAAGCGTGCTCTCTTTTGATTTCACCTTTGGTTCCTCCCTGTTTACTTGGTTTGTGAGTTAGCGAACTTTGGAGCCTGGCCAGCAGCCATCATATATGCGATCCATGGTGATAACATTGCCATACAGATCAATAATCAGATCTTTAGCCCGATGAGCATGTCTCATCTCGATCCAGTAACGGTTTTCCAACAACCGGGCGAAATTGTCCACCAGAAACAATAATCGGTTCTCGCTATGAATCAGCTCCTTGCCCAGAACCTGCGGCAGCCAGATAGCTCCATTAGAGTTAAAGCGGTTGGAATAGTCACGTACCTCAGCAACAGGTGCAATGTCAGCTTCCTCCAGCTTGGTCCAGAACGTATCCGCGTCACTGCGAACTTCTGCAAGATCGATACCAACGATCGGCAGATGCTGATATTCACTCTGGCTATCCAGCTGTTCTTTCAGATGACCGAATACGAATGGCCAAACATCGGCCTCAATTTCCCCACCCCACTTTTTCCAGAAACGTGCCAGATTGTTTTTACGGTTGAAGTTGCGATGAATGCCACTGCTCCGTTCCCAGTGATAGGCGAGAATATTCGGATTAATGACCGTATCATATCCGGCTGCCCGTGCTCGCATCTGATAATCAAAATCCTCATATCCGTTAAAGAACTTTTCATCCAGCTCGCCTACCGTTTCATACACTTCCCTCTTCATGCCGAACATGGCGAATACGACAAGCTGAACTGAAAATGTTTCCTTCGGAATGTCTTCAGGCGAAGCGTTCAGAAATAAGTGGCGACCAATTGTATCGGCAAATGCAATACCACAATGCTGCACACCTCCCGTTTGCGGATAGAGCAGAACACCGCCAATCATACCGATCGTAATGTCGCTGTCCATCGTCTCTTTCATCATGGATTGCCAGTTCGGTTGAAGGATCGTATCGGAATCCAGGAAGAAAATATAATCTCCCTCTGCTCGCCGAAGCGCGCTATTGATTGATACGGCACAACCAAGTGGAAAATCATGCTGAAGAATTTCAATCGTTACACCTTCTCTAACCTCTTGTTTCAGTTTCTCCAAATGCTGTAAGACAGCAGAACCGGAACCATCGTTGATAAAAATGATTTGAGTGGACGGGCTTACGGTCCGTAACAATGAGTCCGTGAACAGGTTCAAAATGTTATAGTCCTGGTTAACTGGCACAATAATGGTGTAAAGCATGGAATCCCTCCTGTTGGATATGATGGAATGCGTGCAAAAGCGAGTTGAAACGGTATCGCGTTCAGTGCAGATTATCGACCTCCTTGTCGCAAATTCACTGTCTTAATTTGGTAATGATTTGAATCTACTAGAAATTTATATCATTTTTTGTAAGTTTTAAATCTTAAATTCTGAACTCTGTTAAAATATGAATATGTACCGAAAAGAAAATATGCGCCTTTCAAGAATCGCTGATAGCTCTCCACGCAAAAAAACACCTCCAAAGTGAGTCCGTATCCAATGACACGACCGACTCCACAATGGGGTGTTATATTGCATTTATTATATGTTGTTCTTATCTGGCCCTAAAGCCGTGATAGAACGTATCCACAACTAGCGAAGCTGCTGATTTACGAGCAATGTCACCACTTACAACCTGCTGCCACGTCAGAAACAAGATAGAATAAAGCACATCTACAATCCAGTTTTTATTGACATCCTGACGAAAGTAATTCTTTTGCTGCAACATGCTGACCGCATGCAGTATAGGTTCTCTCAGCTTCAAATCTGCTCCCTCAATCTCAGGATTATAGTGTATAGCTGCGTCATGAGTAAGGAAAAATATTTTATCCCCTAACGGAATGAGCACTTCAATCAGTTCCGGAATATACGTTTCACAGTTTTCCTCATCCAAATGAATGTTTTGCATGGCCTCACTGACCACCTCGATCGCACGCAAGCCCAGATAAACCATTAATTGTTCGCGACTCTCCACGTATCGATGCAGGGTTGCAATACCAATTTTCGCAGATTCTGCGATATCATTCATGGATGCGTTGGGCTTTTCAATCAGCAGTTTGGTTGCTTCGTCCAGAATGGAATTAAGTCTCATTTGCTTCATCGATGTCATTTCTTTTTTCAACGGGTTTACACCTCTTGGGGAATATATTCAATAAATTGATTCAATGAACCATCATTTGATTGGCTGTGACTATAAAATTATAGCATAGTTGCTCACAATTCCGATGTCTGAACACGTAACAAGCATTACCTATGATTGGTTATGTATTGCAAAGATAGATGTAATGATTAAAAGCCGCCAAGCGGCGGCTCTTAGAATGTATATCTTTTATCTTTCCCTTTTGCTTATAGCTCGATAATTCTTGTTGCAATATTTGCGCAAAACTCACTGTCATGCTCTACAAACAGAAGGGTTGGGGAGTACTCCAGCAGCAAGTCTTCTATTTGCATACGAGAAATGACATCCACAAAGTTGAGGGGTTCATCCCAAATGTGCAAATGAGCTTGCTCACTGAGACTTTTAGCAATCAGCACCTTCTTTTTTTGGCCTGCACTATACGTTGAGATATCCTTCTCCAATTGCAGCCTGGAAAAATCAAGCTTTCTTAGTATCGATTTAAACAGGCTTTCATCGATTCCCTGCGTGTCAGCATAATCCGATAATTGGCCGCCGAGATCTGACGTGTCCTGGGACACATACGAGATCTTAAGTTGGTGATCCTTTCGAAATTGACCTGTATAAGGGATATCCTCACCACAAATCAGTTTAAGGATGCTTGATTTCCCCGATCCGTTTTTACCATAAAGTGCAATACGATCCCCTTTTTCAACTGTGAAACTCACGTCCTTACATACCGTATTGGAGCCGTATGCAATCGACACATGTTCCAATTCAACAAGTTCTTTTTTGTGAAAATCCAGTTGATGAATCTGTAGACGTTCTGCACTCTCAATATTTTTCAGAAGTTTGGACTTTTCTTGGATGGCGGATTGCTGCCTCTGCTCAATATTTTTGGAACGTTTCATCATTTTGGCAGCCTTGTGTCCAATATAGCCTTTATCCACCTTTGAACCGGAATTTCTCGTACCATTTTTGGTTCTTTCCACTTCATGCGACCATCCACCCGTCCGTTTGGCAGAATCGGATAAACGTTTGATGTCCTTTATTAACTTCTCATTACTTGCAAGTTCAAACTGATCTTGCCTTTGTTTATTTTCCCACCAAGCGGAGAAGTTCCCTCTCTGAATCTCAATGTTATTTTTATTGATGGACAGGATGTGGTCTACGCTATTATCCAAAAAAGATCGATCATGTGACACCAGAATAAATCCACTTTTGCTGCGAAGATAATTACTGACGAGTTTTCTGGCATGAATGTCGAGATGATTGGTAGGTTCATCGATGAGCAAAAACCGATTATCCTTCAGGAACAAGGCAGCCAGCATCACCTTCGTTTGTTCTCCGTTAGACAAGGAATCAAAAGGCCGATACAGAATATCTTCCGAAACTTTTAACAGGTTAAGCTCTCGAACAAGCTGCCAGTGTAAATATTCAGGATAAACCTCTTCAATGACATCGAGGGTCATAGCTCCTTTATTCTGAACCTGAAAAGGAAAGTACTCAAAGCTAACATTCGCAGAAATAGTTCCGCTGTATTCATATTTACCAAGCAGCAGATTGAGGAATGTCGTTTTGCCTCTGCCGTTCCTTCCGGTAAAGCCCAATTTCCAATCGGAGTCTAGCTGAAAACTTACATTTTCAAATATATTATCGTAACTGCCATCATAGGCAAAGGTTAGGTTGCTAACGTTAATTAAAGACATAAAGATCATCCTTTTTATGTGAAATATAAAAGTTAACCGACGTGAAATTTACCACGACATGGTCCCTCACTTTATATTTGAACATAATCAGAATTTCAATCCGTTCTTGCATAATGACATATCCCTCGTGTCAGAGTGATTAGAATATCCTCAAATGAAAAAACGCAAAAAAGCCCCATTCACCGGTGCTTTTTTGCGTTACATCAACCTGACTATGATAAAGAGACTTGGCGTTCAAAAAATTAACACCAAGATAATCTATGCATAGGAGGATAAAGTGCCGGATTCTGATTAGTTATGTTGTGAACCATGTCAGTGTTCATGTTCGTTGACAGGTTCACATAAACATCTACAACCTCTAATTCAGTCATCGCTCTATCCCCCTTTAAAAGCTCAACAATTTAATATCAGAAACTTAACATGGAATACAGCCACGGGTCAAGGCGAGAAATCAAGTTGTGCACCTTTTTGAATCCAAATCCACATTATCGACCCACAAGAATTTATAGTTACCACGCGCTGTATTCAATTATTAAACTGCCGCATACAGCGGTTTGTACACCGGATGCCACATGGCAGCTTTTACAGCCTCTTCAACGTCTTTCAATTCTACACGCGCAACGCCATCTTCCACTGCCGCCTTGGCGACCGCCACTGCAACTTTGTACGAAACAGCATGCAGCTCTTTCACTCTGGGCAGAAGTGGAGCACCTGGTGCAGAGGAGTCTACCGAATTAGCTACGGCCACTGCAGCTGCGGTGAACATGTTTTTGGTAAATTTCGATGCTTTCGCTACAATCGCTCCTAGACCCAAACCAGGGAACACAAAAGCATTATTGGATTGACCAATTTCATACAATGTGTCATTAAACATGACAGGTTCAAAGGGGCTGCCTGTTGCAATCAGTGCTTTGCCATCCGTCCATTCAATCAAACTTCTTGGTGCTGCTTCGGCAAGCGAGGTCGGATTGGACATTGGCATAATGATTGGACGTTCCACATGCTTCGCCATCTCTTTGATAACTTTTTCATTAAAGGCACCTGCCACACCGGAAGTGCCGATCAGGATCGTTGGTTTGATCTGTTTCACAGCTTCCAGCAAACTAACCTGCCCTTGCTCATTCAACGCCCAATTTTTCACTTCCGCAGCTTTACGTACATATGGTTTCTGGAATTCAAATAGACTTTCCGTCTCATCCGTAAGGATTCCACGATAATCGAACGCCCAGAAACGGCTCTCCGCTTCCTCCTGCTCAAGCCCTTCTTCCATCATAGCGTCACGAATCTGATCCGCGTTACCAATGCCAGCTGCCCCTGGTCCAAATACAAGGACACGATGTTCACAAAGAGGTACACCCGTCACTTGAACTCCGGACATAATCGCCGCAAGTGTAACCGCACCCGTCCCCTGAATATCATCATTAAATGTAAGGAGTTCTTCCCCATATTTCTGTATAATATTTCTGGCATTCACGCTGCCCAGGTCTTCCCAATGAAGCAGGATATCCGGAAACCACTTTGTTGTTTCTTTCACAAAGGCTTCGATAAATTGCTCATATTTTTCCCCGCGAATCCGTTCATGACGGTTGCCCACATACAATGGATCATTCAGCAGTTTGGGATTATTGGTTCCCACATCCAGCACAACAGGCAATACACGGCTTGGATCAACGCCTACGGCTGCTGTATATACCGCGAGTTTACCAATGGCAATTTTAATGCCGCCAACGCCCCAGTCTCCGATGCCCAGAATACTTTCCGAGTCGGTCACCACAATCAAATCCACATCTCCAGCATGTAAACCACTGTTGCGGAAAGCTTCCTCCAGCCCATCCATATCATTAATGGATAAATATAGACCACCTGGTCTGTGGTACTGATGGCTATATTCCTGAATAGCTTGTCCGACCGTAGGTGTATACACAATCGGCAACATTTCGCTAAGATGATCCTTCATTAAACGGTAAAAGAGTACAATATTACGGTTGAACAAATCACTAAGCATGATGCTTTTTCGCAGATTATCCGATTCATTCTGCAATTGCTGATATACTCGACTCACTTGTTCTTCAATATTTAAAACCATCGGTGGCAAGATGCCATTCAGGTTAAGCTCTCTTCTTTCTTCTTCGTTAAAGGCAGTACCCTTGTTCAACAAGGGATTGGACAGAACATCCTTGCCTTTCAAAGAGGTTTTCAAGTTTCCATTGGAATCTACAAAAAATGAGTTCATTTACTGATTGCCTTCTTTCATGATGTCTCTTGACGTTTTAACGTCTATTTAATTTAATTTTAACACTTAATAACTTTTAGTTAGTTATAGTTCTTCCGATGACAATTATAAAATATTTTCTATGGCATGTAAACGAACTCATGAAACGTTCATGAATGAAATTCAATTTCATTTCGATAAATAAAATTTATCACTTTGTTATTTTTCAACAAATTCATTTTATAAACAAATTCTCTTGGAATACAAAAAAGCCACGAAACTGCGTGGCTCTATCACCTTTTTTATGGGCTCAATTTTTGGGTGAGTGCTCATAGTGCTCAATACAAATAGCCTAAAAAATCGAGTTCTCCTTCACCCCATGGCATAGTTCCGACTTCTCTAACCATCAAGCCTTCGACCTTCTGAATTCCAACTCCAATTGTAATTAAGGTTTCATGGTCAATTTTCAACCACTTACATGTGTTGTTAACCGTTTTGAACCCATTTTTGCTATACAAGTCCTCATGATCAGCAAATAATAGCACAAAATCAATATGCCCTTTGGACAGCTTCTCCACTTCCGCTAGCAAAAAGGAACCAATTCCTTGAGAGCGATGTGAAGTGGAAACACATAGATCAATGATCCCTAGAACTCTTATTGCTTTTCCATTCAAATTCATCATTCTGTAATCTAATCCTACATGCCCAATCAGTTGATTATCTGAGGTGAATGCTAATATTCTGCCATGTGGAATTTGCTTGAAAAACAAACGGTCCTCCGGGTAGACCTCTGGAAAACTGGCAATAAGCAATTCCTGAAGATGCGTTGACCATTCTTCGTTCAAATCCATATCATAAGCTTTAACTAATTTCAAAAAATACCCTCCTGAATTAAATCGATTTCTATTCTTTATTTTGTCTCAGCAACCTTACACACTTCTACGTATATCTTGATGATATACTCATCCGGATTATTTTCCGCAAAATAACTGAGCAGATCCATGGCATACACGTTTCCACAGATTTCAAATCCCTCTCGTTCTATATGCTCTTTAATGATTAAATACGTTTTTGGCATGCTTTCATATGATCCTCGATGGTTCATGACAGCATACAGTCCTTTGGGCTTGACTAACATCGATTCGCCAGGAATCGGTGCTTTTATTTGATTGCAAAAGTAGTCCGGATAGAAGTGTCCTGTCTCAAAACTCTCCTGACAAACTACAGTCCATACCGGAAACTCATATTCGATCATTCGCTCTTCACAATGGTTTCGATATTCGACAAACTTGCGGGTAAACTCCTTGTCTCCATCTCCTCGTTCCAGTCGAACGGCAATAAAATATTCTTTCTCGCATTCTTCAAAAGCCAGACCTTCCTGTGAAGCACTCATAGCTTGTTGTGTCATGACAATGGCACCATTCAAGAGCTTTTGCATACGTTTGATTCGGAGTTGTTCTAGCTCCAGTTCCTTCATTTTCTGTTCAAAAAGCTCGATTAATAAAGGCGTATTTTGATTTTGAATAAAAGACTTAATTTCCTCTAGAGAGCTTCCCGCCTTTTTCAGCACATGGATTACATCAAGTACATAGGTTTGCTGAATACCGTAATAACGGTAACCGTTGGAATTCGTAAACTCCGGCTTTAACAGTCCAATCTCATCATAATGAAATAAAGTATGTTTAGTGACTCCGCAGATTTTTGCAAATTCACTGGTAGTAAATTGTTGTGTATGGTTTCCCGACATTGTACCAGGCCTCCGCTAGAATCTATAGTTCAAAATTAATTTGACTATAGGGTTACCCTATAGTTTATGGTTTAAAAATGCAAGTTATCTATTTATATTGTTGGAGGGAAATATGTCAAAGTTAAAACGTTGGATGATTCTTGTTATCGTATCAAGTGCACTATTACTAATCGTGATGGACATGACCATCCTATACACCGCTTTACCTAGCTTAACCCATGATTTAGGTGCATCAGCCTCAGAAAAATTATGGATTCTGAACGGTTACTCCCTCGTCATGGCGGGGCTTCTGCCTGCAATGGGAACGCTTGGGGACCGTCTTGGTCATAAAAAAATATTCACCCTGGGATTGCTCGTATTTTCTGTCGCTTCTCTTACTGCTGCCTTTTCTCCAGTACCGGCTGTACTTGTCATGAGTAGAATTCTTCTTGCAGTTGGCGCATCCATGATGATGCCAGCGACATTGTCGATCATCAGGGTTACCTTTACAAATGAACGAGAACTTGCACTCGCGATTGGTATTTGGGGCTCTATTGCATCAGGTGGTGCGGGACTGGGTCCGATTGTCGGCGGGCTACTGCTTCAACACTTCTGGTGGGGTTCTGTGTTTTTGATTAATCTTCCCATTGCCATTCTTGCGTTTGTTTTCGCCTTAAAAATGATTCCTAAACATCAAGGTGATTCGTCGAAAAAGTGGGATTTCACCAGTTCCTTTCAGATCATGATCGCCATGGTTGGAATCATCTATTCCATCAAGGAATTCACAAGGCGAGAAGGATCTCTGACATTAGCCATTAGCGCAGCATTAATAGGTATGCTGTCCCTAATGATCTTTATTCGCCGTCAAAATAACAGCACCAACCCGCTTTTGGATCTGTCCTTATTCAATATCCCAAGATTCAGCACTGGCTTTATCACCGCACTGGTCGGGTTGTTTGCGCAAATGGGTGTGCAATATCTGGTCACACAACGCCTTCAACTTGTGGAGGGCATGTCACCGCTTCAAGCGGGACTTTTCACCTTATCTATACCCGTTGCAGCACTCATTGCTGGCCCTATTGTCGGATCCATCATGCATCGTGTAGATGTCGTATACATCAAAAGTTTCTCTCTCTTGATCGCCGGTCTGGGCATAGGGATATATCTGATGCAGTTCAATGCAGGGTTTACTGGACAGATCCTTGGTTTAGCACTACTTGGCGCAGGCCTTGGCGCAGGGATGACCGCAGCATCCCATTCCATCATGAGTTACGCACCTCCACACAAAGCTGGTATGGCAGCATCGATTGAGGAAGTGGGTTATGAGCTGGGTGGAGCATCAGGTATTGCCATCATTGGGAGTATGTCTACTCTCGTATACACGCTTGCTATGAGGATTCCTGAAGGGATGAGTGTGCCAGTTAATGTGAAGGACAGTCTGGATGAAGCTCTTATCGCTGCCGAAAGTTTACCTACTGAGTCTGCGGAGTTACTCAAATCTGCCGCCTTTGCTGCTTTTGACCACTCCTTCTTTGTAGTCATTGCAGGATTAACTTTATTTTTACTCGTTGCAGCTCTGCTTATGAGCTGGGTAGCCTTGCGTTTAAAACGCTCAAAAAGAAACGGTGTTGAAACATAATGCATTGCATTTCATGAAGTGCATTGAGGTATATACGATCATGTGGTTTCCAATCATAAATGGAATAATTATTTTAATCGGTATACTCACCTAAGGAAGATAAGCATCCTCCACTTCAACCTTTCGTTCATTTCCGTTTGCTATGTATCTTACGTGAATGACATTTCCTTTCTGGAATTGGGGAATATGTGTAACCGGGATGTATGTTTCTAGAATCGTGGGAAAGGTACGACCGTCAACTTGGGTAACGGTCAAATCCAGTCGCACTCCCGGCCTTCCATCCATACTGGATGAAGTTTGTGTAATGTCATGAATAATCGCTTCTGCGGGAATCCCATCCATTAAAATGCTTTTTCGAAGGTGCTGTTTCTGTTTATTGTTACGGAGCAGTTTAAATACCATAATCATAGTGATTGTGCCTGTTATAAGCCCAAAGCCAATAACAGCAACAATAATAATTAATGTAGTAGTCATAATGGCCTCCTTTTATTTGAAACTTATGTTTATTATTTCTTGTTTATATCTGTTAGTCCTGCAAATTTGCTTGAACTGGAACAACTCCATATCAAAAAAACCGCCTTTATAGGCGGTTTCTTGTTTGTCGTTCAGCTTAATCTACTTTCGCACCATAAGAGCGTACAAACAGAACCGCTTGTTCGCGATCCAAACGTACACCTTTAATGTCCAATGATTTCAGATCGATTCCTTCCAGGTTAGCACCTCTAAGATCGGCCCCTTGCAGCTTGGCTCTGCTTAAAACTACTCTTGTGAGATCACAGTCTCTCAGATCTGCTTTGGTAAAATCCGTATCCGTAAAGTCAGCTTCAAAGAAACGAATTCCTCGCAAATCCTGTTTGCCCAATCGGGTATGTCTGAGATTCGTATAAGACCAATCACCCTGACTTAGTGTAATACCATCCATTTGTGCACCTGAGAAGTCCGATCCCGTCATCTTGCAGGAGGTAAATTTGGAAGCGAAAAGATTAGCACCACCAAATAAGCAGTTTTCAAACGCCGATTCTCTATGGATGGAGCCATTCATGGAAGCACCTTTAAAGTCACACTCGATAAAACGGCAGTTGCTTGTCTCGATTTCTTCCATCGAAGCGTTCATAAAGGTACACTGTTTGAAAACACAACTAATGAGTTCTCCATAACGCAAGTCACGTCCTTCAAAATGTACACCTTCATACTCTTGATCCTTATATTGATACATCACGTACACCCCATCTTGTAGATTATCATGTGTTCACCATTAAAGAGCTTTTTATAATATACCATACGGCTGTCAAGTACCTGCTTAAACGTCTGCAAAAGTCAAGTCACTTTTTTCTAAAAAACGTTGCTACTTCTAATAAAAAAACCGCGAAAATCGCGGCTTTTTGACTCCATACATGTGTTTAGCTAGTACTTCAATCAGGTTCCCTCTATAATTCCTTATCTGCATATGATCTAAAATTTTCCGTGACTGCTAACCGTTTGCTTCCTTCCAGATAAAAGCTATCATCTGCTCTCCAGGTATGACTTTTTTTATTTTGTCTCCGGTGATACACATAGTTATATGGTGACGTAGCATAGGTTTTGAATCCTCTTTTTCTGCATTGTCTTAGAAAGGTTACATCTTCTCCAATGGAACGATCCGTGAATCGGACCTTCTTTAATATCTCCCTTTTGAACAGAAGTGTGCCGCCTTGTATAAATTCCACATATTTATTCTTTTCTTTGGGTGATCTAACCAGCAGTGTTTTTGAAGCACCCAAGTAAACGAGGCACGAATGTTTGCC
The DNA here is from genome assembly GCF_002750415.1 of Paenibacillus sp. LK1. NCBI lineage: Bacteria > Bacillati > Bacillota > Bacilli > Caryophanales > Paenibacillaceae > Paenibacillus > Paenibacillus sp. LK1. The sequence goes on from NZ_PEII01000002.1 coordinate 572,165, forward strand.
CACAATATCGCTTTTCGTTCTTCTTAGTCCATTTACTTGTTCTTTCAAATAAAATGGCGAGTAGTAGTCATCATCATCAAATTTGGCGATCAACGGGAATTGGGCTCGGGTAATCCCGGCATTCAGGCTTTGTCCAAGCGATATGCTTTCTGGTACTTGATAGACGCTAACATTCGCATGTTTTCGAACACGATTTTGATATAATTGCAGATTCATGCTGTCATGATTCAAAATGATGATAAGCTCTTTTGCTTTATAGCGCTGTCGATTGTAATTTTGTAGGATGTTGTCAAAGAATTGTGGCCGATTGGTACATACAATAATGGAGACACCGTTTCCCGTTTTATTTGCTGTCATGACATACCCTCTTTTCTGCACATATATGTTTTTTCATCATACGTTCAGAAGTAGAGAATGGTATAGACGAATCGATAGCGTATAAAACACCAAAAAACCCTCTGTCCTCAAGAATCAAGACAAAGGGCTCTTAAATTCAAACTAAGCTTAATTGGATTCGTTCATATATACGGCTTTACCTGTACGAGCTGACTCATAGAGTGCCTCCAGGATCTGAGAAACTACCAAAGCTTGTTTAGGAGTTACAACTGGCTCCAGATCTTTATCGATCGCTTCAATCCATTTTCTCATCTCTACATCCGGTGCACTTTCACTCTTTCCATCGTAGAAAGCAACCCCACCTGCACTCAATTCAATTTCGTTGGTGTACAAACGGCTGAATTTCTCGCCATTAATGCGCAAACCATTCTTCATATCCGCGCCCGCTTCGCTTCCGCTCAAGCTGCATTTCGCTTCATCCACATCCAGTGAATTGAGCGCCCAGCTGGATTCCAGCATGATCGTCGCGCCATTCTCCATTACGATCATACCAAAAGCGGAATCTTCAACGGAGAATTTTTTCGGGTCCCATGGGCCCCATGCATTCGCTGCATTTTCTCTTTGTGAAAGCTCGTGATGAGTTGTGCCCAGAACAACTTTTGGTTGATAGTTATCCATCATCCACAGTGTCAGGTCAAGTGCGTGTGTACCGATGTCAATCAACGGTCCGCCGCCTTGTTTCTCCTCATCAAGGAAAACACCCCAAGTAGGTACCGCTCTTCTTCTGATTGCATGTGCTTTGGCAAAGTAAATCGAACCCAGTTCGCCAGCTTCACACATTTGCTTCAGGTACAAGCTGTCTTCTCTGAAACGGTTATTGTATCCGATGGTCAGTTTTTTACCCGTACGCTCGGCTGCTTCAAGCATTTTTTGCGCCTCAGCAGATGTCTTGGCCATTGGTTTTTCACACATAACGTGTTTTCCGGATTCCAGTGCAGCAATAGAAATCTCTGCGTGAGAGATATTTGGCGTAAGAACATGAACAATATCAATCGTTTCATCCTGAAGTAATTCTTGATAATCCGTGTACACCTGTGCTTCGGCACTACCATACTTTTCTTTGGCTTCTTCTGCACGTTCCTGAACGATATCGCAAAAAGCAACCAGTTCTACATTATCAAGCTTGCTCAAACTTGGCAGATGTTTGCCGTTTGCAATCCCGCCACAGCCAATAATTCCTACACGATACGTTTTACTCATATCTAATCACCCTCACTTTTGGTTTGGTTGTTTCATTTTACGGAAAGCCGATGGGGTCATCCCCAGACGCTTGCGAAAAACAGCATGCAAATAATTCGCATTGGTAAACCCTGAAGCCAGGGCAATTTGTTCGATAGAAACATTACTTTCTTCCAGATTGCGGCACACCGCGCGCAGGCGAATATCCTCCAACACACGGCTGAAAGGCATTTCCGGCTGAACCTGATAAAAGATTCGTTGCAGTTGTCTGCTGCTAATATGCAGCTTCTCCGCTACATTCTCCAGCGTTACTGCTGAGGGATGATTCGCCTCCATATACTGAATGGCATAATCGTATCTATACACAGACATGTCTCGCACAGGAGCTTCCGCCCGATTTCCCCCGATATCGTAGGCTCGGACGGTCTTCAGTAGAATGCTGATCACCTGCTGTTTAATAGACGTGTAATATCCGATCAGTTTACGGTCACAAGCCTCATAGGCTTCCAGGAAACAGTTCATCGCGCGATGATAATCATGTACCGGAACAAGAGGAAGTGTTCTAAGCTTTTCGATCGTTTCCTCTGATTCTGCTGCCTCCCACGGATCTACACCCTCTCTGGGATGTTCAATGATATCCACGTGCAGGCATAATTCATCCATGGCCTCTTGGGAATCCGCCTCCTGATAATGAACAAGACCCGGACCTGTTAAATACAGCATGCCTTCAGAGAGCGGATGCATCTCATCACCCAAAATGACTTTCCCTTTCCCTCTAGGGATGAAATGTAACTCGAATTCCGCATGGTTATGAAAATCAACGATTCTGCCTGCTGGAAAAGAAGTCAGATGAAATCGCAAAACGCGTATTTCGTAGTGTCCCCACAGGATCGAGACATCCAGCCTTTCCAGGATATCCTGTCGTTCAAGCATCTTCTCAAAAGGATATCGGCTCAATGCGGCACCTCCCAATACCCTATCCCTGTAACTCCTTCAAGGAGATTTTGCGCCCTTCCTTCGCAGAAAGGTTGGCCGCCTCCATCAGGCGAGTTAACTGAGTAGCCGTCTGCAAATTCTCGGTAGCAATCGTATCATTTTGAATATGGGATACCCACTGGCTGAATGCGCTTTCTCTTCTGTCCAGCAAAGGAATCTCCGTCCATTCTTTCTGTTGATCTGAACCAACATTCGTACGGATTAGCAACTTATCCTCTGGTGTTCCATATAACAGTGTGCCTTCCGTACCATGAACCTCTATCGCAAACGGCGAATGACTGTTCACAAACCCAGCCTCGACTACACCGATTGCTCCGGAATCTGTAAATAACGTGGCAACCGCGTTATCTTCCACTTCTTTTCCAGTAACATATCCAAAATTAGCATTTACTCCTGTCACTTCTTGACCCAGGAATAGATTCGTCAGATACATCGGATGACAACCGAGGTCAATTAATGCTCCGCCTTGGCAATCTTTCAGATCGTAAAAATGCTCAGGCAGCCAATTGCCAATTGCACCGTTATGGGATAGACGCACACGAACATAAGTCACCTTACCAAGTAGCCCTTGTTTCAGAACATCTTGTATCGTTAATGTATATCCATCGTTCAAACGCGGTAAAGAAACCGTCATTTTCACTCCGTTATCCTGTACATCCGAAATGATCGTATTTACTTCTTTAATCGTTGAAGCGATAACTTTCTCTGTAAAAATGTGTTTGCCCGCTTTCGCGGCAGCAGTAATCACCTCTTCGTGAAGACGTGTCGGTGCATCTACAATGACGGCATCGATGTTGTCCTGTGCCAGCATATCTTCAAGCGAAGCATAGAATGGTACATTCAGACGTTCAGCAGCTTCCTGTCCACGCGCGGCATCTTCATCCCATACAGCAGCCATCACCGTATCTTCGTGCTCCTGAGCCTGTTTAATATAATCCCAGGCATGTACGTGCCATAAGCTTATTTTACCTATTCGAATGGTCACTATGATTAACCTCCATACTATATGATATTCTGACATCTAACTATAAATTAACACAGACCTGATCTAATTTTAATAGGAACTTACGACAATAACTATATAAAATTACGACATGAATCAGAATGACCTTCTTAAGAAAACAAGCAAAAAAGCTTCCTGTTCACAAAGTCGTGAGGATAGGAAGCTTTCTCTGCATGTAACCGTTCGGAATCTAGGCTGTCCAACGTTAGGTTGAAGATTTTATGGCTTATGATCTGTATGGCGGAAGTACCGGATTACCTTGCGATACATCGTCTTATCTTTTAATTGATTAAATATATAAGGGTCCGGTTTGGCATTCACTTCAATGACCCAGGGTGTCAGACTTTGATCCAGTCCAATATCCACGCCAATTGCCTTCAATCGCTTGTATTTCTTATTCATATGACGAGCTATCCCAACACCCAGCTTATTCATCTCCTGAATCAGTTCATTTCTGCGCTTTGTGGACACATGAGATTCCAGAAGCTTATGAATATCCATTGGCTGACCGCCGTTATGATAGTTGGTTACTATTTTTTTGGAATGTCCAAGTCGACCGATAACCCCCGTTGCTTCCCACTGCTGTTCTGGGCTTAACTGTACCATGACCCGGATGTCAAAGCGCCTGTTATTGTATTTTAGCAGATGTATTCCTCTTTGAATGAGGTAGCTTCGCTGATTCACAACGTGTGCAAGACTTTTATGGAATGAATCGAAGCTATTAAACGTCAGACGCTTTTGGTTCATCTGATACGCAAAATCCTGTTGATTATTCATCTCAGCCTTTATTACGCCCATTCCATGAGTTCCTATTTCAGGCTTGATATATAACATCCCATATCTGGCTATCATAGATTTTAGATTCACCTTGTTAAACTTTTGTGTATCAGGTATGAACGGTTTTATTGAATCATTATTGATAAGCTGCTTTGTTTTTAACCATTTGCTTCTTAATGGTTGTGATTTCTCAATACCCACAGTTCGTTCCTCCCGTCTTCATATCCAACACATATCGCTGTTTCATTAAGTTCATGCATCATATGCAATTTAATTGAACGAATCTTAGGCAATACTTCATGAATTTACACGCAAAAAGCCGACAAACCCTATTCTTTGGGCTTGTCGGCTTTTCAACTTAACATTTTCAAATCATCGTTCCCGTTTCAATTTGAAACTGGATTATAAGCATCTCTGTGATGCTTCAATTATGGCAACAGATTTTCGTCAACTGGCACATTCGCGTCCGGAACTTCTGCTGCAGATACGAACAACCGTCCGGGCGCTTCCACTTCGACTTTGTTCCCTGCTGCATCCTGAGCACGGATCACGATCACTCCACCCTCAAGTACCAGCGAAGAAGCAGTAGTGTAGGTGCCTGTATAATGACCAGGTTCTGTCTCCACCAATGGAATCTCTGCGCCAGCCTGTGTGCTCAAATTGGATGGCAGTTCAATCCGGAAAGAAGCCTGTAATTTGGGGGTACTATTGAACGAAACCGTTACGGTTTCTCCTGCCACAATGCGTACATCCTCAGCCGGAGAGATATTGGTTAGTTCAGGCAAAGACGTTTCAACATACACAGTCCGGGTCACGGTTGTTTTATTGCCTGCAATATCTGTCGCTATAATTGTAATCGTGTTCTTGCCCTCATTTACAAGTACTCGGTGATTAAAGCTGCTATCTTGTTCCAATTTCACCTTCTGTCCGTTAATGGTCACTTTGTCGAGGAATTGGTCCTGTACATTGCCCGTCACATGAACCACTTCGGTGTTGGTTTGACTTCCTTCTTCAGGTGTAAGGACCGTTAATACAGGTGCTGTCTGATCCAAGATGATCACAACTGGAAGGGAGCGATCTGTCGTTTTGCCGTTAACTACCGCCTCGGCAGTAATGGCATTAACCCCTGCACGAAGTTTAACATTCAGCTTGAATTTTCCATTTTCCACTGTCGTTGTTCCGGCTAGTTCTTTCCCGTTATATATCTTGATTTGAGCCCCAGAAGCCGGGGAAGTTCCCGATACAACAAATGTCGTCTGGTTGGTATAGGTGTTCGTCGGTTGTGTCAGTACAGGTGCATTCACCGGATATTTTACCACTGCACGAATCATATAATTACCCTCTTCTGCTGGTGCAGTACTCCATACGCCGCCTACACGCTGCCAGCTACGCCCTGCATTCACACCATTTTCATCGGTTGCGAGTCCCGGTGCGCTCGTTCCGACAGCAGTCTGTACATAGACGATATAGAAATCACCTTGTACCACTACAGGTTCAGGAAATTCAACGGTTGTCCACTGATCATTGCGCAATGCCGTACCATCGAACGGACCCGCCAGCAATCGGCCTGGCGCTCCACCTGATCCAGTGGCATCATAGACGGCATATTTGAATGCTGTTCCTCCTGGTACTGGCCATTGTGTATTCCAGAATCGAAGTGATGCACCTGTAAGTTGTGCTGTCTCCAATTCTGGCGTCATACGTACAGCCCATGCGTTATCTGCGGCCACAAAAGCTCTTGCATTTTCAGCCGATCCATCGTCATAAGCGATTTCACCAGGAAATCCGATAAATGGTTTTAAGGCAACTTTCGCTTCGACAGTACCGTTTCCAGGTACCGTTACATTTACAGTTTTGCTATAGTAGTCCGTCGCGATGATCGACAGTGTATAGCTTCCTTCCAGAACATCCAGAGCAAATTTACCGTCTGCTCCTGTGCGTACAGCACCTACTTGAGCATCTTCCAACACGAGGACGGATGCTCCAGAGATAGGTTTCCCTGTCCGCTCATCGCTCACAATACCTTCAATTTTTCCTTGAGGAATGGTTTCCAGATTAAAGTTGGCTGTTGCTCCACTTCCATCCGTGATGGTTACCGTCTTTGTTTGAGGATAATAGCCATAAGCCTCAGCCTTTAACGTGTAATCACCCGCCACGTGTGTAAAATTGTATTTGCCTGTCGTCGGGTCCGTCTTCACTGAACGTCCTGTTTCCAGAACGGTAACCGTAGCACTTGCAGGCAAGCTTTGAGGCGTTACAGAGCCTGTTCCAGGTTTCTGTACTTCGGGCTGTTCCTGCTTGGTTTTATTGAATTCAGCCTTGTCCGTACTTGAAATTTTGTACCAAGAAGTATCATATTCCGGCTTAGGTTTGTCGCTGTTCAGAACAACTGCCGTATCTTTCGTAACCGTCTCAGCGGCGATACCCAGTATGCGGAAGTCATCGAGGTACCAGCCTTGCTTGACGACACTACTGTCTGAAGTCAATCTGAACCGGAATTGAACTTCATTCCCCTTTAATGCTGCCAGATCGTAGAATACTGGAGCCCATTGTTTTCCATTTGAAGAATGAGAGAATTTACCAAGCTCCGACCATGTGTTACCACCGTCTTTCGTGGCTTCAACATAACCGTAATCGTATCCACTTTCGATTTCATACCAATGATTGAACGTCAGCGTAGCTTGATCCACCTGAGTTAGATCCACGACTGGCGATACCAGAGAATAGTTCGAACCATTCTCATAGGTGCTGTCCAGATCGGTTGCCCATACATTCGGCGGAGAAACTGCACTGGCAGGTCCAACGACGGGAACTCCGCGTTCCCACTCATCCTTGGTGCCCGAATGAGTCCACCCATTGTCACTGTTACCATCAAAGTGATCGATGAAGATATCTTCAGGGACCTCCACGGTCACGGATACCTCATTCGACTTGTCACTCTCATTGCCACTATAATCAAGAGCGGCTACCGTATAAAAATAAGTCGAATCTGTTACTGTAGCCGTATCCGTAAATGTCGTTGCAGATGTATTTCCGAGCAATTCATAACCTGAGCCGGAATTCGTTGAACGATACACGTTATAGGATTTCAGATCCTCATCGTCGGATCCCGTCCAGGACAAGTTTACATTCCCCAGAATGTCGGCAGAAGCGGACAATCCGCTTGGCGCTCCTGGAGCAATATCATCTGGAGCTTGTACTGAAAAGTCATCGATATACCAACCCGTCTTTTGAACGGAATTGTCACTGGTCAGATTAAACTTGATAAACACCTGTTGACCAGCGTATTCACGTAAGTCAATATATTGCGTTTTCCAGCCTCCACCTGCACCTGTAAAGCTCAATGCCTCTTCAAATACGAAGTCACTATCCTCTGTTGCAATGTACACTTTACCAAAATCGATATTGCTCTCCAAATCATACCAGTGCTTGAAGGATAACAACGCTCCATCAGAGCTCTCGGTAAGATCAATTGGTGGTGCGAGCAAGTAGGCATTGCTGTTGGCTGCATATGTCCCTGTCAGATTGGTTGCAATCACCTTGTCACCAGAGTAAGCACTTCCCGGTCCACTCGTTGGTACTCCCCATGCCCAGGTATTTCCAACTCCGCCCGAGGTAAAGCCCAGATTGTCTTCCTCAAAGTCTTGCAGATACCCAGGCTGAACTCCATTGGAGACAGCGACCTTATATACTTTACTCTCGAATCCGTTATTGCCATAATCATTGACCCGGATATAGTACTCCAAGCCTTGTGACTCGATCAGAAATGCCGGAATTGTCGCTGAGTAAGTTCCATCTTTGGCATCCCCAGCTACTCGATTCATCGGCAGATATACGTATTGGCTCGTGCCCGTTGTTTTGGCAAAAGCCTCCACTGTGGTTACACCGACATTATCGGTAACACGTGCAGTAAGTGGAATATCAAGCCCCGTAAAAGCAGAATTTACAGGCGTATGTTCCAGAACCGGTGCTTCCAGATCGTCACCTGCTGTGACAACCCTGCCGGATACCGTGCCTATACCTTCGAGGACGGAGCCCACTGCATCCAGTGCATTGATAATGCCGTGACCGTAGCCGTTATTGGGCGAAGTTGGATACCGGCTGTCTGTTCTCGGTGTCGCTGTATCCATAATAATTTGCTCCAACTGATCAACCGTAAGGGAATGATTGGCTTGAAGCAGGAGTGCGGCCAGTGCAGTGGTATGTGGGCCTGCCATGGACGTGCCGTTCCAGCCACCCTCATATACTCCGCCCGGAACAGATGAACGGATGTTAACACCTGGAGCCGAAACTTCCGGCTTAATTTCCTCATAAGGGGAAGGACCCAGTAGAGAGAACGAAGCCAGATTCCCGTTGATATCCGTTGCTCCCGTAGCGAAGCTCTCTGGATAGTTCGCAGGGTTCGCGACTGAACCTGGACCTCCCGGATTCGTTAGTGTCACATTCCCGGCTGAGAATTCCGGAAAGATCTGTGCATCACGCCAAGCTTGTACCATTGGACGGAACCACTCGTCCAATCCTACACCACCACCCCAGGAATTGTTAACCACATCCGGGGCAAGCTCGGGGTGCAAGTTTCCTTCAGCATCTACTGGAGCAATCAGCCATTGCCCGCCATCCAGTATAATGGCATCGGTCGTACTCGGATTAAAAATCCGAACAGCAATCCATTTTGCTCCGGGAGCAACCCCAATCTTGTTGGTGCCGTTCGCTTCGGAGCCTACCATTGTACCCATGGTATGTGTACCATGACCGTCTCCATCCGTAGGAAGGGAGGCATTACTATGGGGATCATACCAGCTTAGCTCGGGATCAACGATATTTCCCGAAGCATCCAGCCCTCTCCATTTGCTGCGGAGGGCTGGATGGGTATAATCAACCCCGCTGTCCAGGTTGGCAACAACAATTCCTGTACCGTCGATTCCTCTATCCCAGACTGCTGGCGCATTGATAGAATCGATGTTCCACTCAACGTTCTCTGTCTGCAGGCTCTTATCGTTAGCAGCTGCACTTTCCTTATTATCTGCCTCTTTGGCTGGTGCCTTGGCAGACTCCGTTGCTGGAGCAGCTGTTGCATTTTCGCTACTAATCTCGGTTTTCTGCATATAACGCTGCTCGTTAGGCAGTATTTTATCCACCTCGGGAAGAAGTGCAATCTGTTCCATGACTTCCTTCGTGCTCGTTACTGCGAGTGCATTAACGATGAAATAGCTTTTATATTCTTTGACCTTGCCAAGGTCAAGTTCCTTTTCAAGAAAACTTTCCAGGGTGTACTGAGATCGTGAGGCCGTTTCCCGCAGCGTACTGACAACCGTGCTTCGCACGGACAATTTCGTTGCCGAAGCCGTTTGCTTGTCAATTGTCGCCTTTTCCAAGGCTAGCTTGGATACTGAGGCTGTATCTACCTGTTCTTTCATTTTCACCAGATAAGTAACATAATCATTGCTCTCAAATTCCTTGCTCAGCTTTGCGTTGACTTTGGAGGTGGTGATTTTGCCCGAACTGGATTTCATGTCGATCTTCTGCGATGCGGCGTTTTCAGCTGAAACCGGATGAATGATAGATAATGCAAGGAGAAGCGACAGGCCCATGGAAAGCGGCTTGCGCAAACGATTCATCTTTATCAAACTTTTCCACTCCCTTTACCCGGTTTTTGTAATACAGTGATTCACTGTATCCAATTCTTTGAATAAATCGATGAAACAACCTCAACTTGACAGACTGATTGTGTTTATTTACATCAAGCCTCACCTCCTTTACAGGACAGGTTATTAAATTACATCGTATGTGAAAGATGATAGAGAGCCAATTTCAGCGTATATGGAAGAAATGGATTTGAGATCAATCCATCTTGTGAGCGGAAGTTTATTCGCATGCATTAAGGAGGGTACCACCGGCGTTAGCAAGAACGCATACTTTATATGGGAGTATTATGGACCTGGGTAGAACAGGAGATTTCTTGACCTATGTACAAACAAACTCTTAAACTTACATATAATATAAAATTTAGAATCAAATTGTATATTTATGGTATATTATAGAGTCATAAAATGAGATATACAAGCACTTTTATAGAAAAATATAGAAAATAAGCCTTTATAATGCTTTCATAAGTCTAATGACTCTCTGTAGTTCAACTTCATTTCGCAAATACGAAAACTCTGACATTTCGATTGATCCAAACAGTCCTTTTTAACTATATCTGATTCATTCGGACATCAAAAAGAACGATGCGAGAAGCTTCGCGCCGTTCTTTTGGGTTCTTCCAAACCAATCCTGTCATAAGCGTTGCTTCAGACGATCCAACACCAGATACACAACGATGGCATCATCCAGATAACCAATCGGAAAGAGATAGTCCGGGATCAAATCCGCAGACGAAATAAAGTATAATAACGGACTACCGATCAGAGTACGATCGTTCTCGGATGTAATCTCATCACAGTATTGAATATGCATTTCCTTCAAATGATCTATAAACGGTCCCGCTCCGTTAATCTGATTGATTTTTTAATATTCACGCGACCACTTGTATAACCGACAACGGTATTCACGAGTGTGAGTCCGGTAGCCGTCGCCGAGAACACCAACAATAGACGAGTCTGTGCAGTCACAGGGATAGCTGCCTACCGTTTGTTAAACGACCATCTTTGTGCATCTGTACCATTATCATTCCATTGCTGGATTGCTGCCCCATCTGCCGTTGAAGAGCTCGACACATCTACTGCCAATCCATTCACCTTTGAAATGATTTTATAGTAACCATTACCAGCATCCTGGATGCTCCACCTTTGGGCGTTAGAGCCGTTATCATCCCATTGCTGGAGCTGCACGCCTGGTGATGCTGTTGAGTTAGGCACATCCAGAACTTTTCCGCTGTGAACAGCCGTGAGTTTATAGAAACCATCCCCTGTGCTGTCGACTCTGAACGTTTGGTTGCTCGCACTGTAGTTGGTCCATTGTTGTACTTTGGCTCCACTTGCCGTGGATACATCCACGATATCCAACACTTTACCGCTTGCTTTGGAACCGATCGTATAGAGGCCTCCGCTGACAATGTTCGGTGTACTCGCTGCTTGATAGACCCGCACATAATCCACCAGCATTTGTGATGGGAAAGGTGTCGCATTATTAGGACTGCCAGGCCAATTCCCACCTACAGCCATATTCAACAGAAGGAAAAACGGACGTTGGAACTCCTCGGTGTTGCCTGTTCCATTTTCGATGTAAAACTCATTGAATTGTTTGCCATCCACAAACCATCTTATATATTTGGAATCCCATTCGATGCTGTATACATGAAATTGGGAAAAATCAAGATTCTCCGATATCTTTCCATAATCGGCATGCCCGTTAGCATCCCAATGAACGGTACCGTTTACAAATGCATTATTGTTGACCCGCTCCATAATGTCGATCTCTCCGCTCTTAGGCCAGCCGACGGAATTAATGTTGCTTCCCAGCATCCAAAAAGCAGGCCACAGCCCCTGACCGGACGGCAGCTTGATGCGTGCTTCAACTTTTCCGTAAGTAAAATCCTTCAAGCCTTGGGTTTTGATTCGTGCGGAGGTATAGCTGCTGCCATTATAATTTTCTTTGCGTGCAGTGATGACCAGATTGCCACCTGTAACTTGCAGGTTCTCGGTGCGATTCGTATAGTACTGCAATTCATTATTTCCCCATCCGCTGCTACCGGTACCAATCTCCGCAGACCAATTCGACGTATTCAGAGAGCTTCCATTGAATTCGTCACTCCACACCAGGTTCCAATTGGTTGCTGCGTTTGTCGTCGTGCCTGGCAGTAAAGCGATTAGGAAACTGAACAGCACCAGCGTACTTACGATTTTTCTTATTCTCAACAATCTTTTCCCTCCCCATATTAACGGACTGATTCTGAATGGGTATACCCCATTTTTCTCAATCCGTAACAACGTTTACATTAAATGTATTCTGTATGTAGCTCGATTATTTCTAACTGCGAACGGGATATACAATGGACAAGACGCCCTTCTTCAACCCGTAAACGAGTGTAATCCATTACAGAATCGCACAAAGAACAGGACTATAACCAGTACGTATTACTGTTGGTTATAGCCCTTCGATCTCACCTCTTAATCCAGTTCTAATTTAAATACGACGGGTGAGCCGCTATGCACGTTCCTTGTCGTTATCGTCAAGGACTCCTCCGTCCTGCTCCATTCCGGTTCTTCGTCGAAGCCCAATACTTGAATATCCCTGATCAATCCATGGAAATGATGAGAGTTTTCCTTCAGCGAACGAATATGAACGATCCCATTCTCCGGGTAGGCCATAACCGTGGCATAAAGGCAGCTTTCTTTTACAGTGAAACGAATGTCCTCACTTGTAAAGATCTTGGTCTCTCCATCTGTAAATTGCCCTTCCTTCACCTCGGTCGGCCCTTCCCCATACGTCCGCCAGAACGTCGTGTCATAGATCGCCTCCCCATTCACTTCCAGCCATTGACCTATAGCGAGCAAAATATCTCTGTCTTCATCCGGGATGCTGCCATCTGCTTTTGGTCCAATATTCAACAGCAGGCTACCATTTTTGCTCACAATGTCAACGAGGTCCCTGATGATCTCATCCGCTGTTTTATAGTTATTGTTTTCTGTATAACACCAGGAATTTTTGGCGACAGCCGTATCGGTTTGCCAGAAATACGGCTTCAGATCGGCGAATTGTCCGCGCTCCACATCCGGAACGGCACAACCAAGCATAAAAGCATCATGTTTATAGTTAATCGCTACCGGAATGCCCCACTCTTCACCTTTGTTATAGTAGTAGGCGCTGAATTTTTTCAAGTATGGTTTAAACGCCGCTGTCTGGATCCACCAGTCAAAATAAAAAACGCTCGGCTGGTACTGATCCACCAGTTCACAGCAACGAATCAACCAATCTTCCAAATATTCATCCGTTGGAGGGGAGCCATATAAGTCATGATGATCCGGTTCTGGCATGGCAGGCCAGTAGAAGTCCCCGCATCTGAGCGGCTCCTTGATATCTGAATCGAAGTTTTTTCCATGAGACATGAAAAACCAATGTTCAGCGCGGTGTGACGAAACACACAAGATAAGACCCTGCTTCTCATACGCGACCTTCATCTCACCCAGCAGATCACGTTTGGGTCCCATTTCAACTGTGTTATAGTGAGAGAAGGAGCTTTTGTACATTTGAAAGCCATCATGGTGTTCGGCTACAGGCATCACATAACGGGCTCCTGCCTTTTTAAAAAGCACAGCCCACTCATCTGCATCGAACTTCTCTGCTCGGAACATCGGAATAAAATCCTTATAGCCAAAATCCTTCGGATGGCCATAAACACTAAGGTGATGTTCATAAGCTTTGGAGCCCTCAATATACATATTTCGTGAATACCACTCACTATCATAAGCCGGGACCGAGTAAAGGCCCCAATGAATGAAAATACCGAACTTAGCGTTCTGATACCACTCGGGAACCTCGAATGCGCTAAGGGAATTCCAATTGTCCTTATACTTCCCTTTGGCAATGGTCTCTTCGATCTGTTGCAAATATTCATTTTTATCCATGATCATTCTCATTCCTTCCGTTATCATATCCACTTGTATTGTAGTGGCATGATCCGCGGATAGACATGCAGAACGTTAACTTTAGGATGGACAATAATAACCTTTGTAGGGAGTTGAGGATAATGAATCATAAGAACTTGCTCACGAACCACTTATCCAATCTGCAGGTTGATTTGTTCATGGTCAACTTCAATCGCTGCGATACGGATTGGAGGGACCTTGATTACACTCCCGATTACAGCAAATTTTATCTGATCTGTGAAGGCGAGGGCTGGCTCAAGATTGGTGATCAGGAGTATTACCCTGCACCGGGACAGCTTTTTTTAATGCCTGAGGGGGTTACGCAATCTTACTCAGCCATCAGTGATCGTCCTTTTCTCAAATACTGGTGTCATTTCAGTGCGAGAGTGGGAGGCATCAACCTATTTCAAATTCTTAATTTCTCCCACTTCTGTACATCGGATCGGCCCGAGCTGATACAGGAAATATTCAACAGCATTCTTGACTACGCCCGATCAGGTGAAGTCTATGCGCATATGATGGCAAAAAGCAAGTTAATAGAGCTATTGTCGCACTACATTATGCATCTGGATCAGGAACAGATTAGTTATATAAATGTGTCTGTTATGGAAAAAATCTCTGCCATACTGGCCTATATCGATTCCAACATTGAAGAAAACATTTCTGTACGGGATCTGGCTCAGATTGCCTATATGCATCCCAATTATTTTATTCGTTTTTTTAAACAGCAGATCGGCGTACCCCCCATCCACTATATTGCCAGCAAAAAAATGGATAAGGCAAAAGAACTTCTGACCTGTACGTCAAAAACAGTCACTGCCATTGCCGAACACCTTGGGTTTAGTGACTTATATTATTTCTCAAGGCAATTTAAAAAGCATACAGGTCTTAATCCAACGGAGTACCGCAAACAAATCATAGGAAGAACAGTGAAAGAGATGATCGATTGCCCACAGCCAAATGAAACGGAGCTCCACAAGGGAACTCCATTGTCATAACTTGCTGCGCTTTCCCGCTCCTTGCTCAACTACTCTTTTGACCTCTCTCAAGTAGGCGTACCCATAATCGTCATCCGGTTCAAGGTACGCTCCTTCCGCCCACTCATTCCATGCGTTGACGAACAGGAAGCCACTCCTGTTCAATTCCTTGGCTCTCGCTATCTGTCGCGATAAATACAATCCGAATTTTTCAGGTGTTGACCCTACTGTACTCTGTCCATCAATCGATCGGCGCGGCGTATTGTCCCAATTTACAAATGCACCAGGATATACGACCTCCCCGTTTCGGTGCGGTGTTCTTTCGAGAATGGATGACCATACTTTATCGTAATTCACCACAATGTGCTTCTGCCCCTTGATGTCCAGTTCAATCCATATTCCATTCATGTGACCATGCGCAAACGTATAGTGGGGCTCAAATTCCATGCTAGCGTCAAAGACAGGAGAATTAAATGTAGGAAAACCGCCTATCGTCTGCACAAAATGGATACCCTCCAGCCCCTGTTCTATCGCAAGCCTACGCCAATAATGAATCATTTCCTGACATCGAGGGATGCTGGCAGGCCGATAGATCAAAAATAGCGGTTTTCCCTCTACACAGATGTATCGTTTATCCTTAAACGCTCTGACCAGATAATCGAAATGTTCTTCCCAATCGCTCTCATCCCCGTAGTCTTGCGAAATAAGAATATCCTCTTCGCGTCCGTCCCATTTGCGTGTCCATGTTTCATTGGCCCATGACAAACAAAAAGGGAAATTCGGTTCTCCGCTGTCCAAAATCTCATCAAACGGTTTCTCAAGCAATCGTTTGCCTTTAAACCAGTAGTGATAATAACAAAATCCGTATATTCCATAGTTTTTGGCTGTCTCAGCCTGCCATTTGCGCACCTTGGGATCTGTTAAATCATAGTAGTTCTGATGCAACGGCTTCCTGGGTTGCAAATGGCCCGGATACAGGGGGATTGTTTTTTTTACATTCGTCCATTCTGTAAATCCGTTTCCCCACCACTTGTCATTCTCCGCAATTTGATGAAATTGGGGCAAATGTAACGCAATAAGCTTCAAGTAGGACTCCTCCAATTAAAAGACATAATTCATTGGAAAATAATATCCATAAGTTGCAAACATTTATGAAGGTAGGATTGATTGTACTTCATATAAGAAAGTGCCTGGGAGGCAGCCAATCTTCGTTGTTCCACATGGTCCCAATAATGTCCAAGCTTCTGTACGAGTTCTTTAATGGTTGCATAGCGTTGGAATGCATACGTGTTCTCAGGACCACTTGAGGCAGCCGAAACAAGTTGAAATGTGCCGCATGCCGCTACTTCCATGATTCGTCTCGCGGATGAGTTGTCCTGAACAACAAGTTTGCTGCCGTTGTACAACTTTTCCCGAAGCTCATGAGGTTGCACAGGCACAAATGCACCGAAATCCTTCCAACCCTCTCCCTCAACTCGCACTTTTTTATCCGATAACCACGCATGATTGGCAAGAGCGTACAGACAGCTACCAGGATGTGCATCCCCAATGATATAGACATCGGACTCGTATTCTCTTCCCACCACCTGTGGACAGAACACTGTGGGATTCGGTGGAAAAGGAAGTTCATGACATGAGACATTCCCCATATGCTGATCGGAGGGAATGTCAGCGGAATTCGGTGTAAAAACATAATCAAAAAAAGGGATGATCGATTCCATCTGTTTTAGATCCGACTGATCCGACAGCCAAATTGCCTTTTTGGCTGAGGATGCGCTCATTGCTTCCAAATTCTGATTCGATAGAACATCTTCTCCATGCAGGACTAGAATCAAATCTAATTGCTGTCCTGAAGTGTGATCTGCCACTGGCTGGATCGTTTTGATCTCATTGACATGTTGGACCAGATGCCTCAAGCTCTGTTCAATCAAAATAGAGTTCGCAGAGCTCTCTCTTTCCATAGCAGGAGTTATCAGGAGAACATTCAACTGTTTATATTGAACACGGGGAGAATCTGAAACTGCTCTCCTGTCTTTACTTTCCACGGTCTGTTCCTTGCCGTCTTGAATTATTTTCATAAGATGCTGCTGTAAGTCCGATTGCTGTACAACCAGATGATGCTGGATTGATTTGAGTTTACGGTTCAATGTTGCGTTTATTTGTCTAAAGTACACCTTATTGGGATGCTGGACAGTGCGCCGATTCTTTCGGGACTTTGTTGGCGTACTCCTCCTTTTTTTGATGACCATACCCTCCCATCACGAAACGGATTGATTCTCTTTGCCTACAATATGCATCTGTCTTTGGCTAGGTTTCTATCGAATGATTTTTAGGTGTTTAACTACTCAAAGATGGGCTTCATCCGTGTCTTTAAATGTGCCACAACCCCGTGTCCATCCGGTTCTTGTCCTCATAAAATATATTAAATCAGATAGGAGTTGATATGATTGCCAACATTCGATAGCATTCTTGTCACAGGAAACCAGACCATTAATCAGGATTTGCAGGTGAACGGTAATGAAACGATTGGATTGGACCTGCAGGTGAACGGAGACCAGACGGTTGCTGGCAGTTTGCAGATTAACGACAGCTCCTCCATTACAAATCACCTAGGTGTAGGTGGGGTTATTGAGGCGGGCGACAGTGTAAAAGCAACGACGCAGTTAATGGCCATGAATCAGCCGACTCTTCCAGCTGCCTTGCCGCTTGTAAAGCAACTGTTATATTATAATCCCGGTGTACTTAACCAGCCGGGTCTAGTGTTAACAGGCACTAGTGGAAATAAGTATGTTCTGTTTATTGATGAGAGTGGAGGAACACCAAATCTAGCAATCCAAAGAGTATAGGCTCACTGGATGCAATATAAAAAGGCGATACTCTGAGTTAATTCTCAGAGTATCGCCTTTTCTTTCATTACAACATGATTACTCTTGGTTAATCAAAATGGACAAAGCACTTTTGGATTCGAGTTGGAAACTTAACAGTTCTTCTTCTCTTAGCTGAACCTGCACATTTCCTGTTTCTTCTCCGTCATTGAAAAGCACGAGAGCAATTGAACCGTCTGTATTTTTGAAGGCAACGGAACGAATGGATGCCTCATTGGAGGATGAGTCAATACGTACAGCTTTGGGACGAATTAATGCACTGAAATGAGCCAGAGCATAATAGTCCAGTGTATAGGTAAGCTCTTTCGTTTGCTGGTTAACCTTCACAATGCCGCGGCATGTACTTTTCCCGAAGCCAGGAACGGTAGGACCGTTGTTCTCATCCAGTGCCATATTCCAGAGCACAAAAGATTTGCTGTAATTGCGAAGAATCTCAATACCTGTTCTGATCACATTGGAGAAAGCTTGTTCGAATGGAGGGATCCATTCTCCTCCTGATCCTTCGGTGAAATGTACCTCTTTACCGGCAAAAGCTTCATACACCTTTGTTTGTGCCGAGGCTTCGCCCCCATACCAGTGCCAAGCGACTCCATCTACCTCTTCTGCCGCCTCATCAAGCACGGTCAGCGGGTAATCCGGACGATCCCAGTTGTGATCATAACAAAGGATTTTGGACTGAATGTCATTTCTGACCAAAGCCGGCTTGAGATGATTTTTGATAAAGTCTGCTTGTGCTTCAGCTGGCATTAACATGCCTGGATAATGACCTGGTTCATAAAGTGCTTCATTCTGTGGTGTTACTGCATGGATAGGCAATCCATGGGATGCGTAGGCTTGGATATATTTCACAAAATATTCCGCATATGCCGGATACCACTCATTTTTCAATTGACCTGTAATCATCGAGCCGCTTGTTTTCATCCAGCCCGGGGCGCTCCAAGGTGAAGCGAACAGCTTCAGCTCAGGATTTAACTCCAAAGCCTTCTGAGTCAAAGGAATAACATCCGCTTCATCGTGTGCGATGCTGAACCCGGATAATTCCGGGTCCGTTTGATTTTCTGGCAGATCATTATAGCTGTATACCGTTCTGGCATAGTCTGAAGCTCCCATCGGATTGCGGATGACCGACAATCCAATGCCTTCCTCGGGATGGAACAACCGATTCATGACTTCCGCTCTCTGCTCATCGCTTAATACCTGGTTAATCAGATAGGCAGATGAGTCAGTAAAAGATGCCCCGAAACCATCCATTTCCTGATATGTTTGCTGATCATCCAAAAGGATAGTCGTTGTCTCCAAGCCGGAGTCCTGCGATTTCAATTGATCCTGGGACACGGATACAAACAATGCATCTTCTCCCGTGGATTTGTACATTTTGAATTTCGTCATATGCTTTCCCTCCACATTCCTCTTATTGGATACCCAATTTCTCTTTATTCTGTTTCATTTTCTCGCTACGAACCTTCAGGATTTCATCCCAACGGTTTTCACCTAAAAATGACTTGTAAGCGGCGAGCGCATTGTCAAAAGAGGCATCATCTTTGGCACGAACCATGCTTACCAGGGTTGAATTCCACTTGGCGTTGATCGCCGACAACGCACGTGCTTCAGGTGTTCCCTGATTTGGACTAATATTCTCCAGAATGAAGTGTGGTTTCAGTTTTCCTTTGCCCCACTCTTGCATTTGTTTAATCGCTTCTGGGAAAGCATCCGCACTCAGTGCTTTGTGACGGTCATGGCCAAAGAACATGAATTCACCCAATCGGTATTCCTTCTTGAATTTGTCAGCATTGTGCAGTTGCAGGTCTTTCACAGCCGGGAGCAACTCAACCGTACCATCTGCATTCTTTTCATACGTCTCACCTTCGATACCATAGTTCATTAGAAGCTGACCTTCTTCACTCAGCAGGTACGTGAAGATTTGAATCGCTTTGGCTGGATCTTTGGCGTCTTTGGAGATGAAGTTGATCATCCACCCAGTAATACCGGATTGATTGAGCGTCGGTGCATTACCCTTGGTGCTTTGTGGTCCATCAATGGCAACATACTCTTTGCCTTCATTGGCACTCAGATAAATTTGCAGATTCCCACCCTGTTGAGGTGTACCATCCATCAGCAATGTTGCATATTTTCCGGATTTCACTTTTTCCTCAAAGGCCGTACCATCATCAGCAAAGCTGTCATCACTGATATTTCCGTCTCTGTATACCTTATTTAAAGTCTTCAGCCATGTAAGATAATCTTCATCCTGATTGCGATCATAGAATTCTCCATTTTCAGTTTCAAGCGGCACACCAATGAAGTCTTGCAACACATCTCCGAGTGAACCTGTTCCTTCACCGATAGAGTTAAAACCAAATGGAATCAGCGTTGGGAATTTTTCCTTGATCTGTTTCATCACATTTTCGAATTCCTCTGGCGTTCCCATGACAGGACTTCCCAAAGCTTCATACACATCTTTACGGATGATAAATGCTGTTTTGGCTGGGATGTTGCCGCTATCATAATCGGCTTGCGTATTAGAGTAGTTTGGATAGCCATACGTCTTGCCGTCAGCCTGCTGGAACCAGTTCAGGGTATCGGCAGCCGCAACTTTATTGAAGTATGGATCATATTTCTCCGCAAGATCGTTCAGCGGCATAGCCCAGGTTGCGGCTTTCTGTACCACAGGAGAGTTAGAGTCAAATACTGTCAGCAGGTCAGGCATATCTCCACCGGCAAAGAACGTATTCAACTTCGTGTCATCACCTGTAATGAATTTGATATTGATGTTCAGATCTTCCTTGATCTTCTTGGTTACAATGTCTTTACCGAAATCCGTGTTCCACCAGTCGGCATTAACGTACCAAGTTAGGTCTGTAGCTTCTTCCTTTTTATCCAGCTGCCAAGCTGGTTTTTCCGGATCGACTGTATAGCGATCTTCAATGGAAACCCAGTTCCCATCGCTCGAACCCCCTGATCCACTACTGCAACCTGTAATCATGATCACCGCTGTCAGCAAAGCCGCGCACAGTTTGACTCCTTTTTTGCCTGCTGCCTTATTCATCTTGAACATATTGTTTCCTCCTTAAAGTTAGGTGAGAAATATTGAATAGAGCGAACTTTCGAGCAATAGATTTCCGTTACTCCTTAACTGCACCCAGCATCATACCCGAGATAAAGTATCTTTGAAGGACGGGATAGATTAGTACGATCGGCAGTGTTGTAATAACAATCGTAGCCAGTTGAACCCCTTTAGTCGTTGTTTCAATGACTGCCGAACCGCCGATATTTTGCATCGACTGCGTTTGGGACTGAACAATAATCTCGTACAGCATCATCTGTAATGGATACAGCGACTGATCGGTAATGTACAACTTGGTAGTCATAAAGTCATTCCATTGCCCAACCCCATTGAACAATGCAATGGTTGCCATCGCTGGCATGGACAGCGGGATGAAGATTTTGAGGAAAATATGCCAATCTCCTGCACCATCGATTTTGGCTGACTCCTCCAGGGAATCCGGTACATTCCGGAAGAAATTCATCAGAATGACGACATCATAGAAGCTGAACAATGCCGGAATAATGTACACCCAGAAGCTGTTGAGCAGGCCAAGTGATTTGATCAATAGGTACGTTGGGATCATTCCGCCAGAGAAGAACATCGTGATAACCCCCATGGCAACGTACAGTTTACGTCCACGTATATGCTTTTTGCTCAGACCATAACCGACCATGGCACAGAAGAACACGTGTGTAACGACTCCGATTGTTGTTTTGGATACGGAGATGAAGAACGCTTGCCAGATGCTCGAATCGTTGAATACAGCTCTATAATTCTCCAGCGAGAACTCCGGTGACCAGAAGATGAACCCGCCTTCAGCCAAAGCCTTGCCTGAGCTAAAAGAAGAGATAATGACATTCCAGAGCGGAACCACAATAATGACAGTACAAATAGCGAGTAAAATAATATTTAAGGTATCAAAGATCCGACTATCGAGATCTTCTTTAGCCACCTTTCCATTCACACGGGATGCCTCCTTCTACAGCACAGATTGATTATCGTTTAATTTGCTTGTAATTTTGTTCGCGGTGACTAACAGAATAACGGACACGATCGAGACGCCCAGACCAACCGCGGTCGCATACGAAAAGTCACCCTGTGACATCCCCATACGATATACATACGAATTGATGACTTCTGCCTTGTCACGGTTTTGCGAGTTCATCAGAACGAGCGTCTGGTCCAGATTGGAACCAAGTAAACCGCTTACAGTAAGAATCAGATTAAGGCTAATGATCGACTTCATGTTGGGTATTGTGATATTCCAAATTTGTCTGAGACGGCTTGCACCATCAATTTTGGCTGCCTCGTAATACGTAGGATCAATCTTGGACATAATCGCCAAATACAGAATCGTTCCCCAGCCGGCCTCTTTCCAAATATCGGATAAGACTGCAATCCACCAATACTTGCCTGCATCCAGCAAAATGTTTTGCGGTTGCGAGATCACTCCCAAGCTGAGTAACAGCTGATTAAACAATCCTGTTGTTGAAAACCAGGTGATCAGCATGCCGCCCAGTACGATCCAGGACAGAAAGTGAGGTAGATATGAAACCGTTTGCACGAACTTTTTGAAACGTCCGCTGTTTAATTCATAGATCATGATTGCCAGGATAATGGGAATGACGAACCCGATACCCAATTTCAAAAAGCTGATCCCTAGCGTATTCACTACGGCATCCCAGAAGTATTTGTCTGACATAATGATTCTGAAATTTTCCAAACCGACCCATGGTGCGCTAGACAGCGTATCAATAACGGTGTAATTTTTGAATGCAATCGTCAATCCGTATATCGGAATGTAACAAAAAATAATCATAAAAATGATA
The DNA here is from genome assembly GCF_002750415.1 of Paenibacillus sp. LK1. Taxonomy (NCBI): domain Bacteria; kingdom Bacillati; phylum Bacillota; class Bacilli; order Caryophanales; family Paenibacillaceae; genus Paenibacillus; species Paenibacillus sp. LK1. Next base: position 594,843 of record NZ_PEII01000002.1, read on the forward strand.
CCGGGTATAATCATCGATTGAATTTCCCATTGTCTTCGATAATCGATGACGAACTCTTTTACTCTTTGTCCGATTGGCTTCCTTCCCCCCGGTTTTATAGGCTTTTTACCGGTTGACGATGTCTCTACGGCTAATTTACTCACGCTCTTTTTCTCCCCTCCAACTTAAGCATACTTTCATAAAAACGTTTTTATTTTCCGACAAAAAAACCCCCTAATCTCAAATCAATAATTAAAAAAGACCGGAAATGATTACATCCGCTATGTTAAAAAATCACTCCGGTCCATCTTCACATGACTTGAACCCCGTATGATAAGTTCACCCGCCAATTTCTGTGAAACCCCATGTTCCTTCTTCTTAATCATGCGAACCAGGTGATTGATCGCCAGGATACCCTGCCTTGCAATCTGGTTTCTTACGGTACTTAATGGTGGGGAAAAATATTGGGCAATATCAATATCATCGAAGCCTACTACACTTACATCTTGAGGAACTTCGAAGCCATGAGACTTCAATGCATGGATGCAGCCGATTGCACTCACATCATTTCCTGCAAGAAAAGCATCAGGCAGCTTGGCAGGATGCAGATGAAGAAAAGATTTCACAGCACTGTAGGTGCCCTCTTCCTCAAAATACCCCTGTAAGATGTAATCATCATCCAGCGGAAGCTGGTACTCACGCAAAGCAGCCAGATATCCATCTCTACGCTGATTACTGTCAAACATGGTGTCCACGCCGGATATGTATGCAATTTTCTTGTGCCCAAGTCCAATTAAATACTTGGTCGCTTCATAACCCGCTACATAGGAGTCAAAAATGACGCTTCCCATCGTATCACTCTGATAGACCCGATCCAAAAATACAGCCTTGATCTTGTCTTTCTCCATAGCGACAATATCCTGTTCATCAATTCGCAGCTCTTCGTAGATAATGACGCCATCCACACGCCGGCCCAGAATATTACTCATAATGACCTGCTTATCCTTGGTCACAAATACATTTAGTCCGTAACCTAGACGATCGCATTCACGAGACATGGATTCAACTAGCTTATAGAAATACGGACCCGACACACTTGTGGTAAAAAAGCCCAGCATCTTGGTTTGCCCGGATTTCAGCAGCTTGCCGTTCAGGTTGGGAACGTAATTTAAACGCTCTGCCACCTTCAGGACATGTGATTTGGTCTCCGGATTCAAGACATCTACGCCATTCAAGGCGTTGGAAACCGTTGAAATGGATACGCCGGCTTCCCTTGCAACATCTTTAATCGTAATCTTTCCCATAATTTTTTGGTCCTTTACTATAAAAACGTTTTTATATATTTTAAATTAGCATAAAACCGTTTTCAATACAACACTTTTTCTTTTAATTATTTTTCACATTCTTTTGCTTTGAAGATGGCATGGTTGCTTAGCACCGAAATTAGAGACAGAGATGCAAAAAAGCAGCTCAAATAGGAGCTGCCTTGAATCATGCTTCTTATTCCCCATTCTGGGTGTACATATAATAAATCTGCTGCACCTGCTCTTCCAATCGATCGAAGCGAACAAAGCGATCAGCTCGAATATATTCCTTCTGCTCCACCAACATAATCATCGTGGGTACTGTTAAAATAAGAAACCTGGACGCCACCTCTTCCACTTGGTTGGCATTGATGTGTGCCAGGTGCACCATCGGATAAGGCTCAAGTAACTCCCTAATCTTGGGGAGTATGGCGTGACATACGCTACATTCTGGCCGAGATACATATAAAAAAACCAATTCATGTTGTTGAATCATCTCTTCGATCATTTCTATGGATGTTATGTCATTAATCTCTTTCATAAAGGGTCATCCCTTTCAGTCATTTCGCGAGTGTGTTGTACAATCTAGTTTATCACGAATGTCTAACTGTACAAATTTTGCGTTCCCCTAAACATTTTCTTTTCAAACACAGCCTATCTGCATTAAAATATAGTTGGAAGATCATCCCATATGAAAAGAGGTTATTGTATGAAAAAATCATTTGTTTTTCTGCTTACTGCCCTGATTGCCGTTATCTCCTTCTCCGCGTATGCACCTGTATCTGATGCCTCTGGTGATATTGGAGTTAGCCTGCTATCGGATCGTCAGCAAGGTACTGTAAAATAACGCGTTCGCACTCTTTCCAAAAAAAGAATTTGCACAGAAACGAGCAGGCGACCAGTTCGGATAACATCCGGAGTTGGTCGACTGCTGTCATTGTTGTTCTTTTTTGCAAGCCTTACTTCCAGTCTCTCTTGCGAAGATAGGACTCGAATACAAATGTTCCGAAAGGCAATAAGCCTGCTACCAATCCCATGAACCAACGTGAAGCTTTCCACTTCTTCACAACAGCCAAATGCACAAGTGTAATCAGATATAGCGGAAAAAGAATACCGTGAATCATACCCATAATGGTTACTGGGGAAGACATATCGGCAAAATATTTTAGCGGCATAGCTATAAAAATCAACAGCAGCAATGATACACCTTCCCATATGCCTGCAATTCTGAATCGACCTGTGACTGTCTTCATCCTGTTCAATCTCACCTTTCCAGCGGCTAGTTTGTGAAATATGTAACTTGTTACAAGATGTTTCAACTTGAAGCCACATAATTTGTAATAATGCAGCTTCTCTTGAAACGTCTTGTTCAGTATACCGCATGGTTCTGGTCCGGAAATGCTTCAATTTTGAATAATTAATGACTGAACTATCCGTGAATGAAATGTTGAGTCTTAAATTCGAAAATCGCATCAACAGCACAATGATATCCGCCTGATTTTCGAAAGGATTCCCTCAAATTCGCAGCAGCTTTCTCAAAAGAAGGAACGCTCAACACATGATCCACAGCTTCACGCAGCTGATTGGCAGTCAAGGTTTGCATTTGTAAACGGAGGCCCGCTCCCCTACTAACAACCTGCTCTGCAATGATCGGCTGATCCGCGCTCTGAGGGAGTATAATGAGGGGAACCCCGTAATATAAACCTTCGTTGGTACTGTTCATCCCGCCATGTGTGATAAATAATTTAGCAGATTGCAATACATCCATTTGTGGAACATAACGTTTAACGATGAAATTTTCCGGAATTGCTCCCAGATCAGCAAGCTGTGTTCTATCCCCTACGGACATGACAATTGTATAATCGGTATTCCCCAATGCTTCCAAGCAAAGCTTATAGAAATCAAGAGCTTGGTTAAAAATTGTACCCCGTGAAATGTAAATCAGTCTTTTCCCTTTAATTCCTTCCATATCGAAGTCTTCATGGGATAGTCGCGAAACTATGGACGGTCCTACAAATTGATACGTGTGGTCGAATTCTTCTCCATAAGGCTGAAATTCCTTTGTTGTATATACGATGGTAAGTGGCGCGGGATTGCAAAACACCTCGTAGGGAGAAGCAATCTCCACCTCATATTTTTTCTGTAACCTCATCGTCAAGCTATGGAATGTATCGTTTATAGGTTGGGCGATTTCGGCAGGAACATTTAAGAAAAAGTGTTGCAGCAAATGATCGAAAGATTCTTCAGCCTGCGCAAAAGAAGTACACGAATTAATTGCAGGTAGCTTCAGAATTTGCGCAAGTAAACGTCCACAGCCAAACATGGAATCATGGATGATGTAATCAAAATGTTCACCCTTGATCTGTTCAAGCACACTTGGAATGACGATATCTGCCGTAAGCAAAAGACCGTTGACTCGTTCGAGCAAATAATCTCTGCCACCTGAGACAAAGGCTTTAATGATTTTTTGACCGTCAAAGGTTCGAACAATAGCACCCGTCTTCTCCATACGTTCCCTATACGCTTCTATAGTGAAGTACACAACCTCTTCCCCGCGTGAAATAAGCTCTTGTACCACGCCAATCGTTGGATTGACATGTCCCTCTGATCCACCGTTAATAAATAAAACACGTGCTATAACAATCCCTCCTTTGCAATGCTACGTTCTCTAATGGTGTAAGAATTCGTAAGCAATGATGTGCTTTCTTCCCAAAAAAATTCAATTCAGGTGGTCGCACGTTCAATCAGTTGAAATTCCAGTTGCTGAGGCTGTAACTCCTGCTTGCCAAGGACGGCCCATAATCGATGAAATGCCTGGGTGGCTTGTTCTGCAATTGGATTATGTATGGTTGTTATTCCAAGCACACGGGACAGCTCTATATCATCGAAGCCAACAATGGCAAGTTGTTCGGGAACTTGTATATTTTGTTTGCGTGCTTCGGACCAGATTCCGATTGCTGCATAATCATTTGAACATAACACCGCTTGAGGAAGTTCTGGCCCATTTGCCATTCTTCGCATCGCCTCTTCCCCGTCAGATGAACTAAACACGGAATATTGATAGGCCTCACGCAATACAGGCAGACCCTTATCTGTCATAAATGATTCATAGGCTTCACGCCGACTCTGGGTATTCAGACTTTCTGCTCTGCCAAAGGCATTGGCAATGCGGGAATAGCCTTTGGACACCAGATGTTCCAGAGCCAGCTTGTAGCCTTGCGCCTGATCCATAGCCACTGACGGAATTTCGTCATCTCCCATCCGCTGCCAAGATACAATCGGACCATACTCGCAGTAGGCTTTCAGTTTGTCTGGAGGATTGACACAGGTCATAATCACCAGTCCATCCACCCGTTTACTCCGCAGATCCTCGAACGCCTGCAATTCAATCTCTTTATCTCCACGCGAAGTATAGATCAGGGTCTGGAATCCATAATCCATCGCTGTATCAATGAATTGATTCATAAACGTAAGGATAATCTCGTTGGTGGCAGATGTGACAATTCCAATTTGCTTGGTCTGTCCGGTAGATAACGAAACGGCATTTCGGTTCGGGATATAGTTTAACTGTTTCATGATTTGTGTTATTTTCTGCCGGGCCTCGTCACTCACATGTGGTGAATGATTAATTACTCTGGACACCGTGGCCTTCGAGTAGCCGGACAGCTTCATAATTTCATCAAATTTGGACACATGAAGTCTCCTTTCTTGCTGACTTTCTATGATGAATTACAGTTTGCCTCAAAATAAATAAAAAGTAAAACTTGACGTGTAACCCGTTCCAACGTTTAAGCTTTTTTTATGCAGTGCTGCTGTATGTAATATTCACAACGAATTCATAACGATTGGAGCGATACACATGACTCATTCTCAACATCCATCATTTGATTTCCCCGAAAACTTTCTGTGGGGTGGTGCGATTGCCGCCAACCAGGCTGAAGGTGCATATAATTTAGGCGGCAAAGGTTTGTCTACTCAGGATGTGGCTCCCAAAGGTATCATGGGTCCCATTACTGAAGAACCGACTGAAAATAACATGAAACTAATCGGGATTGACCTCTATCACCGTTATAAAGAAGACGTCAAGCTGTTCGCTGAGATGGGATTCAAGGTATTCCGTACTTCCATCGCCTGGTCCCGTATCTTCCCTAAAGGCGATGAGCTGGAACCCAATGAAGAAGGCCTTCAATTCTATGATGATCTCTTTGACGAGTGTCATAAATACGGAATCGAACCACTGGTTACCCTTTCCCACTACGAGACACCTCTCCATCTCTCCAAGGAATATGATGGCTGGGTTAATCGGAAGATGGTCGGCTTCTACGAGCGTTATGTGACTGCTGTATTCAAACGTTATCAAAATAAAGTGAAATACTGGCTCACGTTCAACGAAATCAATTCGATTCTGGAGGCACCTTTTATGAGTGGTGGGATCTACACACCAAAAGAGAAATTGAGCAAGCAGGATCTTTATCAGGCAATACACCATGAGTTTGTAGCCAGCGCTTCTGCTGTGAAACTCTGTCATGAGATCATTCCAACTGCACAGATTGGTTGTATGATGCTCAGTATGCCGACTTATCCGCTAACACCGAATCCCGATGATATGATTAAAGTGATGGAATTCGAACACAGCAATTATTTCTTCGGAGATGTTCATGTGAGAGGCCGCTATCCTGGATACATGAAACGTTACTTCCGTGAAAATGGAATCCAGATTCAGATGGAAGATGGCGACGAAGACATGCTGCTCCATACCGTCGACTTCATTTCTTTCAGCTATTACATGAGTATCTGCCAAACGGCTGATCCGGATAAACAGGTTGCAGGTGAAGGTAACCTGCTTGGCGGTATACCTAACCCTTACTTGCCTGCAAGTGAATGGGGATGGCAGATCGATCCGCAAGGACTGCGTTATGTTTTGAACATGTTCTATGACCGTTATCAGAAACCACTCTTTATTGTGGAAAATGGGCTGGGCGCTGTGGACGAGCTTATTACTGGACCTGATGGTGAAAAGACAGTTGAAGATGACTATCGCATTCAGTACTTGAATGATCATCTTGTTCAGGTTGGGGAAGCCATTGAAGACGGCGTTGAAGTTATGGGATATACGTCCTGGGGATGTATTGATGTGGTCAGTGCTTCGTCAGCACAATTGAAAAAGCGTTATGGTTATATCTATGTTGATCGCCATGACGATGGGTCAGGAACACTCGAGCGGTATCGCAAAAAGTCGTTCCACTGGTACAAAGATATCATCGGTAGTAACGGCAAGAGCCTTAAACGTTAAGTAAGTGATACCGCTGTAGCAGGTACATTCCTGCTTTCCCCCAACAGAAAACAAGGACATACATTGCAATATGATGTGATGATGTATGGTTTGCTGCTGGGGGATTTTTACTAATATAGTGAGTCCCGATTTCAGTTAAATTGAACCTGATCGGGTTCCAACGCTTTCAATGTTAGCCATCGCATCCCTGCTTCAAAGTCTTCCCGGAAGGAATCGATCAGAATGACATTAGGATAAGATGGCATCGACAGATCCGCTTGATACATTTGCCACGCTTGAACCAAAGCATTTTCTTCAACCATCTTCTGGTAAATTACAACCTGATCTGGAGCAAGAATCGCATTTACCGTTTGAATCATTTTGCATACCGTTGCAATAAATGCTTCCTTTTCCACTGAATTATACCAATCAATCCCCATTGGAAGGTATTTAACCTCCCCGGCCATGCCAAGTTTTCCTTTGATCACTTTACCGTTCAGATAAATTCCCATGCCTGGAGGATATTTGGTTGGAAAATAAATTCCGATGATACATTGATCCTCGTCCAACTCTTTTTTTGCACAATATCCGCTAATTGCAGCGTTCACATCATTTTCCACCAGAACTGGTAATCCGAACTGTGCTTCAAGATCTTCAATCATGCGGATACCTTCTAACTGCCGGTGACTGCTCACCGTAATTTCTCCATTCACGGTCTGTCCCGGAATACCGATACCGATGACTTTAATGGAAGCATGCTGAGACAGTACGTTCCCAATGATTTCATAGAAGTGTCTCTGATCAAAGGCGGGCATTGTATATTCTTCTCTGAATACCATGTTATCCTCTAGATTAATGACGGTGGCTGTAATCAGATCCTGCCCCTGCTTTTCGTTGATATACATGACCAAAGCCAAGCTAAAATCGTAATTATATCGGTAGGTTAATGCAGGTCTTCCCCCGTTGGAAGGTACTGTCTCGTCCTCAAACAGTTCACCCAGTTCACACAACTCTTTTACCAGTGAATTGACGGTTACTACACTGAGCTTGGTCAAGGAGGCCAGTTGTGGCTTGGTTGCTGTTTCCACCCGTTTCATGACCTGGCGTACATGGTTTATATTAATTTCTTTCATCAAATACGCGTTCGCTATTTTCATAAGCACCCCTACTCCATAGTTTCTTCTCCAATGTAGTAACTATACAATATCTCCAGAGGTATTAAAAACACCCGATGAAAAACATCGGGCATTCTGAAGGTTCGTATACACTTGTGTTAGCTTCTTCTATACTTCGTTTTGTCTGCTTCCGTTATTTTGCGAATAACTCTGCATGGATTACCCGCAGCAATTACATCCGAAGGAATGTCTCTGGTAACTACACTTCCTGCCCCGATGATTGTGTTATCTCCAATGGTCACACCCGCAAGCACAGTCACGCCGCCACCGATCCATACATTATTGCCCACTGTGATCGGACCTACAATTTCAAGACCCTCGTTACGTTGCTCCACATCATAAGGATGACCGGCAGTGTAGAATCCACAATTTGGTGCAACAAAAACGTTGTCACCAAAACTAATTTTTGCCCCGTCCAGCATAACGATATTATGATTGCTATAGAAGTTCTCACCAATTTCAATGTTATAGCCGTAGTCACATACAAATGGCTGCTCGATCAGGAAACGATCCGTCGTTTTCCCAAGCAACTTTTTGAGCAGCGCCTCTCTCTCAGAGATCTTGCCAGGATGAAGCTGATTATACTCGTAACAAAGTCCCTTTGCGTACAACCGCTCATCAATTAATTCTTTGTCGTAATTCGCATTATACAGTAGTCCCAGTTGTGATTTCTCTTTTTCTGTCATGAATTCTTATGCCTCCAACTCTTCTGTCCAAAATGAATAGATTAAAGCTCTATCTCTCTAATGATTCTAGCAGGATTTCCACCAACAATCATATTGTCCGGAACATCTTTTGTAACTACGGCACCGGAAGCAATAACGACATTGTTCCCAATGGTGACTCCTGGATTAATAACTGCCCTACCTCCGATCCATACATTATTGCCTATGGTTACTGGCTTTCCATACTCTGCACCTGTTATCCGTTCGAATGGATTCAAGGGATGGGTAGCGGTATATATGTGAACGTCAGGTCCCATTAAACAGTTATCCCCAATGCGCACTTCACATACGTCAAGTATCGTACAGTTAAAGTTGGTATAGAAATGCTCTCCAACATGAATGTTGTATCCATAGTCAAAATGAATATTCGGTTCCATGCTCAGGTGTTCACCCGTTGAACCTAACAGCTCTTTTAATACCTTTGTACGGAGCTCACCCTCTGTTTCTGTGGTCTGATTGTACATGCGTGTCATTTTCCTTGCATATTCCCTGTCTTGAGACAATTGGGGATCGGAAGCCAAGTACAGCTCACCATCGATCATTTTCTGTTTTTCCGATTTTGTTGTGATATTGCTCATGATTGTTTCCCCTTTACGTCTATATTAATTTTCGAACTGATAAATTAAGATACTTTATAAAGCTATAATAATTATATGGGATAACCTAAATAAATCAAGTTCCTTTGCAAATTGAATATAGAGATATTATGCCTAATGTCATTCAAAAAACCTCTGCAATCCAATAATTATTGGACCGCAGAGGTTTTTTGAAGCTATATAGACCAATTTGGAAAAGATAACTTTTATACTAACGATTTTTCGGCGGCATGAACCGTTTGCTCTTTACGACTAATTGCATAAAAGGCTGACACCAGACCCATCAGGATTAGAACCGATCCCACCCATCCTGTATACATAATGGATGAATGATCGATAACCACCCCGCCGATATAAGTTCCGAGAGCAATACCCGCATGTGCAATTCCTGAATTGGTGCTAATTAACGTTTCAGCCGTTGCAGGTGAGGTTTTGATAATCAGACTATTCTGTACCGGGGTAACGGTCCAGCTTAGCGCACTCCAGATACTTAGCAGAATCAAGAAGGAAATTAAAGGCAACCCGGTACTAAATGGAATAACCGCCATGCTTATGATAAAGGGTATTAGCACGATGATAATGGCTTTGGCTGGGTGCAAACGATCTGATAATATGCCGCCGATTCCTCCCCCTGCCACAGCAGCGATACCAAACATCATATAGATAAAGGTGACCATTGTTGAGCTGGCTCCAAGCGCTTCCTGGAGAAATGGTGTGAAATAAGCATATAACGTCAAGTGTCCTGCGAGCACAAGCAATGTTGTAACATGGATTGCCAGCATTTTTGGGTTCCATAGAGCAGTAAGCTGCTTCTTCAGGGATACTGCCGGAATCGGCTGCACACGATCCATGGCAATGCCAATGGCAACCATGACTACTGCAGTCAAAATTGCGATCAACATAAACACTTCACGCCATCCAGCAAGATTACCCACAAAGATTCCGATAGGTACACCCAGGATCAGTGAAGCACTTCCTCCCATCGTGATAATCCCCACAGCACGCCCTTTATACTGCGGCTCCACAATACGGGCTGCGAGCGTCAGAGACAGGACAAAAATCAGAGATCCCGTTGCGGCCCCCAATGCTCTGCCTGCCAAGAGCATATAGAAATTGGCACTGAACGCAGAGATGAGATTGCTGATTAGAAAAACGAATAGAGTGCACATATATACTTTTTTACGTTCGAATCTGGCCGTCATATTTAACAAAATAGGCGCAGATAACGCATAGACAAGTGAGAAAATGGAAATTAAATACCCGGCTTTGGCCAAGGTCAGATGAAGATCTGTTGCAATCAAGTCCAGAATCCCACCTAAAATGAGTTCAACGGTACCAACCACAAATGCCGCGATTGCCAGGACATATACTTTTTTATTCATTTTTGAATCCTCCTCGAAAGTTACAACTACGATAGTAACTTAATCAAGAGGAGATTTCAATACAAAAAAGCTATTCTCAGAAAGAATAGCTTTTGGAACCCTCGTTTTAATAAATTAATCGCGCCAGCAGACGTGCAATTTCTTCATCCTGAAGCAGCTGGTCACCGTATTTTTTAGTAATTTGAGTAAGAGCGACGTCATGATAGAAATAATCCGTCATTGCTTTAACAATCGGTTTGGACGTTGTCTTGATCGCCTTCCATGAATCATGTTCGATTCCTGCAAACAAAAGATAACCATGGTCAACAATGATTAGCTGCGAGGGCTCAAGATTACTGTCCTCAAGCATTGGAATTAACGAATATTTATGGGCTAGAGACGTTTGCAGTCCTCCTACAGCCAGGACCTCTACATGTACACCTTCAGCTTCTTTTTGCTCCAGAAGCTCCCGGTACTTCTCCATTTGCTCATTCCAGGCCAGAAAAAGGATAGATGAATCCGCTTCCTCAATAAGCTGTTCAATATTCGATGCAATGGATGTTGCATCCTTCAATGTCCAGATATGTTCATCAGTGAATGTACGTTTGATTTTATACGTCTTTAATTCCTCAATATCCTTCTCAAAGTCAGCCCTTATTTTGAGGATAATGGACTGAAGATCAACCGCCATGTACAATTTTTTCTTCCCATGCATGGTTGTTAGTACGGTTCCCTTATCAATAAGCCGATTAAGCACTTCGTATATCTTAGCCTTGGGTACATTGGAGTAACTAACAATGGATGTGGCATCAAGCGGTGCATCCTGCGCAAATATGGCCTCATATACCTGACTTTCATATTGTGTAAAACCGAATTTCTGCAACATGGTTCGATTCGGGCTCCTTCTTGTTTGTATCGTTCTATACAGTTTAGACGCCTGAACTTCCCATGTCCAGTTTATCCCACCGACGTTTCATACTAGTCGTAATGATATTACAGTAAGAGTGGAGCATCCAAATATAATGACCTTCCAATGGTTATATTAAGATTCAGGCTACACATTTTGATTAATTGAAGGAGGTTTGCTTAACATGGAGAGCACCCATGATTTTGTAAAAAAAGTGAATGAGAACGCCGAAAAAGCACGTCATAACAAAAACAATGGTAAAGGTACACCAACGGATAAACTGCCGGCGAAACAGCATAGCACCAATAAGTAAGGAAATAATCAATTGCAGCAAATTAGGGAAATATCGCTCTTATTTTTTCAAGAACAAAAAAACAGGAAAAAGGATCTCTAGTGAGGTCCTTTTCTTGTTATTTGATGTCCACTCGTTTGAAGGCACACAAACCTGCTACGCTCGATTCCAGAAGCGTTGCTGGGTCATGGCTTGAATGAATTGCTCTACAAAAGCTGAAGGTTTCTGTTCCACAATGACACCAGGTTTGCCGATAATGCCGACTGGCTGAATCAGGACCGCCCCTGTCGGTGTAGCACCTATCGGTTTAAAATGATTGTACGTTTCAATGGCATAGGATCGGGTGTATTTCTGAAAATAATCATCTTCCTTCTGCCCTCCAACAATGAATAACCCATCATATACCAAGGGTGATCCGGTCAAAAAGCTGTCGTCCACTTTCAACTCCACACCGCCTGTTCCATGGACCACACCTAGTCTTTCATGAACAATGACTGGGCAAAGTCCAGCGCTCTTAAGCTCATCCAAAATGTATTGTGTGCTCGGACCATCAAATCCTTCACCGACAATCACCCCGACGCGCAGCGTTTTGGGAGAAAACACGGTATTGGCCATGCTTAACGCAGGGGAGGATTTTGTCACTGAAGATTCGGGAACTTTCGGTACAGCGACTCCAAGTTCGCGGGCCAGAATGGTCGCCAGCTCTGTGCTGATATTTCCTAACATATCAACGACCTGTTGACGAATCGAAACGTCCTTTACCTTCCCGAGCTCAAACGTGAGTGCCTGAATGATATGACCCTTCTCCACGCCTGTCATGCTGTTCCAGAATAAACGTGCTTGCGAGAAATGATCCAGAAAACTATCTGCCGTTTTTCGTTCCTTGAGACCTTGCACCGTGGAAGGACACGTTACAAACCCACCTTTTGTACCGGGCACAGTATAGGGAGAATTATTGGCAAGAGAGTTTTCGTGGTAGGCGACTCTTCCTCGATCAATGGTGTAACGGGAAGCTCCGTCTCTCTGGTTATTATGTACAGGGCACACGGGACGATTAATCGGCAATTCTTGATAATTCGTGCCCACCCTTGCCAATTGTGTATCCGTATACGAGAATAGTCGGCCTTGAAGCAGTGGATCATTGCTGAAATCAATGCCACGTACAATGTTGCCAGGATGGAAAGCCGACTGTTCCGTTTCCGCAAATACATTCTCGACATTTTGGTTAATCGTCATTTTGCCAATGATTCGTACCGGAATGTCTTCTTCTGGCCATAATTTCGTTGCATCCAAAATATCAAAATCAAACTTGAATTCATCTGCTTCCTCCAGCACCTGTATTCCAAGTTCGAACTCAGCAAAGTTGCCTGCATTGATATTCTCCCACAAGTCTCTGCGATGAAAGTCCGGGTCCGCCCCGCCCAGCTTCTGCGCCTCATCCCACACAAAAGAATGCATACCAAGTACCGGCCGCCAATGAAATTTCACGAATCTGGATTTACCTTCTTTGTTCACCAGCCGGAAGGTATGTACTCCAAATCCCTGCATCATTCGAAAGCTTCGCGGTATCGTGCGATCCGACATAATCCACATGACCATCGCTGCCGACTCCTGATTATTCGCGATGAAATCCCAGAAGGTGTCGTGCGCAGTGGAGCCTTGTGGAATTTCATTATTGGGTTCCGGCTTCAGCGCATGTATCAGATCCGGAAACTTAATCCCATCCTGAATGAAGAAGATCGGAATATTGTTCCCGACCAGATCAAAGTTGCCCTCTTCGGTATAAAACTTTACTGAAAACCCACGCACATCCCGATTCGTTTCGTTCACTCCTTTGGAGCCTGCGACCTCGGAAAAACGAACAAATAGCGGTGTTTTCACACCGGGATCCTGAAGAAAATGCGCCATCGTTAACTCTTCAAGTGACTCATATAACTCAAATTCACCGTAGGCTCCATATCCCCGTGCATGCACAACTCTCTCCGGAATGCGTTCACGGTCAAAGTGAGACAGTTTCTCACGCATCAGAAAATCTTCTAGCAGCGTGGGTCCGCGATCCCCAGCTTTTAGTGAGTTGCTATCATCCGATATTTTAATCCCTTCATTGGAAGACATTTCTTTTCCGTTATTATCCCGAAGAAAGGCATTTCGCTGCTCTATCTTTTTGTTCTCATCCATGGGTTCCTTGCTCATTCCAATCACCTCCAGCATTATATGTATGGGACTGGAAGAACACTTATGATTGCCTGATATACCATACTTTGATCCGAATCCCATGTGTGACTACAAATACGAATAACATGCGCTTAGCCATGAGGTTTACCTCGTGATTGTCCATTTATTAAATATCGCGTCTTTTGTCTAGCACCTTCTGAATCTGCTTTTCATTTACTATAAAGAATCTAATAGAAAAGAGATGATGAGGATGGCATGTGTAAAGGCTGTTCCACAACCGGATTTAGTATTGATCTATTGGTCCAGAAATCCGCTCGTTCCCGGTTCTGCACGCCGAATCAGAAGTGTACGTGTGATTGGGAACACATCCCCTTGTACCTTCACACTGGTGCGTGGTGCATTGCTGATTAATGCCTTAAACTGTTTGCTGGACAATGATATTGGTTTTAAAGTGGTCTATAGCAAAAAAACATCGAACATCAGTGGCGTTTTATTGTTGAAACGCAGATCATAAACGAACAAAAAGGTGCACTCCTTCAATAAGGAAGCGCACCTTTTTGTTATTTAATCAATGAATGATGTGACTGAACTCCACTCTATTTGACGTTCATATAACGTTCGAAGGCATTATTACGGATGGTCAGTAACTGTTCAAGTCCCATATCATTCAACTTTTTGATATAATCATCCCAGCCCTCTTCGATGCCGCCTTTGGTTACCCACTGAGCTCGCATTGTTGCTACATAACCGTCAATATCCGTTGTCAGCGTTGGCAGCTCCTGGAACTCTTCAGCATTGTACATAACCTTCGGATAAGGTGTTGTTACATCTGCACTGCCCAACTGATCGATTTCCAGCTTGAGACCGTCACCAGCCTTCGGATTAAGCTTAATTTTTTCTTCAAAGGAAGGGCTTACATATTTAGGTCCGAAATCACGCAAGGATTGATCCCAGTACCAAGCATCGGCGCTGGTGCCTGCCGGCGGGTCCATCAACGTGTATGTGCCATCATCATTTTTCTCAATTACAGTTCCAATCGCACCCCAGAAATTCTGAATGCTGGCTTCGTTGGAATAGAACTGATCTGCCCAGCGTGCGGCTACTTCAGGAACAGTACATGAACTTGTAATGAGCAGTTCATTACGAGCCAGATTCATGCCCCCAGGATCCCCAGGCTGATAGCGTTTGCCATCAGGTCCGGCAATAGGTGCAATCGCTTCATATTGGTCGCTCCACTTTCCAAACACAGCATCAGGCGTCCATTGGTTGCTAAAGCCGACGATTGGAATGTCTGCATTTTGCCATTTGGCTGATGTCATTGTATTGTCTTGTGTGAACAGCTCCTGATCAATCAACCCTTCTGAATACAGCTTATGTGTATAAATAAGAGCTTCTTTATACTCGTCAGTCGTTGGGAAGAAGACCGGTTTACCGTCTTGCACAATCATACTGCTGGCATTAATGTCAGTGATTCCGAATGGATTCAGGAAGTCCACATTCAGACCCGTTTCCGTGTACGGAATTTCGTCCTGTTTTCCATTTCCGTTCGGATCTTTTTCCTTAAACGCTTTCAATACCTGATACAATTCTTCTGTTGTCGTTGGTGCTTTCAGCCCCAGATTATCAAGCCAAGCCTTATTGATTACAGGCTGATTCCGGCTTTTCGGACGGGCAGGCAGTCTTGTTGGCATAGAATAGATTTTGCCATCAGGAAACGTGCTGATTTTCTTCATATCTGGCGTCTCTTGCATAGCCGCCTTCAAGTTGGGCATATACGAGTCAATGTACTCATCCAGTGGACGGAAATAGCTCAGGTTGTTTACAATGTCCGAATCGCTGAACACCTGGTCACCCAAGATAATGTCCGGGAGTGTACCACTGGCAAGCATAATAGATTTCTGCTCACCCCAGTCATTAGAGGACATGACCTGCCACTCAATTTTCACATTAGAATCCTTCTCCAAATCCTTGAGCCATTGGTTCTGTGTAAAGGTGTCGCCCATATTCCCCCAACGAACCGTCAGCACCTTGAGTGTGACCGGTTTGTTGACAATTGGCATACCTTCCTGATTAAAATCGCTTGATACCGTAGTCTCCGCAGGTTCACTACCATTTCCGCTACTACAGCCAACCACGCTGACTAACATAGCCGACGCGAGAATCAGGCTGCTCATTTTGGTGAATAACTTCTTCCCTATCTTTTTCCCCATTTGGGAACCCCCTTGATTCGTAATGAATTTCAACCTGCCTATTCCTTCACTGCGCCGATCATCACCCCCTGATTGAAGTATTTTTGGATGAATGGATACACACACATGATTGGAATTGTAGCGATAATAATAACGGAATACCTCATCAAATTGGCAAGACGCAGGGCAACTTGTGCTGCTTCTCCTGTACCCATGCCAGACTGCATCTGATTTGTGATGAGAATATTACGTAAAATGAGTTGCAGCGGATATAGATTCGGATCTTTCAGATAAATCAGGGCATTAAAATATGAATTCCAATACCCTACAGCAATCCATAGTCCAAGTACTGCGATGATTGCTTTGGACAGCGGCAATACGATTAGTACAAAATACCGCAGGTTACCACAGCCATCGATCTGGGCAGCTTCCCATAAATCTCCCGGAATACTGGTCTGGAAAAATGTCCGGGCGACAATCATGTCGAAAACAACTACAGAGAACGGAAGCACCATCACGAGGAACGTGTTATAGAGATGGAAGTCGCGGATCGTCAGGAAGGTTGGAATCAATCCCCCGCTGAAGAACATTGTAAAGATAAAGAACAGCGAGAAAAATTTGCGCCCAACCAGATCTTTTCTCGATAATGCATAAGCCGCCGAAATATTAACGACAAGCCCGAAGAGTGTTCCAACCACTGTATAAAGAATGGTATTGCGATATCCGATCCAGATATTTTCGTGTCGGAGAAGTTCCCTATACCCTTCCAGAGTGAATCCTTTGGGGAACACCCACACCTGTCCGTTAGCCACAGATGAAGGATCACTGAACGAGGCGATGACAATAAAATAGATCGGATAAATGATAGCAATTAGAAAAAGAACAGCAAAGGCATACAATATGACTTCTGCAACCGTAACACGTGGTCGACGTTTGATACGGGGAGTTCTGGTCATTGCTGCCGGTTCCATAACGCTCATCTTGTTTGTCTCCCCCCTACCATAGACTGTTTTCACTGTATTTCTTGGACAACTGATTGACCAGAATAAGCAAAATGAAATTAATGACCGTGTTAAACAGGTTTATTGCTGAGGAGAAGCTGTATTGACTGCTCAGCAACCCGATTTTGTATACATAAGTGGACAGAATTTCACTTGAGAGAATGTTCAGGTCGTTCTGCATCAGATACACCTTTTCAAATCCTACGCCGAGTAATCCACCTACCCGCAGAATAAGCAGCGTTATGGCAGTCGGCAGCAGCATCGGAATATCAATATAACGAACCTTGTGCCATCGACTTGCCCCATCAACCGTGGCCGCTTCATAAAGGCTTGGGTCTACGGCAGACAGCGCGGCAATGTAGATAATGCTGTCCCAACCGACATGCTGCCACACGTCAGACCATACATACACACTGCTGAACAGAGCTGATGAACCCATTAAGTCCGGTGCTTGTGCTCCAAACAGCTGATACATATTGCCAACAAGTCCTGTACTTGGCGAGAACAGGATTAGCATCAACCCGACCATAACTACCGTTGAGATAAAGTGAGGCATATAGGAGACTGTCTGAAAAAACTTCTTGAATCTCCCTGCTCTCATCTGGTTCACCAGTAATGCAAGCATAATTGGAATCGGAAAAGTAGCCAAGCTGTACAGACTGATCACAAGTGTGTTACGTATCGTATTGGTGAATTGATAGGATTTAAAGAATTTCTCAAAGTATTTGAATCCAGCCCAAGGGCTGTCTCCGATCCCAAGTGCCGGACTGTAGTCCTTAAAGGCGATTAATACGCCGTACATCGGCTTGTAGGCAAATAAAAGTGTCAACAGAACCGCTGGAAAAAGCAAAACGTAAAGACCCCAATTTCGCCTAATTCTCTCCAACGTTCTTCCAATATAAAGTGGATTGGTCCTCATGGTTCTTCCTTCCCTCCTGTAAATATACTGATGCTGCTCTCCCGTAGGACCTGTCATCTCTGGAATAGCTTCAGTATAAACTGCTTCACATTGGGTTTATCGGACCGCTAAGGACGTTATTCGGACTTCTATAGTTCCATCCATGAACTTTACAAGTAACCAAGATGCTTACGAGCAAAAATCATATCGTTATCCAGACTTTCGTGTGTGTAATTCGGACTTCTGAATCAAAAGATGCAATTCTTTATGTTTTTTTCAAATAAAGGTTTTATACTATTCCTGAGATATTAAAGCGTATTCATAACCAAGCAATCAAGAAAGTGGTGCATTGTTCCATGGCAAACCTGAACACCATCAAACCCTACCCCATCCGGCATTATATCCGCATGATGTTCGTCATTTCTTTTGTCGTACTCATCTTGGATCTTGTGATCAGCATTGCGTCCATCTCCATGGTCAAACAGCAGTCCACCCAATACTTGCAGGATGCAGCTGATCTGTACATCAATCGCATTAATCACGATTTTGCGTACATTAATCATTTCATGGGGTGGACACTGGCCAATGACGAGAATCTCGACAACATGAATACATATGGCGTGAACAGTATTCCGTTCCTGAAGGCCAACGAGAAACTACATTTGCTCTTCGCCGAACTACAGCGAAACTACGGGCAGTCGTACAATTTCTTTTATTATTTGGAGAATAGTGAATATTTCCTTAACTGCGCACCAATAAGTATCTCCTATTCGGATTATTCAGAAGTGAAAAAACAAATCATTACGCTGACCCGTGATAAAGGTGTATATGAGAAGTTCTATTCCCATTGGACACCAATTCACGTGAACGGCACTTCTTATCTTATCAATATTGTGCCGTACTACAACCGTTATCTTGTTGCCTTGATATCCGCAGACGAACTGATCGCCCCTCTCCAGCAGATTAATCTGGGTGCCAACGGGTACGCCTCTCTAGTAGACGAAAATGGAGTGCAACTTTCCGGACCTGCCGGCGGGGATCACATACCAGAAGAGAGACATTCATTTCTCGATCTGTTCCAGTCTCATAATATTGTCAGCAGCGACTTCTCCAATGCGGCATTCAGCGTGCATATGGCCATCAAGTTTGGCGCATTCGAGAAAATCATGGTAGCTCAGCTGCTCATTATGCTGCTTTTTCTGATCATCACCTCCACGTTAAGTGCGATCATCATGTTTTTCAGGAGAAATCTGCTCGTTCCCATTCAGAGATTCTCCAAAAATCTGGCGCGTATTAACGAAGGAGATGAAGCGACAGACTTCAAGAGCAGCCGGATAATGGAACTGGAGCAGGTCAATGCACAGTTTAAAGAACTGGTAAGCCAGATTAAACGGTTCAAGATCGATCGCTACGAGCAAGAATTGGAGAAACAAAAAATACGATTGGATTATATGAAATTGCAGATTAAACCTCACTTTTTCCTGAATTGTCTGACGAGCATGTACAGTATGGCACAGATGCAGATGTACGAGGAAATTGAGAGTATGGCACTAGCTACCTCTCGTTATTTCCGATATATCTTTCAAAGTGGGGAGAATTTCGTTCTTCTGGAGAATGAGATTGAACATGTGAGAACGTTTCTGGACATCCAGAAGTCGCGTTACCGCGACGCTTTTTCCTATCGAATCGAACAGCCTGAGGTCATCACGGGCATCGCTGTGCCCCCACTTGTCATTCAGACATTCATCGAAAATGCGGTCAAATATGGGGTCTCTCGAGACCGGGAACTATGTATTACTTTATCCGTGACGGAACAACGACAGGAAAGTGGCGATCATGTACTCATCCAGATTTCGGATACAGGACCAGGCTTCAGCCCAGATGTTCTTGACGCTTTGGTGCGTGGAGAAGCGCTGGAACAAACTGGCGGCAACCGGATCGGCATTATGAATACCATCCAACGTTTGGAATTGTTATATCGAGATGAAGCAAATATTATGTTTGCAAACGACGCAAGTGGCGCTCGGATCACGCTTTCCTTGCCTAAAATGATACTGAATTCAGATACTCCGGGAGAGGTGACAAACCATGAATGCATTGCTGGTTGATGATGATTATTTTGTTGTCATGGCTTTGGAAAAGAAAATTGATTGGGAGGCATTAGGGATTCATAGAATATTCACAGCCTACAATATTGCGCAGGCCAAGGAAGTGTTGCAAACTCATCCCGTACAGATTCTCATATGTGATATTGAGATGCCCCAGGGTAGCGGGCTGGAATTACTCGCATGGGTCCGGGAGGAATCGCATAATGTACAGACGATATTTCTGACCAACTATGCCGATTTCAACTATGCCCAGAAAGCAATCGAGCTGCAAAGCTTTGATTATTTTCTAAAACCAATCGAGTTTGACAAGTTAACTCTTATTATTCAAAAGGCAGTTGCTAAAGCCCGCGACCAGCAATTCATTGAGAAAGCCATTCATGAGGGTGAGCTGTGGCAGAAAAACCGAAGCAAACTGATTGAGGACAGCTGGCGCAGGCTAATCTCCGGTAAAGCTTTTCCTTCCAGCCCTGCCAACGTCTCTGCCTTTTTGACAGAACAAAATCTGCCTTATGAAACAACCGATCTGTTTCTCCCTATTCTGGTTAACCTGTTTCCGTACGATCATACGCTGGGCAAGACGGACAAGAACCTGTTCGATTACGCGTGTTTGAATGTAATGGTTGAGCGGTTCCAGAACACGTTGTTCTCCATTGAAGCCATTATCGAAATCAAGGATCATAACTGGATGATTATTCTAAAATGGAACGGGGCGCCGGATGCACAGCTGATCGAATCCATGTGCGGTTTGTTTATCCCCGAGGTTAATAATTACCTAAAGTCTGATGTTTGCTGTAGTATCGGATTCTCTCTACCACTGGGTCAGATTCGTCATACCATCAATGAGTTGTTGCTTATGAATGAAGAGCGAATCAAACATCGCAACCAAACTTTTTTACTGGAAAACTATAATAGACCCGAGTTGAATTACACACCGCCTGATCTGGGATTGCTGGAGAAATTGTTGAATGAAAATCGCTTCCAGGCTTTTCTGGATGAAACGGGTCGTTATATGCATCAACTGGTCCGTGAAGGTGTTGTAGGTACCGCTGTTCTAAGTTTGTTGCGTCTTGATCTGGTGCAACTTGTATATGCCCAATTGAAGAGTAAGGAGATCGAAGTGCACAAGCTGTATATGGGCAAAACGAATGATCAATTGTTCATGCAATCTCTGCATTCTATTGAAGATATGCAATCCTATATTGCCTACCTGGTTAATACGGCTGCGGAATATCTGAATGTTGCCGAGCAGCCCAAGTCGGTTGTACATGAGATTACCCACTATATACGCACGCACTATGGAGAAGATTTAACGAGGAATAATCTGGGGGAGATGGTCTATCTGAATCCGGATTATCTGGCACGGCTGTTCAAGAAAGAGATGGGCATTTCACTGGGCCATTATGTCATCCATACCCGTCTTGTGGCGGCCCGGCATCTCCTGGAGACCACCGCACATTCGGTGCATACCATTGCTGGAAATGTGGGTTATACCAACTACTCTCACTTCACCAAACTATTTAAACAAGAGATGGGCTGCAGCCCCAATGAATATCGCAAGAAGCAGAAAGAAGGCTCTCATGAAACCGGATGACCTTTATAGCTTGTAATACAAAATGCCACCCTGCGAATCGTACGCAGAGTGGCATTTGCTGTTTTACTATGGCTTAGTTATTCGCATTAATGACTTCATTCACTTCCTGAGTGATCTGGTCACCACCGAGTTTTTTCCAATTTGCAACAAAGTTATCGAACTCGTCAATAGACAGGTTGCCATAGATGATTTTCAGGAACGTCTCAGCACGCAGTTTATCCAGGGTTGCCTGTTTCGTGTTCATGGTTCTCGTCGGGGCGTAGATAAATTCATTCATGACAATGAGGTCGTTATCCCGGTAATATTTAATGACACCCTGCGAGCTTTCCGGTCCAAAAATACGTTCCATATGCCACTTATCCAAATTCCCATTGCGGTAATCCATAATATCATCGTAGAACAGCTTCGCTTCAAGCTCTAATCCGGAGGTATCTCCCGTTTTGAGCGCCTGCTCGACTTCGTCCTGTGCCTTCACGTTTTTGTTGGCGGGCAGATTGGATACGGTCGCATTATGAAAACCAAGTCCGGTCAAGCCGTTCAAATACGCAGCACGCTCTTCCTTGGCTGACTCACCGAACATTTTCTCTGCCTGAAAATTCAGCAGTTTAATCAATGCTTCCGGGTGTTCGTATCCTTTACGTACGGCAAATATTCCACCCAAGCTTAAGTGATTCTGCGTTTTGGCAGGCTGATCATCGATCGATTGAACCGGATAAGGCAGCCAGTCTACGTTCTTATCCTTCTTAATCATACTGCTAACCTGAAATGGTGCCCATTGTGGCAGAAAGAACATG
This sequence comes from Paenibacillus sp. LK1, assembly GCF_002750415.1. Classification (NCBI taxonomy): domain Bacteria; kingdom Bacillati; phylum Bacillota; class Bacilli; order Caryophanales; family Paenibacillaceae; genus Paenibacillus; species Paenibacillus sp. LK1. The sequence continues at coordinate 617,210 of NZ_PEII01000002.1, forward strand.
CCTGATTTGCCTGCATTCACATCTTCCATCATCTTCGTAAAATCCTTAACACCAAACTCAGGGTCGAGTACACCCTTCGAATACAGATTTTGCAGTTCGCGTAATCCTTCCTTCACCTCAGGCTGAATGGTTCCATTCACAACCTGACCCGAAGCATCCTTGATCCAAGTTTCGAGATAACCATGATAACCAAGCAGGAACGCATTAATTGGCAAATCCTTGTTGAGTGCAATACCATACGTGTCATCTTTGCCGTTACCGTCCGGATCTTCGAAGGTGAAGGCTTCCGCAATCTTGATAACGTCCTGCATTGATTTTGGCGCTTCAAGCCCGACCTTTTTCAACCAATCCTGGCGAATCCAGATCATATCCGAGGAATCCAGCGAGCCTGGGAAACTGACCATTGCGTATATTTTCCCTTCCTTGGTTACTGGCTTCAAACCTGCTCCATCCTCAGCAGACATAAATTCCTTAACCAGATCGGATGCGTACTTATCATAGACCTCAGTCAAATCTTCCAGCATCCCCGCTTCATGCAGCTGCTCAAACTGCACAGCACTTACCTTCAATACATCTGGCAAATCGCCACTCGCCAGGGTGACGTTCATTTTGTCGTTATAATTGGCATCCGGGACAATCCAGTCATAGGTGACATCGATTCCCAGCTCGTCCTTGTATCCTCTGGTCCAAATGTTATTGGCGTGTGTATCGCCTTCAGCAAGCGATTCTTTCCCGGTTTCATTCATGGTTGATGTTAATTTAATGGGTGGATCATATTTCGTAAGCGGACCTCCGGCATCCTGCTGTGTGTTCGGTTGGGCTTCATTCTCAGCACTACCCGTACCCGATGAACAGGCTGCAAGCGTGGTTGCCAGAACCATGGTTAACGTTAACAATGAGAATTTCTTTAATGACATGTTCATGCGAATCCCCCTTTTTATTCCTCCCGTGAGGTATAATTTTATTGTATAAAGAAAGCGCTATCACTTCGAGTGTACCCCGTTGACATCTGGTATCTTTGATTTACCATTTCAGACTTGATCTAACTTTTTTGATCCCGATATTCCTGTGGCGTGCAGCCGGTGGCCTTTTTGAAGAAACGATAAAAATAGTGCTGATCACTAAATCCGACCTTGGCGGATATTTCATGCATTTTGCAGGCAGAGCCGAGAAGTAATTCCTTGCTGCGCTCGATGCGCCGGTCATGGATATAGTCGGATATACCTTTGCCAGTAATACGTTTGTACCAACGGGACAGATATGAAGGATTGAGGGAAACCTCCTGTGCAATACGGGTTAGCGATAGGTCATCCTCCAGATGATGCTTGATATAATGATGAATGGTAATGAGAATCTGCGACTGATCATGAATACGTGTAACACTTCTTTTGGAGATGATCCATTCATATGCCGATTGATAAAAAACGACCAGATCGGACCACGGCGTATGGATGTCAAAATAAAGCATACGAGATAACGCAATTTCCTCCATTGCTGATTCGTACAAGCCCAGTTCATGAACAAGCTCAATCAGTGCATTACCTGCGCCTGAATAGATCTTCATTCGAAAGAATGGGTCCTGAAGTCCTTCTTTTGAAGCCTCTGTCCATTTGTGAAACGACTCTATCCACTCCCGATCTCCTGCTGTAACGTGCTGCCTGATCTGATCCAGATGAAGAGTCGCAACACTCTGCTGATTCAATATATTGGGGGTGTATGGCGAATCATGCTGCACCTTGACCCGAAGAAGCTTCTCCATCCCAAGTCCAGGGCCCTCATGGATCGACAGACGTAGCTGTGCAATCGCCTGACTTAGCTCCACCCACTCCACCGCAAGTTCGCTCACCATAATGGAGACGGACAGATTCAGACAATCCACACAGGATTGCTGCACAGACTCCAGCGTTCCATAGACGAAACGAAGTGTCTGTTCCCACTTCTCCTGCTGTCCTGTAGGGAAGCTCGATGGCTCCGCCTTGGGCTGAACAAAGCAGGCGATCACCTGATAATCCAGATCAATAGCTTTGACCTTGGCCTTATCCTGGAGCAGCTCCTCCGCAACGTTTGCAACAGCATAGCGAATTAAACTCCGGTCCGCCTGGGATTGATAGTTGTTCCACTCCTCAACCCGTATGATGACCGGGATTACCGGCTCATTGGACATAAAAGGTAACTGGACTGCATCCAATTCTTCCTGAAGCGCGGCGATATCATGTCTTTCTGTTCGTTTTAGGAGATCCAGCAGCAACTGTCTTTGCAGCTGCGGCAGCGCTCTGGGAAGCTTGCTGCGAAACCAGGCATGCTGGTAACGAAAATCATTTTCCTCCGAAATTTGTGTTAACGCCCGCTCTACCGCTGCACGAATATGACTCATGCCCTCTGTCTTTAACAGGTAATCCACAACACAAGGGTTACGTATCGCTTGATGTGCATAATCGAATTCGTTATGACCTGTCAGCAATAGCACTTTACATCGTGGCCAACGATCCATAATCTTCTCGATCAGCTCCATGCCATCCATGCCAGGCATGCAGATGTCGCTGAGTACGATATCAATTTTGACAGAATTCAACCACTCGATTGCTTCAAAGGCAGAGTATGCCTTAATGATCTCCATATCCTGAAAATCCGCTTTTTGAAAGAAAGCATAAAGACCATCCAAAATAACCGGTTCATCATCTACAATTAACATCCGCTGCATACGATTACTCCCGTCTCCATGGAATATTTAAAATCATGCATAAACCGCCTAACTCACTGCGCTGAGCACAAAGGCCATTGCCCGCCCCGAATTTGATCCGTAAACGTTGATTCACATTCATTAGTCCCGTAATCTCTTCATTCCCATGTCTCTGATTCGCAGATTCTTGAAAGGATTCTTGCAGGCTGCTCAAGACCTCATCCGTTAATTGATCACCATCATCCTCTATCCGAATGGACAATTTGTCGTGTGCGACTTGATAGGATAATTTCAGAATCCCGCCTTGACTGCGTTTGGCAAGGGCGTGTTCGAAGACATTCTCGACAATTGGCTGAATAATGACTCTGGGAATGGCGATGTCTCGATACTCTCTACTTAGTTCCTCCAGCTGCAGTTGAACTCTTGAGCCAAATCGAATTTTCTGAATAGAAGCATAGACCAAAGCATGATCCACCTCTTCACCGAGCGATACTTCGGAATGAGAATCCCTGGACATATACCTGAAATATTGACCCAAATAGTCGGTGAATTCCTGAATTAATTCAACATTCTCGACTTCGGCCATTTGCTTGATGCTGAACAGACTGTTGTATAGAAAATGAGGCTGAATCTGGGACTGCAAATGTTTGAGTTCTGCCTCACTGGTTCGAATCCGGGCAACATAATTTTCATCAATCAAAATATGTAAGCGCTCTATCATGTGGTTGAAGCGAGAGTATAAATAACCGAATTCATCGCGTCTGGATTGCGGAATATGAATGCTTGTCTGACCTTGCTCCGCCATTCTGAACCCGCGAATGAGCACAGATAACGGCTTGTGAATTGACCTGTAGATTGAAAATGAGAAGATCATAATGATAACAATTGAAATAAGCGTCAACGTCCACAGCCACAGGTTGTATTGTTCCAGTGGAGCTTGGAGCACATCATTAGGGATACTGGCTGTCAGCGTGAACGAGTGATCGGGATCGTATAGCGAATAATACAGATATGGATCAGATTGATATCTCGTCACTTGCATGGATTCTGGTGAATCCGGTGATACCTTTTGCAATTGTACGGCCGATACAGGTTCATCCGAAGAAGAAATGAGCACATGGTGCTGCTCACCGAAGCTCAGTGTAATATCACTGCCTCCTGTTTCCGCTAGCTGCTGCAATCTGTGCTTCAGTTCTTCCGCAGACAAGCGGATGCCTAATATAAAATTGGGCGGTTCCTCATGATTCATGTTATACGGATTGCTTTTGAGAAAATAAAGATTGTTGTCCGAATAAGACAACTCACCATTCAGATTTCCCATAGTTGCCAGCAGATCCTTCCATTCTGTATCCTCCACATTGCGAATTCCGTCCACCGCGCTGACCCGTTTATGCAGAGCCGGAACGTAATATACAACATCACTGATATAGGGACTTGTCACCATGATCTGCCCCAGCTTGTTGTGGATATCATTGAGACTGGAAGTCACCTCATATCTGCTCATAATCGCAGCTCGTGTACTTAGGGTGGACATCGTATCATCGAACGAAAATTCGGTAACAAGTCCACTCATTCGCTCCAGTTCAAATTGCAGATGATTGTGGTAAAAATAAAGCTTAGATTCATGCGCCTTCTCCACTTCCGTCTGCATTTGCTTGGAGCTGGTATGCGTGATCATAATACTGATCCCATATAAGGGCAGAATGACGAGCACAAAGGCAATCATCAGTTTAACGACGATGGATGCATTTTTCCAACTCCCCACTGCGAATCTCATTTCCCCTTCACTCCTCTCCTCAACGGCAAAAAGGAGCCGGAAATCGGCTCCTCCCATTGGTTTTCCTCCATCGATCTTATCCCTTTACACTACCGACAACAAGTCCATGAACGAAATACCTTTGCAGGAACGGATACACGAGCAAAATGGGGATAACGGACAAAAAGATTTGGGATGCCTGGGTCGTTCTATCCGACACCTGACTTAACAGAGTTGCATCCTCCAGGGTCATCATTTCACTCTGAATCATCGTCACTTGCTGAAGCATCGATTGCAGATACGTGGCTAGTGGATAACCTTCCGGACTCTTCATATAGATCATGCCGTCAAACCAGGCGTTCCAGTGTCCCACCATGGCAAACAGTGTGATGGTTGCGATACTGGGCAATGAAATAGGAAGGTAAATGCTCCATAGTGTGCGGAAATGACCTGCGCCATCCATCCAAGCCGCCTCTTCCAACTCCTTCGGCAAACCCCTGAAGAAATTCAGCATAAGCAATACATTAAAGATCGGAACCGCTCCCGGTAATATCAGGGCCCAGATCGAATCCAAAAGACCTGCTTCCTTGACGATCAGATAACCCGGGATTAATCCTCCACTGAACAGCATGGTAAAGACAAAAATCCACGCATAAAACGTTCTTGAACGAAACTTCGCTGCCTCTTTGGAGAGCGGATAGGCTACAAGAATCGTGAAAATCAAATTTGTCGCAACTCCGAGTACAACACGGAGAAGACTTGTACCGAATGAATTTAGAAACTGCTGATTTTCGAGAATGTATTTATACGAAGACAAGGTGAAGTCCACCGGCCAGAATGTGACACTCCCTGCCTTGACTGCATCACTCGAACTAAACGAAATTGCCAGAATATTCACAATGGGAAACAGACACAGCAAGGCAAGAAGGGTCAGGATGACATAATTCATTCCCAGAAACCAACGATAGGCTCTCGAAGCGTGATGCATGTTCTTGCCTCCTTTCTAGAAAATCCGATAATTGGCTAATCGATAGGCGAGAAAATAACCAAGCCCTATAAAGATAAACGAAACGACTGACTTAATGAGACCCAATGCGGTTGATACCGAATATTGCGCATCCTGCAGACCGATCCGATAGATCATCGTATCCAGAATGTCTCCGGATTCATAGACCAGCGGATTGTAAAGGTTGAACACTTGGTCAAATCCACCGTTAAGCACGTTACCCAGACTCAGTGTAACCATCAGAATCACGATGGGACGAATGCCAGGAAGCGTAATATGCCAGGTCTGCTTCCATCTTCCTGCTCCATCCATTACAGATGCTTCGTACAGGGATTTATCAATGTTTGTCAGTGCGGCCAAATATATAATCGTGCCAAATCCGAATTCTTTCCATTGGTCCGTAATGACGAGTATGTAAGGAAACCATTCGTTACTGGCCAGGAATTGAACAGGTTCAACCCCTATCGCCTTAAGCAGCATATTTACAATTCCTGTGCTAGGGGACAATACGTCTACAATGATACCGGCCAATATAACCCAGGAAAAGAAATGCGGCATATAGATGACCGTCTGAATTGTTCGTTTAAAACCTGTTTTGCGCACCTCATTCAGCAGCAAGGCCACAAGTACGGGAATGACCAAACCGGACACAATTTTCATCGCGGAAATAAATACCGTATTCCATACGACCTGACCGAACCCCGGCAGATCGAATAGATACCTGAAATTGTCCAGGCCGACCCAGTTCATATTTTTGAATCCGGCAATGGGAGAGAAATTCTGAAAGGCAATGGAGAGTCCCGCCATCGGAATGTAACCGAATACAATAATAATGATCAATCCAGGCAATATCATGAGATGAAGCGGAACGTTTCGTATAAATTGTCTGTAGTTGGAACGCATGAGCTGTCTCCTCCTTCAAATTCATTATAGAATCCGTCAGGAATCGGCAATAGTGTAGGCTATTTACTTTAGGTATCTTTTGTTGACTCTCTTCCCGGAACACCAAAAAACCGCGAGTATCGCGGTTCTAAGGCTGCAACATATAAACCTGGGGATAACAGCGATCGGAAGATGGTTCTGACCACGTAGTGACTTTGTGTGAAAATTATTGGTTCAACTTATATTATTATTTTTGGATATCCATAACCAGCACATTGACCGAATGAGCAGGAAGCTGCAAAACAACCGAATCCCCCTGCAGATGTATCACTTGTTCTTGTGGAACAATTTTCTCATCATTCTTCTGGTTCACATTAGGCACATGTAGCAAGGCTTCATCTCCACCAAGTGTTATCCATTTCGCAACAGAGGTAACGTTCAGATCTTGAAGGTGAATTTGGGTTGCTTTATCCACCCCATCTGCGTTCACCAGTTTCACATACACATGCTGCTCGTCTCTCGTAACGGAATGGAATACATCCCGGTTGTATGCTTCCAGCTTGTAATCCAGAATTCTGCTGGTCGTGTGACCATCGGTATAAGAGCAGATCAGATTCTTCCCTGTTTCACCACCATAATTGACCGTAATCGTATAATTCGTATCGTTCTCCAGCGGTTCATAGTTGGCTGCCCGGAGATTTCCCGCCGCGGAACTGGAAGAATAATCGCCCAGAGTGTAGCCTTCTACCCCTTGTTTGTATACTTTGACTCCCGTTGCATTGCCGCCATATCCGATTGCGTATTCGATGACATCCTTTTTCTCAGGTGAACTATCCGTCAATCCCACACCGATGGTGAAGCCATCCTCACCCGATATGCGCTGAGCCTCGACTTCCACTTTATAATTCGACCATTCATCGTTCAGAAGATACAACCCATTCAGGCCGCTTGCCTGGGCTTTCAAAATCAGTCCTTTACCCGTCTCCAACGTGTACCCTACCGATCCCGGAATCCAATTCCACGACTCATTCAGAGCTGTCCGCTCCCTGAAATCTTCTGTAAACAGCACACTGCCATCCTGGTTCGATGTGACCGTAATCCGTTTCACCACAATGTCGGCATTGCCTGTCGCAATCTCGATACCGCCTCGTGGAATGAGTTCCATCGGTTGCCCCTTGCTGTACGTTGAAAATGAAGTGCCCAGCACCTGCTCACCCACATATTTGGCAAAAAGCTGCTGCACATAATAATTCGGTGTATACCACACCGTTTCATCATCAAACCAGATGCAGTCCGGCGTCCAGCGATAGGTACCGTCCGTCAGTACTTTATTGAACAATGGCGCATAGGCAGCCAGGCGAACAACGTCCGCATTATTTTCAAAACCGGTCATGACTGCAGCTTCTGCGATCGCACCTGCCAGTGTATTTTTGTCCGTGGATGCATATTCTCCCACAAATACCTTGGATGTCTCTGTCCAATTCATACTGCCATCTTCATGATAAGCCCGCTCATAATAGTTGTACCGGTCCACGTTGTTCAGCAAATAGTCATTGGAGCGATAGTAGTGCTCATCCGCAATGGTATCCATATAGTTGTCCTGATTCTCATACCAAGTGACCGTCTCCTCGATGACCTCTTTGCCGTCTGCAAAAGCCACCTGAGCTGATCCGGTCAGATTGCCGCTCAGGAATTTCCAGCCCTGCTGGTACGCATCATCGTCCGCCTGTGCGCCAACTGTCGAAATGATATGAAGCTCATGATCAGGATAATTACGTTTCATATACTCATCAATTGACGTCTTGAATACTTCAAAGTTGGCAAAAAATTCGGTTCCCCAGTTCTCATTACCTACGCCAAGATAACGCAGATCGAATGGTTCAGGATGTCCCATGCTGCTTCGAATGGCAGCCCATTCGTTATGTTTAATATCCGTGCTGAGCGCGAAATCGATCAGGTCTGTAAAGTTTCGGATATAGTAGTCCCTCAATGCGCCACCCGCCGGGTGTGCATAATCCGAACGAGCCTGGCACAGAACGCCACAGGCCATGACCGGAACCGGAGCAGCATTCAAATCTTCTGCCAGTTGGAAATACTCCATATAGCCGAGGCCCATCGTCATCATGTAACCCCAGACGTTATAGTTCTCTTTGCGAAGCTCTACCGCTCCCACCGAATCCTTCCAGTCATACACATTGTCCCAAATGAACGAACCTTCGGAAATGCATCCCCCTGGAAAACGCAGAAACTTCGGATGCAGATCAACAAGGGCTTGAACCAGATCTTTCCTAAGCCGATAGTTTGGATTACCCGTGTAGTTGGTATGTGCTGAAGCGGATACTCCCTGCTCTTTCGGATCGGCTCCCCATACATCCTGCGGAATCAACGACACCATGTCGATGGAAATGTCTCCTTCAAAGGAAAGTACCAATTGCCCAAGCGCGGTCTCCGTTCCGGTCAGGGCCACGTTGGAATTGGTGATGTTGGGAGAATTGGGGTGAGTCAACACATGGCTGCCACTTGCATGACCGCTGAATTCGGCATTAGCCACAAGGACACGGGTATCGGAATAGGCGATCCCGTACTTCTTCCATGTGTTACCGCCCTCAACTTGCAGGGTAACAGAATCGCTGATGGCATCACCGTTCCCGTCCTGCAATTGAACCGTAATCGTTCCTGCGGATACAGCCTTGGCCCAGATGGTAAAATCATATGCCTCTCCTTTCTTAATGGACATGGCACAATGCTGATTGGAATCCGAGAATCCGCGATTTCGAATGGTCGCACCCGCCTGAACCGTTACATAATAAGCGTTCACTTCCGGGTCTTCCACGTTAAGATGAGTGTTTATTCCGTCGGTATGCTGTACGATCATTTTCTCGGTATCCCCGGACCAGGCAAACAAAGGATCACGGTTCCGACCTGTCGAACAACCACATTCTCCAGAGTCATGTGAGTACGTATCGAATGCAAAGGATTCGAACGAACGGTTCTGAACTAACTCCGCATAGATTCCCCCATCTGCTGCATTGTTGATATCTTCGTAGAATAGGCCATACATCACTTCACTAATATCCGCCACCTGCTGATCCCCGTGTATTGTCACGGTATAAGGCGGGAGATGCTCTGGCACAACGGACACATTAAAACTTTTATTCAGCGTATTTCCACCTTTGGTTAAAAGTGCGTTCAAACGAATCTCCTGTGCCGAGCTAAGAGGTTGAACTTCTCCATTCGCTGACAGAACTTCAGGCTGACTTGAATTCCATTGCACGTTTACCTTGCCCCCCAGTAAATCTACAGGCAATGACACATCTTTGGTAATAATCCGGGCTGGAGCGGATAAATATTTATCTCCTGCCAGCTGCACAATCTCTTCATCCGTCAGGGACTCGCACATAACTTCAATCACATCATCCATGGACAGAGCGGCCTGATAAATCCGGAAATCGGACAGTGAGCCTGCAAAATCTACATCTGCCGCGTACTGTGAACGTCCAATATAATTGCGGCTATAATTCGCTGGGTCCACGAAGGAATCAAACCATTTGCGCAGCTTGGCATAATTGCCACTGGATGTCTGACTGATGGAACCGTCTGCCACCTTCTCACCATTCACATATACAACCGGCCCCGCACTGCTGCGTGTGCCGCCCTGACTGCCTGCCACCGATAAAGCAATATGCATCCATTCCCCGCTGGCAAATCCGCGTCCCGGGTCTACAACCAGATCATCGCCTGCGTATAACGTGCCTCGCATCTGACGAGTCAGAAATAAATAGGGACCCTTCTCGCCTTTACCGAAGTCGAAAATCCGCTCCCACACGTTCGATCCTTTGCCCAAATGGACCCATGCTGCAACAGTCACTCCGGTGTTGTCTCTTACATTTTGCAGTAAATTTGATGGCAGCTCCAAATACGATGTTCCGTTCAATCCACCAGTAAAAGTCACCGCCCATCTGCCATTCACTTCAGAAATGTTGGGTGATTTCTCTCCTGCGGCAGCTCCAACGTGCCCGTTTCCTGAGCTATCCTTGCCAATGTCGGCTGCATCTTCAAACTTATAGTGTGCGATTAGTTGATTATGAAATGTAGTCATGTTCATTCCTCCTATGTAGGTTAAATTATCGTAGATGAACTTTCTTTAATTCGTATAAATATAAATTGATTAATAAATATATAAACACATAATCTAATCGTATAGTATCTTATTTCGAGTAAATATTTCAATCCCAAAATTACAAACAATCTGTTATATCATAGGAATTCATACGAATACATCGACCTTTTGCCTATCTCTCTCTCCATTATCAAGTCACACTAACTCTGATATTTATAGTTTACAAATATATAAATTGATTGATAATATAACAAATGAAAGCGCTTGATCATTCGTGGTAATCAAAAGGAGGGCTGTCCAACCAGTTAACGTTTGCGGCATTGAATAGGGCTATTTTTCATTTTATGTATTGGGAAAGGGGAAACGTATGAAAGGTTATTGGGTAAGCGTACTTCATATTTCTTTACTGAGCTCTGCATTACTTACGACAACAGCTTTGGCTCCCGTCTCCGTATTGGCGGACAGTCCGGGGGCAATGAGTTCCAAATCGCAAGTTTCCACATCCATTGAAAATACGGTTCCAGCATTCAGGAATGTTTCCGTTCATGACCCTTCCGTTATCAAGGTGGGAGATACCTTTTATATTTTTGGTTCACATCTTCAAGTAGCAAAGTCCAAAGATTTAATGAATTGGGATTCGGTCGCCTCCGGGGTTACAGATAACAACCCTGTTGTGCCTAATGTAACCAAGGAATTTGCTGAAGCCCTGCAATGGTCGCAGACCGATACGTTATGGGCAGCAGATGTCATTCAGTTGGCGGATGGCAAATTTTATATGTACTACAATGCGTGCAAAGGGGACTCTCCCCGCTCTGCGTTAGGCGTTGCTGTTGCAGACAACATTGAGGGGCCTTATAAGGATCAGGGTATTCTGCTCAAATCTGGCATGTGGGATGAGATCAGTGAGGATGGCACCATATACGATGCAACCATACATCCAAATGTGGTCGACCCTGATGTATTTTTCGATAAAAACGGCAAGCTCTGGATGGTGTACGGTTCCTATTCCGGGGGGATTTTCATTCTGGAGATGGATGAAACGACGGGAAAACCTCTCCCTAATCAGGGGTATGGCAAAAAACTGACCGGAGGCAATCATAGCCGAATTGAAGCACCTTATATGCTCTATAGTCCCGAAACCGACTATTATTATCTGTATCTGTCGTATGGCGGATTGGGTGCTGACGGGGGATATAACATTCGGGTAGCTCGCTCCAAAACACCTGACGGTCCTTTCCTCGATGCTGAAGGAAACGATATGATTAACGTCAAGGCGGACAAGGACAAACCCTTGTTTGATGACCGCTCGATCGAGCCTTTTGGCGTCAAATTACTGGGAAACTTCCTGTTTCAAAGACAGATCGGTGACCCAGGCACAGGTCAAGGTATCGGCTATGTATCACCAGGACATAACTCCGCTTATGTTGACGCTGAAACGGGAAAACAATTTCTGATCTTCCATTCCCGCTTTCCAGGACGCGGCGAAGAGCATGAAGTCCGCGTACATGAGATGCATATGAACTCGGAAGGATGGCCTGTCGTTTCTCCTTACCGCTATGCGGCATTGGAAGAAAACACTGCCCAACTGACAACCCAGGAGATTGCTGGTCAATACAAATGGGTGAATCACGGGAAGGAAATTACGGCCGAGATCAAATCTTCACAGACCGTTCAGTTCACACCAGATGGGCAGATTAGTGGTGCGGTGACGGGAACATGGAGTCTTGAAGCAGACAATCAGGTGCAAATCACATCGAATAATGTTGTGTATAAAGGTGTCTTCACGCATGAATGGGAGCCAGATTCCCAAAAGACGGTTCTGACCTTTAGCGCTCTCTCCTCCTCTGGCGTGGCAATCTGGGGAAGTCAGATGACTGCAATGAAGGATCAGGATATTGTCAATGCGGTGAAAAAGGATCTGAGTATCGGCGACACAGGGAACGTATTCTTCAACCTGTCCCTCCCGACCAAGGGAACACGTGATGCAGAGATTACGTGGAAATCTTCCAACACCTCTGTGCTGTCCGCTACCGGAGTAGTGAATCGTCCTCGCACGGGTAAGGGAGATGTCAAGGTGGCATTAACGGCAACGATTCGCAAAGGTAGTGCGGTAAGCTCCAAAACGTTTAACGTTATCATTCCACAGCAAGCGGTAAGTCCACTGCTTGGAGAATATACTTTTGAACAAAAGAAACTTGCAAAAATCGCACAGGATTTCAGCAAAAATGAATACCATGGCCAAGCCTTTAATGTGGCGACTTCTGCTATTAGCAGCAAGAATCAGGCTGCTGCTTTTAACGGAACCGACAGCTATATCCAGCTGCCCGGAATTATTACCGATACGACGGATTTCACCTTTAGTGCATGGGTCAACTGGAGTGGCGGCGGAGCCTGGCAGCGAATTTTCGACTTTGGAAATGGCCTGACTAGACATATGTTCCTGACTCCCGCCCAGCATACCGGAGCTCTGCAATTCACCATTCATGATCAGGGACGAGATCAGAGCCTGATTGCTGCTGAACCGCTGCCCTCCAATCAATGGGTGCATGTCGCTGTTACCCTTCAAGGAGATAACGGCACTATGTATGTGAATGGAAAAGTCGTAGCAAGCAGCACGGAAATCACGTTTAACCCGAAAGATCTGCAAGTAACTGAAGCTTATTTGGGCAAAAGCCGCTATACAGCCGATCCCTTCTATAAAGGCTCAATGGATAACGTAAAAGTATATGATAAAGCGTTAACCTCCAACGAAATTCAGCGTCAGGCAAAAGAAAAGCCTTAATTCATTCAAAGCCTTACGCATGGAATTGATTTGAAATAACAAAAACGCCAATATATCGGTCGAATTCACAGACTGCTGTATTGGCGTTTTATTTTATTTCACTTTGAATAATGAATGACCATGCTTAATTTATTCGCAGAGGCTCCCGAATTTTTATAGCCATGAGCCTTATCCGCGCGAAAACGAATCGATTCCCCTTGCTTTACCGTATAATCCTCCTCCCCAACCCGAATCGTTACTTCTCCTTCAAAAACCGTAATAAATTCCTCTGCCCCTTCTATATGCGGTTCAGCATTCAAAGAAGACTCTTCATCCATTTCCATCATGTACATTTCAAAACGACGCCCCTCTTCGAAGGTAAAATGCGGATAAATGCGAATCTTCCCCTCATCCTCCATCAATGCTTGAATATCACTGCCCGTTATGACAGTTGTATCCGACTTCGGTTCGTGGATCAGAGCGGTAAAAGAAATTTTTAAGCCGTTCGCAATTTTCCAAACTGTCGCAATTGTAGGGTTGGATTCACCCCGTTCAATCTGACCCAGCATCGTCTTGCTAATTCCAGACATCTCGGCTACCTTGTCCAGACTAAGTTTTCTTTGTTCCCTGAGCTGCTTCAAATTCTGTGCCAGAACAACATTAATGTTTTTCAATATACTGTCACCTCTGTTTTAAAGATTATATTGTGCTTTATAGCGCACATATTGTACAATCATAAAGGGCGTACGTTATACCGCACGTTTTAGTTAAATATAACACACAACAAGAATGAAATGTGGAGGACTTATGAATATTATTCCGTTACTGACTTACGCAATCGTGGCTTCATTCACACCGGGTCCAAATAACATCATCGCCATGACGCATGCAAGAAACGAAGGGTTCAAAAAAATTCTTCCGTTTATTGCCGGCGTAGCAGCTGGCTGCCTGCTTATTATGTTTCTGTCCAGTTATTTCAACCTTATTCTGCATCAATACATCCCTAGGATCAAACCGGTCCTGAACATATTGGGGTGTGTATACATGATTTATTTGGCGATCAAAATTATGCGAAGTAAACCTGCAAATGCCAAAGATCCCAAGGTCAATCGATTTACGTTTCTCTTTGGCTTCACCCTGCAATTCATCAATCCCAAAGTCATTCTGTATGGTCTTACGGCCATCTCGGTATTTGTTATGCCTCTCGGAGACTCTCATGTTCATATGATCGTATTTTCGTTACTTCTAACCATCATTGGCATTAGTGCCAATATGACTTGGGGGTTATGCGGTATGTTATTTCAGAGCTTTTTATTGAAATATGAGCGTCCTTTTAATATTCTAATGGGTGTTTTGCTCATCTATAGCGCCCTATCGATATTAAAATAAATGCAAGAGAAAAAGCGTCCTCCCATTTAATGAGCTGGACGCTTTTATATTTATTTCAAATTTCCTCAGTTTGATCTCCACCACGGTTGGCTTGGGTAAGCTCCCGTATTCAGCACAACCTTCTCACCGATTTTGGGCGTTGCAATAGTGACATTCAAGTCATGTGCAGCCTTGGTGATCCGTTCAACCGGCTCGTTCCAGGCATGATAGGCCAACGTAAATGCTGCCCAATGAATCGGAATGAGCAGCGCTCCCTTTACATCCAAGTGTGCCTGTACCGTTTCTTCTGGCATCATATGAATGTTGGACCAACGCTCATCATATTGCCCGCATTCCATCAGGGTCAGGTCAAAGGGTCCGTACTTACTGCCGATTTCCTTAAAATGAGGACCGTATCCGCTGTCGCCACTAAAGAAAACCTTCGTTTCTTGTCCAGCAATGACCCACGAACACCATAGTGTCGAATTGCGGTCCAATAACCCCCTGCCGGAGAAATGCCGCGCTGGCGTGCAGGCTAATGTCAAACCTTTGAAGGATAGCTCATCCCACCAGTTATGTTCGGTAATCTGTTCCGAGGGCACACCCAGTTGAATTAGTCTTCGACGCACGCCCAGTGGGACGATAAACCGCTGTGTTTTATTCTTCAATCTGCGGATAGAGGAATAGTCCAGATGATCATAATGGTCATGCGATATAATGATCGCATCCAAGGCTGGAAAGTCTTCGGGTTGAATCGGTAGGTTAGTGCTGTATCGTTTCGTACCCGCCCAGGATACAGGAGATGGACGGTTGCCCAGCATTGGATCAAATAACAATCTGTGTCCTTCGATCTCAAGCAAAAAAGCCGAATGACCAAACCATGTCACCTGCGGATGATCGGATACATTTAACGATTCCGCTGGTTCATATTTCTCCACCGGAATGTTACCCGCAGGCCTTCGCTCTATACTTCTCCGCATGGAATCTTTCAACATGCTCACGAGGGAGCTGAAGCTCATACCTGCGGAGGTCGGAACCTGATTTTCGTATTTTGTCATTATTCATACCTTCTGTTCTCTATAATCAATAATTCAAGCGATCATTCAATCTTGAGTAAAACAAGAGCAATATTAGACTTTATATTAAATCATTGTTCGTTTATAATCAATTCGCCTTCGGTTATCTGAATTTGATATCCAATCAACCCTAATGAATGGAGGACATGTTATCATGATTAAACTTATTCAGGACGTAGTTGAGGACATGAACAAGCAGCTAGAACGTATTGAAACCAGCTTGAACAGGTTGAACGAGGATCAGATTTGGACCAGACTTCAGCCTGGTATGAACAGTGTGGGGAATTATTGTCTGCATTTGGCGGGCAATGAATATCAGAATCTGGTGACAGGTATCGGGAACCAGCCTCTAATCCGGGAACGCTCTGCTGAGTTCAATACCAATAGTGGTTTGAGCCGGGAGGAATTATTAGCCAAGCTTCACCAGGTGCGAACAGAATCAACTGCGATATTATCTAGTCTGGTAGAGGAGGATTTATCCAGAGAAGTGACCATTCCCTATGAGTTGACCGATTGGAATCGTATGAACCGTCGTGAGGATGAAGCCAAAGATGCGCATGAGCATAAATTTGTACGTTCTCTGTTAATAAAGGTCTCTTCCCATTACGGATACCATACCGGCCAGATCGTATTGCTGTCGAAGCTTTTACAGCCCAGCGACGAACATCTCACCGGACTGTATCACTAATTTATTCGAGTAACCCAAAACAAAAGAGTTTTTCTATAAAGAACTGCATGACGGTAGGTGAAATATCCACTCCTCAAAACCGTTAAATAAAAAAAGATAGTGTCCCTTCTTTGCAAGGACACTATCTTTTCTATCTTTATCATATTAATCAGTACGAAATTTACTTCCTTATATAAAGTTCCATCTGTACATCCTGAATCTAGCTTCTGTTCATTCTACTAAATGGTATCAATTGAGTTATTGCAACTGCCTGGTCTCCTTCATTCAAATGGAAACCAGACCACCCAGCGCCATCTTCAAACTATTCGCAGCGGAATCAACATCGTCCTGGTTTGCTTCCAGATCCGTATCAACCACGGCTGCACTCGTGACAGCAGCCTGTAACTGCGCATAGCTCTCTCCGGAGTAATCCTCCTCATTCATTGCATTTGCCCGTTCCATCAGCAGTGTAAGGAGCGTTCTGTCCACAATCTTCTCATAGAACTCCAGCTCACCGATATTGGCAAAGCCGTTTGGCGTATAATAGCGCAAATAACGATAAGCATTGCTGCTGCTCAAAGACTGCTTATACCACTTGATCTCGCTTACACCACTTATGGTATAAAGCGTATCAAAGTTCACCCCATCAGTGGATCCCTGGATCAGGGCTCCACTCATACGGGCGGCATTGCCGGTGCGTGGGATAAACCTGATACTGCCAACTACTTTGGCGTGATCTGCTCCCAGATCAACTCGGGTCCAGCCTGCTGCTGTTTTGGTATCTGGCGATGTGGCAGGATCACCGTCAAATGCGCGCCATCCGTTATTAATTGCATCAACCTTTCCATCCCATGAAATGGAGGATGCAAGCACCATCGCAGTGTCTACATGAATTGGAGGAAATGAGTCAGCGAAAGAGATTAGCAGGGTCTTGGCTGCAATTAACTCTTTAAGCAATGCCATCTTGTTTGCATCTGGTTCGGTCAATGAAGCTTTGATGTGGTTAATCTCCTGCTGATAGAGATAGTAACTTCCTTGGGTGTAACCTTCAGGCGCAACCACTTTTGAATCCACAACTTCCGCATCGTAGTCTACATCACCATAAAACTCAACTTCAGCAACGTTACCACTCCATGCTGAGTTGTTGTACAGTTTTAAATATCGATAATATCCATTATTCAGAAGCTGATCTTGTCTAATATCCGACCACGTTCCTTCTTGTGAACCTTTTAGAGGCTGTGTCAGATCCGACCAATTTGAATTATCGTTGGAACCCTGAATGACAAGCCCGTTCATTCTTGAGCTGTTGGAAGCTCTTGGCATCAGCACAATTTCGTCCAGCTTCACAGACAGTCCTTCACCGAAGTCCACCGTGTAGAAGGAACCCGAAGATGTATTCAGATCCCCATAGGTGGACGTGTCACCATCGAATAGCAGATAACCCACCTCATCCTGGAATAACCCGTTACCTGGCCATTGTTTATCCGAAGCCTTTACTTTCGCCATCATAGACACATCAATATACCTGCCGCCATCTACAAGGAACAGCTTTGAATTGTCAGTGGTTAGCACTGTCCGCTCCCCTGCTGTTCCGTCACTCTGTTCGTAATCCACCGTAAACTTGACCGCACCTGTAGGTACATCATTTCCCATAGCAGCCACCGCCGTCCAATGGATCTGATCCTGCGTCGTAACGGTTGCTGCAACTCCCTGAATGATCGCCGTTACATTCTGGATTGCTTCCTTAGCCTGAATCGTCAATTGTACGGTGTCCCCAGTTGCAATCTTGCCACTTACACTTTGATCCGAAAAGATGGAGACGGACTCCAGCTTATTACCTGTCTCATGACGTTCACCATAGATCCGGAACTCGGTCATTTCGAACAAATTCCTGACGATGCCATACAATACATCCGGCTGTGGATGAAGCAGCTGAACCTTGATGAACCGGAACGAATCGTCCTGGTATTCGGGAGCAACATCCAGGGTTTGAAAGCTCTGGGTAAATGCTGTTAACCCCGGGGTCAATCGTACCCAGTCCTCCCCATCATTGGAGCCAAAAACAGCTGACTTCGCGAGACGATCGGAAAAAATATTACTTTGGAATCCAAAGGACCTAGCCGATACTTTGAAATCCGGTCCGAAATCAATCATATGGTATAGGTTTGGCGCACGTGTATACGAAACCCCCGTCTGATTGTCCCCGTCCACCATATTGGCAATGTCTGTCCCAAAGGTCGATGACGCAACGATGTTGTGGTAATCAATACCCCCGCTCTGTTCCAGCAACGGAGTGACCAGCTTCAGCGCTTCCGCTGCTTGGGCTAGCTCATGCAGTTGCACATAGAATACTTCATCTGTAGCTGTATCAAGCTGGTCAAGGGTATCCTCATACACTGCATGAAATGAGTTGAGTGTTGCTGCTACATAAATTCGATCCTGATCATAAGCAGCTATGGCCTGCTCCACAGCGGAAGCCCGATTCGCCGAAACTACAATCTTGACATCTTTTGTCGTGATTGTTGTGCCGTCTGAAGCGGCGACATGGAAGGAATGAGTTCCAGTCTGTGACACTCCCGGCTGCCAAAGCATCTCGCCCGTGGCTTCATTCAATGCTGCTCCTTGAGGCAGATTCGGGCTGGAGTAGTTCACCACATCCGTTCCCCCAGCATCGGTTGCTTCAAACTCAACACGAATTGGCGAGCCAGGATAGGCGAATATGGAGAGATCAGAGTTTCCTGTTTTGAATTCTGGCGGAGTCAGCTGTTCACTTGCTTTGATATGAATGTGGTCGATATCTACTGTCGTATCCGAACCTGTGACCTTCATATACAGAATATCGTTCAGACTCTGGAAGCTGTCCAGCGTATAAGTCACATACCGCCACTGTCCATGCGTATCCGGCAAAGTTAATGTATCATTGATTCCAGGAGTAAGCTCCAAGTAGGCAGGCCCATTGGTACGGATGCGGAAACCAATGATCTTCTCACTGCTGGAACCGTTAAGAAATGCTATACGACTTCCCATTTGCGTCGCCTGAAACCGCACAAACGACGTATCTCCTTCCTTTAGGGTGGTTGTGTTGCCGCCAAGCTTCGTATAACGATCTTCAATGTCGATCAGTGAGCCGCTTGTCTGCTCACGCGGCAGAAATTCTGCACCTTCAGACACTGCCTCCTCTGGCATATACAGCCAGAAGTCTCCGCCTCCGTCCACATTGTCCCAGTTTTTGTTCAGAGTACCACCATAATAAAAATTGGAAGGCAACCGCTTCGTAAATGCTTCATAATAATGAGGAGCCTTCTCTGCAACATTAATGCCCCTGACATATGTGTAGTAGTAATACATATCCCAGAAATTTGCCGTATTCATTCTACCTTTGTAGGCGTTGGATATATGATTATACGTATCCCGAATCGTTCCATCTGGCGAAATGGCATAGGCCACTGGCGTCCAAGGTGTATCATAACCAAGCATGAATTGCCAGAAGAAGTCTGCGGCCGCCAATATGCGATCATCCAGGAACTCATACGGTCCGACCGCATTTGCCGCTGTTGATACGGTACCCTCCACTGGATCGACCTTTGTCCCCTGAGCAAGCAGCATACGTGATAGGATAGCAGCGTTAGTGAGGTCTCCACCCCCATGCGCCTGGTCCCTGCCCATCTCCACATGCTGAATCACCGGCTCATCCAGTGGCTCCCCAGTCAGATCATCAATATTCATTAGGCGGAACAGCTGCTTGACCGACCCATTAAAGCCTTGGTCTTGCGCAGTGCTATTGACTGTGAACCACTCAACCGCCTCGTCATATCTGCTCTGATTGTTGGTAAAAATATAACCTGCCATCGCACCCAACAAAGGATAGTTATGCTGATTCATGAAGCGATTGTTGTCACGTTGGAAGGTCTCAATGACCGGATTAATCAGGTTGGTTGTAAAATTCGTTGTATCCTGCGCTGTCCATCCCAGCTCATCCGTCTGATAACTTGTATATCTCAGAATCTCAGCTGCCGTCACCATGCGATTCAGCGGAATCCCGGTATGAATGTGCGCATCATTAAAGTAGACATATTGGGCAGGGTCCATCTGCGACCAGATCCGAATGATACGCATCGCATTGGACCGATACGTCTCATCTCCTGAAATATAATACATCAACGCTTGTGTATACGCTTTCAATCCATCGCTTATAAAACGGGAGTTGAAGCCTTGGCTGTTGAAGGCATCGCTTGCCGGTTTTGTTGGGTCCGTTTGGCTGGCATTGCTGGACGTCACTGTCTTGGAAGCCGCTGCCGAGCTAGTCATCGCCACATAGTAGGAATACCATGGTTCCTGCTGCGATAGTACCTGCTCTCTCATGTTCTCTAAGACTTCCTTGGTTAGTCCAACTCCGGGATGCGTGAAACCACCTGTGATTGTTTCATTGATCTGAACTTCATATCCTGACACAGTAACATCGTTTGAATTCGCAGCAGCTGCGATGGAATGGGTACCGACCGGTATAAGTGTTGCCAACAGACTGATTGCAGCAAGTATAGCAATCACCCGTCTCCATCTTTTCCCCTCATGAAATCCGCTATTCATTTCCATATCAAACCTCCTCATTTTCATGGAATTCGATGTCCTTCCCTTGAAGCCCACTTGTGCCAGACATTGAAATTAGACATCCCCCCTTTCCTGTTTACTCGTCGTATTTTCCTATTGAACACCCCCTAGCGGAATGTGATGCCACGTACATACTCGTTCATTTCAATCGCTGGATGATTTGGACTATCCACACGTTGACCTGCAATAGTGAGATTATTAAACGTTACTCCTTCGATACTGTGCTCTTCGTCATAACCATAGATCCGGGAAGGATGTAACGTCCCTCCTGCATACTCGATATCCTCAAATAAAATGTGTTCGATCCTCCTACCAGGAGCAGGATTATAATCCTTGTTCCTAACCACACGCAGATCGAACAGCTGACCTTGTTCAAAGGTTTCCACTCTGATTCGCGCATAGACAACGTTCCGCACAGTATTATGATCACCCGCGTTAATGGCCATGGCTCCCCAGTAGTTGGGTTGTGGCTCGTGATGTTCCAGAATGTCGATATCTTCGTACCGGATATCCTCAATCACATCACCGTTCGCCTCGTGATCCCCATGCGTGCCAATCATAAGTGGATGTGCCACGTCAGCCCACAGCACAGCATGACTAACCCGGATACGACGCGAGTTACCACGGTAACCCCATCGGCTGCCATAGATCGCAATACAATCATCCGAGTTGCGCAAGAAAACATGTTCGATCTCAATATCCGAGCTGGACATGATATCAATACCATCCGACCAGCCCCTTGTGCTGAATGACTTAATACCCTTGATGGACACGTACTGTGAGTTACCGATGTACACACTGTAGTGCGGTACGTCGATGATCATAATGCCTTCAATGGCAATCTGGCTCGCATGGATCAACCGAATTCCGCGGAATGCTGAGAATCGATGAAAGTCGGCCAGATAAACCAAGCCTCGCCCCCGGATTGTAACGTTCTGAACCCGATCACAGACTAATGAACCGGCAACAGCAGCACCGCCATCAATATAAACCGTCTTGCCCGATGGAACGCGTAGGATGGTCTCTTCAATGTAATGCATGCCTGGTGTAAAATAGAGTACTTCAGCTTCTGTCTCGAGCCATTCCGTACGATGGATGCCAGGCTGTATGACGTGAACACGTGGATCGTGCATGCTTGGAGCATCCGTCTCCAGCCCGTTTCCGAATAGATGCAGATTGCGAAACCGTTCGCCATTTACCTCGATGGACAACTTAGCAGGTTCTTTCAGTTCAAATGAGATTACATTGGCCTGAATCTGTGGTTGGATTTTATAAGATAAGGGCCGAATATCAATGGTCTGAACCTCCGTGTACCTGCATTCAATTTCCAATTCAACAGGAACACCCATATCAAAATAAGCCATACTGGCCTGCCGCACCTGGTGCATATCAACCTTTACTCCGTATACATTTACATCAGACCACGGTCCGTCGCTGCCCGCCTCACGAATACGAATAATGTAATCTTGAGATTGGGGAATTTCTTGAATCAGGGGATAACAGATGATTGGCTTCACATGCGTTCCTCCAGCTATGATATAGGTGTAGACCCCGGAGTATCGTGGGGTCTACAGGCACATTGGTACTTATATTATTGATTCGTTCAAATGTCTCCACAATTCTACTAATCCGAGTCTAGTACTTCTTGCTTGCTGCAAAAGCATCCAGTTGAACCTGTAATTCAGCCATAAACTTGTCGAATCCGGCACCCTCCAGCTGTTTCTTCACATTGGCAAGATCGGCATCAATATCCTTGGTAATACCCACTGACAGCGGAACGATATACTGCGATTTAACCGTCTCCATGCTTGCAAGCTCTGCAGCCACATTAGATGTGGCAAGCCCGAATCCGGCCAGTGGACTTTGACCATTCTCTTCCGCTTTCTTGGCACCTTCATTCTGCAATTTATCGTTAATGGCCTGCCATTCGTCCGGATATTTCTCCTGCAGGTTCATATATCCATCATATAGCCCCGTCCAGCCTGGCTTTTTGTTCTCCGATTTGATGCCTTCATAGCTAACGAATTCGCCATCCAGCTTGTAATTCTCTCCTTCAACTCCGTACTGCAACAGATTGTAATACGTTCGATCAGTATGAGCTTTTTCGATAAGCTTCAGAGCCGTTTCGACGTGTTTGGAATGAGCACCAATTGAGATCATGGTGATATTATCCGGTGCCATAAACGGCATGTAGGCCGGAATATTGTTGAAATAATAATCAAACCAGCCATACTCAAAATCAGGATGCAGCTCTTTCAGTGCACCAACATAACTGCTGCTGACAGCGCCAAAGTGGTTGTTAAATTCAAGCGGCTTTTTGTCGGCTTTCATCAATTCCAGCGTCTCACTTGTCGCATTGCCCTGAGCAGCCAAAATATCGTGGCTCACAATGCCATCTTCATACCACTTTTTGGACCGCTCCAGTACCTGCTTATACTCAGGTGTGTCGTACATGCTGATCGCCTTGTATGGCTCATCCACGGTAGCAACAACGTATCCTTTTACCAGATCCAGATAATTGGAGCCCGCAACCAGAGTCCAGACGTTATCCGCGAACCGCTTATCATTAATCATCGGCGTGTCTGGATAAGCTTCTTTGGCCTTGTAAAGATATTGTTCTACGGTATCCAGATCTGTAATTTCCGGTAATCCCCACGCTTTGCGCAGATCTTCACGGAACAACAGGCCTTCTCCGCCGCCTCCGGGCTTATTGTATTGTGGAATGCCGTAGAGACTGCCGTTAATTTTTACGGTATCCAGTGTGCCTTTATAATGCTCCACCAGATCAGGCACATCTCCCAGCAGGGGGGTCAGATTCGCAAATGCATTCTTGGTGGCAAACGATGCAAAGTCGGACCATGCGCCGCCAACATAAACGTCGTATTCCTTCGCGGCGATAGCTCTGCTGATTTGATTCTTTTCGTCTCCCCAAGGCACAAAGTCAAAACGAATCGTTGCCCCCAGATCCTTAATCGTTAGCTCATCCAGTTGCTTGTAAAAGTTGTCCATGCCACTGGCGGGAGCATTTCCCATCGTGATACCCTTCAATTGCACAATCGTCTTGCCATCGGATGTCGTTGTGCCCGAGCCTTCGGTAGCACCTTTGTCCGAACCCCCATTCGAACATGCGGAAAGGATAACCGTGAATACCATGAGACAAGACAGAAGTGATTTTCTAATATGTAGCGCTTTCAAAACAATCCCCTCCATTATGATGATATTTTGTATGTGAAGCGACCAGTGGCAGCCTTTCACCCTATCCTGATCGTGTAAACCCATTATCATTTATCCCTTCACGCCTCCAACAATCAGACCGCTGACAAAATGACGCTGCATGTACGGATACAGTAGGATAATGGGACCTGTCACCAGCATGGTCGTTGCCAGCTTCATCGTTTCACTTGGCAGCTGATCCACGACAATCTGAGCGTCTCTGACGGCATCCGTTACACGGGATAACATACGATAAAGCAGATACTGCAATCCCCATTTCTCCTGATCGGAAATCAGGTACAGACTATAACCAAACCAGTTATTCCAGTAACCCAGTCCAAGGAACAGTCCGATGGTTGCGCTAACAGGCTTCGAGAGTGGAAGAACAATCTGCCAATAGATTCTGAAATCGCCTGCCCCATCGATTCGTGCCGACTCCATTAAGGAATTTGGAATGCTTTTGACATAATTGCGGAACAGGAACACATTAAATGGAGAGAGCATACCTGGAAGGATAATCGCCCACAACGTATGATTGAGATGCAGCACATTGGCGACCACCAAGTAGGTAGGAATCAGTCCGCCGCTGAACAGCGTAGTAAAGTAGATAAAGAAGGCCACCTTGTCCCGGTGCTTAAAATCCGGACGGGATAGAATGAATCCGCTCATGGACGTTGTCAATAATCCAAGCACTGTGCCCAGCACCGTAACATAGATGGTAACGAGATACGCCCTGCCAATTTCCCCTCCCAGGGTGGTGAAAACAATCTTGTATGCATCCAATGTGAAATCCTGCGGTAGCAGTGAGTAGCCATTAACTACAATTTTGGATTCATCACTCAGTGATCCTGACAGCATCAGGATAAATGGAGCGACGCAGATTAGTGCTACCAATCCAACAATGACCACAGCCATAACATCGAATATTTTCGAGCTTGCATCCACTTTTAACTTGTTCTTGTCAGATGTTGCAGCAAGTTGTGCCATCAGGCTTCCTCCCATTCGGATAACGATTAAAATAATGAATTTTCACGATCCACTTTACGCACAATTGCGTTTACCGTCACAACAAGTACCAATCCGAACATCGATTGATATAGCCCTGCCGCCGTTCCCAGTCCGAGACTGAAATTCACGGTTAATGAACGGTACACATACGTATCGATAATGTCGGTTGCATTCAGCAGCAGTCCGTTGTTGCCGATTATGTTCCAGAACAGATCGAACTGTCCCCTCATAATTCCTCCGATAGCAAACAAAACCAGGATGATAACCGTCGGCTTCAAAAGCGGCAGTGTAATGAACCGAATCCGTTGCCACTTGCTGGCGCCATCGACATAAGCTGCTTCGTATACGCTTTCATCAATACCCATAATAGATGCTAAATAAATGACCGTACCGTACCCTAGCCCCTTCCAGATTTCGATAATGACGATGATGAATGGCCAGACCTCAGGTGACTGGTAGAAGTCAAAGCGCTCGAAACCCAATGACGTAAAAACGTTGTTAAACACACCATACTTGTAGTTGAACAGATTGTATACAATGGAACCAACTACGACCATCGAGACGAAGTAAGGCATGAACATCAGCGTCTGCGACGTTTTCATGAATTTCTTGAATGTCAGTTCCCTAAGCAGAACGGCCATGGCGATCTGACAGATGTTGCCGAGTACTATGAAGGCCACATTATAGAGCATCGTATTGCGAGTCAATTTCCAGACAATCGAATCCCAGCCTCCTTTGAACAGGAACTCAAAATTTTTCAACCCCACAAATGGACTGAACAAACCCTTGCTAAAGTCATAATCGGTAAACGCGTTGTAGAGTCCCGCCATGGGAAGGTAGTTGAATAAAGTGAAAAACACGACCAGGGGAATCAGCATAATATAATAGGTTTTGTGTTCCCTGAGGTCTGCAAAGCGACTTTTCTTCTGTTTGAGCGCTTTCGTCATTGCTATATTTGGTTCTGCCATCGTATCACCCTTTCCTTGCTTCTTATTGTAGTCCGGCACGATACCTCTCTACTATTCGAATTTCACAAGTTTTCTGGTACTTTTCGATGAAAATGCAAAACAAAAGCGACAGGTAAAAAATACCTGTCGCCATTTCCCTGATAATCAATTACTGGCTTGTTTCAATTCATGTGCATCCCGAAAAACCATCGGCACATTGATGATTACACTTGTGCCTCTACCCTGAACTGATTCATAATGTATTCCATCCGTTTCATTATAATAAAACTCCAGCCGTTTGCGGATGTTATGTACGCCGTATCCGCTGCCTTGATGGCGGTGAAGCCTAGAGGGCGGTAGCTCTAAGCCAGGGCCATCGTCAGTAACCACGATCCGTACTCGCCCTTCCTCTATGCCTCCCGTAATTGTAATAATGCCACTGCTCTCGGGCTTTTCCAGAATACCGTGTACAATCGCGTTCTCAACCAGCGGCTGGAGCGTAATCTTGGGCAACATACATTGCAATACCGCTTCATCTACGTGTACATCGAATTGGATCTTGCCTTTGAACCTCTTCTGCTGAATGCTTACATAGATCTCCGATAAGCGCAGTTCATCTCTCAAGGTTACGAAGTCTTCCCCTTTATTCAGAATCAACTTGTAATAATCAGAGAGAGCGTACACGACCTGCTGAACGTTCTGCTTCTCTTCTTTCTGAGCCATCCAGACGATCATATCAAGCGTATTGTACAGAAAATGCGGATTAATCTGGGACTGCAATGCCCGCAGTTCTGCTCCTTTCTTATCTTGCCCAAGCCTGTACTGATTGTCCATCAGTTCCCTGACACTGTTAATCATATAATTGTAGCTGGATACCAGATGACCTACTTCATCCTCCCTATTGGGAATATCCAGTGTATTTAATCTGCCTTGCCGAACCTGACTCATTCTGTTCATAAGCAAGAAGATGCGACTCGTAATAGATTTCGTCACCGGGATGATGCATACCAATAGAGCTAGGCAGACAAGCAAGTATACGAGGAGCACCTTGTTTCGCACCTTATTCACAGCTGTAGCTGCCGTATCTGGAGATATGACGGAATGCAGGAACAGATTGCTCGATCCAACTCTTGAATCTCGGACGATATAAGAGGAGTCACCCACTTTGACCTCTTCAAACTGATTTCGGTTCACCTGAGAACTGTATCCATTTCGTTGTTCCAACTCCGTATGTCCATTGCTGATGATTACTTCTCCCTCATCCGTATCCAAGTAGACCAGCTGCTCCATGGCTGAGTTCATGATATAGGGCTGAAGCTGAGGCAACTCCACACGCAGCGTTACGATGCCTACCGGTTCGGAATAGTCGTTAATATTCCAAAGCACTCTTCCCAGCGCTAAATAACTTACGGACGATGTGCTGCTCTCATCCTTCATCATCACCCACACCGCTTCGCCGCCCCCTGCAACGATCTTCCTGACCCAGGGCAATGACGACACCTGGGCGTATGGACGATACATCGTTGCATGTGGACCCGTTATGACGAAGTCATCATTAATATAATAAACGATACCGTTAATCTCAGAATTTGTCTGAAGAATACGTGTATAATCCGTGATCCGTTCAAAGGCGGATAGCTGCTCCCACACCTGCATATGCTCCGGGTCTTTAGAGAAAACCGCATTGATCTGTTCGTCAATCGTAATCATCGACGACACTTCCTCAATGTGGGAGAATTTGCTGGACAGCAGTGATAAAGTTTGGTCAAAACTTTGGTTGGCTGCATAGTTCTGTCCGGTGATTACAGAATTACGAAGTTCGCCGTATGTCGCCGAGAACGTAATCATCAGCGGAATAATGCCTGCAAGTGCCAGCAGAATGACCAGCTTTTTTTGCAGAGATAGGTTGCCCAGCCACTTCAGAAGCCTCATTGGGAAAACTTCTTTCGATATTCCACAGGCGTTACGCCCGTAGCAGCCTTAAACACTTTGGCAAAATATCCTGCACTGGCATAACCGGACATCTTCGAAATATCGATCATTTTGAAGTGCTCCTCAAGAATAAGCCTCTTGGCAAGCTCCAACCGATAGTCATTCAGATACTGCTTAATCGTAGTTCCTGTCTCCTGCTTGAACAGAACACCAAGATGGGCAGTGGATAAGTGCACATGGTCAGCAATCTCCCTCACATCCAGGTCAACATCGCTGCAATGGTCAGATATATAGTTCATTACATTACGAATCAAGCCCGAATATAGGGATACCCGGGTGAACTCCTCCTGATACGCATGACACAGCTCAAGCATGTGATCCTTCACCTCAAGCATTGTACGGCATTCGTTCAACTGCTTCTCCACATCTTGAATCTGAACCATCTTCCCCCTGCGGATTAGTACACCATTTCTCTCCTTGAACAGCGCATTGACAAACGTGACACACATGGATAGCACTCTTTCTCTTGCCTGAACCCCTTCTACCAGCACTCTGTTACAGAACGTCTCCATCCAGTCGATTAATCCATCCGGTTCCTGCTTCAGCAACTGGTAGAATTCAGGATATATGTCGCTTCTGAGCCCTTGTGGTGCGTAATTCACCGGATCATATGTGAGATAACACAGATCTGGCTTGAAAAAAACATGTTCCATGGCCAGTGCCGCTTCGCGGAAACTTCTGGATACTTCCTCCAGTCCAGCCACTACCTGACCAGCTGCAATACGAAGCCCGCTATACTCCCTGCATAGCGTTTCTGCTAGTAGCCTCACTATCTCCTCATCCGGTCGGGGCAGTGCCACGACAAGCAGCAAACGGTCATAATCCAATTGCTCGGCGATGGTAGCAAGATTATGTTGTTCCCAGTAATTCTGGATGTTGACGGCATCAAACAGTATTTCCTTGTTGAACTGGGTTACGATCAGACAGACATAGCTCGCATGTACCGGATAACCGATTTCCTGGGCTTTGCACCTAAGTTCATCAGCGGGTTGGGACTGCGTTCTCAAGGCATTAGCCAGCTTCACACGCTCCAGGTCCATCTTCTGATCCAACAATACATGCTGCGCCTTCCGCTCGGCGATATAATGCACCGTTTTCTGAATGGCGTTCTCCATCTCCGGCAACTTGATCGGCTTTTCCACATAATCGACGGCCGAGAGCTGAATCGCACTCTTCAGATATGCCACATCCATATACCCACTCATGAATAACAGCTTGCTATCTGGGCAGACTGCCACGAACCGCTCGGCAAATTCGATCCCATTAAGCTTCGGCATGCGTATATCCGTAATGACAATTTCGGGCCTTTGAGCGGTTGCAATACGTAAAGCCATGGCTCCATCCTCGACCTGAAGCACCTCATGTACACCGAAGCTCTCCCAGTCGATAGCCTCCACTAGTCCTTCTCTTGTATAATCGTCGTCATCGGCAATCAATACTTTCATCGCGATGTCCCCCTTTTTACAATGTACAGCTATGGCGTTCATTAAGATAGCGCTTACATTAATAAGCACGTTCTGCTTCCTCGCCCTTTCTATCCTTCATACCGGTATAATATATCAACAGTGCCGCCTTTGGCTATCAATCAATTCTGAGAAATATACATTTTATCCAATTTAATCGGGCAAAAATAATTAAGGTGGAATTAAGACTCTGTTTTCTCTCCAATAAGATTGGGCATATATGATAGAGAAAATACAGAGAGAGTATGTGAGAGATGATGAAAAAATTTCGCAGAAGATTATTTAAGACGTTTATATTCGGAGCAGTGGCTTTACTTCTCCTTCTGGTTACGGGCTTTATCTATCAACAAGTGAGTACCCGTCAGGATCAGAAAACATTTATTCCGCCTGGCAAGCTCTACAGCATACATGATGAAAATATGCATTTATATACGGGTGGTCAAGGAAATGCAACAGTTGTCCTTGCATCCGGGTGGGGCACCGCTAATCCTTATGTAGACTATTATCCGCTTTATGAAAAGCTTGCACCGTACACGAAATTCGCGGTTTATGATCGCTTTGGCTATGGTTATAGCGATATGACCGATAAGAAACGCGATGTGGATACTGTGGCAGATGAATTGCACGAGTTATTAGAGGTATCTGGGCAAAAGCCGCCATACGTTCTGGTGGGGCACTCCCTCGGTTCGCTGGAAACGCTCCGATTTGCGCAAAAATATCCGGATGAAGTACAAGGTATTGTCATGTTGGATGGGGGAAGTCCGGAATATTACGCCAACGACACTGACGATATGGCAAGTGTGATTGGTGGCTTCATGAACCAATTTCGGATCAAAACCGGTTTGTTTCGGTTGACTCTACAGTCTGACGCTGTTCTGGAAGCCTCCAATGCCAATCGCAACGGCCTGAAGTTTGTACCAGATGATCTGAAAAAAATAGATACCACGGCTCTATTGCTTAACTATGGGAATGCGAACACTCTGGATGAGCTGCGTGAAATGACAGCCAATGCCAAGGTAGTCGTCGATAACAAAAAGCCCTTCCCGTTTTCACTAACCATACTGACAGCGGATTACTTCGGAGCCAGTGAGCCGATATGGGATAAAACCCAAGCTGAATTTACGTCCTGGTCGGAACATTCCAAACATGTAACTGTAAAGGATACCGAGCATTATATTCATCAATATCACCCGGATCTTGTTGCCAATGAAATATTGGAACTGGTTAAGAAGTAGATTTCCTAAACAAACGCAAAATAGCGTAAAATTTCTTTCGAAAAAACCCCAACGATTCTGGTAATCGTCAGGGTTTTTATTTCGTTAAACTCGTTACTGTGCTAGTGCCATCCTCGGTGTTAGCGATCTGAAATGTGCCAATGCCTCTTGAACCTCCGTGCTCGTAAGACCGTGTCGATCAAAATAATGCACGATCTCCTCCATGTCAGTTCCATCACCGCTGTATATCCGCTCAATCTTTCGAATAATCTCTTGTTGTAATCGCTCCCGCAACCGCATACAACTGACAGGTTCACATAGCCAAAAATCAGTTCGCTTGACCTCACCTGTTGCAGTCCATAACAAATTCTCATATCGTATGACATCCCAATCACGATAACCCGCCTGAATCTGCTGAAGTTCTGTTGAAAACATATCATATATCAGATTGTGCGGTATGTGCCCGTATGTTATCCGAAACTGTCTCAGATTGAGGCCATCGATCCATTCTGTCAGCACAAAATTCCCCGAAGCGTACGCATACAATTCGGGAACATGATGGTTGTTTTGCAATGACATGAGCGCGTCACATTCAAATTCTCCATCCACTTTTCCACGAGGCGTATATACCTTAAGGCAATACTCTTGTAAACGATAGACAACCGACTGCTTTCCCATTAGTGAAGCTTGCATGGTCAGATGACCATTTTTCTCGTATCGATCTAGCAATTGTTCAATATTAACAGGAATTGATTTAACCATTCTCATAAAGACGTCTCCTTGATTATAAGATACATTCTAAAACGTTTTCCTCTATCCGTTATTATTAATCTACTCTCTATATTATCTTTAAAATTTCATATGAACATATACAATTTCGCCAGAACATGAACTATTTGCTTCCAAAATCGAGATTTATTTTATTCGACTGGCAGTTTTATTTTCACTCTAATGGATGGAACCCGTTTCATGTCAAGGTACAAAAAAACGATGCCCTCTATTAATGAGAGAGCATCGTTTCATTACTAATATGACTTTCAATTAATGCATAGGTCCTTGTTGACCCTGCTGAGCACCGACCTTAACTCGTTTCACGAAGAGTGAAATGATCAGACCAATGACAGCAAGAACCAGTGCGAAAATAAATGCATTTTGTACACCGGATGTGAAGCCAGCCAACTGATTCTCTGGACTCTCCGGATCTGTCACACCGCTCAAGAAGCGTGTCTGACCTGCGCTCAATATACTTACCGCAACAGCTGTACCAATAGCTCCTGATACCTGCTGCAATGTATTCATAATCGCCGTTCCGTGAGGATAGAAATCAGGTGGCAATTGATTCAAGCCGTTGGTTTGTGCAGGCATCATGATCATTGAAATCCCGATCATCATGAAGATATGCAGCGTAATAATCTTGCCAAGGGTCGTTGTCGGAGTGATTCCTGTGTACAAGAAGAGTACAACAGTTACGATCGCAAGACCGATAATCACAAGCCACTTCGGACCAAATTTGTCAAACAGACGCCCCATAACCGGAGACAAGAATCCATTCAGCAAGCTGCCCGGCAGCAGTACCAGACCGGCAGTCAGAGCCGTAACCGCCATACCTTGTTGCAGGTACATCGGCAGGATCAGCATGGATGACAACATCATCATCATACAAAGGAAAATCAGAATCAAGCCGACTGTAAACATTGGATATTTGAATGCCCGCAGATCCATCATCGGCTGTTTCATTCTCAGTTGACGGATGCTGAACAGCAGCAAAGATAATACTCCAATAACCAGTGTGGCTACAACGATAGGACTGGTCCAGCCACCACCACTTTCCCCATGTCCTCCTGCACTACTGAATCCGTACACGATACCACCGAAACCAAGTGTGGAAAGCACAATGGAAAGAACATCAATTTTGGGCTTGGTCAAATTCGAGATATTCGGTAAGAACAGCAAGCCGCATACCAATGAAATAATGAAGAACGGCAAGGAGATCCAGAAAATCCAGTGCCAGCTCAGATTGGCCAGAATCAGACCCGAGATACTTGGACCACTTGCTGGTGCAAACATGATAACCAGACCGATCAATCCCATGGCAGCGCCACGTTTTTCAATCGGGAAAATAACCAATATGGTGTTGAACATTAGTGGCAGTAACAGAGCTGTACCTACAGCTTGCAATACCCGTGCCACCAAGAGAATTTCAAAGCTCGGTGCAATAGCAGCAACTAGCGTTCCTGCAATCGAAAAAATCAGAGAAGTTGTGAACAACTGTCTCGTTGAAAACCATTGTAACAGCATACCGGAAACCGGAACCAAAATACCCAAAACGAGCAAATAACCTGTCGTTAACCATTGAATGGTCGTTGGTCCAACTTCGAGCAAGCCCATAAGTGGTGTCAATGCCACATTTAGTGCAGTTTCACCGAACAGACCAATAAAACCGCTAAGTAGCATAGCGAATAAAATCGGAAATACTTTATATTGTTTTGTTTCTTGTTGATCCTTTACAGAACCAGCCTTCATGGCAGCTTCCACAATCCCATCCTCCTCAAACAATCTGACGATTTCTATTTCTCTTTACGAAGCTTACTGCTTCTCTTTTGCATTTTTCGCCACAACGGACAAATAATCAGCAGCCGTCAGCAAGGGCTGTTTGTCCTGGTTGGTCAGGCTGATAATCAACGCGCCCTCCATTAAGGAAATGACGAGTAGTCCCATCTCTTGTGCTTTCATTTCGCCTATGCCATCCAAAATCAGATGTTTCGTAATGATTTGCTGCCATCCTGCAAACACGTCCTGACATGCAATTCGCAATTGATGACTGATGCACGAGGTCTCCACGGCTGCCCAGAAACTAAATGGAAGAAAACCCGTAAAACCTGCCGCCTCCGTTTCAATGGCTAAGTCATGAATAAATTGCTGAATGGCATCCCCCGTATTATCATGAGCAGCAAATACTTCTTCAAACTTCTGCAGAATGTTTTCATTGGCTTTTTGAATACACTCGTGAGCGAGCTCTTCTTTGCCATGTGGGAAATAATGATATAACGAGCCTTTTGGCGTACTGCTCTCCTTAATAATCTGATTTAGACCGGTCGCATGATATCCTTGTGAAAAAAACAGTCTGGCTGCTGTGCTGACGATTAGTTCTCTAGCATTAGACTTTTCACTCAATAAAGCCACATCCTTAAATGAATTATAACAATCGGTCTATATAATTAAAACCGTTTCGAAAAACACTGTCAACCCTTATATTTCGGCCATTTTTTGTGATAGCGCTATCAATTCAATGCACGGAAAGAACAGGAGCAAATTATCCTTGATAACATTTTAAAAACATAATATCCTATTGGGATAGTATGCATTAACCATGATATACTGATATCATTACAATAATGAATAGAAAGGTGTTTGCCATGGAAATGCGAATGATCAAGACCTTTCAAACGATTGTAAAGCTCGGGAGCTTTCAACAGGCAGCAGAAGCTTTGCAGTATTCACAACCCGCTATTACACTGCATATGCAGAAGCTTGAAGCCGATCTGGGTATGAAATTACTGGATAGAGGCAAAAAGATTAAATTGACGGAAGCGGGGAAAATTTTTTACGCCAGAGCCGATCAGCTCTTAAAGGAATACGAGTATTTGACAAATACGATCACAGACATTCAACAGGGACAAGCGGGGTTTGTACGAATTGGAGTATCCGAGCCAACAGCCAGCCATCGGCTTCCTGCTATTCTGTCTTCTTTTGTTAAACAGAATCCCAAGATTAAGCTCAGCGTGCGAATCGGGGACAGTAAGCTGCTTAATGAATTGCTAATTGATGAGCAGCTTGACTTTGCCGTCTGCCCTTCTCCTGAGACGAGTATGGAGACCGAGTTTCAACCGCTGCTTTTTGAACCGATGGCATTGCTGTTGTATGATTCACATCCATTTGCTCAGGGTGATGAAATCCATTTGGCAGATCTGAAAGGACAACAATTCCTATTCACACCCCCTAATTGCCCGATTCGCATCCGCATTGAGCAGTTATTGGCCGAGAAAATCGACAGCGATTATCAGGGAATCGAAATAAGCAATATCCGGTCTCACAAGTATTATGTACAAGCCAAATTAGGCATAACCATTGCTCCGATTGCAACAATCTGCCCAGCCATTCCCGGTACTGTTATCCAAAAAATTGCCGATCTCAAGGTTGGGCCCATTGCAGGCATTTTGCGTAAGCGAAATATACCGCTTGGTTCCGCGAGCGAAAAGCTCATGCTCGACATTCGAGCTGCGCTGCTTCAGAGCAATTTATATGTTCCTGAATTTGAACTCCCTTCCCAGCTGGCTATCCCATAAAATTGACTCACCAGCTGCCATTCTATTTTCAGGATGCGAACTGTTACTTGAGTCTGCCTGCCGTGCGTCCACCATCAACCGTTAATATGCTGCCTGTAATAAATGAAGCCTGGTCAGAGGTCAGATACAATATCGCTTGGGGAGCGTCATCTGGACCTGATGTCCGGCCTAGCGGTGTAATTTTGATCATATGTTCTGTATGCTCCTTCGTCATCACACTAACCTCGCTGCCGGGTGCATAACCCGGCACAACCGCATTTACCCGAATGCGATAGGGCGACAACTCCAGGGCAAAGGTTTTGGTCAGCATCTCGATCCCTACTTTTGAAACCGAATAATTCCCCATGCCGACACCTGCGGTGGAAGCTGCCCCAGAGCTTATATTAATGAAGGAACCTTCTACTTCGCTCGCAATCATCTGTTTGGCAAAATGCTGAGTGAGCAGGAATGGCGCTGCCAGATTTAGATCCATTGTCTCATTCCAATGTTGAAGTGTCATATTCATGAGTGTGCGGTATGGATATATTCCCGCATTATTGATGACAATATCCGGCGCTTTCCATTGCTGCTCGACCACTTGAACCAATTCATTAATGGAGTGTTCATCCACAAGATTCGTTACATGCCAGTGAACATCCACTCCCTCCTGCCTCAGCTTGTCTACTGTATTTCTTAGGGCATCCTCGCGGATATCGGACAAATAAAGGCTCGCACCTTCGGCGGCATATGCTTGTGCAATCCATTGGCCAAAAACACCTGCCGCTCCGGTAATGACTACCCTTTTCCCTGCAAATGTTCGTTCCGGCATGACAGTCGCTCCTCTATATCATGATGTTCTTGCTGTAAACAGGCTGCTTGAACTTGGGTTAATTCAAAACGAGATTCTTTTCGGCCTCCACGACAAGTCGCACTGCCTGCTTTATTTCATAACCAATCCGATTCACCTGACGTATAAGTGATGTTTGGAGTCTGAAAAAGGCTT
Organism: Paenibacillus sp. LK1; assembly: GCF_002750415.1. NCBI lineage: Bacteria > Bacillati > Bacillota > Bacilli > Caryophanales > Paenibacillaceae > Paenibacillus > Paenibacillus sp. LK1. The sequence goes on from NZ_PEII01000002.1 coordinate 653,299, forward strand.
CACTTCCTACTTCGGCTGTCGCCAGAAGCTCGATGTCTGACAGCGCAGGCACAAGTGAATGACTGCCTGCGGCGTCATGATCATAGCGGCTGCCTCGCACATAATTGATGGGCACCAGCCATCTGCTAAGTGACAATATCGTTCGGTTCGCTTCTGTAACAGAAGCATTCGGCAGGGACGTGGAGCCTATCCGGTCATAGAAATGGTCCGTGGCATTCTGTAGCTGCTGGATCCTGCTTATTAAGCGTGAAAGATCAAGCTTGTCTCCGATAAGTTCTGTGTAGTAACCAACTCGTTCGGAAAGGGTTCGGATCGCCTGTCTCTGGTCAAGTGGAATAATGGGAGAAGAGGCAGCATTATGGACAGCTGCTGCGTACACTTTGCAATCACGTGCCAGATAATCTCCGTCAATTTTGTCCAGCGTATCCTCAGTCGTATGCCACCACCAGCCAAACCAGCCCTCAGGCTGATAGGACAGCCCCATAAAAGCGGACGGAAGTCCAGCACCCCAGAAGGACTGATCTCCCGACCTTCCAAATGGAGAACCGCGAAAAGGTTCATCCGTGACGGTACGTATGGCATTTGCACAAAGTGTCCGTGTCTCTGCCATTGTATTGGCTGCACCGAGCTGACTCGCTCCCTTGGCGCCCACGGAATCAATATTGATATGCAACACCCCGTTTTCGTGCAAATCTTCCCAATGAAGATCGCTGTATAATGCAGAGCCGGCATATCTGCCGTGGGAATGGCCTGACCAAAATGCGAACCGAACGGAGCGCCGCAGCGTGTTACGATGCAATGATAATACCCGTGCCGTCTCCACTATGACTGCATTGGCGGAGCCGTTATCCATCGCCCCATAATGCCATGAATCCACATGTCCGCTAAACAACACAAAGGATTCAGGCTCTTCCGTCCCCTTTATCTCAGCAATCAAGGTCGGAATGTTCACCCAGTCTGTGCGCACTTCCGCGGTCAACGTAATCTCTACATTCTCTCTTTCTTCGGCGGCGATTAAAGACTTGATCTGCTCTCCATCTGAATGGTTGACCGACAGAACCGGAATAGACGGATAGCCATCATCCTCTGGTGTCGGATTTCCCCACACGGAGGAAACGATCATTTCATGCGTGTACGCACCACTATTGATAAATATGACCGCTACTGCACCCAACTGCTGCAAACGATAAATCGTGGGACCATTCGCAAGTCCGTGAACGACCACCGCCTGACCTGTCACTTGATTGGCCCAGTAGGTCTGGTCTGAATCCTTTAGCTCTATGAATCTCAAAAGCGTGCTCAACTGTTCCGCCTGGGCTGACATGGAGTGCGTGATAGCTGCAAAAGAAATGCTGCCGACCTTAAGTTCTGCACTGACAGGGATACTGATGTAAGCTTTGTCAAACGTAAGCTCGGTGGTCAACCCAAAATCCTCAAGCTGTTCCTTAATATAATGGAATGCCCGTAGTTCCTCTTCGGAACCCGACAAACGAATCTCCTTCGCAATCTGTCTGTTGTATTCAAGCAAGAAATCACGGTCGATCTCATGCAGTATGGAGTGCACCTCCGACTGCTGCTTCAACTCAGTCATGTCGATTCCCTCTCTCCTCATTGCCTGCTGCAACACTCAGGGCAACCCTTGTTTCATCATCACTGCTCTGGTTCAAGTAACGGATGGCTGCTTCTCCAAGAACCGATATACCTGTAACAATCGCTTGCTCTTCAAAAATAATGGAATCACTGTGAAGGGGCAGCTCTGATCGGGCATCTTCTTCTGTAACCGTGCCGAGCCGGAATATGGCACCTGGCACATATTCGAGATACGCTCCAAAATCTTCGGCGCCCATGGATGGCTCCTTCAGATACACCACAGCTTCCCGGCCAATGGTATCTGCCGCTGCCTGTTCAATCACATCGACAATATGATCATCGTTTATAACAGGAGAACCGCCGCGGTAGTAATCAAATTCCGCTTTTCCACCGAACCCTTCCGCAATGGTCTCAATGAGTCTCTTCATATATACTGGCACTGCTTCACGCGTCTCAGGATTGTGCGTACGAATGGTACCTCTGAGTTGAACCTCCCCAGCGATAACGTTATACGCATTGCTATTGCTTTGCAGTTTCGTAATCGAGATGACGGAAGAATCAAGCGGAGACAAGTTTCGGGATACTACCGTTTGTAACGCAGTGATAATCTGGGCAGCAATGATGACCGGATCAACGGTTCGATGTGGATAGGCAGCATGTCCCCCTTTTCCCGTCACTCGTATATCAAAAGCATCTGCCGCTGCCAGCATGGCCCCTTTTCTCAAACCAATCTTGCCAGCAGGCAAATCCGGCCACACGTGGAGCGCAATGATCGCATTCACTTCCGGATTATGCAATACACCTGCATCAATCAGATCCGTTGCCCCTCCTTGAACTTCCTCAGCAGGCTGGAATATGAACTTCACTGTTCCCTGGAGCTCATCCCTGTGCTCACTTAATGCGGCTGCTGTTCCAAGAAGAATGGCGGTATGAACATCATGCCCGCAAGCATGCATCACCCCTTCGCGAACGCTGGCAAACGGCAATCCTGTCTTCTCTACGATAGGCAGTGCATCCATATCAGCGCGAATTCCAATGGTTCTTCCCTCACGTCCGCCTTTCAAAAGCCCGACAACCCCTGTGCCGCCTACACCCGTCTCTACTTCGAGACCAACGTCCTCCAAAAATTGAGCAACCAGATTGGCCGTTTCAAACTCCTGGTGACCAAGCTCAGGATTCTGGTGAATATGGCGGCGAAGCCGTATAGCTTCGTCCTTCCACTTTTCGGCTGAACTACGAAAACTCATTGTTTCATTCCTCCTCTATTCATCGTATAAATGACACTGCACTTCACGGTCTGGAGCGACGAATCGTTTCTGTGGAACGACCTGTCGGCATGTCTCCATAACGTATGGGCATCGGGTATGAAAAACGCAACCGGCAGGTGGATGAAGTGGCGATGGGATCTCACCGCTTAATACAACTCTTTCCCTTTTGGCACGAGGATTCGGGATCGGTACCGCAGACAATAATGATTTGGTATAAGGATGCAAAGGATCGGCGAATAAAGCTTCCGCTGGCCCCTGCTCCACCATCTCGCCCAAATACATCACACCGATGCGGTCGGCAATATGGCGTACAACGCTAAGGTCATGTGCAATGAATAAATAGGAGATGCCCAGCTCCTCCTGAACCTCTTCCAGCAAATTAATAACCTGGGACTGAATCGATACGTCCAGCGCCGATACGGGTTCATCACATATAATGAGCTTCGGTCCAAGGGCCAACGCTTTAGCGATGCCCAGCCTTTGACGCTGACCACCTGAAAATTCATGAGGAAACCGCTCGTAATGTTCTTCACTGAATCCTACTTTGCGCAGCAACGACATGGCTGTTTCCGTTCTGTGCCGTTTGTTGCCCTTCTTGTGGATTAACAGCGGTTCTTCTATGGAGTAACCGATGCGTTTACGAGGGTCCAACGAGGTGTACGGGTCCTGAAATACCATCTGCATATGCTGCCTGTAGCTTCGCAATTCTTTTTTGCTTAACCCCAGAATATCTGTGCCCTCATAAAATGCTTCCCCTGATGTCGGCTCAACAAGTCGGAGAATCGACCGCCCGAGTGTGCTTTTACCGCAGCCGGATTCGCCCACCAGGCCAAAGGTTTGTCCTTGGTGGATGTCAAAGGATACCCCGTTGACGGCCTTGACTTGCCCCTTGGTTCTACCAAAAGAAGATCGAACAGGGAAATGTTTGTTCAGATTGCTAACCTGCAGCAGCGGCTTCGACTCATCCAATGATTTCGAGTTCATGTGTCTCCTCCTGAATCGTTGCTATTCCGGGATACCAGCAGCGTACCGAATGTTTCTCGTCCACCTGTTTCAAGGAAGGTGCTGCCCGCAAGCATTGTTCATCCGCATAAGCGCATCTTGGAGCGAATCGGCAGCCTGTTGGAACCTGATGCAGCGCGGGTACCGTTCCCTCAATAACATGAAGCTTGCTGTGCTGCTCGCCATCAATACGGGGAATGGATTTCATTAAACCTGACGTATACGGATGCTGGGGATTGAAAAATAAATCGTCCACGCTCGCCTCCTCCACGACCTGTCCAAGATACATAACGGCTACTCTCGTACACGTCTCTGCGACTACACCCAGGTCATGTGTAATCAGGATGACACCAAGTCCCGTCTGCGCTTGCAGACTTTCAATCAGCTCCAGTATTTGCGCCTGAATCGTCACATCCAGTGCCGTTGTCGGTTCATCTGCGATAAGCAGTTTCGGATTACAGGCAAGTGCCATGGCAATCATGACCCGCTGTCGCATGCCTCCCGAAATTTCATGCGGATGCTCATCCACCCTCTTTTCAGGTGAAGGGATACCTGTCATACGCAGTAGATCCACGGCAGCAAGACGCGCCTGTCTGCCATTCATGTCTTGATGCAGCTTCAAGCTCTCGGCAATTTGTTTGCCAATCGTCTGAACCGGATTCAGGGAAGACATGGGGTCTTGAAAGATCATGGAGAGTTCATTGCCACGAATACGTTCCATTTGTCTTTTGGATAAGCTTAAGAGATTGGTTCCTTCGTAGAGGACTTCACCCGAGTAATCCACGTAATCTTCGTCAAACAGTCTGAGAATGGATTCGGCGGTTACGCTTTTCCCGCAACCGGACTCACCTACGATACCCAGCGTCTCCCCGGCAAGGACATGGAAGGATACGCCTTCCACCGGGTGAATGGTTCCTTTTTCGGTTGAAATGGACACTTTCAGGTCCTTCACCTCAAGCAGCGGTTGTTTTCCCACGACGTCTCCCCCTTTTCACCTTATTCGTATGTGGGTCGAGCAGATCTCTAAGGCCATCGCCGAACAGGTTCAGACCCAGTACAACGAGCACCAAGAAAATGCCCGGGAAGACAGTCATCCACCAAGCGTTGTAGATCACTGTTTTTCCGTCAAAAAGCATATTCCCGAGACTTGGGGACGGGGAAGGAATACCCGCTCCAAGAAAACTTAGAGAGGCTTCCGTCAGGATCGATACGGCAAAAATAAAGCTGGATTGGATAATGAGCGGAGACAGCGTATTGGGCGCCATATGAATCCAAATAATGCGCCAGCTGCTTGCTCCCTGCGCATGCAACGCTTCAATATAAGTTAACTCCCGAATGACCAGCGCCTTGGAACGAATAATCCGGGCCATCGATGGAATGAAGATAATACTTAGGGCGATAATGACATTACCCGGATTTGGGCCAAGAGCCGCCATAATGGAGATGGCAAGCAAAATGGACGGAAAAGCGAACAAACCGTCACAGATGCGCATAAAGATGTGATCCAGCACCGAATAACTTGCGGATAACAGCCCAACAATCATGCCGATCAAAGAAGATACGACCGTAACAGCAAAACCTACCGCAACCGAAATACGCAAACCATATACGGCGCGAGTGAATACATCACGTCCAAAGTTATCTGTGCCAAATATGTGCTGCAAGTTGGGCCCTTTAAGTCGATTCACCGGATCAATCTGTAACGGCCCGTATGGTGTAAGCAGCGGCCCGATGATTACCAGCAGCACAACAACAAGCAGAATTCCCGCCCCTGTGGTTAACAACTGATTATGCATAAAACGTCTGAATGCGATGCGACTGCTCTTCCCTTTGTGAAGTCTTGACGCAGCGATGGTGGTATCCGGATTGGTTATCAAGTTGTCTCCACCTCCTTCATCTCTTGCTTAATCGAACTCGTGGATCGACCAAACCATACAACAAATCAACGATTAGATTTACAAACACATAAGCAACCGTAACCAGCAGCACGGAACCCTGAATAACAGAGTAATCTCTTCGGCTTATCGAATTGACGATGAGCTGTCCCACTCCCGGAATATTGAATAGCGTTTCTATTACCGCAGCACCAGTAACCAGCCCACCGAATGATTCCCCAATAACTGTGAGAATAGGGATGAATGCAACGCGTAACGCGTGTGTATACACGATCGTTTTTTCTTTGACTCCCTTGGCTTTGGCGGTTTTGATAAAATTGCCAGACATCACATCCAGGATGGAGGATCTTGTCATTCGGGTAATGAGCGCTGCCTGAATGATGCCGAGCACGATGCCAGGGAGCAACAGATACTTGATATGCTGCCACAAACCCTCTGTGAGTGGTTGATACCCTGCAACGGGAAGCCAGCGCAGCTTCACGCTAAAGAACATCACCAGCAGTGATCCCAACAGAAAGCTCGGAATGGAGATTCCCAGCATGGAGAAACCCATCACCGATTGGTCCACGATGGTCCCTCTTCGCTTGACTGCTGTAATGCCAAGGAACAAGGCGAGAAACACACCAATCACCTGTGCAATGATCGCAAGGGACAATGTAGGCGCCAGTCGTTCAAAAAAAGCCTCTGTCACAGGTTTGTCCAGAAAGATGGACTCCCCCAAATTCCCGGATAACAGCCCCAGCAACCAAATGCCGAATTGCTCATAGATCGGCCTGTCCAAGCCCAGCTTGCTTCTTAGCTCATCGATATCGGCTTTGCTTGCCTCTTCACCCAGCAGAATCGCAGCGGGGTCACCTGGTGTGACATGGATAATGGAGAACACCACAATTGCTACTACAAAAAGGACAGGTATCAAGGACAATAACCGACGAACAATATATCCACCCATATGAGGGCCACCTCACTTTCCAATGGCAAACGGAAAGGCGTATTCCTGTAGTAGCGATGCTACGCCTTTTCATCCGCTGCCTTTCCTTTTAACTATTTGTTATTGGTTGTATTCCAGAAGATCGGGCCCAAAATATTCTGGAAACCACTGATATTTTTCGATAGCGCTGTAACCTGTTTGGTGTGCCCGATCTGAGAGAATGGAACTTCGGTCCATACAAATTGCTGCAATTCGTCAATGAGCGGCCTTGCGGCCTCTACTGAATCGGACGTCCGAATTCCTTGAAGTAGCTCGCTCAGTTTCTCGCTCTTCAGCAGCCCTGCTCCGCCTCCCCAGAACGCATACTGGTAGAACGTAGGCCGGAACGCATAACTCATCGGGTAGATATCCCACCCTGTACCTGTGCCGAGTTTTTCCTGCAAAGTAGGCCAATCATAGACATCCAGCTTGACCTTGACGCCAATCGACTCCAGCTCCTGCTGCAAAACAACCGCCACGTTATATTGATCCACATAATCTCTCGTCGTGAAAATTTTGATTTCTTCGCCGTTATAGCCTGCTTCCTGAAGCAGTTGCTTTGCTTTATCCGCGTTAGCTTGGCTGTACGATTCTTTGCCTGCTTCCGAATACCAGTTCGGATATTCCGGTAGAACCAGAGAGGATGTCTTCACATAAAATTGTGGATCACGGAATGCCGATGTCAGTATGTCATCCACATTCTGAACGGCATTGACAGCCTGCCGAAGTTTGACGTTCTTGAACAAGCCGTCATTACTGTTGTAGAAATATCCAATCATGCCTCCCGGACTGAGGAAGGTTTGCAAGTCGGGATTGTCCGCAATCTGCTGTTCATTATCCACAGAGATATTCAGCGCAATGTCGTATTCCCCGGAAGTAATCCCGGCAAGACGGGTTGACTCGTCTGTTACGAAGCGGAAGTACAGGTCATCGACCAGTGCTTCCTTTTTGCCACCTGCTCCATCACTCGGCTCGGCACGGGCGGAGTAATCGTCATATTTTTTCAAATGAATATACTGATCCTGCTTCCACTCCTCCAATTGAAACGGACCTGTACCGATGAATGATTTGATACCTTTATCATCTGCTTCATCAACCACTTCTTTCGGGTAGATCGCCGCTGCTGGAATCGGATCAGCAAGAAGTTGCAGTGTTAGCAGAAATGGTGTTTTCAATTGAAGTACGACGGTATATGGGTCCGTTTCTTTGGCCTCGGCACCCACAAAGTTCGCTTTACCATGACTTGACAGTTTGATCCAGCGATTCAATGAAGCAACTACGTCCTCCGCGTGCAGTTCCTTGCCATTATGAAACTTCACACCTTGGCGCAGATGGAATGTATAGGATAACTTGTCGTCGCTAATCTCATAGGATTCTGCCAGCAGCGGAATGACCTGTGCATTTTTATCCAACGTTACCAGCTGCTCATAGATCTCGCGTGAAATATCCTTGACCGCTGTATTGGAAGACACATGTGCATCCAGTGTGACTGGTTGTGTTGGATAGCCAATGTTCAGTGCCCCGCCTGTCTTGCCTTCTGCCGATGTCTGCTGTGCTGGAGTTTCACCGGTTGTTGAAGAGGCCTGTGTACTCTGCTGGCCCTCTCCACCTGAAGCGCAACCTGCCAGAAGCAGGAATGCCAGAATCATCATTAAAGCAGGCTTGGTATGTTTTCTCATCATGTAACCCCTCTCGCTCTCATGCATAATGTTAAATCCAATTTCACTGCCCTGAATGATATACAAGTGTTCATGTCGGATTAGTGAAAATTGGTATTTTTAGGCTAAGGGAACAGAGGTCTTTTGTAAAATAAGCAATCGTAATGTGTTAATTCATTTTTTGTAATCTACGAAAAAGCGTGATTCTCTGTACTTCCAACTATTCCGATGGTAATATACAACTTAAATTTCATCCTTTATCTGGAAGGAGTCATGAACATGACAACAATACAACGCTTGGATGCTGCACTTGCGGCACATATCGAGAAGATCGAACATTATAAACAGGTACAAACCCTGCTTGCCTGGGATGCTCGCACAGGGGCACCTCCAAAGGGCGCATCCTACGCCGCACGAGCCAAAGCAACATTGGCTGGAGAACTATTCAAGTTACAGACCGATTCTGATTTCGGTTTGCGATTAGAAGAAACAGCACAACAAGAGGACCTTGATGAGCTATCCAAGCGAATTATTGCAGAGCATTGGAAAACGTATAAACGCTGGAGCGCCATTCCAATAGGGGAATATCAGGCATTTGTACAGCAGCAAGGTCTTGCAAACGCCGCTTGGCTGGAAGCCAGAGCTGCCAATGATTTTTCCATTTTCGCTCCGCATTTGAAACAGATCTTCGATGCAAGCTTGAAGTTTGCCGGATACTGGGGATACGAGCAGCATGCATACGATCCACTCGTACAGCAGTTTGATCCTGACCTGGACAAGGTAACGTTGGATCGCATTTTCAGTGAGCTGAAATCTGCTCTTATACCACTGATCCGTCGCGTCACCTCTTCCGCTAAACAACCGGACACATCCATATTCAACCATCCCTTCCCACTTGAACAGCAGCGGCAGCTTGGGATCGAGCTGTTACAAGCCATTCGCTACGACTTTGATGCCGGGCAATTCGGTTCAACCGTGCACCCATTCAGTTCTGCCATCAATCCTTACGATGCACGTCTTGCAGCCAAATTTGTTGAAAATGACGTTCGCGTTTCCTTGTGGAGTGCTTTACATGAAGGAGGGCACTCACTCTATACACAGAATATTGACCCCAACCTGATACATACTGGACTTGGGATCTTCACTTCGTACGGCATTCATGAATCCCAATCGATCTTTTTCGAGAAATTCATTGGCAGACATAAAGGCTTCTGGGAAAACAACTATTTTATTTTGCAAAAAATCAAACCTGAAACGTTTGGCCATGTGAGTTTGGATGACTTTTATTTTGCTTTAAATGCAGTAAAACCGTCGTTTAACCGTTTTGAGGCCGACGAACTTACCTACAACCTGCATCTCATTATTCGGTATGAGTTGGAGCAAGCCATTATTGCTGGAGAAGTGGATTACGAAGGATTGCCTGAAGCATGGAATGATAAATATGAGGAATATCTGGGCATTCGTCCCCCGACTCATCTGGAAGGCATTTTACAGGATGGACACTGGAGCGCCGGCTTTGGATTATTCCCTTCCTATACACTTGGGTTTGTCTATGCTGCACAAATACACAAAGTCATCCGCCGCGAACTTCCCGATTATGATCATTTGATTGAATCAGATCATATTGAGACAATTACCGGATGGCTAACAACTCATATTCATCAATTTGGTAAATCAAGATCGGCGGACGAGCTAATCAAGTCCATCACCGGAAAAAGTATTGATACCGCTCCATTAATTCATTACTTAACGGAAAAATACGAGCAGCTCTACGAGTTGTAATGACTCTGTGATTCTGCAAAATAAAAAAAGCGAGGATTGATCCTCGCTTTTTTGGTGTATCATTTTTTAAATGGAATGTTGTATGACTTGTTGCTTGTTACACCCGTAACAGCTCTACCCATTTAGAATCCTCTTTTTCAAAATACGATTCACTTGCTCTGAGCTGGCTAGCATTAGGATAAGGAAAACAAGTACAACCAGAGGGAAAAATCCGATATTGGTTTTCGCAGCAAGAACGCCAAAAAGCGGAGGAAGCAATGTAGTTCCTGTGTATGCCAGTGCCATCTGGTATCCCATCAATCGGGCAGAATTCGCTTTGCCGAATCGAGCTGGAGTTTCATGAAGAAGTCCGGGATAGATGGGTGCAAGCCCCAATCCAATTAACATAAATCCAGCCAGCGCAAACGAAATGGATAATGGAAGCAGCAAGATGATTCCGCCTACAATGGCAGTCACTTGACCCGCCAGAATTAACACCCGATTTTTTATTTTTAACGTGATAAAGCCTGTTATCAACCTGCCCATCGTAATACCACCGTAGTATAAGGAGATCCATCCCGCAGCCGTTTCTGCCGAAATGTTTCTTGCTCCTACCAGATAGCTGGCTCCCCATAAACCAACCGTCGTCTCCACGCCACAATAAAACAGAAATGCAATCAGTGAGTTTTTGACTCCCTTAATCTTCAATACATTCCGTTCGGGTCTCTCCTCATGCTGTACTAACGTGTTGTCTGCTTCCCCATGATCTGATTCGTTGTTCAGACTCGCACGCTCCCGACTTGCAGCAACACGCTTCCACAACGGCAACGTGGCAAACAAAATCAGGACGAGGCAGCACTGGACGACAGCTACAGCTGTATAGCCGCTTCTCCAGGAATGATGTTCCGCAATGTAATATGACATAATAATCGGCCCTGACGTCGCGCCAACACCCCAGAAACAGTGCAGCCAGTTCATATGGTGTGCCTTGTAGTGCTCTGCGACATAATGATTCAGTGCAGCATCAACGGCGCCGGCCCCTAGACCGAGCGGAATGGCAAGAATGACGAGCCACACCAATGAAGGGGCGAAGGAAAATCCAAGGAGTGCTCCGGCAGTCAGACAACAGCTAATTAACGTAACCTTGCCTGTTCCCCATTTTTGAATCACCGTGCCACTTGCCAAGCTTGAAACGATGGTTCCCGCTGCAACGACCATTGACAGAATTCCTGCTGACCCAAACGAAGCGCCAAGTTCAGGCCACATAACGGGCCAGGCTGAACCTAGTAGGGAGTCCGGAATCCCCAGACTGATAAACGCAAGGTAGATAATGATAAGAAACCAAGTTGCCATAAATAGATCCCTTCCCTGCATATAAATTAAAAGTAAATGAAACACAATAATGCTAGTCAATTACTTTATTTATATACTTTATAAAGTTATTTTATTATACTGCGTCAAAAATTTTTCTTTGTCAATAGATCGTATCAGCCAAATTAAAACAGCCGCAGATCTGGATTAGAAACTCCGGATCTGCGGCTGTTTTTGGACATAAGAAAAAGGCGGTTTATCGCCGCCTCCATCTTAACATTTCTCAACTTACAGGAGCCTTAGCCGAATCAACGGCTCGTTTACCTGCCCACACATCCTGGACGTAACGCCCTTCCGACTGAAGCTGATTGAGCCAATTTTTCGCCTCCTGGCGGGTTGCTCCCTTCGCCTTTTGATATGCTTGCCGCAAAGTCTCTTCCACGGCGGGAGCCATAAGGCTTCCATCCCCGCATACGTAGATTTTCCCTTTGGCATCAAGCAAATGAAGTAAATCTTCGGCTTCCTGTAACATCAGATGCTGAACATACGTTTTGGGCGTACCCTCAATACGCGAAAAAGCGGTGTGCAGCCTGACGATGCCTGCCTGTTCGTATTGTTCAAGTTCTTGACGATATATGAAATCTGAATCATTCCTGCAACCAAAGAACAAATGTGCTTCACTCAGTGGCAATCCTCTCTCTTTCAGCACAGATCTGGCCTGCAGGAAACCTCTGAACGGTGCAACCCCCGTCCCTGGACCAACCATAATAATTGGAACATCCGGCTCTTCTGACAGCTCAAATCCGGACCCTGGCGTACGTACAAACATCGAAATACTCTCTCCCGTCTGGCATTCGGCCAAATAGGATGAAGCCACACCACGGAATTCACCATTGCCGCTCCATGCAGGCTCTTTCACAACGGACACCGTGATACTGGCCTGCTTGGCATTGAAGTGTGGAGAGCTGGATATGGAATAATACCTGGGCTTGAGTGGAGGCAGCATTCCAAGGAATCTTTCAAACGGCAGCTCACAGGCTTCATACTTTTCCAGCAGTTCCAGCATGGTAGTTCTGTTTTGAAGTATATGTTCCCTGTAGTTGTTTTCTTCAAGCATCGCTTCCAGCTCGCGTTTATGAGGTGGGCACACCGTATGGTTGGCCAGCTCCTGAAGCTGCGCCCTTGTAACAGGTGCTTGCAGCTCAACACAGGAATGGAGCAATTCATTCACTTTGACAGGACGGTTTAGAGGAAGATGTGTAAACTGTATTTCGTTCGAAGTTAATTGGATTTGAACCTCTCCTTTTAATCCAAAACGATGCAGGATGCGATTCACGATTTCATCTGCATTCAGGGGCAATACGCCAAGATGATCGCCTTCTTTATAGGTCATGCCTTCAGGCAGCAGCATCTCAATGTGACGTGTACTCCGCCCACTATCCATTGCCTGAAGCTCTTCATTCACCACTATAGTGGCATAGCTGGCATTGTAGGTTCGTGTAAGTGGCAGATCGGCTTTCTCGCGAACGAATTCCATTTGAAGTGTACCTCGTGAGGAGTGCTCCATCGATTCCTCGCTGATCCCCAACGCGTTTAACATCTGAGGCCACAACACCCGCTTCCACTCTTCCACTTGTTTCTCCATATCCCCGCCTGCATCGACTTCTCCCCGAGTTATCAGCCTGTTGCCTCCCAAGCTCGCAAGCTTCTCATCGACCAATCGAGGAATGCTCTGGTAGGTACCAGACCAGCTCCGATCCCCGCAGCCCAGAACTGCATAGGTCACACCTTGCACCTTCTCTGACTCGGCTTCCTTTAACCACTCGATAAATGCCGCTGCATTTTGCGGAGGTTTACCATTATACGAAGCTGTCACGATGAGAACGATCCCCTTATTGGGCAGACGGCCAATCCATTCATTCAATGCTGCGGCTTCGCTTGGAATTCCATAGGTACGGGCTTTCTCTGCAAAAACTCTGGCAATGCCTTCTGCCGTCCCCAGATTGGAGCCATATAGTACCAGTAATGTTGGATTGGCATTTACCGGAGTTGAAGTCGTCATAGATTCCATAATAGGGCTATGACCAGTTACATTTGTATGAATACCCTGATTCGGCTTTTCATTCGAGGGTGCAACAGAAGCAATCAGTTTCGATGATACAGTACGTACTCTCACCTGAATTCGAAAATCGCCTGGTTTTAACGTTAACGTTTGTTTCACATCCAACTTATAATCACTATAGTCAACCAGTTCAAAATGTTTTAGTACCATACCGAGTACAAGGGTTGCTTCATATAGAGCAAACTGCATACCGATACATGCTCTCTCCCCATTGCCAAACGGTTTATACGCATGATGAGGCACTTGAGTCGTATCTTCAAAACGTTCCGGCCGGAATAGCTCTGCATCCTCTCCCCAGGCTCCTTTGTCACGGTGAAGCTGAGGCAGAAGAATACTACAGCTCTCCCCTTTTTTCAGCGGATATTTGCCACCGATGACAGTGTCTTCTTTGGCATAGACGTCAAATCCGGGAGCGGTTGGCCATAGACGCAGCGATTCACTGAGAATCATGCGGATATATGGGAGCTGAAGGATTTCCTCGTACTGTGGAGAGTCACTTACCAACACCCGATCCACCTCATCATGGGCCTTTTGAAGTGCTTCTGAATTGTTCAGCAAAAAATAAAGGGCAAAAGATAACAAACCACTCGTCGTTTCATGTCCGGCTATGAGGAACGTAATAATCTGATACCTAATATTCTCATCGTCCAGCGTTTCTCCGGTTTCCGGATCTTTGCCATTCAGCATACGAGCGAGCAAGTCAACCTCTTCAGGAGCAGCACTTGCTTTACGTTCCTCAATAATCTGATCGACCAATGAGAACATCGTTTGGATGTCTTCCTCGAACTGTCGCTTGGTTTTCACCATCAGCAGATTTTGGATTTTCAAGCGTGAGCTTTTTTGCATAGCCTCATTTAATGCACGAACCATACTTTCGATAAAAGGACTGTGATCCTGTCTGTAAAAGCTGTTAAATCGATAATTGAAACCACACAGTCCAATGGTATCCAGCGTAAGACGTGTCATGTCATCTGCTACATCAATGGTGTCGTTGGAATTCAAACGTGCCCATTTGTTTATCAATTGTTCGGCTATGTCGACCATCATCGGATGATAACCCTTCATCGCCTGTTTACTAAAGGTGGGAAGCAAAATATTATGTGCCTTTTTCCAGTTTGGCTCGGATGTTCTGCTTGTAAATAAACCATCACCTCCAAAGGCACGTACATTCTCGAGTTCATTGTATACAAATTTATCAAATCGAGATACGTCACATAATTCAGCTACCAGATCTGGGCCAGATACGATCAAACCGGAATAACCAGGAACAGTCAGTCGATATATCGGTCCATACTCCTCAGCTAATTTCCCAAGGGACAATGTTGGTTTCTCTTTATCAATCAAGGGCAGATTCCCGAGTGGTCCATACATTTTGGGCTGTGGAACGTTAGTTGCAATACTCATTTTAAACACCCTCTCCCAGAGTTTAAAATGATAGTATTATCTATCATTTGATACAATAATAAACCGTAAACAAATGAAAATCAAATATTGGGTTTATGACAAAAACGGTCGGAACTAGTCCACTTATCGATGGAGAAGAACTAATAAAGATCTACTAAAAGATGATTAAACACAAAAAGGGAATTGCTTTTTTGCATTCCCTTTTTGATCAGATCTATTTTGTTGACTTATCGTTTGTGCAAAGTACTGGACAAGAAATTGTACATCGTAATTCTACGGGTTTAAATGTTTACCGCGCTCATCCCAGGCTTCCATATTAAGTTCACTGTTAATCGTTACAGCGGTTAATGCACCAAGGGACGCCGCAGTAATGGCCTGGTACAACTCCGATGCTGCATCTCCAGCGCTGAACAGACCCGGTACGGTTGTTTTGCCGAAATCATCTACAACGACTGTACCCGCATCCGTAACCTCACAGCCTATCGTCTGCGGAAGTTCTGATCCAGCCGTTAGTTTCGGTCCAAAGAAAATCCCGGTGCACGAGATTTCGGTACCATCTTCTAACACCACTTGCTGCACCATACCATCGCTTGATTCAATAGATTGAATTGGAGAGTCCCATATCGGGACACCATGCTGCTTCAATTCCTCCCTCTGCTCATCCGTCAATTCATCAGGTCCATTCGTGCAAATGGTAAACTCGCTTGTCCAGCCCGAGATCGTCTTGGCCATATGAAATGCCTTGGCTCCATTCACAATGATGACAAGCCGTTGATCTCTTAATTCCCAACCATCGCAATAAGGGCAGACAAAAGCACTCTTGCCATATACCTCTTTCAACCCGTTAATATCTAGAGGAAGGTCTTTTTTTCCAACTGCAAACAAAATTTTCTTTGTGCGATAGACTTCTCCTTGGGCCGTTGTAACTTGAAAATCACCATCTGTTCCTGTCACTGAAGTCGCTGTGTCCCCTGCAAAATGAACGGACGGAAAAGCGCTAATCTGTTCTTTCGCAACCTTCCGAAATTCACGTGGACTTGCACCATCTCTTGTCAGGAAACCGTGTGTTTCACGCGTAACCCAATTACGTGGGCGTTCATCATCTATGACCACAACATGTTTGCGAGCTCGTCCTAGTACAAGTGCAGCATTAAGACCTGCTGGTCCTCCGCCTATAATTAATACATCCATCTTTTGATCCATATTTAACACCCTTTCCAGATATTTAATATCCTTTATCGTTACAAAAAAAGCCCTATACTGATTACATCTTGTCTCTGCAACTGTTCTTTAATAGAAACAATGCAAGACGAGATCACTTAATACAATTAAAGATCTCTTATATCTACAATAAACAAATAATGCTCAACATGCAAGAAAAATATGCTTCTCTTGTTATCCCTGCTATTTGGTTTCAATGACCTGTATCACAGAAAATCATTTTTAACAATTAAAAAAAACCTTGTTTTTAAATTGTTCACAATCAAATGACATTATTTTAAATACTAAATCGTTAATTAATTCACATACTGTATTGAGTGCTATAATAAAACCACGAGATATATAAGTATAGATATAGGAAGTGAGTTCTTGAAAACATTGAATAAAGGGGCACGGCCCGAAATCAGCCTGGAGTATACTAGCTCGATTCCGAAAGTATTTTTTGATACGATCAAGATCGGAATCATCAAATCCAATCTGATCGCCATGTTTGCCGGTTTAAGTTTGGCTTTGTATGTATTTGATGCATCTATTTTAGCAAATATTGTACCCATTATCCTCTCTGTTATCGGGTCTTCCCTGATTATTGGAGCGGCCGGGGTGTTTAACAATTTGTATGATCGGGATATCGATGCGATCATGGAACGCACCAAAACACGCCCAACGGTAACTGGTCGTGTAGATACCAAAACAGGTTTGATCCTCGGTATTGCTATTACGATTATCGGGGGCATCATGTTGTATATCGCTTCCCCTTCGGCAGCCGTATTCGGCATATTGGGACTGTTGTTGTACGTGTTCCCTTATACCATGTGGACCAAGCGGACAACGGTATACAATACGGAAGTAGGAAGTCTTTCAGGTGCTGTTCCTCCACTTATCGGTTGGGCAGCCATTTCACCAGAGCTGGGTCATTATGAAATTTGGGCTTTGGTTGTTACCATGCTGTTGTGGCAGATGCCTCACTTCTATGGCATTGCCATCCGGAGATTTGATGAATACAAAGCGGCTGGCGTTCCGATGCTTCCTGTTGTAAAAGGTATCAGACGAACATACATCCAGACGAATGTTTATCTGGTATTGTTGTTGTTCTCCAGCTTCTTGTTCTGGCCGATGAGTCCGTTCATTGCCATTGTTGCGTTTCTGGTAAGTTTAGCTTGGCTTATTCTTAGTGTGGCAACTTTCGATAAGAAAGAAACCAAGAAATGGTCGCATAAAATGTTTATTTTCTCCATTAATCACATCACGATTATCTTCCTGGTCATCATTGCGTATTCATTGATTGCACCGCTGATCAAATAAAGATTGACCAAATGAGCAATAATAAAAGCCGTACAGATCTCAACTCTTTCCAAAAGAGTTGTCTGTACGGCTTTTTTCATTTGTTATAAATCGTATATCTTATCCTATCCCACTTTAACCGGTGTTTGCTCACCTTGCCAAAGTAGCTGCATCTCTTCATTAGTAGCAAGCAAATCTGATAAGCTGCCCTCGGCCTCAATTCGTCCATCCTTCATGACGATGATATGATCTGCCTTCGCAAGTGCTGCTCTTCGATGAGATACCGCAATACATGTGACATCTGGCTCCTCGAATAAACCTTCCCAGACCTGTTGCTCGGTTTCCACATCCAGCGCACTGGACAGATCATCGAAGATGAAAAGGTCTGCTTCCGTCATCAGCATACGTCCGGTAGCCGCGCGCTGAATTTGACCGCCTGACAGCATGACACCTCTTGGACCTACGGACGTTTCGAGTCCTTGATCCAGGTTTTGAATATCCTTATCCATAACAGCCAATCGAATGGCTTTTGCAAGTGCGACTTCCGTACGACCCTGTTTGCCCTGAACAATATTCTCTTTCAGCGTATCACTGAACAATCGAGGTACTTGCGGCGTATATGCTGCTCTAGGCGGCATCAGAAAGGTAGCGGGATCGACATCTTTGCCATTCCAGCGAATCGTACCCTCCTGTTTGGGCAGCAGTCCCAGAAGTGTGCGGACCAGAGTCGACTTGCCAGAACCGATCCGTCCAGTGATGACCAGAAATTGTCCCCGCTGCACACGGAAGCTGATATCCTCTATTCCATTTGCAGAATGAGGATATTGGTACGCCAGATTGCTGATTTCCAGCTCTCTTAGCTTCTCTTTGGGATCTCTCTGTTCATTAGGTAGCTCAGGCGGATCTTCATTCAGATACGTCTCTCTGAAATCCATGATCCGGTCTTCCTCCCCAGGACGAAACAGGGTTCGCATGCGGTCAAAAGATACTTTGAGCCGTTTATGCTGGAATACCATATAGCCAAACAATGAAATGCTAAAGCCAATATTGGCAAGATAACTGGTGAACAAGGCAAAATTACCTACGGTGAAATTGCCGGATTTCATCTCGGCCGCACACATCAGGAGAATGAGACCTGTACAGATACTGAGCACATGCTGATTAAGTGATCTCATCCACTGTTTGAACAGATTATCCCGGAGTGCAGCTTGACGACGTTCTTCATTGAGTTTGTTAAAGCGAGTAGAGACATGCTCTTCTGCCTGCCCAAGTTTCAGTGCCTGCACAGCCCCAAAGGTTTCAGCAATGAAACTGGTGATTCGTCCTGTCGACTCACGATTGACCTGTGCATATCGACGAGCCCGATTACCAGACAAGTTATTCAGCAACGTTACGATTACCAGTGGCAACACAGCTACCAAAGTGATTTTCCAATTAATGTTCGCCATGATGACGATGGATACAATAGCGAACACGAGCCTTCCCCAAAAATCCACCCAGGATTCTACGTACTCAACTACTTCATCCACATCATCCCGAAAGCGACTCATCGCCTCCCCCGGTGAAGCCGGCAGATTACGTCCTGGCCAGCGCATAATCCCAGCGAGCATATTGGTACGCAGAATGGCTTGAATATGGTAAATGTACGTGATCCATGCATAGAATGCGGCAAAAAACGTCCCTACTCTTACCGCTCTGATCAAAGCAATGAAGATCAGCGGAGCTGCCAGCCACATATAATCACTGGAACCCGTCGTTGCCCGGTCAAAGAACCACTGCATCCCGATCCCTATTGCCAGCGGCAAAGAATGGAATATGCACCATGACAATCCGTTGATCAAAAATAGAAAAGGCCTGAATCGAAATAAACGGCCTATGAATCCTGTTACATTCACGCCAATTCCTCCTCTCGCCCTGTAATCAGCAATCTGGCATAATGTGACGCCGGATCGCTGGCGAGCTCTTCTCTGGCTCCGAATTCCAGTACCTTGCCATCACCCAGTACCATAATCTGATCGACCTTCTCCAGAGTAGCCAGGCGATGTGCAATAATAATTCCCGTACATTGCTTCATTAACTGATCAATGGCAGACTGAAGCATGCTCTCTGTAGCAGCATCCAGCCGTGAGGAAGGCTCATCGAGAATAACCAGACTTGGTTCAGTCAGAAATACTCGCGTCAAGGCAAACAATTGAGCTTCCCCAGCGGACAATGAAGAACCACCTGCCTTCAGATGGGTGTCCAACCCTGCCGGTTGTGATTCAATCCAATGACTTAATCCAAGTCGATCCGTTGTCTCCTTAATGATCTGATCCGAGACATCCTGATTGAACAGCGTTAAATTGTCTCGCAACGTACCGTCGAACAGCTGTACATCCTGAGTAACCATACCAACCCTGCGGTAAAGTGCAGGCAAGGTAAGCTCTGTAATATCTTTGCCACCCACACGAATTGTTCCGCTATCCAGATTGTACAGGCGCAGAAGTACCCGACTGAGACTTGATTTTCCGCTACCGGTACGACCGATAATGCCAAGTCGTTCGCCAGGTTTAATGGCAAAGTTAATATTCTGCAATACAGGTTTATCTTCGTTATAACTGAAGTTCACCTGTTTGAATTCCAGACCAAGCGGCCCTTCTGGCAGCTGATCTTCTCTTCCGTTCTCGATCTCGCTGCGTAAAGACAACAGTTCTCTTGATCGAAGCATACCTGATTTCGCCTTCTGAAACTCTTGAACCTGATCGCCCAGCATCTCAATCGGATCATTAAGCATCTGTGTGTATTGATATATCAGAAACAGGGTTCCGATGCTGATGATGCCTTGCATGTAATAATGAACACCGAGCAGAAGTACTGCCGTGACTGCAAGTGCGAACAGAATGACCGTCGTATTCCATGGAATTACCCGAAGCAGCCAGGCTTTCCTTCCTTTTTGAAATACAACACGCATCGTACGATAAAAGCGATTCATCACATACGGGACATGCCCGTTCGCTTGAACATCTTCAATTCCCGCAATACGCTCTTCAATTAATCCGAACAAGGATGCACTCGCTTCCCGCTCATTTTTGGAAGAGTTTACTCCTAGGTTCCGAATGAACACCATAAATAGAATCGATAATAATGTAAACACCGTCATGACGATCGCAATCGGTACGTTTACAGTGAACATAAATCCGAGAATTCCGGCAAGCAAGACAAAGCTCCCCACCACCTGCACAATGAACATCGCGAAGAAGTTGGAGATACTCGTCACATCACCATCCACCCGTTCTATCATCTCTCCCGGCGTCTTCACATTATGAAACCGCATATCCAGACGCAGACAATGCTTCAGGAGATCTCCCCGTAACCGGTTCGTTGCTCGCCAGGCCACATCATTCCCCAGATAACTCACGGCTACTGTAATCAATTGATTTACGACGGCAACAATTAGAAACAATCCGGCAAGCTGGATCAGGTTAGAAAGGATTCCCCCACTTGCCGCTGTATCAATGAATCGTTTGATAATCTGTGGATTCAGGAGCTGCAGCCCTGTTGACGTTAGCAACATCACCATAAGTATGGCCAATCGGCCTTTGACTGGTTTTAGATATTGCAGCAGCCAGGACATGGAGCGTTTCTCTGTTTTGGGCATAACCCCTCACCCCTTCGTATAACAATTCTTTTCATTGTGGTGATTCAAAGCATTTTGCTCCCTCACTAAGATGAATCATACATAACAACAATAAATGCAACATTTCCAACTCGTGGATGAATCTTACCAATTGTGTTTACCATTTGACATTCTCCCAATCCCTCTGGCATTCTTCCCGAAATCTTTGCACCCATTGTTCAGAAATCTCGTCTGCGATCGGGTCAAAGAAAGGGGGCGAAACGGTCACACCGTCAGTTTGAACATCCAAAAACGCTAGCACTTTCATGACGGTCCCTTCGTAATCCTGTATAAAATCCTCATAAACAATTGTCAACGGCACAATACCTGACTCGGACAGGAATTCTTCAATTGCTGCTTCGCACATATTACTCTCCACAAGCAGATGTTTAATCGCATCAAAGTTATATTGATCTGCAATATCTTGTAACTGAGGGCTGTCTCCGTGCTTGCGGTGCCATTCACCCGAGACAATGGCTCTCCACCATGACACAGCCAATCTGACTTTGTTGCGACGCGTCATGTAAATATGCTTGGTGCAATTAGGGAAGCCCGTACTCCATACCTCAGCCCGCGATAACGTTGTTGGCAGACTATAGAGACTTCGGAATGCGTCAATCCATCGTTGTTCAAAATTAATTTTGATTCCGAATACTCCGTTCGATGTTGTTCCCTGATCCCAGATCTGCTCCAGATCTTCACGCTTTAATGTGTCTGGGCTCTTATGCTGATAATGCAGCCACTCGCTCGGATATCCTGCCACACCCGTAGAACTTAAGGCTTCACCCAGCAGAGTACTGCCGGTTCGTTGGGAAAACCAAATGGTATAACTTTGATTAGGTCGTTTCATATCGTTGCCTCTCTTTCTCCCCTTGGGGTGATTTCCCGCCAAAAAGTACTACAACATCTCCCTTCTATGTGCAACAAATTGGGTGAAATGCATGCAAAAAAGCCATAGATGAACTAATGTCATCTACAGCTTGTAACAATAAGAGAATCATATGAAATAAGAAGCGTTTCCGGATTTCTCCTCTGCACGCAATAATGATGAGCGTCCACGACAGGGGTGCACAAACATGACTGTCTAAACGCCAACACAAAAAAACATTGGTTAAGTCACTTGCTCATGCGTATTCAGTTATCGATTCAGAATGCGCCCTGTCTGGAACATGTTCATCTTAACCACCCGTCACACATATTTGTTGTTTATTGTATTCGCTCTACTGTAATCCGTCAAGATAATATTAACTCAATTGTTATTTCCTTCATGCCACTGAACATCTTATGCGGCGATTTCAACGATCATAACCCAGATAGGGAATTTCTCTGAGATTAAACATTAACTGATTCACTTTCCATACACCATTACGGTAAACAAGTTCAATATTTCGATCATTTACATAATGAGAATCACCCGTTAATGTATTTCCGATTACGAACGATTGGGATAATGTCGCTGTTGTACTGCTTGTATAATAAACGGAAGTCTCTGGAGCATCATATACCATCCAATCACTTACTAGATCCTGTCTCTTGAGAATAAATTGGATTAAATCTTCAGTGAAATAAGGCTTGAAATACGTACTGACCTGCTTGATCTGAGACAAGCCTGAAATTTCATTCAATTTCTCTGACAAAACATTTATTCGTCCCTTTGTTATTTTCACAGAATCAGGTATTTGGATGGTCTCCTCTTGCATACTTACAATCATGTTTTGTTTATTCAAGTCGATGGTTGCCTGTTTAGTTTGTGGATTCCACTCTAGCTTGGCTCCTAACGTTTGGCTGACAAATCGCAGCGGAACATATGCTGTATTTCCAATTATTTCAACAGGAGAATCCATTTTGATTATCTGTTCATTCACTCTCGCATTTTTAAAGTTAACCACAAGCCAAATTTCTTTTTCATCCGTTTTAATTCGAATGCTCTTCCCATCCTTATACCACGTTACATCTGCCTCCAAGTTGCTGGACACAACCCTCAAAGGAATTAGCACCCGGTTATTGGACAATACGCCAGTCCCAATCTCGAGTGTGGCATTCTCAGCTAAACTCGGCGTTGAAAACGCGGCAAACATAGCACACGCCAGCAATGTTAGAGTGAACTTTTTAAATATCATTTGGAACCTCCATGATGTTTAACTAATTAAACGTTGGTTTCTCATTGAAAGTTACCTTTCTCAAAAAAAGTTAAAAAGCTGTTGCCTAAGTGCCATGCAACTGGCATCACTTAAGCTAGGCACTCACTTGTATGGGTGTGGTCTCCTTCTCCCTGATGACAAGGCGCTTATGCGCTACGATAAGAAAAGGCAGTCCAAGTGCAGTGGTCAGTGCCAGCGGTACAAAAACGAACAGACCATTCCCCGTCCCAAATTGGGTTAATAGGAGCCCTCCAAGAATCGGTGCCATGACGCTCCCCAAGTTATTGAATCCAATCGTGCCAAAGTAGGTCCCTTTCCATTCAGGTTTGGCAATACGGTCAATCAGCATATCCATCATGGTGAACATGAGCACTTCCCCAATGGTGAACAGAATGACACTGATCATCAGCAGCATAACACCTTCAGCTATGCCAAACAGGAACAGACTTGTTGCGACCAGCACGTTTCCAAGTATGAGGGGTACAACCGGCGGGAATTTGCTGGCCACTCGCACAATCGGGAATTGGATTACAAGCACAGTCAACGCATTGAGTGAAAGCATATAGGAAAACACTTGACTTCCATGTTCAAAGAGAGGATTCTGGGCCACATACTGAGCCAAGGTCGAGCTAAAGTGCCCATACCCGAGTACGCAAAACGTAGTTCCGATAAGTACTGGCAAAAATACACGGTCGCGTCCCGTAGTAGCCAGTGCATCTCGTAAACGAGGTGCTGCGACCTGAACATGTTCCGGCAGATTTGCACGCTGCAATCGAAATTGCAGGAACAAAACCAAGCCGTAAACGATATATACCAACCCGGAGATCATGAACGGAAATGTAGACTCCGCTGATCCAAGCTGAAGACCGATAATCGGTCCAAACACGACACCCAAATTAATGGCCGCATATCTGAGGTTGAAGACAAGCAGTTTATTTTGTGGTGGAGTAATATCCGATAGAAGTGCACGTGACGTGGGCTCAAACACGGCGCGGCATAAACCGTTTAACGTATTCGCCACAAAAAATACCCACAGATGCTCAGCTGCTGAAAAAATGAAGAAAACACAGGCCCAGCCAAATACGGAGACCATCATGACCACTTTGCGGCCGATTCGATCGGAAATATAACCTCCATAAAAGCTGACCATAACCCCCGCCAGAGAACTGACCGCGACGGTAATTCCAGTCTGTGTGGGTGTAGCTCCCAGTACCTGAGTCAGATAAATGGATAAAAACGGGATGCTCATGGACGTAACAAGACGTCCAAACATCGTTCCAACAATGATGGTCCAGGCTAAAGGGTGAATTTGACGTAAATGCTGCTTCATGCGTATGGTTCTCCTGTTCTAGATGTTTTTGTCTCAGATGGGCTACCTTTGCCCTATCCCTTTATGTATAATTGTATGGATCAAAGGGGGAAATAAAAGTGTAAGAAAAAATGCGCACATTTCACCTTTTATGAAGGAGCACATTCATATGGATACAGCAACAACCCACTATCTGCGTCTCGCCACAGCAAAAGAACTTTCTCTTCAATTTCATGAAGCGGTTCCGGTAACGATCGAAAGCCTTTCGGCTGCCCTATGCTGCACTCCACGAAACGTGAAGTTTATTCTGCGCAAGCTGGAAGAACAATGCTTTATTCACTGGCAGCCCGGGCGTGGCCGGGGTCATCATTCTGAGATGACATTGCTGCGCAGTGTGAATGAGGCGCTCGAAGAGAGCTTTTTGGAGCTCATGGGCAGAGGCAAAATGAAGGAAGCGATCGAGTTGATTGGCAGCACAGAGAAGAACGACGCTCTCCGGGAGCGGCTGCTGAATTCGTTAAATAAACAGATGGGATTCCACAGTCATGCCGAGAGCTCTTCCGGTCAGGACGTGCTTCGCATGGTAAGGTCACGAAGATTGGCAGAGCTGGACCCTGCTTTTGTGTATACTGCTTTTGAAACCTATCTGCTTGGACAGGTATGCAGCACGCTAATCACCTATGACGCCAAAACAGGAACTTTCCTGCCGGATCTGGCGCATATGTGGGAGTACAACGAGGATCACAGAGTTTGGGTTTTCTATCTGCGCAAAGGTGTGCGATTCCACCATGGTCGGGTAATGACATCCCAAGATGTCCAAGCTACATTAGAGCGCTTGCGCACTGTAGACAGTCCATTCATTTGGCTATACCGGGATATTGAGCGTACCGAAGTTGTCGGGGATTACTGCATTCGTTTTTATCTAAGTCGGCCTAATCGTTTTTTCCTGAACTTGCTTAGTTGTGTCTCAATGACAATTCTCCCCTATGATGTCGATGTAACCCAACAATTAATCGGTACCGGACCTTTTCGGATCAATGAAATAAATGAAACGGTGTTGATCATAAGCGCATTCGATGCCTATTATGGAATCCGTCCTCATCTGGATCGAGTAGATATCTGGTTTGTGCCCAATCTGGGTCCTTATGAACGTCATTATGAGTTACCAGGAACAGACCGACTTAAATTGGCTACAGACGATACGGGGAGCAACAGTGTTGATTATCCAGCAACAGGATGCCGATATATGCTGATTAATTTTCGTAAAGACGGTATTCACCATCAACTGGAATTTCGGCAAGCCATGCGCATTGTTTTCGATCCAGTCGCTTTGGTGAGGGAACTTGGCAGCAATCGAATTACACCGGCAAACAGCTTTCTTCCCTGGAAAAGCGCAGAGCATGCCTGGCGCGAGTCTTCACTTGAGGATGCCCGTGAGCTCCTGTACAGCAGCGGATACCGGGGAGAAAAAATCATACTTGCGTATACTGTAGCTAAAGACCAAAAAGAAGCAGAATGGCTTAAACAGCGCGGAGCCAGCATCGGTTTATGTATTGAGTTGCAACCCTTCGTTGAATTTCCCAATGTGAGAGAAACAAGCGAAGCCGACCTAATTATCGCAGAAGAAGTTTTGGAAGATGACTGGCAATTTGGCATGATTAATTTCTTCATCAACAAACGTAACTATTTTCATATTTGTTTATCACCCGATTTACAGTCCGTATTTTATCAAAAAATGGAGAATTTCCTTCAGCAAAATGAAGAGCAAAGGTCGTCGCTGCTCAATGAAGCAGAGGATTTACTTCGCGATAACTGCTGGATATTGTACGGCTGCCATATGAATAAAAAAGCATTACTTAATCAAAGTCTCTTTGGCCTTCATACCGCTGAGTTTGGGTTCATGGATATCTCCAAACTATGGATCAAAAATCAGTAGTTTAGCATTCTGAGATATGAACATGCAAAAAAAGCCGCTCCCTTATCATCGATAAGGGAGCGGCTCCATTGCCATTCAAAAATCCGTTTCTATGGAATATGGAAATCAATTGTATGCAGTGGGATATTTCTTTATTTTGTAAAACTCCTCCATCACTTGCATAATGGATTCACTTTTAATGGGTTTGCTAACATACGCATCCATTCCAGCCTTCAGACATTTGTCCATATCCCCTCTAACTGCGTTCGCAGTAACTGCAACAATATACGGGCATGCCTCTGGCCGCATTAATTCCTTAATCGCTTTGGTCGCTTCGAATCCGTTCAGCCTAGGCATGTGTACATCCATGAACACAATATCGTACGCACTTCGTTTGACAGCTTCCACTGCCTCTATTCCATCCACTACATAATCGACAAGATGTCCTTTCTTCTCAATCATCCGGCGCAGAACAAGTTGGTTCACCTCATTGTCCTCGGCAATTAGAATTCGAAGTTGATCTGTTTTATTTTTTTTCTGTTGTAGATCATATCTGTTGAATTCCTCCATGTTGCTGGCTTTAAACGATGCTGTAAACATAAATGTGGTCCCCGGATCGTCCGAATCCTCAATCCAGATATCACCCTGCATAAGTTCGACAAGCTTCTTACTGATAGCCAGTCCAAGTCCAGTACCTTGAGGCTTACGCGTCATGAAATTCTCCAATTGGTAGAAGGCTTCGAATAAATGCTTTCTTTTCTCCACTGGAATTCCTATCCCTGTATCCTTCACCTTAAACTGAAATTGAACGTCATTGTATTCTTGTCCGATAACCTTCACCTCGATCTCAATACTGCCTTCCGGGGTGAACTTTACTGCATTACCAATGATGTTGGTTAGGACCTGTTTTAGACGGTAAGCATCCCCAAACAAGGGAACAGGAATGGCGTCATCCAGGCTTAAACGAAGATCCAACTGTTTCTCCCGAATCATTGGTGTTACGATCTTAACCGTCTCTGTCACAATCTCCTTAAGATCAAACGGCTCATCCACCAGATCGGTTTTACCCGACTCTATTTTGGAAAAGTCCAGAATATCATTGATAATCGCAAGCAGTGAATCCCCGCTCTTTTGAATAATCTCAATATATTCCTTTTGTTCTCCGCTAAGTCCAGGCGTATCCAGAAGCAAATCCGTCATCCCAATTACGCCGTTCATGGGTGTACGGATCTCATGACTCATCATTGCCAAAAACTCACTTTTGGCTTTATTCATTCGTTCGGCAGTCTCTTTGGCTACAAGAAGCTTTTTCTGTTCCGTAATATCCTTGGCAATCAGGTAGAACCCTACGTTTTTCTCATTAATAATGATAGGCGCAAGCGTTGCCAAAACTTCTGTCTCAGAACCATTTACGTGCTGAATGGCATTGATTTCTTTTTCAGCCATCTCATACTGGCTATTAAGAATAAGTCCAAGATGATACGGTCCGATAAACCTGCATATACTGGTTCCGATCATTTCCACAACCGGGCATCCGGTCATTTTCATAGCTACCGGGTTGGCATTTATGATATTACCGTCCATATCAAAAGAAATGATGGCATCATGATTATATTTTTTGAGTGAAGTATATCGTTCCACCGATTCCTGAAGTTTGAATTCGACGAGTTTACGCTCTGTAATATCCTGCAAAGTTCCGTTTAACTGTATCGGTTGTTGATCTTCATCAAAGGTAATTAATCCTCGCAGATGAAGGTACTTTTCTTTACCATCAGAGCCCAGATGTCGATATTCAAAATCAAGCGGTTGACCCGTTTTCACCCATTCAATACATGCCTTCAATCGCTGCCCCTCTGTCGGTTCCATGAATGAATAGATATCGCTGGCCTTATACAGCTTGTTTTGATCTAAGCCAAAAATCTCGAATATCTGATCAGACAAGGAAACATGGCCACTCAGCATGTTCCACTCCCAACTGCCGATCATGGCTATCCGTTCAGCTTCTGCACTAATTTCCTCATGTTTCTTTCTCTCCGATATATCTCGACCAATGGCAAGGATTTGTTGTTCTTGCCCAGGCTCCCCGATAACCTTATAGGTGGTTTCAAACCAAAGACGATGTCCATCTTTATGATGAACCTGCATATTCAACATATGACCTGTGCTCAAATCGATCTGGGAGACACGTTCCAGGTCCTGCGGGTGAAAAATAGCGGTATTGTTATTGCCCACCACTTCTTCTGGCGTATAACCAAGCAGATTATAAATGGAAGGAGAACAATAGCGGCAAATACCGTCAAAAGTTGCAATATAGATGATTTCCTGTGCATTATCGGAAATAAGTTTGAACATTTCTTCCGTTTGAAGCAGCTTTAGTTCGGTTGTTTTATGTTCCGTAATATCTACAACGTGGCAGATAAAATACAACGGTTCACCGCTGACCTCGTTCCGAGCCAATGATACATGCATTGATATCCATAAAATATCTCCATTTTTCTGAATATAACGCTTTTCGTACCTGTACTCTTGCGATTTACCTTCACACAGTGCGCTTTCGTACTTCAGATCCTGTGCAAAATCATCGTGATGGGTGATCTCCTGGTAATGAAGATGGATTAATTCTTGAGCTGTATAACCCAGCATACTGCAAAAAGCAGGATTCACTTTCATCCACTGTCCTGTTGGAGCAACAAGTGCAATCCCAATAGGTGCTTGATTATAAATCTGCTCAAACAATTCGTGATGATCGACCTTTTGAACCTGCATCTTAAGCTCTCCTTTTGGTGTATAAACACAATATTTGCTTAATACCCGATTTTTCAATTGTTGAAACATATCATTTCCTAAAAGTTTGTGTCAATAAAGCAAAACAAGGCCTGGATTCTATTTGTATTCGAATCCAGGCAACTTTGTATTATTTCATATTTAACCATGCTGAACATGGGAATGGGATTAGTCAGGGAAGATTTTAACGCTCCCGTCCAATGATGTAATCCAACAAATGTCTCAGAAAAGAAATCGGCTTTGGCATTTCGTTGAGCGCCTCGGTAGCCAGACAATAGTGCTCCCACATCTCTTTCTTCGCGCCATCCTCGCCCAGAATGGATACAAAGGTTGAGCTGTTGTTCCGCACATCCTGTCCTGCCGGCTTACCGAGTACCTGATAATCCCCTTCCAGATCCAGCAGGTCATCCTTAATTTGAAAGGCGATACCTGCATGATACGCAAACTTCTTTAAGGAGGCAATCTCCACTTCCTTCACCTGAGCCAGAATAGCTGGCATCACAAGTGCAGCCTCGAAAGCAATACCCGTTTTGTAGAAACAGATCATGTTCAATTGTTCCAAAGTGAGCGTTTTTCCTTTGGCATTCAGATCCATCGCCTGCCCCATACACATATCCTCTGCTTTTTCAGCGGAATATTGAATCAGGGTAAGCACGGTTGCGGCATCAAACTGATTAAGGGAAGATTGCTCGCCAATGGCCTTTTGGATGAGAAATAATCCTGTCAACTCCGCTGTTGCGCTGTTATGCACCTGATGTAAGGTCGAACGGCCTCGGCGGGTCGAAGCATTATCCTGGGTCGGCAGATCATCAAAGATCAGTGAAGCCGTATGCATGTATTCCAGTGATCTCAGAAGAGGAATGATAGACGATTCATGTAGTCCATATTCACGTACACCCATCACCCAGGTTAGGATCGGCCTTAGCCGTTTTCCATCTCCTTGCAAACTGTAATTCGCTGCATCAATAAGCGTGCCTTTCATCTCCGGAAGTCCACCCGGTTTGGATATCTGTAATTCAATATTGATCTGTTCACGAACCGTACGAATCGTATCCAGAAAATCCTGTTTTTCACGCTTGTCATTCTGCAATTGGAGGATAACTTGATCCCGCAGCAATTTATCCAAGAAATCCACATCATCGGCTTTTCGCACCATTTGCTGAATGAGGCGATTGAATTCCGGTTGTCCGGAGGCAAAGATGTTCATCACTTCATTGTATTGTTCTTGACCCAAACGTTCTCTACAACGCTTTAAACCATTAATAGCCCGATCCAATATAACCTCCCGGGTCTTCGCATCCGAATGGTACACCTCATGAATCAGATAAGAGATAACCGCCCAGTATAGCTCATACGGATTGATCAGATCAGGCCGCAGGTCACGATACTTCAGATAGTAGGTATACGGGGTCACTGCCCCTTCCTCCATATCGTCAAACATATCAGCGAAATCGTCCGCGAGCTGATTATATATGCCATAGTAGAATGTCCGCAGATCAAAACCTTCATCCGCAGATGCACTGAGCACAGAGCGAACAATGAGTCTGGAGGATGAGGATTTAATAATAATCGGAATATAAAGTTCTTCATTGGAATAATTCGCGTTGGACAGTTTCTTGGCCCGATCTATTTCCTGAGACTGAAAGAATACATAGGATTGCTCGAAGAACGTGCGCTGCATCTCAGGGCGCTGGTAGTCCTTGATGTACTC
The DNA here is from genome assembly GCF_002750415.1 of Paenibacillus sp. LK1. Lineage (NCBI taxonomy): Bacteria > Bacillati > Bacillota > Bacilli > Caryophanales > Paenibacillaceae > Paenibacillus > Paenibacillus sp. LK1. The sequence goes on from NZ_PEII01000002.1 coordinate 684,294, forward strand.
AAACGCATCACGCAGCTCACCATGAACATATTGAATGACTTGAAGATTCGCTCCCTTCCATTCGCCGATATCCGGCACGATCCCTGTGAGAAGCGCATTCCGGATCAAGAGAGAATACTTTTCCTTCTCTTGCGCAGTCAACGCCTGCGAATCCAGCAGGTCATCAATAAATGGATAGGTCAGTCCGTAAGAATAACCAAGCCGAATCGCAGCATCCAGCCTCTCGCAACGTTCTGCCTGGGGAGTCTCATCATTCATATCATCGTTCACATGCAGAACAACGCCAAGAATGATCTTGAGCAGTTTGCGCTGCGCCTGTTCTGCATCCAGTTCTTTGGGGATATTGGAAGCAACATTTTTTAATTTGCTGATGATCCAGATAACAGCCTTTTCCACGTTCTCCTTCTGAGCCCATCGATACAAGGCGGCCAGACTAATATAATCCGGACTTCCCTTGTGATGGGTTGTATTTGAACGTATAAAATACGCTTTGGTATCCTGAGCGACACGCTGAATGCGTGCCTGGGTATCCGAGGAATCCAGTGCTTTGCCCAGATCTCGCATATAAATGTAAGAAATACTGCGATCCAGGTAATCATCCAGTTTGCCTGTAACATTAAGCCAATGGATATATCTATGAGCATCCCGGGAATCCGGTTTTCTTTGACTTGGTGATAAAAAAGATAACCAGGAAAAAGGTTGAATATGTTTCTTTTGCCACAAGTGAATATCTTGTGTAAGTGCAGTGGTATACGTGTTATTCAGAAGTTGTTCTTGAAGAGAAGTAAAATACTGAGCTGCCTTCTGCTCAGCCAGCCGATATCCTGCATCAGCCTGATCTGTGAGTACGTTATTCATAAGATGGATACCTCAACTTCTCATAATGTTAAACATGTATCCATGAAAGGAGTTTGAGGGTGCTCCATGGACGAAAACTGATGTGAATTCATGCAACAACAAATTCGCCAGCTCATGTTCATACCCTTTATACGGCATTCCATCCGTTTGGTTACGAAATCATCATGGACGCTGCAATCCTATGTGGTTTTACAAAATCGAAGACCATACCTTCACTGCTGTAATGGCGATAAGAACCATCAGTCCATACCGAAGCAGTCTCACATTAATCATTGAACTCACTTTGGAACCGAGTGAAGCACCAAGCAGACTCCCGATAACCGTATATATGATGGGCTCAAGCGGAATGTCTCCACCCATAATCTTTCCCACCACCCCACCAATGGCGGAGATGAACACGATCGCAAGCGAAGAAGCAATGGTCGTCCGGGTAGGGATCTTAAGCACGGTGAGCATGATCGGAATCAATATAAAAGCACCACCCGCACCAACAATTCCCGAGACGATTCCCACGGCAAGAGCCGATCCTGCCGCAACATATGTGTTAAATGTCAGCTGTCGAGCCGAGCCTTCTGTTCCCTTACCGGGAATCAGCATAAGTACAATCGCGATAATGGCGAGAATACCATAGATCAGATTGATGACTTCTCCATTCAAATGACCAGATATGAAGCCGCCAATCAGACTGCCGACAAGAATACTGGAGCCCATATAAGCCACCAGACCTTTATGAATAAGAGCTTCACTCTTCTCCCCTTTCCTTGTTCTCCTAATGTAGGCAATCACACCAGCGAGTGAAGCAAAAAACACCTGAAACATGCTGATCGACGACACCTCATGTGCCGAGAATGGTTCCAGCCCCATGAGAGAAGGAATATACAACAACAGCGGGTAATTAATTATGGCTCCACCTATACCCAACAAACCCGAGAAGAAGGAACCGATCAGACCCAGTATAAACATGATGACAAAAAGCAGAGTATCCATCGGTTTTTCTTCCTTTCTTGCGGTGTAAAACAGATGCAAAAAACAGTATACGCAGTTAAAATAATCGGCTATAATAAAAACCAAGTAAATTAATCCGAAATGAGTGATTAAGCATGTTTAACGTGTTGAAGACTCTTTTTGAAAATAAATGCCCACTATGCAACGAAAAATTACAAGTTCACAGTGATGCGTTATGCGCTACAAAAACATGCTCCCAATGTCACTATAAAGAAGAGAGCTATGGCTCTCTCGGTGTGCGTATTGTCTATGACACCACAAAATGATAAAAGACGCATGCCTGCTTATTGTATCATGATCTCTGAACTACCGGGATGACTATATAGAATTATTTTCATAATAAATACTCTTCTTATATGGATTGCAAAAAAAAGGTGCAGAACGATTTATTCGTTCTGCACCTTTTTTTTATTTTTCAGAGACGGACTGCACTACCTTACTGTCCAAATCTTATTTTGTTTTGAAGCTGAGGAATCCATCATCGACTGCAATCGTTGAACCATTCACTGCACTTGCAGCATCACTGAACAAGAAGGTAACCACACTCGCAACTTTCTCCGGTTGAATGAGCTCTCCCCGCATATGTTGCGTGGCAAGTGCATCCTTCATCGCTTTGTCATCACCCAGAATGGGTGTCTCAATGAAGCCTGGCGCTACACCAACCACACGAATGCCATGTTCAGCAAGTTCCAAGGCACCGGATTTGGACATCATTACGACAGCTGCCTTGGCTGCATTGTAGTTAAAGCTTCCCACCGCAGCAATACTGCCATAGATCGAAGCTGTATTAACAATGGTACCCTGTACATTCAGTTCAACCATTTTTTTGGCGCCATAATACATGCCGTAATACACACTGTGTTGGTCAACATCGATTACTCTGTGATAGGATTCCGGGTCCATCTCCAGAAATGGCTTCACGAGTCCAATGCCCGCGTTGTTGAAAATACCGCTCAATGTTCCGTATTTCTCTACGGTCCAATCGATCAGAGCTTTGATCTCGTCTCCTTTGGAAACGTCCACTTTGTATGCCCCGGCTGTGCCGCCACCTGCTTCAATCTCCGATGCAAGCTTTCTCGCACCCTCTTCGTTATAGTCTGCTATGACAATCGTTGCACCCAGATCCGAAAGCTGAAGCGCTGTTTCTTTACCAATACCACTCGCTCCGCCGGTGATAATGATTACTTTTCCATTTTGTTCAGACATAACGCAGGTCTCCTTTGATAAGAACATATTGTCATATCGTGCACACAAATCCATTACATAGTCTTGCTAGTGTGAAGCTAAATATTCATCTGACTCGGATGCAGGGTCAAATTTTTCCTTACTCATAAACCAAGCAGCCAATAGAGCAATAACGGCCGGAATGATGGCCCAGGCAAACGTATGAACGATGGATGAGGACAATGCTTCTGTAATCTTATCCAACATTGGCGCAGGAATATCAGCACGAGTGTCCGGTTTTAGGACTAAGCTAGGATCACTCAGATTCACGCCACCACCCTGCTCACTACCATTACTATTTCCAAAGAAGGAGACCAATTTACTCGTAAATACGTGACTTTGTACGATACCAAATACCGTGATTCCCAACGTCATACCGAGTTCCCTATTGAAGTTAAGTGTTGAACTGGCCGAACCACGCTGTCTTGCTGAGAAACCGTGAATGGCTGCATTGCTCAATACAGAGAACGAAGACCCAATGCCCAGACCAACCAGAATCATGAAGATAGTCACCATAAATCGGGAGGAATCTGTCGTTAACGTTGTCAGCAAGGCAATACCAATAACCAGCAGCGCGAGTGTAGGTAACATGATGGAGCGGTATCTGAGCTTGGTAAGCATGGCTCCTCCACCCGCAGCTGTCACAACCGATCCAAGCATCATCGGCAGAAGAACAAGACCGGAATTGGTGGCCGATCCACCAAGTACACCCTGAATATAAATGGGGATATAGATGGAAGCTGTAATAAAGGCTGCACCACTAAATATGGCCATCAGATTGCTGGTGGAATACAGCCGGTTTTTGAACATGCTAAATGTAATAATTGGTTCTGCCACTCGGCGCTCTATGAACACAAATGCAGTCATCAGCACGGCGAACGCAGCAAACAAACCCACGATCATGCTGGAATTCCATGCGTATTCCTTGCCTCCAAGTTCAAGTGCAAACATGAGGCATACGATGGAAGCTACCAGTGTGAATGCGCCAAAATAGTCAATTTTCTGTTTGGAATGCTCCACGGATTCTTTATAGAAGAATGCAATCATGACAAAGGCGATCAGACCAAGTGGCAGGTTGATATAGAAAATCCAGGACCAATGAATGTAATCGGTCAGATAGGCTCCGAGAAGGGGTCCGAAAATACTGGATAAACCAAAGACTGCACCGAATAGTCCCCCCACTTTACCCCGTTTGTCTGCGGGAACGACATCAAACATAATGGTAAATGCGATCGGCATCAACGCCCCGCCGCCGATTCCCTGAATCGCACGATAAATACTGAGCTGAATGATGGAATCCGCCGTCCCGCATAATGCAGAACCAATCATAAATACAATGATTCCAAAAATGAAAAATCGCTTGCGGCCATACATATCCGATAGTTTACCGAAGATCGGCATACCCGCCATCTCTGCAACCATATAGGCAGAGGTGACCCACATTAATTTATCAAATCCACCAAGATCACCTACGATGGTACCAATTGCAGTGGCAACGATGGTGTTATCCATCGAAGCCATGAGAATGGCAAGCAGCAAGCCTGCAAGAATAACGCCTAATTTATTGCTTTTTACCATGATTATTTTTCCCCTTATCCATTCTGATTAAAGCCCTTCGGCTAATATACGCTTCAAAAATTGTCCTGTATGGGAGGCTCTGACTTCCGCCACCTGCTCTGGCGTACCTTCGGCTACCAGTTCGCCACCCGCTGCGCCACCTTCTGGGCCAATGTCAATAACCCAATCGGATTCCCGAATCAATTCCAGACTGTGCTCTACAACGACAACGGTATTCCCCGACTCAACCAGCTTATCCAGCAAAATATGGAGTTGCTTGATGTCTGACGGATGAAGGCCGGTTGTTGGCTCATCCAACAGATAGAGCGTGTGTTTTTTGGTCTTTTTACTCAGCTCTTTTGCCAGCCTGATCCGTTGGCCCTCACCACCTGACAATGTTTTGACGGATTGACCCCATTGGAGGTAACCCAGTCCAACTTCACACAACATCTCTACAAGATCGGCGATTTTGGTCTGACTCTTCAGGACAGGCAGACTTTCGGCCACTGACATATTCAGTACATCAGATATCGAGAAGCCTTCGTATTGAACCTGTAACACCTCATCCACGAACCGTCTGCCCTTACAATCATGGCAAGTTACCTCCAGATCAGGCAGGAAGTTCATGTCTACAGACAATACCCCAAGACCTTGACAGGTTTCACAGCGCCCTCCGGGTGTATTAAACGAGAAGTGCTTCGCAGTTAGCTTTCGTGCCTTGGCATCTGGCAAACTAGCGAACAGCTGACGCAGGTGCGTAAATACATCGGTGTAGGTAGCAACATTCGACCGTTGCATTCTGCCCATCGGCGTTTGGTCAAAAATAACGATATCACCTACGTGCTCCAAGCCTGTTATCTCTTCACAACCTGTTGGTTTCAGACCTGACTCCATACCCTGTGCGAGGATATCAAATACAAGCGTAGATTTGCCGGACCCCGAAACACCCGTTACGGAGATCTGTGTTCCTAATGGAAAAGATACAACCGGAATATCGATGTTGCGCAAATGCGCTCCCCGAATGGCAAGATGCTGCCCCGTACCTGTTCTTCGGTTATAAGAAGGACTAGCCAAAGATTCATTTCTCAGATAAGTTCCCGTAACCGAAAGCTCACTTGCCATTAAATCTTCCAGGCTCCCTTCACCAACAACTATCCCTCCATTGACACCAGCACCAGGTCCAATGTCGATCACATGATCGGCAGCACGCATCATCTCAATATCGTGTTCAATAACGAGGATCGTATTGCCCAGATCACGAAGCTCCTGAAGTACACGAATCAGGCCAATGGTATCTTTCGGATGAAGCCCTGTTGTCGGTTCGTCCAGAATATACAATACGCCCGTTAAACCAGAGCCTAGAAGCGATGCAAGTCGTAATCGCTGAGCTTCACCACCAGATAAAGTTACGGTCTGACGATCCATGGAGAGATAGCCAAGTCCAACATCCATAATGCGCTTCAATTTGGTGGGCAGATCATGAAGAATTGGATCAAGCAAGTGATGTGCCTCGGGTGAAATCACTTCTTGTAGTCCTACTGTCCATTCCAACACTTTACTGAATGACCAGTTGGTGACGTCGGAGATGGATGCGCCAGCTACGCTTACCGAAAGAATTTCTTTTTTCAAACGAGCTCCCTGACATTCAGGACACTGCTGTTGATGAAAAAAACGTCCGTCTTTTTCCGTTCCACCACCTTCTCCTTCCTTTTCCTTATAGCGTCGCCACAATCCGGGGATTACACCTTCGAACTTGGTTCCCTGGATGGGTTTGATATTAGGGTAATGCTGCTTGAATTCTTCGCTATCGACGCCGTAGTACAGCAAATCACGCTCGATTTCACCAAGGTCCTTCAATGGCAGATCCGGATCGAATCCGAATCCAAAATGCTTTCCAGCTGCAACCAGAATTCGGATCTGAATATCCCGATGCACACCATTTAACGAAGCTACACCTCCATCCCGCACACTATGCTCAGGATTGAATACAGCAGCTTCGTTGATTGATGCCACATGACCCAGTCCACTACATATATCACAAGCACCCTCCGGTTTATTGAACGAAAAGTGTGACATACCCAGCTTCTCCAGCTCGGTATTGCAATGTGGACAAAGTATAGTCTGATGTCCCATGTATTCGTCTTCCTCAGTTAGATGACCAGCCGCTTCCCACGATGGCGAAATGGTGCCATTACAGGCTGGACAAATACGCTCTCCTAATCTGGAAAAAATGAAACGAACGTAAGTGTAAATGTCTGTCACTGTTCCTACTGTTGAGCGTGGATTCCGGTTAGTAATGTGCTGTCCTACGCTGATGGATGGAGAAAGACCTGTGATCGACTCCACCTTTGGTTTGCTGATCGAATCCGATGTTAATCCCATCGATTCCATGTATTGTCTCTGGCATTCTCGCTGAAGGGTATCCATTGCCAGCGTGGATTTGCCGGAGCCGGACGGACCCGTTAGAACAACCAATTTATACTTCGGAATCGAAAGTGAAATATTCTTCAGGTTGTTCTCCCGTGCACCTTTAATCATCATTGTGTCTCTCAAAATCGATCGTCCCCTTTGCAAATAAGTACAGAGTTCGTTAAAATAAGTTGAAATTAATCATACGTCAATCTAGTATCTCCAAAATTTATTATCTTGTTAATCTAATATCTCGATAATCAAGATATATGTCATCTTAAGAGGAGGGTTATCTTTTGTCAAGAGAACATGAACAACAATCTACCGAATTACAGGAGAATTTTACGTTGCGCATGCGGAGCCTGGGTACACGAACCGTTTTATATCAGCAGCATGTGGCTGCCTCTTTAGGCTTGTACAATAACGATTTCATATCCGTGGATATCCTGCGCGAGAAAGGTCCAATCACTGCAGGTGAGCTGTCAAAACTTACCGGTCTGGCCACAGGGAGTGTCACGACATTAATTGACAGGCTTGAGAAGAACGGCTTTGTTCGCCGGGAAAATGACCCCAATGACCGCCGTAAAGTCATCATTGTGCCTTTGTACGAAAACAAGGAAGAGGTCAGCAGCACGTACCTCACCCTTCACGCAGCTATGGTTAAACTGGCTTCCACTTACACTGAGGAAGAGCTGGAGCTTATTACAGGGTTTCTGAGTAAAGCAGGAAATGTACTGGATGAACAGATTGATGATCTAAGTTCCAAAATTCGCGGCAAATCATCATCTTAATATTGGAAAAAACAAAAAGGACGATATCCACAAGTGATCAACATCACTCCGGTATATCGTCCTTTTCCATGAGATGAACCTGCTAATGCTCAAGGCGTAGACTGTTTAAATCTTAATTGGCTTCGATTCCAAGACCGCTTAACGGATCTTTTAAACCATTAATATTGGTGATCAATTCAGGAATCCCTGTCTTCTCCCAGTTTTCTGCCGTAAAGCCCTGCTCTGCAAGCGTATTCTCAAATTGACCCACCACTTCGGTTAATTGATTGTTGTAACTGACCAGATTTGCATGAATGGTTTCCCCTATCACTGGTGCTGTAAGCTGAGAGAATTCGCTGGCTTCCGCCTGAATCTGATCTATTTTCTCCTGTACCTGAGTTGTTATTTCCGGGTTATTCACCGCTCCAGATGCAAGTTCTTGCAGTTCGGCTCCAGCGTTCGATACTTTCTCTATATAATCAGTAGCCCCACTAACGTAATTCAAACTTTGATTCGCTTGTTCTACAACAGAACAGGCGGATATCACAAGAATACTTGACGCAATGAGGCCTGCCATCATCAATGTGTGCTTTCTTTTCCCTTTAATCATGACTATCTCCCCTTCTTCAACTTGAAGTGTTTCTTCCAGATTTATGATAACTGCTCCGTATGCTACATTGCAAATGGGTCTGCACTCAGCGTTATTAACATGTATAATAAAAGAATCATACGGTAAAGGGATGTCATGAATATGCTTCAGGCCTTAAATGTACGCTTGAACCGCATCATGCCACTGATTACCCCAATCAGCATTATTATTGGCGTTCTTTGCGGGAGTCTTCTTTCTTCTTATACCTTTTTGTCGCCATGGCTTTTTGCGTTCATGACGTTTGCCGGAAGCATCAGTCTCGGGATACGGGATTTTGTGAACGTGCTGAAGAAGCCTTTTCCACTGTTTGTTTGTCTGTTTATTCTGCATCTGGCGATGCCTCTCATTGCTCTAGGCATGGGTCACCTGGTCTTCCCAACGGATGCCTACACGATAACGGGCCTTGTTCTGGCTGCCGTTATTCCGACAGGTGTGAGCAGTTTTATCTGGGTCAGCATCTATCGGGGCAATATCGCTCTGACGCTGTCGATTATCCTGATTGACACCATGCTTGCTCCTTTCGTGGTACCCGGTGTGTTATCCTTGCTGATTGGCACTAGCGTATCGTTGGATATTGCAGCCATGATGAGCAGTCTGTTCTGGATGATCGTTGTCCCCTCCTTGCTCGGAATGCTTTTGAATGAATGGACCAAAGGGGCCATTGTTCCGGTCTGGGGGCCCAGACTGAATCCGTTCTCCAAATTGTTCATGGCAGCGGTTGTCGCGATTAATGGTTCTGTTGTTGCTCCCTATTTGGCTGACTTTAACTGGCAGCTCGCTGGTCTAGCAGCCATCATTATTTTTCTGGCCTCATTTGGCTATGCTCTAAGCTACTTCGTTGCCCGATTACTCGGTTGGAATGAAGCCGATCAGGTTGCACTTGTGTTCAACGGAGGCATGCGCAATATTAGTGCGGGAGCGGTACTTGCCGTATCCTATTTCCCTCCACCGGTTGCCGTCCCGGTTGTACTCGGCATGGTATTCCAGCAGATGTTGGCCTCGCTTGCAGGCTATCTGCTTGGGCGTCGTTCGCAGACTCTTCACAATGCTGATAAGACGTCTGCAGCCTAAATGCGAATCCCCATTGTACCGTTTTATCTTAAACATGCTCTAAACACAAACAGCAGATCAGAATATACTGATCTGCTGTTCCCGTGTCTAGAACATTGTGAACGTCTAGTCTCTACCATACACTTCCACTTCATAGAGTGAGTACCCATATTGGGTGGCTCGTTTCTCTCCCGTGAGTCGCACATATTTTCCTTTTCCGTTCACCGCAAGTTCTTCCAGATCACCTTTGCCCTCTTGCGTATGATACACTTCCTTCCAAACGGTACCATCTTCCGATACGTCAATACGATAAGCTGTAGCATAGGCTGCTTCCCAATTCAGCTTGATGCGTTTTACTTGCTTGGCCTCTCCCAGATCAATCGTAATCCACTCCGGGGTATCTCCAAATCCGGAACTCCAACGTGTCTCGGGATTGCCATCGACTGCATTATTGCCAACAAAAGGCTCTTCCGTTGAAGAAACGGTCACATTTTTGTTAAGTGCAAAATTAACGTTCGTATCCCCTCCATCTTCTCCACCTTCATTTCCTCCGTTTTCTCCGTTCCAGGGAATCCAGGAATCAAAAACTTGCGTATTTTGGGTTGGATCGACTCTTACCAGAGACTTAGGCCCAACAACAGCTTTTCCAGTGGTCCCAGATGCATTTTTGAAAGTGACCGTTACACTCTCATCTGTCGGATTCCAGATTTGTGCAGTATATGTTCCATTTTTCTTGTAGACGGTTGCACTGCTCCATCCGGTGGCCCAGATGTCTTTCGTCCGTTCACCAAGTGTTGCCATACTGTTTACGAACCAGTACGTATTAAAAACTTCATTTTTTTGCATCGATGAAGCATTCCACTTGGCAAGCACTTCAGACGGATCACTTAGCGCCTGAATAGGCCATACAATATGCTGCCATTCTCGTTCAGGTCCACCGTTATCGGCAACAAATCCGTTATACAAGCCAGCAGCCTTCGTTTTGTCCAGACCATAACTGGTCAGATATTCACTGGTTGGCAGCCAGTGAATACCATAAATATGAACCGGTTCACCGCTAAAGAAGGTACCAAAGAAATACGAACTTCCATAGACTTGCCCTACAGAAGCGTGTTTCCATTCATCGAGCCAATTATCTCCATCATAGTTGAACCAGTATTGCTCAATTGCCTTCAGTTCAGTTGTGAATCCGTAAATCGCAGCATCTCGGAAATCCTGATCTTTGGTTAACAAGCTCCACATATACTGCCCTACCCAGCCAAAGAGGGATTCACCAGCAGCTTCCTGATTGTTGCCACTATCATTATCTGCATAGCCTCCTGCCCAGGAATGGCCCTGATAAGGATCAAAACTGCGGAAAGACGGATACAACGGATCGTTCTTGGACGGATTGCCATAATCCCGAATAAGATGATCCACCATATCACCATAGTCTGCCCGGAACTGTTTATCAAAAGTAGCCAACACTGCTGATGCAAATACATAATACCCATAAGTGAAATGATGATCTGTAATTCCATAGTTAGCACCAAACTCACTTGTCTTGTAGTACATCGTTCCCCAATCATCATTGTAATAGAGGAAATAATCAGGTTCACCTGCTGTGTACGTATACCAATCGACCAGAATCTCTTTCATGCGGGAAAGGAACAGGTCACGGTAGACGGTCTCTCCCATTTCGTTCGCCGCAAGTACACCCATGGCAAGAGGATGAAGTTTTTTGCCTTGCCAGTAAGCGTCAGCAGCCATCAGATTGTTGTCTGTCTCCGTTTTGAGCATTTCGAGATAGGCTACCATCTCTTCTCGGTTGTATTCTGCATTGGTAGGTTCCGTGAACTGGGGAACCATGCCGTAGAAATGATCCTCCACCGTAAACTGGTTTCCTTCCCGCACTTTCAACGTTCCTCGAATGGACGGATATGTGAGCGAAGTAAGTGGAGAATTCGTAATTTTCCATTGATGTGGATATAGGGCCTGCAATGTGTTCGGTGAGAACCCTGGACGCTTCACTTCGGTCTCGGCTTTGAAGTTGGTCGTAACGGTAGACGTTTGCTCGTTATAGTTATAAGTAACCTCTGTGTTCGTTACAAAGGCATAAGCGTGCTCATGGAATTGATTTAGATCCGTTAAAGACGGCATTGTCGCTGCGGATAGATAACCTTTCCCGCCTCCAAGCTGGAGTTTGATCTTGGCTCCCGCTTTTTTGAATACAGTTCCTTCTGGGGCAAATATTCCGTAGTACCGTTCCTCTTTTCCCCCAGCCGGATCGCCACTTTGATTCTCCAACTGAATGCCAATATGATCCCCCGTAAAGGTATCACCATCCGATTGCAATACCGTTTCTCCATTACCATTCACGACTTTGGTAATGAGTGAAGAAAAGATTTCGGCTGTGTTAGGATTGTTGAATTCCATAAATACATATGGTGAACCCTTTACAAAGGTCGTTTTCATTTTTGCTGAAGCATCGTCACTCAAAATCGTATCTACCGCATAATCGCTGTACCCGCTTACTCGGGTTTCCATATTATTGGCATTAATATTGGTGGACATAAAATACAGATCCGGGTTGCCGTCTGCATTCACTGCACTTCCATCTCCATTAATCCATCCTTCCCCTGGGTTCAAAAGCCCGAGCCCTTGGGGGTAGAACTTGGATTTGAGTGGCAGTGTAATAATGGAATCGCTGAGCGGCTTAATAAGCAGGGATTGCCACCAGTCATTAGACGCGATAGGTGCTTGAACGTTATCCGTTTTATAGGAAGGATATTTGGGCTGAGGCATACGGATGTCATTCGTCAGATAACTACCCTTCCCTACCTGAACCGTGCTGGGACTTGGCAATTCAGGGATAGGGTAGGATGGCTTCGGCGTTCCGTCTACATAGTCGTATACTTCAAAATCAAACAGAGAGTAGCCAAAATTGGTCGCTCTTCCGATGCCTTGCATTTTGACATAACGTCCGGATGCATACATCGAAATATCCTGTTTCCCTCCATTGCCATGCAGCTCCCGGTACACGGTAGTCCAGGCAGTGGCATCATCGGAGATTTGCAGATCAAAGGCACGTCCTGCAGCCCCTTCCCAGTTCAGAACCACTCGTCCAATGTTCCGCTTGCTGCCCAAATCCACATAGATCCATTCGTCATCCGTATGATTCGAACCCCATCGGGTAGAGGAATTCCCATCGACTGCATTCTCCGGAAGTGTTGCCCCAGGGGGCAGATAATCGGATTGTTCATAGGAAGAGACGGTAACCTGCTTACCCTGAGCCACATCCGGTCCATATGTAACAGGTGGTACACCGGTTCCACCCGTTCCGTATACTTCCAATTCAATGATCGAGTAACCATAGTTGGCGAGGGCCCTTTCTGTCCCTAATACACGTACGTAGCGGCCGCTTCCATTAACGGTGAGCTCATCAGTCCCGCCATTGCCTGTAGCTGTATTGTAGATGTCAGTCCAGTTCACTTCATCGGTTGAAACCTGAACTTGATAAGCCTTGGCATATGCTCCCTCCCATTGGATGCGTACTTTGTCAATCGTAGCAGTGTCACCCAGATCTACATACAGCCACTGTGGATCTTTGCCCCAGGCACTCGACCATCTCGTTCCACTGGAACCGTCAACGGCGAGATTCGCCGTATTATTCCCTTCAGTTGATGAAGCATAAGCTGGTCGATTGCTAGACAATAGATAGGATGCAGGTTCAGCCTGAGCTTTGGACGGGACAAAGCCCGGAAACAAGGTGGTAAATAATGCAGCGATCAATGCAATCGCCAATCCTTTGCCAGCAAATGCTCTTCTTTTACTTCTTGATGCCATGTCTTAAAATACCCCCTTCAATGGGTGATAGGTACCGAAGTCATGATGTGGAATATGAAGATGTATCGGCTCCTTTTCATTTTAAATTGGGTACGCTTACAAAAAATACTATACCGAGCAACGATAAGTGTAACTTTGCACGGAACTACTCCTGTCTGGAAGGCGGAGACTTAATCGGAAAAACAATCGTAACTACCGTACCTGTTCCCACTTCACTACGAATACTCACACCATAGTCCTTGCCATAATGAAGTTTGATCCTCTGGTCCACGTTGCGTATTCCGTATCCTATACCACCTGCTCCTTCGGTGAAAATTGCGTCTATAATCTCCTGTTTCATCCCAAGTCCATTGTCGTGCACTTCAATGTGTACATGTTCTGCCTGCTTTTTTACCTTAATATGAATCTTGATCTCATCGTCATACCAGGCATGTTCCAGCACATTTTCGACAAACGGTTGCAGTATGAATTTAACTGTTTCCAGCCCTAAAGTTTCCGGTTCAGCTTCTAACTGATAATGAATTCGTTCTGCATATTTAATATTTTGAATATCAAGATACGTTCTAACAATGTGAAGCTCTTTCTCGACTTGAATCAGCATTTCTCCCTTGTTTAGGGTAAGACGATAAAACTTCGCCAGCGCACGAATCATCTCATGCAGCTTATCAATTTCCCCAAGCTTTGCCATGCGGCTAATCGAAGAAAACGTGTTGTATAAAAAGTGAGGATTTATTTTTGAATGCAAAATTTGCAGTTCTGCTTCCTTCTTCTCCAGCTTGCTCGTATAGACTTCATCAATCAATTGCTCTGTAGTGGAAGCCATTTCGTTAAAAGACTCCGCAATAATGGCAAACTCATCATTACCTGTGTATTGAATTCGCCGTTGTAGTTCCCCTTCTTTGAAAGCTTCAAGTGATACTACGAGTTTGGAGAGGCGGCTGGAGAACATACGTGCCATAATGAAACTGACAAGGGTCATGACAAGAATGCTGATGGCACATATGATGATGGTCACGTTCCGAACTTTCTGAGAATTGTCCTTAAAGGATGCATTGGGGACCAGTGCAACGATCTGAACAGGAATATTGTGAATCGGTTTGGAGATTTTCAGATAATCACGGGATTCATTCAACTCCTCGGCAGTATAAGGCAAGGAACCGCCAGGCGAACTCGAATAGAGGAGCTGTTCATCCTGATCGAGTACAAACAGCTTCGTCCCTTCCCCTAATTGATTGAAGTCAACATCTTCAAAAATATCTTTCAACTTAACGGAAGCTCGAATAAGGCCAATGGACTGAAACGTTTCGTAATTAATGGCATGTCTTAACAAAGAGATATATCCGTATTCGGCATCGTTCTCAATTTGCTGCCATTTCATTTCGTCGTAACCGATGCGCAGATTTTGGTACCATGCCTTATCCACAATCCGGCTGGTATGCAAAATCTCATACTGTCTTTCTCCAGCGATCAGTGACTGCTCCGTTTCATTGTAGTAAAATTCACTGATGGTAGGTGCATGCAAATACAGGGAGAGCTTGATTTTGGATTTGGGCAGATTGGTAGCCGATTCAAGTCTTGGCATCACATATTGCGTTGTCACCTGATACTTCTCCCAGTCCAGATAATAGCCCGAAAGCAACGTTGATAACCCCTGATCCTGATAGATTTCATCTGAACTGCGAATAATCTCCCCTACCCTGTATTCCACATTGCTTTGAATCTGACTCACTGCTACCTCAAGGTTATTTCGTGTATGTTCCTCCACTGAACGTGCTGAGGATATATAGGCATAACAACCAATGACTATAATCGGGATAATTACAAGTGCCAGATTGGATATAAGTAATTTATATAAAATGGGCAGGAAGCGTCGTCGATTGCTGTGTTGTATCATGCATCAACTCTGCTTTCTAAAATCGCCGGGCTTCATGCCAAAAGTTTCCCTAAACAATCGGCTGAAATAGGTGAGACTTCGATAACCAACCTGATCGGCGATCTCATAGATTTTGAGATTAGTAGTCTGCAGCAGATGCCTGGCATGTTCAAGCCGCCGGGCAGCAACATAATCACTAAAATTGACCCCTACCTTATCCTTGAACAGAAATCCAAGGTGATTTGGAGAATACGAGAAATGGGCAGCCAGATCCTTTAGAGTTACGTCTTGTGACAGACGCTGCCCAACATAATGTTCAATATCGGAGAATAACTTCCAATTGGACTTTTGCTTGCGCAAGTAGATATGTTCCGACCATTCGAACACGGTTCGTCTTAGCCAGGATTTAATATCATCCACCGTGTCGAACTGCTGAACGGTCTCAAACCCTTCTGCTTTCCACTTTGCAAAGTGAGGAAAATCACCTTGTGCCTCTGCATTCAAATATCCTTCGAGCCGTGACAGGACATGAGTAGAGAAATGGTGTACTTTGGACGAATCGGAAAAGGCCCGCACATGCTCAAACAGCTCCTCCACGGCATCACAGATCGTGACGAGATCATATGTGGACATCGCTGTAAATAGCCGATCCAGCTGACTATTTACGTCCAGTACATCTCTTACAAGCGGAACATGCACCTCTCCTGGAGAGATAAGCCGATTTTTACCAAGAAACATTTTGCATCCGATTAAATTTCGCGCTTCATCAAAGGATACCGGCAGTTCGGTAACCCGATCCGTTTTTTGTCCAAAGCTGACCGTAATGGTAAAGCGGGACCGATCACGTATGTAATGGATAAGTTCGTTCAGATTCAATTCTATATCCCCAGCATCATAGGAATACATGAGTCCAATTCGGTCCGTAGACAATCGGCACCATGCCCCCCAATTTTTAGTTTCAATCCAGGACGTAATTTGGCGGAAAGTCAGCTCATGCCATCGTTCATATTCTTCATCTGTGAACAAGTGCTGCATATGATCCATTTCTATAATAACGGCATGGGCCGTCTCCGTTCGTGGGGGAAGTGGATAAAGCCGGGTGAAGGACTGCAAGGTTGGCGCATCAATACTACCTTCCATGAGATGCTTCAAGAAATCCTGTTTCACAAAATCAAAATGCTCAAGTGCATCGCTCCCATTGTTTGTCTCCAATCTGGCATTCTCTTCTCTCAGAACATGAACGATTTTTTGCAGAGTTGTCTTAATTTCATCGTCATCCACCGGTTTCAGGATATAGCCATCTGCTTTCAAATGAATAGCCTGTTTCGCATAATCAAAGTCCTCATAACCGCTGATAAATATGATTTTAAGCTCCGGCTGTTTCTGAAGTGCCATTCGGGCAAGCTCCAAGCCAGACATTACGGGCATTTTAATATCGGTAACGAGAATGTCCACATCATGATTCTGAAGGTAATGCAATGCGGCAAGTGGTTTGTTCCCCATGAAAGCGATCTCAATATTAAGTTCGTCCCAGGGAATAAGTTCACGCATACCGACCAGATCGTAATTTTCGTCATCGACCAACGCTGCTTTATACATGATCGTTCGACTCCTTAATAGAGAATAAAAGGGCGTGCCTCAGCACACCCACCGTTTTGACATCGTATAGCTTGGTTCTATTATCATTTCCCCATAATTTTAAGATTCTCCTGCCATTTGGCGGTTTTCCATTTCAGCACTTTGTCATATCCAAGCTTCACAGATTCCGCCTGAGCCTCCGCCAGAATACTCTTCACTTCTTCATCATTTCCGGCGAATACAAGACGAGGAATGACCTGCTTATAATAATCTTTCAACCTTTGGAGAATAATCCCTTCTTCCGAAGTTGCAAGAGGATCCAGATTGGAGAATTCAGTCATGTTTTTGGACGTTTTAAAGGAAACGGTGGACTGGGCAACCGTTGTCCAGTCTTGTGCTTCTTCGGGCAGAAGTTCTTCCCGTTTGGCTTTGACCACATCGACGTAACTTGTGTTACCGTACCAGTTAAACTCTCCAATCTTCATTTCGTCATATTTCTTCGGATCACGGTTAACATAGGCTTCATTCGGGATCGGAACGCCGTCTTTAACCTCATCATAGAACAATCCTTTCGGCCCAAAAAAGAGGACTTGCTGGCCTTCTTCACTGATCGCCCAGTTCATATAAGCAAAAATGGCTTCCGGATCCTTGGCATTCTTCGTAATGACATTCACGTTCCAGCCGAGCGTATTGTATCCACTCGGATACACCTTGTTTTTGTCCACGCCATCGGCATGCACCGGCCAGATGACATCATATCCCGCTTCCAGGTCGGCAGCTTGCAGATGGTTGTTAGCTTCACGCCCTATCCCTTCGACCACCGAATCAAAGGCACTGAATACAGCGACTTTACCATTTTTCAGTTTTTCCAAAATTTGATCACGTGTCTGGGTAAACGCATCTTTAGAAGTTAATCCCTCACGGAATAAACGACTTGCATACATGACGGTTTGTTCAAAAGCAGGATCTGTGTAAATAGAACTTAGCTGATCCCCCTGCGGTACACCAAATACACCTCCAGAACCCGGTGAAATAAATCCACCTGTGCGATCTTCCGCTGCTCCACTATAGAGCATGCTGATCATCTGAGATTCACTGTCACGCATTTCCCCAAAATCAATCGGAACGATACTGCCGTTATACCGCTCCTTTACCTGCTTCAGATAAGCCTCAAGCTCGCTCCAGGTTTCCACCTTCGGTGATCCCAATTCCTTGTAAATTTTACGATTCACAAGATAGGCTGCATTGCCATTTCCGTTATCACCACTAATAAACCAGTTCGGAATTTGGTATAACTTACCGTCCGCACTGCGGAGCATATTTATCGTCTCTTCCCCGATTGTCTTTACAAACTCGGGATACTTCTCCAGATAAGGGTCAAGCGCTACTAGCTGACCTGCACTGACTAGTCGTTCAACGTCTTTGCCTCGGTCAAGTACTATGGCATCAGGAAGTTTTTTGGCAACAATCATGGAATTGAGTTTGGTCGCAGCCGCTCCGTTGGATTGTACAGGTTCCATCACAACACCAAGCTCGTCTGTTATCCATTTGCCATGTGGGCGTTCTTCCCATGTTGGAGCTGTGTACCAGTCATAATTGACAAATTGGGTGAAGCTGACTGGTCTTACTTTTGATTTTGCATCCGCATTTGGAGAGACGGTTTCACCTGTCTTTATCTGCTCTTTGGTGTTTGCGCTTTCATTTACAGATGGACTTGCCCCCTCCTCGCCTCCTGTACATCCACTGATCATTAGTACTGCACTTAATGCCGAAAGGTGAAGCCAGCGCAGTGATTTACGTCGTTTTTGTTGTTTTCGTTCCATATTTGCCTTGCCCCTCTCTTATACATTTGTATGTTACACGTCTTCCTGTCCGTCAGACAAGAAGGCTTCATAACCATTTTGCGAGCAAACTACTCTTTAAGTGAGCCTACCAGAACACCTTTCACAAAATACTTCTGTAAAAATGGATAGATCATGAGAATAGGTAGCGTGGCCACCATCATCGTAGCCATCTGCAAGGATTTTACGGTAACTGTATTTTGCACCATACTTTGCGCATAACTGTTCAGATTGGTCATCAGCGAAGCCGTTGTTCCTGCGTTGATAATCTGGACCAGCAACGTTTGCAGAGGGATCAAATTTTGATTGCTGATGAATACCGCCGGGATAAACCAGTCATTCCACAAAAATACAGCAGTAAAAAGTCCTAGGGTCGCCATCACGGGGCCGGATACAGGTAGCACAATTCGAAAAAATACACCAAAATTGCTGCATCCGTCCATTTTGGCCGATTCCTCCAGCCCGTCCGGAAGTTCCATAAAAAAGGTACGGAAGATGATCATGTTATACACGTTAACCATGCCATGAAGCACGAGGAATAAGAACGTATCATATAATTGAAGGTGATAGACAAGGATAAAGTACGGAATAATTCCTCCGCTAAAGAACATGGTTATTACGGCAAGAATCATGTAGGTTTTCTTGAACATGATCCCTTTTTTGGACATCGCATAAGCGAATAAAGATGTAAAAAGCAGTGCACATACCGTGCCAATTACTGTCCGAAGAATCGTGATGAGATACGCATTGTAGATATTTTTTTCTTGGAACACAACTGCATAATTCTCCAACGTAAATTGTCTTGGCCAAAAGGTGATCCCACCTGAGGAGGTATCGGAACCTACGTTCAACGACAAGACAAGGGAATTCCAGAACGGATAAAAAGTAATAAATGCCAGAATGCTCAACAGCGCATAGATCACGATTTTGAGAATACGATCTCCTGCAGACAGTTTCATAGACGATCTCCCACTCTTTCACTCGCGGTTTTACCACAAGCTAGTTTTTCCGAACTTTCTTGCCAATGTGTTCGCTACAACCAACAATGTTACACTTAATAACGATTTGAATAATCCAGCCGCGGTTGCATAGGAGAATCGTTGATTAACAATTCCCATCTGATAGACATAGGTGTCGATTACATCCGCAACGGGAAGAACGATGCCATTACTCAGGTTTTTTGTCAGTACCAGAATATCTTCATACCCTGCATTTAGAATGTTACCAATCCCCAAAATCAGAAAGATCATCATAATCGGCATAATATTCGGGATTGTAATTCGAAAGATCTGTTGGAAACGGCTCGCTCCATCGATGGAAGCAGATTCATATTGGGCGGGATCAATGCCGATAATGGCCGCTAGATAGACAATCGAACCGAAGCCAATCTCTTTCCAGACATTTAAGGATACAAGGATTCCCCAGAAATACTCGGGTGTGGACATCCAGTTAACCGGCTCATGAATGAGATTTAGTGCGATCAGAAGCTCATTAACCGCCCCATTATCCACCGCAAGCATAGAGAATACGAGCCCAGAGATTACGATCCATGACATAAAATGAGGAACATAAGTGACTGTCTGAACGACTCGTTTGAACTTGCCTGCCACTTCATTTAACATCAGGGCCAAGATGATCGGCGCAGGAAAACCGATACACAGCTTGAGCAAACTGATGGCAAATGTATTTCGCATCACGCTCCAGAATTCCGGAGATTCAAAGAACATGCGAAAATGCATGAATCCAACCCACGGACTATTCTTCACGCCTGCGAACAAATTGTAATCCTGGAACGCAATAAAAATCCCCCACATGGGTCCATAGCTGAAGATCAGCAAGAATAACAGAGCAGGCCAGATCATAACCTGAAACTCCCACTGTCCCATAAACCTTTTCCACCCTGAAACCGATTTGGTCTGTGTAACTCCCTTTCCCAACAATTGTGGGTGGTCTGGCACATTTACTTTCTTCATTTTCCTCATCACCCACTTCGTCGCTTGATATTTCTATCGTAATCCCAATCTTCTTCATCGAATAGAACTACAACTAACGAAATGTGTACCTAATCAACGAACATGAGAAAAAACAAAATTAAAAAACGCCGACATTATTGTCGGCGTTCGAGTTGAAACTTTATCAAGCTACGTATTCATAAACTTAGTAATCCGAGAGCGAAATTCCAGCTCCAATGATAAGTACGAACACAAGAATATACACAACAATTCCGATCGCTGCCCACAGCAACGCTGCTTTGGCATAATTGGCTTTCGAAGGGTTGGAATCTCCAAATGCCCAAACAAACAACATAATAATGTTTACAAGCGGAATCATCATAAGGAACAATGTGAGCATCCAACTACCGAAACTTACTGGTGGTGGTCCTGGCTTATGTACTCTTTGACTAGCAACTTCTGACATAATATTTCTTCCTCCTTTCTTCTTCATTTCAATTGCTACCTGCTAAGACAATCTACTTCTACTTTATAAATAAAAGTTTTCCGTTAATAAAAATACCGGAAATCTCATGAATTTACAATGTAATATTTACCATATTGGTTTTGCCCTTCATAGAATGATGATTGTAACGACATGAGCAGATCCCTTCTTCCCTAGTAACGGATATGTTTAGTAACGATGTCATCCAAATACCGAAGCAAAACGGTTTGAATTTAAAATACCCCTCTGTTCAACAAAAATAAATTCATCTTCTCAGATGCTCATACTCTTGTCTACTAAAAGGGGTTACCTGTCAGTGATATTCTATTACTTCTATTCCTATTTACACTAACTATTTATTTCGGCTGAATATATCCTTCAGCTTTGAGCAATTCAGCGATCAATACAGCACCGCCTGCTGCTCCGCGCAGTGTGTTGTGAGACAGTCCTACAAACTTGTAATCATACAGGGAGTCCTCACGCAGTCTGCCCGTTGAAACGCCCATACCGCGCTCGATATCACGATCCAGTTTCGTCTGTGGTCTGTTCTCTTCTTCGAAGTACGTAATGAATTGTTTTGGTGCGCTTGGCAGAGCCAGCTCTTGCGGGCGACCTTTGAACTGCAACCAACGCTCCAGAATTTCGTCTTTGCTTGGTTTTTTCTCGAAGTTCACAAACACGGTTGCCAGATGCCCATCCGTTACCGGTACACGAATACATTGTGTTGTAATTAATGGAGCAGATGCTTTGACGATTTGATTATTTTCGATGCTACCCCAGATCCGCAGTGGTTCCTGCTCACTTTTCTCTTCTTCTCCACCGATGTATGGAATGACATTATCGAGCATATCTGGCCAGTCCGTAAAGTTTTTACCTGCTCCGGAGATTGCTTGATACGTGGAAGCTACAACCTGAGTCGGGTTGAACTCACGCAAGGCGTGCAGTGCTGGCACATAGCTCTGAATCGAGCAGTTGGGTTTAACTGCGATGAATCCGGTTTTCGTTCCAAGACGTTTGCGTTGAGCTTCAATCACGTCCAGATGTCCCGGGTTAATTTCCGGAATGACCATGGGTACATCCGCTGTCCAGCGGTGAGCCGAGTTGTTGGAAACAACCGGAGTTCCCGTTTTGGCATAAGCCTCTTCGAGCGCTTGAATTTCATTCTTTTTCATATCTACAGCACAGAATATAAAATCAACCTGGCTTGCAAAAGCTTCAACTTGGGAAGCATCCTGCACAACGATGTTTTTCACTGCTTCCGGGATCGCAGCAGCGAGTTTCCATCTGCCTTGTACGGATTCTTCGTATGTTTTGCCTGCCGAGTTGGCACTTGCTGAAATAGCCGTTACTTCAAACCATGGGTGTTCATTGAGCAGATCCACAAAACGCTGACCTACCATCCCCGTTCCTCCGACGATACCGACTTTCAATTTTGCTGACATAAAATCATCATTTCCTTTCGGTGTGAGTTTCCTCTTATTAAACACTATTCAGGCGTTTCCAAAGCGTGTAGCCAACATCCCGGAAAAACCAAAAAATCCCATCCCCAAGACAAAAGTCTCAGGGACGAGATTGTTACACTCGTGGTACCACCCAGATTCGCCAATATGTCGCCATACCAGCCTCTTCGAGTTATTAAGGATAACTGCATTCAATTATGCCGTAATCCGCATATACTCTCGCTCTGTAACAGGAGCTCCTGTCACACCATCCCTCAATCCTTAAAGTTCCGATGTGCTGCTCTGAGTCTTTATTCAACAAAAAATTCTTTACCCCTTTTCAGCTGCCGGAGCTCTCTGTGAAAGAAACCTTTTATCTACTCATCTCTTCATCGCATTTGATATTGCGATTATAATATCAAAATTACCATCGTGAAGTAAACACATTTTTTTAGATCATGGAATTTATACGTTCTCAGCGGAGCTGAACGATTCAATTATCGCAAGAAAAACTTCAGCTAAATGCGGTCTGTCTTCTGTGAAAGTACGTCGATAGACGTTTTTTTTATAAATTGCTGCAAATGGCTATTTTTTTACTGCTTTTTGGCAACAATCGCATACGTTCCCAGTGGACTCCCAGGCCCCGTCGCATGATGTGTCCTAAGTAATTTCAGTTCGGAAAGTAGAAGTGTTTTTACTTTGTCCGGGATCGGAAGCATTTGCAGTTCCACAGGCGCTTCTGCCAGTGTCATTTCGGTTTCCCAACGACCGTCCTGCAGTTCGGGAGAATGGATTGAAATCTCTTCCTTAATGGTCCACCCCGCCGCAGAGACAAGCTCTTGGATATCCTCCGGTGTAAAGAGCGTGCGCACATTGGAAAAGCTGTTCTCCTTGTAACATTCGACCTGGGACTGAATCAGAACGGATAACCAATGTGAGAGCTGGCTCACATCTGTAACTCGTGTATCCCATTCGGCGAAACATAGCTGATGTCCCCACGTCCTAACCTTGCTAAGAATCTGGGCGAGTTCGTCAAACGATTTCAGGTACCATGAACAATGGGAAAGCACGATCACATCAAACTCATTCTCGGCGAATTGAGCCTGATCACTTAGGATGTCAAACTCATAATCCATTCGAATTCGGTCACCCAGCGGAGATTTCAGCAGCTTGGCTGCCGCTTCCCCTACGGTCAGTGGTGCACCATAATCCTCTGGTGCAATATCTACACCATGAACGTACCCATGCTCCCCCACCAGATGTGCAAGCACGGCCGTTGTATCTCCCTGACCACAACCGATTTCCAGAACGCGGCTGCCTTCCTTGATTCCCCAGAAGAGTCCCAGTTTCAACCGATGCTCGGTCTGAATGTATTGAATGGCGGCGTTGTCCTCCACGTCCATATACTGAATAAGATCCCTGATGATAGTCTGACTCATGATTCCTCACTCCTCAAAGAGCAACTTGAACTTCTTGCTCATTGTAGCGTGACAGGCACCATTGTACAATGCTGGAGTCTATGACAGGGCCATAGCACGGAGGAGCCCCTCCTAAAAGCAGATCTAAACCTCTGCTACATATCTCCCTAGGCCCACTGCGTTGCAAGCTTCTGAAGATATGGTGTCAGCATGGGCTGTAGTTCCTTACGCATCAGTCCAATCTCTAGGATCGCCTGAATATATCCGAACTGATCACCTATATCGTAGCGGCGTCCTTCCAGTTCAAGAGCCAGCAGCTCTTCCACCTGGCTTACTTCTTTCAGCGCATCCGTTAGCTGATATTCTCCTCCAGCACCTCTCTCGATTCGATCCAGAATGGGAAAGATGGAAGGTTTCAGAATGTAACGTCCCATCACAGCTGTTCGGGAGGGCGCTTCTTCAATTGAAGGTTTTTCTACCAGATTGGTAATTCGGTGAACCCGATCATCTGCCCCTTGTGAATCGATAATCCCGTATTTACTCACGTCAGCAGGTTGCACCTGCCGCACGCCAACAATCTGGCTGCCTGTTTTTTCATATAAATGAATCATCTGTGCAAGTGCTGGTGGATCTGACACCATAATATCATCTCCAAGCAGTACGGCGAATGGATCATCTCCCACAAACTGACGAGCACATCCAATCGCATGGCCCAATCCAAGCGGTTCTTTTTGCCGGATAAAATGAATACTTGCCATTTCGCTGATCGCTTGTACCTCTTCCAGTAGTGCTTGCTTGCCCTTGGCGTACAGGGAATGCTCCAATTCAACCGATTTGTCAAAATGATCTTCGATCGATTTTTTATTGCGTCCGGTTACGATGATGATATTTTCAATACCCGATTGTACTGCTTCTTCCACAATGTATTGAATCGCCGGTTTGTCCACTATTGGCAGCATTTCTTTGGGTTGTGCTTTGGTTGCCGGTAAAAATCGGGTGCCTAGCCCCGCTGCCGGAATGACTGCTTTTTTAATTCTCATATCATGAAGCACTCCTTTCATTAGCATCAGATGAAGGGTCAGATCCTTGAACGGGCTCTGCCCGGAACACCCAATACCGACTGGCGATATAATTTATAACCATGCCCGAGAGAGTTGCCAGTATTTTACTCATTACAACGCTCCAACCTAATATGCTATTGCAGATGTACAAAATCAGAGAAGATAACGCAAGAACCACCAGATTGGTGATTACAAAACGCATGAGTTCATTTTTTTTGCCCTGTCTTCCCGCATCCTGGAAGGTCCATCTGCCGTTCCACCAGTAACTATTCACGACCCCACAGCTATACGAGATCACCTGGGCAATTAGAGCAGGTGCGCCTGCGGCAGCGAGCAACGTGAATACCAATGCATCCACTGCAGTATTCAGGACACCGACAATTCCGAACTTAAATATAGTGACCAACCGATTAGTCATGATGAGCAACTCTGCCCGTTAACCGTGACTGACTTGACTGACTCTCCACCTGATACACATCCCTTACGATATAGAGCGGACGCGCCTTCGTTTCATCATAGATTCGGCCGACATACTCGCCAAGAATGCCCAGCATGATCAATATGAAGCCGTTAAAAATCAGCATGATGCTGACCATCGAAGGCCATCCTTTGATCGTAGAATCTGTAAATATCGCTGAAGCAATGACACTAAGCATATAGATGAAGCCGCCGATGGATAGAATAGCTCCTACGTAACCTGCAAGCTTGAGCGGTTTGTGTGAGAATGAGGTAATGCCGTCCAAACTCAGCTTCAACATACGTTTCAGCGGGTATTTTGTCTCCCCTGCCAAACGCTCATCCCGTTCATACTCAATGGCCGTCTGACGGAACCCCACCCAACTGACCAGTCCGCGAACAAATCGATTTTTTTCCGGAAGACGTTTCATCTCATCACACACCTTGCGATCAATCAGTCGGAAATCCCCCGTATCCACTGGAATTTCCGTATCCGTCGACGCACGCAGTACGCGATAGAACATGCTTGCCGACCATTTCTTGAAGCGTGTCTCCCCGCTTCGTCTGGTTCGACGGGCATAGACAACCTCATAGCCCTCTTTCCACTTGGCGATCATGTCCAATATCAGCTCGGGAGGGTCCTGAAGATCCGCATCAATAATGACGACGGCATCGCCTGCTGCATAATCCATCCCTGCCGTAATTGCGATCTGGTGACCGAAGTTGCGCGCAAAATCTATCAGCTTCACACTTTCGTCCCAACGGGCGTAGTCACGGATCATCTGTGCACTTTGGTCCACGCTACCGTCGTTGACAAAGAGAAGCTCGTAACTCTCTCCTGTACTGCCCATGACTTTTTTGAGACGCCGATAGGTCTCCTCAATCACCGCTTCTTCGTTATACATCGGAATGATAATGCTGTAACGGCACTTTTGAGCCATGTTCGTTCCCTCCCTTATACCATTCGATCACGCTTATAATTTCACTTCATATAGAGTGGTTTGACCGCCGAAACCTGAACCGCTGTCCGTACCCGTCTTCCACTCTGTCGTTGGAATTTCGGTACCATGCTCCTTGATCCAGTCGCCAATATCAGAACTGCCACCTCGGCCGCCCATGCCACCTACCATGAAGTATTTCACTTGTCCACTCTTCACGAGTTGTTCCAATTTTTCCGTGCTATACACCGGATCTGAACCCGAGAACCCGCCAAGCGTAATGACTGCTTCATTTTCATCGATGATATATGGAGCTGCCTGGTTATAGTCCGTCGTTGCAAAGAGATAGGTTTCACCTGTGTTATGCTCTCTCAGATAATTCAGTGTTGTGGTGTCCACTTCTTCGTTGCGGTTTCCCGCGCCACCTCGACCACCTGTCGTCGGCATGCCTCCGCCGCCATTCATGTTTCCGCCTGAATTCGGAGGTGTTCCCATGCCCGCATTGTTCGGGTCAGCTTCATCGGACGATGGGAAAGCCTGATCGGTGTCGGTGTCATTTGATGTATTTGGCTGAGCCATACCCATACCGCCACCATTGCGATCACCTTGTCTATCTCCCATTGCCATGCCCATTCCACCGAACATTCCATTGGAACCTGTAGGCCCGGCGGCAGGGATCATGCTGTTGCCTCCATACGTGATAGGTGTGAATGCCCAATAGGTCGGACCGATCAGCATGACCATGAAGCCTGCAATTATCAAACCCTGTTTCCATGGATGTGAACGATTAAGCATCACAATCAGGATAACCGTGATCAGAATGCCTGCAATTAATTCACTTATAGACCAACCTGCCCCGATAGTTTCGTTATACACCTGCATGATATACCAGCCGAAGATGGTCGTAAGCAGCACAGATAACGGAAGCAGCCAGGCTTGCCAGCCATTGCGTTCACGATATGCCGTCCACATGGCTGCAAATCCTGCTCCGGTTAATGCAGCTACTGGAGGGGCGAGCATAATCAGATAATATTGATGGAAGAAGCCTGCCACACTAAAGAAAGCAGCTACCGGAAGCAGCCAGGCCAGCCAGAACAAGGCTTCCTTATGCTTATCGGTTATATTTCTCCGTCTTAACCCTGCAAAAATCGCGATGCAGCCCAGTAATACAATCGGCAAAAGCCAACTGGCCTGGCCGGACAGTTCGGTCTGGAATAACCGCAGAGGACCTTTCTCCCCGGTACCAAACATGCCACCCATGCCTCCGCCGCCATTACCACCTCCGAAATTTCTTCCATTAGGCATCTCGCCACCGTTTGGCATCTGACCGCCTGGAAAAGTCATTCCATTCATGCCACCCATTTCACCATTTCCCGGTGCATTGCCTGTTGGAGCCGAGCCGCTGCCCGACTGATCAGATGCTGAGGTCTGGGAAGCTGCGGTGCCACGGGCCTTGCCTTCATCGGAGGCGTTTGGCATGCCAGCATTCGCTGATCTGTTCTGTTGCCCTGTGAGACGGGATAAGCCGTTATATCCAAAAGCCAACTCCAGCACTGAATTGGTTTCACTGCTGCCGATATAAGGCCGTTCATCTGTAGGTATTGAATCCACGGTGACTGCCCAGGATAAGGAAACGACTGCCAGCACCGCCGTACTTCCGATCAGCAGGATGATTTTTCTTCTCCACTTTGCATTGAATGCAAGCAGATAGAACAAGTAGAAAGCCGGAAGAATCATATAGGCTTGCAGCATTTTCATATTAAAAGCAAGTCCAATGAGTGCAAAGGCAACCAGGATACGCCACGTACTGCCTTGCTTGCTTCCCTTGAACAAAAACCATGAGCCCAATAGCAACGTGAATACCAGCATGCTGTCAATATTGTTGGTACGGCTGACCGCTGCCACAACAGGAACAGTCGCCATCGCAAGTGCCGAGATTCGCGCTGCGGCAAGACCAAATGAAGGCTTGACCATGAAATATATAAGCAGCACCGAACCGATCCCCGCTAACGCTTGCGGTAAAATAACACTCCATCCATGCAATCCAAAAACGTAAGCAAAAGCGGTTTGAATCCAGAAGACAACCGGTGGTTTGTCTACGGTTACCGAACCAGCCGAGTCAAGCGATGCATAGAAAAAGTTATGGAAATTCCTCAGCATGCTCCCGACGGCGGTCGTATAATAGGAATTGGCATATTGGTCGTTCCAGATGCCATACCCGTTCAGAAATGCCGCCAGTAAAACAATCGGCAGAAGGACAAGGTCAATCCTTCGTTTGGCTTTATTCAATCTCAATCACTCCTTCAAGTTCTTCATGTCTACTATTGTGACAGGCCAAAGTAAAACTGGGATGAGTGCCCGCTGAATGTTGCCTGAGGATAACTTGCAAATTTTTCAGCTAATTTTCAGTTTGGCGAGCGATAATACAGCATATAGACCTCTAGATTTGAGGATATCTAATTGATGGATTTAACGGGAGGGAACGCCTGCTTATGAAGCTAAGTACTGGTATTAAAATACTATTGGCCGATGATGAACCACATATTTTGCAATTTCTGGAGCTAGGACTAAGCAACGAAGGCTTTGATGTTCGTACGGCCCCGGATGGAGCTGCTGCGCTTGAATTGGCACTCGACTTTCGTCCACATATGGCCATTCTGGATGTCATGATGCCCGAGATGGATGGGTTTGAGGTTGTTGAGCGTCTGCGCAAGAGCGGGGCCCAGGTCGGGGTGATCATGCTGACAGCCAAAGATGAAGTCGAGAATCGGGTAAAAGGCCTATGGCTTGGTGCTGACGATTATATGATTAAGCCTTTTGCGTTCGATGAACTGCTTGCACGGATTCAGGCAAGGCTGCGTAACCAGTTTCCTTTATTAATAGGGGCAGTGACTCATGGCCCATTCCGAATTGATGATCAACGCAAAGAGATTACCTATCACGATCAGATTCTGGAGTTATCTCCAACCGAATATGAACTATTAAAATTCATCGTGCTCAATCATGGTATTGTCCTGAGTAAAGCGACCATTCTGAACCGCGTGTGGGGATACGATTTTGGCGGAGAAGAGAATATTGTGGAGGTGTACGTCCGCTCCTTGCGTGACAAACTGGGGGATAAAGAACATAAGCTCATTCGTACACTTCGAGGTGTCGGATACAGGGTGGATCTCTGATGGTCTCTCTATTTAAGAAAGATAAACATCTTTGGACTTGGCTACATCAATGGATATCGCCACGTTCGCTCCGCTCTCAATTACTTGCACGCTCCCTGTTCATTCTGGCTGCTCTGCTATTGTTAATTGGCATTCTTCAATTCTGGATTATGGAAAGCTTCTTGTATCGCAACCAGGCGAAAACCATGGAAGAGCAGCTCATGTCCATGCCTCCTGTGTGGCTCGGATCGTCTTCACGAAGTGGTGCGACAAATAATCCTTTTGGCGGGCAATCCGGATCAGATCCAAGAGGATCAGGCAATCGTTTCTTATACATTCCTGATCGTTCACTGGCTTTATTTGATAATCAAAGTGGCTTTGAGGATATTTTTGGTGAAGACGGTCTGACCGCTCCTCGCTTGACGTCAGTTGAATATCAGAACATTACAGATCGGATCAACGATAAACAACATGTTCCGTACCGGATTGTAACGGATAATAAAGGCAATGAGCAGCTAATTGTCTTCTCTTCACCTGGACCGCGTAATCGCGGCTTACCCATGGTACAGATGGGTACGGCTACGAAACCGCTAAAAGATCTGATTGTGAAACAGCTTCTGATCTTCTTGATGTTATCCCTGCTGGCTATGGTGGCTGGACTCGTTCTATACGCCAAAGCACTTCGCCGGACGTTAATTCCATTGTCCAGTATGGTAGATACTGTGCAACGAATCGATGCAGGCAGCTTGGCTGAACGTCTTCCTTCTGTCCAGGGACAACAGGAAGTGGATCAGCTGGCGCTTTCATTTAACGGCATGCTTGAGAGGCTTGAAGACTCGTTTGAAGCAGAACGGGAGTCAAAAGAACAGATGCAGCGTTTTCTGTCTGATGCTTCCCATGAACTGCGTACCCCTCTTACCTCCATTCACGGATTCATTGAGGTGCTCAAGCGTGGCGCAGCTTCCAACAGCGAACAATTATATAGTGCTTTGAACAGCATGTATGGTGAATCGATGCGGATTAACAAACTTGTAGAGGACCTGCTTATGCTGACGAAGCTGGATCAGGCCCCTCAGCAAGAGCAGGAAGTCATTCAACTTGACAGTCTGCTGCTTGAAATGCAGCCACAGCTGATCATGATGGCTCAGGAAAGACAGGTTCATCTCGACCTGACCGCTGAAGTACATGTAATGGCCGATGCTCACAAATTGAAACAGGTTGTACTTAATCTGTTCCACAATGCAGTTCAGCACACCGATTCAGATCGAGGA
The DNA here is from genome assembly GCF_002750415.1 of Paenibacillus sp. LK1. NCBI lineage: Bacteria > Bacillati > Bacillota > Bacilli > Caryophanales > Paenibacillaceae > Paenibacillus > Paenibacillus sp. LK1. The sequence goes on from NZ_PEII01000002.1 coordinate 715,107, forward strand.
GCCATCAGCATTACTTTATATGCCGCTCAGCATAAAGCTGAGTTAACCGTCAAAGATAACGGCTCTGGGATTGAACCGGAACATGTCCCTCATATCTTTGAACGCTTCTATCGCACAAGCTCTTCCCGTTCAAGAAAACAAGGGGGCGCGGGCCTAGGCCTTGCCATTACCCGTTCGATTGTGGAATCGTATGGCGGGAAAATCACAGTGCGCAGCCAATTAGGTGCAGGAACGGAATTTACGATTTTGCTGCCTTTGGTCAAGTGAAGGCTACGCAGATTGAGGCTCGCAAGATGCAGCTTTTTCGTTTTATTGCGGCTCTTATCATATGACAAATACCCCTATCATTTCTGCAGAGAAATGATAGGGGTATTTGTTTAGTATCGAATTGGTTTATTTGTACAAGGTCAATCTGTATCGGAAGTTATCGTTGGTCTGTGAGCCATTCGTCAATTTCAGCAATCCATTGATGCTGCTCATCCGCAAGTAATGTTTCCCATCCCAGCTCAGCAGCAGGCTTCAAATTTTTAGCCTGATCATCCACATATATAATACGTACATCCCTGGCTAGATGAGATTGTACAAGTTCATATATTTCTATATTGGGCTTGCAATATCCGACCTGATTGGAAATGGTAATGCTTTTGCAATACGGTTGGATCAACGGCAAAATGGGTTGAATCCATTCTTGACAATGATTACTTAAGAGATGAAGTTCTGCCTGCTTGCTCCATCGTTCAAGACGATGCATGGCAGGTAGCAACTCTGTTGTTTTTTCAAGCAATTCATAAGCATACATCTTATCCATATTGGGATATTGGGTTTGCATCCAGATCCAGAACTGTTCCTCTGTCATGCTTCCTGTCCACAAGTCCTTGCGTATACCACTCAATTGCTCGATTAATACAGGAAAAGGAGTACCTGCATAGCTTGCAAGCTCCTGCCAGAATGAAGAGGAAAGATTGGTGATCAGCACACCGGCCAGATCTAAAACAAGCTGGGGTTTGGAATCCATGGTATCACTCCTGTGCAGTCATCTTGAGCCAATTACAGTAGGGTTATTGTTGGTGCTTCAACAATTGGTAATGGTTGTAAGGTTCATTTTCGATTTCAATCATATTCAGATATTCAAAATTGCATTTCTGTATTACCTTGTTGGATGCCTGATTCGTTAATAAAGCAATGGCATTCAATACTTCAACGTTTGTATTTTCAAATAAATACTGTGTTATTCCTTTTACTGCCTGCGTTGTATAGCCACGGTTCCGGAAGTGTTCCGAAATGCCATACATAATCTCCCGATTGGGCGCTGGCAGTTCATCCTTGATCCCTGAGCAGCACCATCCAATAAACTCATCATTTTCTTTGAGCACGATAGCCAACCGTAAACAGAGGTCTCCGATGTCTCCTCCCTCCAAAACAGCTTGTTTAAAATTCTGATTCTCAGGGATTTCGTATTGAGTCAGCCAAAGTACTCTCTCTTCAACCGCAGCATTCCATCCTGGCAAAAATTCGTATACCTCAGGTTGCCAGGTGATTTCCTGCAATTTCTCCAAATCCTCAAGTCGATACTCGCGCAAATATATATCTTTGCAATCAATGATTAATTCATCACTTTGGTTGGTTTGTTTCATAATTTGTTTCATAATGCCTCCTGGTGTACATCTTATCTAGCCTTCTGCGTTTTACTTTAAAGCTCGATAACCAAAAATCAATTCAGATTAAAAGCTTGTTTTACGTTGTTCTCTTCATCAAGAGCATACACATTCGTGAACGTTGTCATTAACATCATTTTGTCTTCACTCTGGTAAGCTTCCGTCATTCTCATGATAAACGTATTATTGCTTGACTCAACCTCCTGAGTCTCACCGTTTGTGTATTCAATCTTAAACTTGTGTACAGGCATATCGGAATATAAAGCGCCCCATATAAAATTACCTTTGTTTTTCTTCGGTTCCGCTTGTACCAAAAAGGCGGGCCCCACATCTGAACTCGCTGTCCAACCTGATTCACTATCCGTATCATAGTGATATCTCCCATTCTTATGTTCATAAGCAGCGAAAACATATTGTGTTTGGTCCAGTGACAAAACCAGTTCATTTTGCTGATCTACATTAACCACTTGAAGGGGGTATTTCCAAGTAGACTGAACAGCCTTCTCTAACGTTTTATATCCAAAAATATCATTCCAGAAGAATGCAGTAACATTAACCAATACACATACAATAAAGCACGAACCTATCCATAACAGCTTCCTCATATTTCACCCCTTGCACATTGTCAGTTACCGAACTAACATTGGCAGATCATAAACATCGGGCCGCTCTGATTTAAAATGAGACTCACTCAAGTCCTTCCTTATCCATAAACTCGTCTTTGGTTAACCCAAACAGGATCAGATCCTGATATTTCCCATCGGTATAAATCACCTGACGACGCACGCCCTCCTGCACACATCCAAGCTTTCTCATCATGGCTGCAGAAGGCTCATTTCCTTCCAGAACATAATCATTGAATTTATTAAGCCTGCGCTCGAAAAAGGCATATTTGAGCAAAATTCGAATGGCTCTCGTCCCGTATCCTTTTCCGCGATGGTCCCTGTCGATTTGAATTCCAATGCTAAAGGTACCATTCCGCTCATCGATGCTGTTCAGGTTCACGCCCCCGACATTCTCACCATCCATATTTTCAATCGTGAACATGATTCGTCCTCTGTCTAGAGAGAAATCAGAAAAGGCTTCCGTAAATTTCTTCGCCTCAGCATTCGTAGGTGGCAGCTCTACTGCACATTCCAGTAAACGACGAGCAGGTGTATCAAACCGGTTATAATAATGATCCTCCCAATCTTCCTCACGCAAAGCACGTAATCTGACCTTATCATCCTGCCAAAAATAATCGCTATAGTTAATCTCTCTCATTCTGACATCCCCCGCTTGACCATGAATTGTTTATCATTTTAATACGAGCTACGCCTATAATAACCCATATTGTGGAATTTGAGGAGATTTGTTTTCATAAACGATACAACTAAATATAGCCCCCGGACAGGAAGATCCTGCCGAAGGCTATCATCTATTTTATATAATACGTCATTATGCTTCTTCTTCCGGGTATTGAGGCTTCGTTACATTATCGGGGACCGTTTCATCGTAGACGTCCTGACCGGGATAATCCCGAACTTCCCCTTCGTGCAGCTCATGATTTTCATAATCGAAACGGTGTGCGGTCCTTTGATCCACTCGCCACGGCGAGCTTTTGCCAAGTGATTCAGACATTAGAGATGAGCCGTAAGGACCTTCTGGGAACTCTTCGAGTGTGATATCATTTCGCTGCGACTCCACCGTGGACACATCGGTATATTCTTGTCTTTCTTCTTGCAGAAATTTATCCTTCATCGTTCGTCCCTCCATATCTGCTTCGTGGTGATCAAAGCATGTTTATTTTGAACGGAAATGTAAGGATTTATGCATGATTCATGGCAAACAATGCGTTTCAGTCTCTGATCCAGATATAAAATACAAAAACAATAAGTCCAATCATGCAAATCCATGTATCTCGTTTGGACCATACCAATAAGGAGGAACGTGCTCCAAGCAGGGAATTCTCTCTAACTTTCCGCATTTCCATTGCAATCGTCATATCTTCTGCACGCTGAAACAGCGCCATGAGCAAGGGAATGACCATTGGACCAAGATCACGCACACGTACCGTATTCGGTCGTAATGCAGCTTTGCCGCGTGCCCGGACAATTAGCGAGAATCGCTGCCATTCACTCCAGATCATCGGGATAAAACGAAAGATTAGGGACACAGCGAGTGCAAACGACGACACGGGCAGTTTGATTTTTTTGCCGACGCCCAGCACCCAATTCAGCCCCTCAACCATGCGCCCATATGGCGTAGTCAGTGAAAACCAAAGACTTGCCAACGTAACGATAAACAAACGGTATACATTCAGTAACGTCCCCTCCGCCTGCATTAGGGAGAATCCGAACTGTAGGCCGCCACCTTCTGTAGAAAGAGTTGTGCCCGACAACGCGGTTGATACGAGAAAGAACAGTACGAGCGGCTTCATTAATTTCAAGCATCCCATCAGAACCTGACGTGGCAGCACAACAAGTGCCAAGATGACTGGCATCAACGTAAGAGAGAGACCTAACCAGTGGTGTTGAAGCATCGTCGCGGTCACGAGCAAAATGTATAAAACCCATTTCAAACGCGGGTCCATGGCCCCATATAATCCTCTGTTGGATCCTGATTCTGCGTGGGTGTATATGCCCTCCTGCGTGCCTTCTCCTCTAGAAGTGTCGGAGCTTGAAAAGGCAAGCTTCGCTTCATCTCTGAATTGATCCTCATTACCAATAACATCAACCTTCTGCTCTAAAGGCTCATTGACGGACTGAACAATACCTTCAGCCATTTCCTCCGGGGTCAACGCAGTAGTAGGAAAATGAATGCCCGCAGCCGCAAATTGTTGTGCCAGTTGCATAGAGGGTGGCAGACCAATTCCGGCAAGCTCCAGCAGATCTGGTCTTGTGTGAAGCTCCCGTGGTTTGAGATCAGCAACCAGACGCCCATCCTTCAACAACAGAACCCGATCCGCATGCGGTAAAAATGTGTCCAGGTCGTGTGTAGCCACAATGGCTCCCTCACCTGCAGTTCGATGCTGGTTCAAAGCATCTAGCAGCATGAGCACACTTTGGGCTTCCAATCCAGCGCTGGGTTCATCGAGCAATAGCCATGAAGGCTGCGTAGCAGTTCCCAGGGCAAGCCCCAATCTTCTCCGTTCTCCCCCGCTTAGTGCAAAGGGGGATCTGTCCGAATGGAATCGTTCTTCCTCTCCCTGACCCGCTGGAGAGTCCCAGCGCTCAAGTGCTTCGGAAATCTGCTTTTTCTTTTGTTCATCCGGTAGCCGATACGGACGCAGAGAATAAGCAAATTCACGCCCAATACTTCGGGCAAACAGCTGCTGCTCTGGGAATTGGAAGACCAATCCCATTTGCAACAGAATGGACTGTGGCACTTTCCCGTTCTGCCAGAAAAGCTCTCCGTCCAGCTTGAGGCTACCCTCATCTGGAGGTTTTAGGCCAGCGATCGTTTGCAGCAGTGTGGTTTTGCCTGATCCTGTGCAGCCTAATAATAAAGTGATTTCGCCACGGTTCAGTCGGACAGTGATATCTTGAAGCAGCGCTTTTTTGTCAGGTTGTGATGAAGCTATACCTACATGCTCTAATTCGATTGCCAAAGGGCTACCTCCTTAACCAACTGCTCTGGTCGCAGAGGAGTTGCATGATGCAGCAAACCTTTCAGTTTCAGGAGTAGAGCCGTCTGCACTGTAAAAGGTGGAGCAAGCCCAAGCTGTTCGCAGGGTGATGGTTGTTGTGCTTCTTTTCCAGCGTCAGCCGCCGTCTCTTCCTTATCTTTTCCATAGAAGAAAGTCGATGGCGCTCCATCATAAACACAGCGTCCCTGTTCCATGGCAATAATTCGATTGCAAAGAGTCGCTTCCTCCAAATGATGCGTAATCCAGATTACCGCCGTCCCCTGCTGGACAATAGTTTGAACTACCGCTTCCATTCGATCTCTGGCTCCCGGATCAAGCATGGCCGTAGGTTCGTCCAGAATGAGTACATCCGGCTTGGCCGCCAGCGCTACCGCGATATTAAGCAACTGCTTCTGCCCTCCAGACAGCATCGATATTGCCGCCTGTGGCGGGTGTTCAAGTCCTACCGTATGTAATGCGTGCTCTCTCCGACGTAATTGTTCATCAGGAGATTCCAGCAGTGAGGATAAGGCAAAATGAAATTCCTCCTCAATGGTATCTCCAAGTACCTGGGCATCAGGCTGCTGGAGGACTCCACGCACAACCAGTTCTGGAGCAGCCTTTCTTTCTCCGCCAGATAGCGGAGTGAATCCAATCAGCAGTCCAGCTAGCGTACTTTTGCCGCTACCATTGGCTCCCACAATACTTATCCATTCACCGGGTGCTAACTCCAGCGAAACCCCATCCACTGCCTTACGAACACGTCCTGACTCGGAAGCATAATGAACACGGACATTTTCTAGTTTTATCAAAGGTGTAACGTCTTGCATCGCAAATTGGTCCTTTCCCTTTTGAATCTTTTGTGGTACGATCCAAATCGTTAACCACATTCGTTTGATCGGTTAACAATAAGATTACCAAAATTGAAAGGAATGTTCAAACATGAAATTATCTTTGCGAGGTATTGTATTCAGCGCACTGATGGCAGCCATACTTGTTCTTTTTGGTTACATAAGTATTCCCATTGGTTTCTCTCCTGTGCCGATTACACTGCAAACTCTTGCGGTTATGCTGGCAGGAGGACTGCTTGGCCCATTATATGGTTTTCTAAGTGTCGCTTTGGTCGTAGTCCTGACTGCGATTGGCTTCCCGCTTCTGCATGGCGCAGGCGGACTTGCAGTACTCCTTGGGCCTACCGGGGGATATGTCATGATGTGGCCCTTCTCCGCATTGCTCATTGGGTTATTACTCAGCAGAATCAAACTGAACGGATTCGTTGGTTATTTCCTGGCCTTTATCGTATTTGAGGTATTTGGTTCAATGTTGATCTATGTTTCGGGCGTGCCCTGGTTGGCCTATGCCTACAAAATGTCATTACCCGAAGCCATGATACAAGGGTTCTATCCCTACATCATCGGTGATCTAATCAAAGCCTTGTTCGCTGCGATCATCATCGCACCTGTGCGCATGGTCTTCCCTCCGCAACGACTGACAGGCAATATGAACTCAACGGTTGTAAAGGCTGACTCCTAATCGCTAATTGGTTAGCGTAAGCTTGAGCTGAAATTACGAATAAAGCCGTGTCCACGTAAACAGAAAACATTCTGTTCCACGTCGGACACGGCTTTTGTTATTTCTACTCTTGTTCCTGTCCCTTTCCACCATACAGGGTAAGTAAAGGCTCTTGAACCCGAACTTCTCCTGTAGTCAAAGGAACCACTTCCTCATAGTTTGCAGAATTCGTTACAATAATAGGGGTTACCGTATGATAACCAGCGGCCTTGATTGCAGCGATATCGAATTCCAGCAGCAAATCTCCTGCTTTAACCCGATCACCTTCCTGAATGTGTGATGTAAAGTGTTGACCATCGAGCTTGACGGTATCTACCCCGACATGGACCAATATCTCCGCACCTGTATCCGATACAACAGCCAGCGCATGTTTCTTTTTGAAAGCCACGGTAATGGTACCGTCAAAAGGAGCAACGACTCGGCCAATTGCCGGCTGGATCGCAATGCCTTTGCCCATCGCACCGGATGAAAATGCCGGATCTGGCACCTCAGTCAGTTCAACAATGGTCCCCTCAATCGGACTAAGAACTTCTTGATCCACGGAATCCGCTGTTCTTATTGATGGATTGGTAGATTCCGTGCTTTTTTCTTGTTCTTCCTCTTCAACCGGATCTTTGAATCCCATAATGTACGTCAATGCAGCCGAAACAACAAAGGATACACAGATCCCAAGAATCAGTCCAGGGAAGCCCTCTCCACCCGGTCCATAGAAGATCGGCAAAGTCAGTAATCCTGGAGCGCCCGAAGCGAATGCCTGAGTACCCGCCTGACCAATGATGGCCCCACCAACAGCACCCCCGATCACTCCTGCGATGAATGGACGTTTGAGTGGCAGAGTGACACCATAGATGGCCGGCTCGGTAATCCCGAACAAGGCTGTCAATGTCGATGAACCCGCCAGCGTTTTCAGCTTTTTATTTTTGGTTTTCAGCATAACGCCGAATGCAGCTCCGGTCTGTGCAAAGATGGAAGCCGTCGCAGCCGGTTTGACGCCATCACGTCCATACACTGCAACGTTGTTGATAAAAACGGGAATAAGACCCCAGTGAATTCCGAAAATAACGAGCAGCTGCCAGCTTGCACCCATAACGGCTCCTGCCAATAACGGACTGAATCCGAAGGCGGCCACAAGTCCTGATGCAATGGCATTACCTACATATACTCCAAATGGACCGAATACAAGCAAAGTAAGAGGTACCATAATGACAAGCAAAAATAATGGAGTGACAAAATTTTTCACACTTTCGTGAAGAACTTTATTGAAGAATTTCTCCAATTTGCTCATGACGATAACTGCCAGAATAATAGGGATAACGGTAGATGAATAATTCATTAAAATCACAGGAATACCGAAGAAATCAGTTGGCGTTCCCTCCGCCTTGAGCGTGACGATGGAAGGATAGATTAATGCGCCTGCAATGGTCATTGCTACAAACATGTTACCCTGGAATTTGCGAGCAGTTGTAACCGCTAACAGCAAAGGTAAGAAATAAAACAGGCTGTCTGCTGCTGCAAATAGGATCTTATACGTACTTTCCGTTGTTTCCAGCCAGCCGACATTGCTTGCAATGAGCAGCAGCCCTTTCAAGATACCTGCTCCCGCCATAACCCCTAATAGCGGTGCGAAAATACTGGAAATCACATCGATGATGCCGCCTAAGCCTTTCGCGGACTTCTTCGGCTTTTCCTTTTCGGAAGAATCATCCAAAATATTGCTGATCTGACCAATGGCGTTGTAAACCTCAGGCACCTTATTGCCAACGACCACCTGGAACTGACCCCCGTTTTCCTTGACTGCAATGATCCCTTCTGTCTTTTCCAGCTTGGCTTTGTTTGCCTTGGCATCATCCTTCAATACAAACCGCAAACGTGTTGCGCAATGTACAAGTGATACCACATTCTTTTCGCCGCCGACCAGCTCGACGATCTCTTTTGCGAGTTTTTCCTGACTCATGATGTGCACCCCCATATTTACTAAAACAGGCACCTTACCGATTTTTTTGCACGCAAAAAACCTAAGCCTTGAGTAAGGTTTGGACACATTGGTCCTGCCTTCTCATGACTTAGGTTTTGCCTGCATAACCAGTAACAATCCCAGTTAAATCGTATTCAATTCCTGTTAATCTCATAGTATTATGATTTAACCAAATTTGTCAACATTTTAATTATTATCGATTAACGACCCGTTCAATGTGGACGGTCAGATACAATTTCTCTTCGTTGGTAAGCTGATGGTTATATTCCTTGTTGACGAACATTTCGATTTTCTCCGTACATGCCGCCGCTTCCGGGTGCTTCTCTTTGATCATGTCGTAAAAGTGGTCATAATTATTGTCATAATGCGTGCCGCTTAATACCCTCTGGGAGAAGAACTTCAGATGCGTAATGAAACGAAAATAGCTGAGAGACTCTTCATCGAATTCCATCTTGAAGTGATATTTCGCTATATTAATAATCTGCTGAATAAACTTCGTGATGTTCATTGTTGTAATAACTTCTTCATTCATCTCCGCATTGACAATATGCAGGGCAATATACGCTGCTTCATCCGGTGGAAGCTCGATATGAAGTCTGGACTTGATCTGCTCCAGCGTTTTCAGACCCAGTCCGAACTCAGCCTTGTACAGCTGTTTGATTTCCCACATCAGTGCATTCTTGATTTCAACCCCTTCACGATATCGTTCAATCGCAAAGTTAATATGATCTGTCAGAGAAACATAAATATTTTCATTCAGGTTACGGCCCAGATTCTCTCTGGCGTAGGTAATAATTTCTTCCACAATTTCGATTAGTTCCATGGGTACTTCACGCAGAAGCATTTTAAAATTGTCGGATGTCTGCTTGTTTTTAAGCGCAAATACTTTCTGGATACGGGTCTCGTCTACTTTATCCCCCGGCTTTTTCTTAAAGGCAATCCCACGCCCCATCACTACAAGCTCTGCTCCATCCGCCTGATAGATGCTAATGACGTTATTGTTGATAACCTTTGCTATTTTCACTTCAATCCCCCCGTCACGATCCACTCTCTTGGCAGTCATATATCGCCTTTTGGGCATACAAAAAAAACCTGAAGCATCACAAAATAAACAAGACATGTGCGTCTGTTTTTTTGGTGCTTAGGTTTTGCCTACTTCAAGTAGTAACAATCCCAAAACGATATAATTGCGTCAAGTATAGCGCGAAGAGACACATATGTCAACGCTTTCAACGAGGGAACAATCGGAAGTTCCATGAAGAGTGGTCCTTCCGATATGATCATGGAGAATGTCCATCTTTCTCCCCTGCTTATTCCAATTCTAAATTGCTGCCATCTGATTCAATCACATTTTTGTACCAATGGAAGCTCTTTTTCTTGATCCGCTTCAAGTCACCCTTACCTTCATTGTCACGGTCGACATAGATATAACCATAGCGTTTTCTCATCTCTCCTGAAGAAGCGCTGACAATATCGATGGGCCCCCAGCTAGTATAACCGATGATCTCTACGCCATCCTGTAAAGCTTCACCCATCTCGGCAACATGGCGTTTCAGATAATCAATCCGGTACGCATCATCAACTTCACCTTCAGGGGTAACCACGTCATTGGCTCCAAATCCATTTTCTACAACAAACAGCGGTTTTTGATATCGGTCGTGCAGTTGATTGGCTGTAATACGGATGCCTTTGGGATCAATTGTCCAGCCCCACTCCGATTTTGCCAAATATGGATTGGCTACAGAACCAAACACATTGCCGCTCGTCATGTTTTTGACGACTTCCGGGTCGGTGGAGGTTGTACGACTTGAATAATAGCTAAATCCGATATAATCAACCGTATGGTTTTTCAGAATTTCCGCATCACCTGGCTGCATGTTAATATTCAATCCATGATCCTTGAAGAAACGTTTGGCATAACCTGGGTACTCTCCACGCGACTGAACATCAATGAAGAAGTAAGACTCTCTGTCTTTCTCCATGCCCTGGAACACATCATCCGGATTACAGGTATAAGGATAAAAGCTTCCTGCCGCAAGCATACAGCCGATCATTGCGCCTGGGATGATCTCATGACAAGCTTTAACCGCCAGTGCACTTGCCACGAGTTGATGGTGTGCTGCCTGATACTGAATCTCTTTCACATGATCACCATCCTTGAAGACCAAACCCGCACCAAGGAATGGCAGATGCAGCAGCATATTAATTTCGTTGAACGTCATCCAATATTTAACCTTGTCCTTGTAACGGTTGAATACGGTTTTCGCGTAGGTTTCGAACAGAGTCACTAACTCACGACTTCTCCAACTGCCATATTTCTCAATCAGATTGACCGGTACATCGAAGTGAGCAAGTGTAACCACAGGCTCGATACCGTGCTTCAACAGTTCATCGAATAATTGATCATAAAAATGCAAACCCGCTTCATTCGGCTGTGCATCTTCTCCGGTTGGGAAAATCCGCGCCCAGGCTATGGATACACGCAGCGCTTTGAATCCCATTTCGGCAAACAGCGCGATATCTTCGGGATAACGGTGATAGAAATCAATTGCTTCATGCGAAGGATAAAACTCGGTTTCCAGCGGGGTCAATGCAGGGACATTACCCTTCATGATGCTTCTACGATTCTCTCCTGTCGGCAGCAAGTCAACAATGCTCAGCCCTTTGCCATCTTCCAGATAAGCACCCTCTGCCTGATTGGCAGCAATGGCACCACCCCACAAAAAGTCTTTGGGAAACTTAAAATTAGTCATCTGTATTCTCCTTCCAAATATGTAATTCTGTTATCCGCTCAAATCGCATGAAACATTACAAGACAAAATTTTTAAGTTGAACTACACATTTACATCATAAACGGAGAGGACAGAAAAAATCTGGAAAAGCGGAGCTAAAAGCTTTCTGAAAGAAAGCTGCTTCGGAAGCATACGCTTCGCCTTTATCCCCGGATTTTCCCTTTAAAAAGGGAATCAAAAAATCTGGGGATAACAGCGATCGGAAGATTGTTCTGGCAGCGCAGGTCCAATGTAAAATCGTTTGTTCGTTCAACTTAAATACAAAAAACCCGAACCAGCCCGGATACACGTTGCAGTGTATACAAGCCAGCTCAGGTTATGCCCATATCGGTAACATTCCCAGATCACAATTATGCGGATTGGATAAAACTTTAGCAAGGAATAGCTGAATTGTCAATTTTATTGTGACTGGGTAGTCGGATTAGATCTTTCAAATTCTTCGTTTTAATAATTAACGAGATGTGTATCCTGCATCCGCGTGAATCGTAGTGCCTGTGATATAAGAAGCAGCGTCAGATGCGAGCCAGAGACTTGCTTGTGCAATTTCATTAGGTTGTCCAAAACGATTAAGCAAGCTCAACTGCGGAGCATACTCCTCTGCCGTGAAACCGAATTGATCCAAGGCACCACGCAGCATAGGTGTATCGATTGCTCCTGGAGCAACCGAGTTAACCCGAATGTTGTGTGGTCCGTTTTCCATTGCAGCTACTTTGGTCATACCAACCACGCCATGCTTGGCAGCTACATAAGCAATGTTATTGGGTTGAGGACGGAATCCACTAACCGATGAAATGTTGATAATGGAACCGCCTTTGCCTTGTTTCAGCATTTGCTGAAGTTCATATTTCATACACAATGCAGTACCTGTCAGGTCAACTGAAATCAGGCGATGCCAGTAGGCTTCGTCAAATTCAGCTGCTGGTTTGTCATCTGGCGTGAGTGCGGCATTATTAACGGCCACGTCCAGTTGTCCATAAGTCTCAACTGCAAACTTCACCATCGCTTGTACTTCTTCCGATTTGGAAATATCGACTTTCACGAAAGCGGATTCACCACCAGCCGCACGAATGGATTCAACGACAGCCTGTCCTTTCTCTTCGTTAAAATCTGCAACGATTACCTTTGCTTTGGCTGCGGCAAAAAGTTGAGCAGTTGCTTCACCCATGCCCATCGCTGCCCCTGTTACAATGGCCACTTTACCTTCCAATACGGGAAATGTCATATGAATACCTCCATTAATATTAATTTTAAACAATCCTCAATATATCTATATCATTGACCTTATTCAATCCGTAATATGCCTGGAATTGTACGTTACTGTACACTTGATCGTATTTTGTACACCAAGTTGCAGAATTAAGTGACATGAACGATACTGTAAACGAGGTGAACTATTCATGACAGATCGAATTGACAAACGCATTTTGCGTTCCAAGTCGGATATCAAAGAAACTTTTCTACGCTTGCTTTCACAAAAGCCTTTTCAACAGATCTCCATATCTGAAATTGTCCGGGAGGCCAATTATAATCGGGGCACATTTTATGCCAATTTCGCAACCAAAGAGGATTTGTTACGTGAGATTATTCAGGAGGTTCTAGTCGAATTTGTTCAACAGATCAAGAATCCATACAGATACATCACCAAAGTCAATTTAAAAGAAATGCATGCCGAAGATATCACGCTGTTTACATACTTGAAAGAACAAGCTGCACTATACAAATTGTTATTGAGTGATCATATCCAGGTGGATTTTCGCTACCAAATGGCGAGAGTCATTGAGGATCTTTTTGTAGCAGAATACGATTATGAGCTTGAGGAAGGGTCCGTAATTGATCCAAAATGGTTATACATCTATCGGGCTCATGGAGTCGCTGGTCTTTTGATTCGCTGGATTGAAGAAGATTTCCCAACGTCTCCGCAATATATGAACACACAAATTGTAGAATTAATGCTGATATCCACAGAAGTTTTTCATGTAAAAGAGTAATCCACACCACCCCCTACGATATTCCATAATTGTCATAATCACTAATTTTGACATGAATTATTATCCAATTATTATGGTATTTTCTTTGAATAAATCATGATATAGTTGCATTTCAGAAAACGTTTTCAATACTTAATTTGGTGGTGATTCCATTTAAATTAATTTAGGATCTTGTTCTATGCTGAACTTAAATCGCCAATTTTGTAAGCGCTATATTTTTAGTTCAACAATTATATTTACAAAGGAGAATATGTTAATGAACAAAAACCGCAAATCGGCCCTCTCGCTCACTATCGTAACGGCAATGATCCTATCCCTGTTCTCATCAGCCATCGCTTCTGCTGCTTCAGATGACTCGATTCAGGCAAATGCAACCGCCGCTGCTCCAACCAATATTCAGTCCTATGTTACTGCGATGGAGCCGGGCTGGAATCTGGGTAACTCGCTGGACGCTGTTGGTGCAGATGAAACGGCCTGGGGAAACCCGCTGATCACTCAGCAACTGATTCAAAATATCGCCAATCAAGGCTACAAAAGCATTCGTATTCCAGTGACCTGGCAAGCTCATATAGGAGGAGCACCCAACTACACTATTGATACCGCTTACATGAATCGCGTTCAACAGGTTGTAAACTGGGCCCTGGATGCCAATCTATATGTCATGATTAATATCCATCACGATTCATGGCAGTGGATCAGCTATATGGAGAATGACCATGCCAATGTTCTTGCTCGTTACAACTCTGCCTGGACTCAAATTGCAAACAAATTCAAAAACTCATCCACTAAGCTGATGTTCGAAAGTGTAAATGAACCACGCTTCACCGAAGGTGGTACAACGAATACCGCTACAGCATACGCTTTGCTGGAAGAGTTGAATGTATCTTTTCATAACATCGTGAGAGCATCCGGCGGTAACAATGCAACACGTCCATTGGTTCTCCCAACGATGCATACCTCTTCCGCTCAACCAGATCTCGATGCATTATCCCAGACAATCGCAAAATTGAATGACCCTAACATTATCGCTACCGTTCACTACTATGGTTTCTGGCCATTCAGCGTGAATATCGCAGGGTACACCAAATATAATGCTGAAGTGCAACAGGATATTACCGATACATTTGACCGAGTCTACAATGCATTCACAGCCAAAGGTATTCCGGTTATCGTCGGTGAGTATGGCTTGCTCGGTTTTGATCAGCACACAGGTGTCATCGAGCAAGGTGAGAAGCTGAAATTCTTCGAATTTATCGGCCAATACCTGCGTCAGAAACAGATGACCACCATGTTATGGGATAATGGACAGCATTTCGGCCGTACCAGCTTCACATGGTCTGATCAGGATCTGTATAACACAATGAAAGCAAGTTGGACAGGTCGTTCCTCCACAGCTGAATCCGATCTGGTTTATCTGAAAAAAGGTGCTGCAATCCAGGATAAAACCGTAAAACTGAATCTCAATGGCAATACATTTAGTTCTCTTGCTAATGGCAGCACTACCCTTGTTCAAGGTACAGATTACACGATCAACGGTGATGTGCTTACGTTAAAATCAAGCCTGTTAACCAGACTGACCACTTCCGGCAATCTTGGGGTTAATGCCAAGTTGACCGTCAAATTCAACAAAGGCGCAAACTGGAACCTGAATATCATCAAATATGATACACCTAAACTGAGCAATGTAACGGGCACAACGAGCTCGTTTGCGATTCCGACTACTTTTAATGGCAATCAGCTGGCCACCATGGAAGCCACTTATACAAGTGGCGGAAACGCGGGTCCGCAAAACTGGACTTCATTCAAAGAATTTTCCTACGCTTTCAGTCCGAATTATAGTAGCAACGTCATTGAACTGAAACAAAACTTCTTCAACGAAACAAATAATGGCGAAGTCATTCTCAAGTTCCACTTCTGGAGCGGAGACGTCATTACGTACAAAATTACGAAGAATGGTTCCAGTGTAGTAGGAATCTCTTCATAATTTAAATATCGTTTTTATATTATTAATGCTAAACGTTCTGTTCAGAGCACAAGCTCTGACAGAACGTTCTTTATGTTTCTATGATCAAAACAGATTATTAAATTGGAATCCCCGAATAACGTACAAGTAACCTCTCATACCTTTACAGTAATTTGGCTTGAGGAGGAAATGTAATGTTTAAACGGGTAGACCGTCTTGCTATCGAACTACCACTATCCAATAATCCGGATCCCAATGGAGCTAGCGCGGTACAGGAACTGTTAGGTGGCAAGTTTGGGGAAATGTCAACGTTGAACAATTACTTGTTTCAGTCTTTTAATTTCAGAGGAAAGTCGAAGCTGCGCCCCTTCTATGACATCGTGGCTAGCATTACGGCTGAAGAATTCGGCCACGTTGAACTTGTCGCCAATACCATTAACCTGATGCTTGTTGGCTCAACTTCACCAGGTGATCCCGACTCCACACCATTGCGCATTGGCAAGGACGCTCGTATGACTTCACACTTTATCGAATCCGCTCAAACGGCGCTTCCATACGATTCCATGGGTAGACCTTGGAATGGTTCTTATGTCGTTAGCAGTGGTAATCTGATCTTTGATCTGCTGCATAACTTCTTCCTCGAATGCGGGGCGCGAACCCACAAGATGAGAGTTTACGAGATGACTGATCATCCAACAGCCAGGGAGATGACAGGATATTTGCTCGTGCGTGGAGGCGTACATATTTTGGCTTATGCCAAGGCACTGGAAATAGCGACTGGAGTCGATGTAACCAAGTTATTTCCTATTCCGCGGCTGGACAATAAGGTGTTTGATACAACGCGCAAATGGGAAGCCATGGGTGAGCACCGTAGACTCTATACCTTTAGTGACAAGGACTATCAGCGCATTGCTCAGATCTGGAAAGGAGAACATCCAATCGATGGCGGTAAACTTGAAGCCTTTGCCGGCTTGCCGGGTCACAGTGGAGCCATCCCTGAACTTCCCGATCTGCCGGAAGAGTTCGCACCTGGTGTATCCCCAGAGGATCTGATTCAGATTGCAGAACGATTGAAACGACACGCTGGCCTATAGTCATGAATGAAGACGGCGATCCGTTATCAGGTTAACTTCGCCGTCCTGTTTTTTTGCTTTTGCCATACTACACTAAAAATGAAACATCTCCACTCCGGCTGTGAATGACATATGTTGCTCCCAGATCTTTATAAACAAGCCCAACAGGAGCCCTGTTGTTGGAAACGACATAGAGTTGTTGCGGACACAAGCTGCGACACAGCTCAATGTCCTGACAGCACTGCGGCAAGCTATTTTCGAATACAAAGGCGCTTTTTACTACAAATTCAAGCGGAAGCTGGTTACGGTCTGTCATTTCCTGAATGTAACGCACAGTAACTGCACCAAGAGATTGAAGTTGTTCCCCCTCTTCTTCACTGTGTACAAGCACGACAACTGCAAATCCCCTCTTCAGTAATACATCCACAAAATTCATTCCCGCCGCACCGTGTCCTGTCGAAACCACCATCATTGCTTCATCCATTGCCGCCAACCTCGCCTTCACATCAGATCCTGCAAATGCCATCTGGAGTACGTTATGTGCGAATCATAGTCCTCTGTCTACATCTCTGCAATTGAACGGTATTCGATTTCTGCACCGTTCTGATCGATTCCAGACAATCCAGGTGAGGATTTCTTGACTAATCTCCTCTTTACGCTGTCATGCGGCATGTTACTCGGTCTGTCATGAACGGAAGAAAAAATCGAGTTATTCGAGTCCAAAACGAAGATATATCTCTTGTTAATCGCTTACATGTATGAATTCCAAACCAATAATCGGAAAATCAGGCGTATATCCATTCCGGTAGATTTTACTTGAGCTGTGTTCAGTCGTAATATAATCGGCAGGATAACAAAAACAATAGAAACGATAAGGTGATTTTGCCTATGGAGGTTGGAGCGTGTGATTGCAGATTGTGATGTGGAAATTCGAACGGAGATTCGTGTTGATACCCGAATTAGTTCCATGGAGATTATTCGGTACGATATGCGAAAATTACCCTTCATAGCGCGGGAACATTCATCCTGTTACTGCGGATTGTTCAAAATCTCATGCGGGAATGTTCATGGTTTTGCCGAATTTGAATTGCCTATAGGCTCCCATCCCTCTGATCTGGTAAAATGGGCTTCGGTGTTCAGAGTGTTAAAAGGTATGGAGCTGTCGCAGGTCACGCAATTTATCCAGCAGCATCAAGAGCTGTGGGGAAATGAACGCATGCTGTTCCTGCATGAAGCCGTCAGCAATTTGCTTCTCAACCTGGAGCAAGGCAGCACATCTGATGTGATGTTAAACCGGGAAGAAATTCGTGCCTTTCTGATGCAATACGCGCTGACGTATTATTCTTTTTGACACCTCCGTTAAGTAGAAAAGATACATAAAAGTGCAAAGAAACCCTGGTGATATACACCGGGTCTCTTTGCATTTTCCGACCTGTCTTGTTCAAAAGTTTACGCTTATTGTGGTTCAGTAAATTTCACAACGATTAGTGCTTCTCCATTAGCTTGAACTGGGCCTGTCATAGTTGCCATCACCTGTTCGATCCTATCATTCCCATTCGGGATGAGCACAGGTGTAATCAATGGCAGCCCGGCAGCCTGGATCGCTTCCATGTCAAATTCAATCAACAGTTGTCCTGCGGTTACGGTGTCTCCGCTATTCACATATGCGGTAAAACCCTCCCCCTTCAGTCCAACGGTATTAATCCCAATATGCACAAGCATTTGAACACCGGTTTCATGTTCCAGGATTACCGCATGTTTGCTCTTATTCATCACATGAGCGATGACACCATCAAAAGGTGCAAATACTTTGCCCTCAGAAGGCTCGATAGCGATCCCTTCTCCCATATGCTTTTCCGAGAATGCAGGATCAGGAACCTGCTCCAAAGCAACAGCTGTACCAGTGATCGGTGATGCAATTTCCAATATATCTACCTTGGTGCGATGGTTAACGGCCTGGCTGGCAGATGAGTTCGATTTTTGCGACAGAACTTCCGACTTGCTCTCTTCTCCTGCATTGCTCGGAACTTCCTCCGCAACCGGCTGATCCTTATATCCGAAGAACCAGGTAAGTACAAATGCAATTCCCATTGCTACCACATTGGACAAAATGTACAAAGGCAATTGGCTATTCAAATACAGCAGCGTGCCCGGAATAACCGTCACTGCCATACCTGTACCTTGCAAATGGAACAAAGATGCGATAAATCCACCGACAGCGCCTCCGACGAGACCCATGATGAACGGTTTCATGTATCGCAAGTTAACCCCGAAGATTGCAGGTTCAGTAATCCCTAGAAATGCAGAGAATGACGAAGGCAGTGCGAGTGCTTTCAGCTTTGTATTTTTGGTCTTCAACCCCACTGCTAGACAAGCTGCTCCTTGCGCAGCCATTGCACATGTAATAATCGCGTTGAACGGATTAAAGCCCGTTTTCTCCAGCAATTGAATCTCCAGAAAGTTAAAGATGTGATGTACACCGGTAACAACAATAATTTGATGGAAGAAACCAATAATAATGCCCGCAATACCAAATGGAAGTCCCAATACGGCTGTCGTTCCATGCAGCACCCACTCCTCAAGAGAATGGAATACCGGACCAATTGCGAAGAGGCCCAGCGTAATCATAACCGTCAGTGTAATAAAAGGGGTAAGAATTAAGTCAAGCGCCTCTGGTACGCGTCTTCTCAGAAGCTTCTCAAACTTCGCTCCGATCAATCCGACGAAGAACGCAGGCAGCACGGAACCCTGATATCCGACTACCGGGATGAATCCGAACATGTGCAGCGGTTGTGCTGATCCATCGGCCACAGCGTATGCATTCGGCAGCGCCGGATTCACAAGCATCAGACCCAAAACGATGCCGAGAACCGGACTCCCGCCAAACACACGGAATGCAGACCAGGCTACGAGTGCAGGCAGAAATGCAAATGCTGTGTCCGTCAGGATCTGAGTAAATAAGAGGAAATTGGGTGAAATGTCCTCCGGTGTTGCACCAAAAAGTGATAAAATTTCATTTTGAGTGAGCAGCCCTCGCAAACCCATGAACAGCCCCGTTGCTACCAGCACAGGGATAATTGGTACAAAAACATCACCGAACGTGCGAATGACCCGTTGAAAAGCATTGCCTTCCTTCTTGCCCTGACTCTTCACATCTTCCTTGGAAGACCCTTCGATGCCCAGCTTCTCGACCTCTTCAAATATCCGGTTCACCGTTCCTGTTCCAAAAATGATCTGATACTGGCCAGAGTTGAAAAAGGCTCCTTTAACTTTGTCGATGTTCTCGACCTGCTTCTGATCGATCTTGTCCTTGTCATTCACCATGATCCGAAGACGTGTTGCACAGTGTGCAAATGATGCGATATTTTCTTTGCCCCCGATGGCACGAATAACGTCCTGGGCAATCTGCTGATTATCCGACATGGTCCTTCATTCCTCTCACGTTATATCTAATAATCCCATTTTGATGCCTTAAATCCTGCCTTACCTCCAAGTGCAAAGAAGCGAATCTCCGTACTATCCTTGCTTGGAAAGATACGGCTTGTGAATACCTCTTCTCCATCGTTGACAAAGATCTCAACAGAAGAAGAATCCACAAAGATATGGAACTTCAGCACGTCTGCATCCAATGCGCAGCGCCGTACATTCCCGTTCTGATCCGCGAGTGTGGCGCCTGACTGCGAGCGATCCAGGGTTACTTTCTGTGCCAACCGATCATACTGCAACACGGTTTTCTCCTCTACACTCGCCCGCAATTCAATGCCTACAACCTCTGCGTCAAAATCACGGATCTCACATTCCAATTCATAAGCCAATCCAGCAAAGTCTGCGAAAGACCGAGTCTCATGATTCATTGTGAATTCCATATGATTCCCCTCAGAATCCCCACGCAGCTTCACCATTTCAGAGACTGGCTGCTGAATTAACTTCCCCTCCCGGAGTGACAACTGCCGCGGAATCGTCAGGCAATGTGCCCATCCACTCTTATCTGTCGGATACTCCAAATCGGGAAGTCCCATCCAGCCCACCAAAATTCGTCTTCCATCCGACGCCTGCATCGTCTGTGGGGCATAAAAGTCGAATCCCCGATCCATCTCATGAAATGAACCATGTTCGAATTGCCTTGTCTGAAGATCCAGTGGTTCGCCAATCAGATAGCCCGACTGAAAAATATTCTGATACTCATCTTCATGACTCTCTATTCCTTGTGGCGAAAAGATCAGTACACCTTGACCCTGCATCTCCAGATAATCGGGGCACTCCCACATGTAGCCAAAGTTAGGTAGCCCAGTATGAATCTCACCAAGAAACGTCCAGTTTTTGAGATCTGACGAGCGATATAATACCGTGCATCCCGTTTCATCTACACGCTGTGCTCCAATCACACAATAATACGTGTCACCCTGCTGCCAAACCTTGGGGTCTCTGAAATGTTCCGTGTAGCCAGAAGGTACTTCTGTGATCACAGGTTGATGCACTTTGGTTATTGAACCGCTTTCATCCATAATCGCCAGACACTGATACGGATGTCTGATCCAGTCCTCATCTCTTGTATTGCCCGTGTATAGCAGATGGAGTTGGCCATCTTTTTCAATAGCACTGCCCGAATATGCCCCGTGTGAATCATATGTGTCGCCCGGCTGGATTCCGATTCCGACTTCTTCCCAATGCACCAGATCCGTTGAACGGGTATGGTACCAATACTTCATTCCATGCTCGGTGCCGAGCGGGAACCACTGATAGAACAGATGATAATATCCCTGGTAATAGGAGAATCCGTTAGGATCATTAAGCAGTCCGGTTATCGGCTGGATATGGTAATGCTGTCTCCATGGACAAGCAGAGATCAAAGCTTCCAGCTTGCCTATTTCTCCAGGCTCTGCCTGCTCGATTCGTCTGTAGCGTTGCTCTCTAGTCATTTTCATAAAAAGTGTTCTCCATCCTAGCTAAAAGTAAAACCCAAATCAGAGGAACCGGTTCCAACAAACTCAAAAAAATAATTCCATATGGCTTTTCGCCTGCCACCGTGTTCCCATATCCGTAGTGGACATCTGGTGTGGAACCGGTTCGATGGAATTATCATAAAGGATTCATTTATATCTTGTCAACGCTTTCTCGTGGAATAATCTCCACATCAAGGATCGTGCACTGCTCCACTGGCTCGCCTTTTACCAGACGAATAATGTGCTGGGCCGCCACTTGACCTGCCTCAAAATAATGATATTTTACTGTCGTTAGTGTAGGATGAATCATCTCGGTAATTTCATAACCGCCAAATCCGGTAACCGATAATTCCTGAGGAATTTGTATCTTATTGGAAAAAGCAATCTTCATCACACCCAGTGCGATGTTATCTGTTGCGCCCACAATAATGGTCGGTTTGCTTTCTTTCAAAATCGCTTCTGCGGTAATGATCGCCTCGGACATTTTGAAACTTGTCTCATAATACGTCACATCACATCCGCCACATTCGTCGATCGCACGCTTGAACCCCTGTTTGCGATGGATACCCACCGCCTGATCTCTCTCGGTAACGCCAATATAGACAATTTTCCGGTGGCCCTTTTCCACAA
Organism: Paenibacillus sp. LK1; assembly: GCF_002750415.1. Taxonomy (NCBI): domain Bacteria; kingdom Bacillati; phylum Bacillota; class Bacilli; order Caryophanales; family Paenibacillaceae; genus Paenibacillus; species Paenibacillus sp. LK1. The sequence goes on from NZ_PEII01000002.1 coordinate 737,305, forward strand.
CATGTTTACCCATCTCATACCCTGCCTGATCATCATTATGAACCAGACTGTGCAGTTGTTCATGCTGCTGTCCTACCAATAGCACCGGAATTCCGATGTCTTCAACAGCTTTCAGATGTGCATCCGTCACTTCTGCGGCAAGCAGAATAATACCGGATACCTTCTGTCTGGCAAAGTCATATATGGCGTCGATCTCGCGCTGCATATCCTGGCTCGTATTCGCGATCAGCATCTGGTACTGATTATTTCTTAATTCTTCATCGATACCGATCAATGTCTGAGAGGTTGCAAAGGAATCCAGACGAGGAACAACCGTTCCAATAATACTGGTTTTTTTGGCCTTGAGACTCTGTGCAAACGTATTGGGTACGTAATTGTATTGTTTAATAATGCGCTCAATTTTTTCCCGTGTATCGTCGCTAACAGAACCACCATTCAGGAAACGAGAGACTGTGCTCTTCGCCACGCCTGCCATTTGGGCGATATCCGAAATCGTTTTATTCATAACTTCTCCTCTTATTCTCATTCGCTTGAATTCACTTATATTACCTTATATTATACTTCGAATGGCAAACCCTTGCGAATACTATTCCCATGAAGTCATTAGTAAATCTCACAGAACACTGGAAGCACATGGATAATGCGTCACGGTAAAGCGTTATTGATGCATGGCATTAATTCAGCTTCTTGCAGACAAGGAACATGAGATGCTAGTATAACTTCAATTCATAACGTGCATCATGAAATACAGAACAGAACATCATTATTCATACAGGCTATGACGGAAAGAGTACGCGGAGTTATCGTTCATTACAGGGACGCGGTGCCAAAGACTGAGAGCACCCGAAAGGAACACGCCGCCGAAGTTCACTCCCGAGCCGATTGCTGAAGAGCTGCTCCTCTTGGATATAGCTTCTAGGACAATCCGTTCCTTGCGTTAAAAGGTCAAAGTGAGAAACAGATCAGCTGTATTCAATCAGCAGACCGTTTCTAATTAGGGTGGTACCACGGCTTCTTCGTCCCTTACGGATGAAGGGCCTTTTTGTGTTTTTTCATAAATCTAAATTGAAGGAGTAGATCAGTATGGATCAAAGCAAGAACTTGGAACAATTAAGAGGCCGATTGAGTGAAATTAATCATAACCTCCTGCACTTGTTGTCAGAACGTGCCCAAATTACACAGGAAATTGGTCAAATCAAGGAAAAACAAGGTGTACCCAAGTTTGATCCGGTTCGCGAAAAAGAAATGCTGGAGGAACTAACTGCCGCTAATCCGGGGCCTTTCCAAGACGATGCCATCAAACTTCTGTTCAAACAGATTTTCCAGGCTTCCCTGAACCTTCAGGTTGACGAACACAAGAAACAGCTGCTCGTTAGCCGCAAAAATCAGCAAGAAGATACTGTCGTTTCCATCGGAAACGTCAAGGTTGGCGCAGGCAAACCCATTATGATTGCTGGCCCATGCTCGGTTGAAAGTTATGAGCAGGTACGCGAGGTCGCAGCAGCACTGAAAGAAGCCGGCATTACGGTGATGCGCGGAGGAGCATTTAAACCTCGTACTTCTCCATATGACTTCCAGGGACTTGGAATCGAAGGATTGAAAATTCTGAAGGAAGTTGCCGACGAGTTCGGATTGAAGACCATTAGTGAGATTGTGCATCCAAGTCATATTGAACTGGCTGGCCAGTATATTGATGTCATCCAGATTGGTGCCCGTAACATGCAAAACTTTGAACTGCTCAAGGCTGCCGGGGATGTTAAGATTCCTATTCTGCTGAAACGTGGTTTGGCGGCAACCATTGATGAATTCGTTCATGCTGCGGAGTACGTTGTCTCCCGGGGAAACAAACAGGTTATGCTGATTGAACGCGGTATTCGCACCTATGAAAAAGCAACACGAAACACACTAGACATCTCTGCTGTACCGATTCTGAAACAGGAAACCCATTTGCCTGTGCTTGTGGACGTCACCCACTCGACCGGGCGTAAAGATATCCTTGCCCCATGTGCCAAGGCAGCTCTTGCAGCAGGTGCAGATGGTGTTATGGTTGAGGTTCATCCAAATCCGGCGGTAGCCCTCTCGGATAGCGCACAGCAATTAAACATTGAGCAGTTCCATCAGTTCCTCTCCTCTGTGAGACAATCTGGATTGCTTAAGGATCAATAGGTTAATTAACAATAAAAGCCTGACTGAAATGTGTGGTTCATACGAAAAACGGTATGATCCTACATTTCTCAGGCTTTTGAACATCATAATCTTAATTTTAATTCTCATCTTAATCTCTATACATCGACTCTGCTCCACTTACTCAAACCTCAATAATAATGGGCAGGATCATCGGTCTTCGCTTCGTCTGAGCGTAAATGTAATGACCGATCTCGTCTTTCAGCTTTCTTTTGATCACATTCCACTGATTCGCTCCGCTTCCGGTTAACTCATCCATCTTGTTCTGAACCAGCTCATGAATCTCTTTCATGAATTCTTCGGCATCCTTCACAAACACAAAACCTCTGGAAATAATCTCAGGTGCTGTCACCATATGTTTCTCTGTTTTGCTCAACGTAGTGACAATCACCAGCATTCCATCAGATGACAGCTGCCGTCGATCACGCAGCACGATATTCCCGACATCGCCCATGATCAGACCGTCGACCAGACTGTTGCCTGAAGCAATTTTGGGACCAGGAGAAGCCACGCCGTCTTTGTACTGAATCATATCCCCATTGTTCACGATGAATACGTGATCCCGTTCGATCCCTACGGACTCCGCCAATTGTCTATGCTGATACAGCATGCGGAACTCACCGTGAACTGGAATCAGGTAATCAGGCTTCATCAGGGTTAGCATCAGTTTGAGTTCTTCCTGGCTGCCGTGTCCTGATACATGCATACCTGCTGCGCCACTTGAACCGTAAATGACACGTGCTCCGAGCACATACAGATTATCAATGACATGCGCAAGATTGCGTTCGTTCCCCGGGATCGCCCCAGCTGCAATAATAACGGTATCTCCAGGTGCGATCTTCACATGTGGATGTTTGGAGGCGGCCAAGCGGGATAAAGCAGCCATCGTTTCACCCTGACTTCCCGTACAGAGCACAACGACCTCATCAGGTGGAAACTGGTCCGAATCAATGGCCTCAATGAGCAGCCCCTCAGGTACATCCAGATATCCCAGTTCACTGGCTACGGACACTACATTAATCATGCTTCTGCCCAGCAGAGCCAGCTTGCGTCCCGTCTCGAATGCTGCATTTACAATCTGCTGAACCCTGCTTACGTTGGACGCAAAGGTTGAAATAAACACTTTTTGTTTGGCGCGAATAAACGCATCCAATATATGGTCACCTACAACACGCTCTGAAGGGGTGAACCCGGGTCTCTCTGCATTAGTGCTCTCGGACAACAGCACATGCACACCTTGTTTGCCAATCTCGGCCATACGATGCAGATCGGGATACGGCCCATTTACAGGTGACATATCAAACTTGAAATCCCCGGTATGGACGACATTTCCCCCAGGTGTCTGAAAGAAAATACCCAGGCAATCCGGTATGCTGTGACTCGTCGCAAAAAATGAAACCTGAATTCCACCCAGCGTAATGCTGGATTTGGAATCAACCGTATGCAGATCTGCTTTGCGCAGCAGCCCATGTTCTTTCAGTTTTAGCTCAATTAATCCTCGTGTCAGTCTGGATGCATACACCGGGATATTGATTTGTTTTAACAGATAAGGAATGCCGCCAATGTGGTCTTCATGTCCATGAGTAACCACAAGCGCCCTTACCTTGTCCTGATTTTCCAGCAGATACGTCACATCTGGAATGATGAGATCAATGCCCGGCAGGGTTTCATCCGGGAATTTGGAGCCACAGTCGATGACAATGATGTCCTGATTATATTGGATAAGATACATGTTCTTGCCTATTTCATTCAAACCGCCAAGTGCCGCAATGTACAATTTGTTGTGGGCGAGATTCAAATCGGATGCATCCTCCTCTGCGTTGCAGTAATAACATTGATGCTTTACATTTTTCTATGTATTTTTAGTATGGAAATTCTGACCGCAGTTATGCATTTCTGAGCTGTTTCCTGCAAAAAAAGCCACAGCGGAGAACTTCTCCACCGTGGCCTACATAATACTATACGAAAGATTTATCTCGTTGAAGCAAAACTTCCTGCTCATAGGTTTTGATCTCAGCGATCCACTGTTCACGTACAGGTACCTTCTGCTGGGCGCAATAATAATCCCAGATCGCGCCGAAAGGATAGGTCTTAAACTCTTCTGTCAAAGCCAGGCGAAGGGTGTAATCCCCTTGCAGCTCGGCTGATTTTAGAGCATCCACAGGTTCCAACATCGCACGCAGCAGTGCTTTAATCGTGTTGCGTGTGCCAACTACCCACGCAGCAACCCGGTTGATGCTTCCATCAAAGAAATCGAGTCCGATATGTGTCGTTGGAAGCAGATCATGACGTACCAATTCGCGGGCAATTTCCAGCAACTCATCATCCATAATGACAACATGGTCACTGTCCCAACGCATTGGACGGCTGACATGCAGCAGAATGCCGTTGGTAAACAGGGCAAGTGAAGACAGTTTGTTGGAAATGACTTCCGTTGGGTGGAAATGTCCGGCATCGAGACAGATTAACGTATCATTTTGCAGTCCATATCCCATATAGAATTCATGAGAACCAACGACATACGCTTCGGAACCGAGGCCAAACAGCTTACTCTCGACCGCATCCAGATGATACTTCGGATCAAGCTTCTCGGCAAACACTTCATCAAGTGAATCTTTCAACCGCTTCCGCGGTGTCATCCGATCAACCGGATTATCCTTGAACCCGTCTGGTACCCACACATTGGTTACACAGGTCTGACCCAGCTGCTCACCAAAGTATGCGCCAATGCGGCGGGATGCTTTGCAATGATCAATCCAGAACTTGCGAATCTCCGGATCGGAATGACTTAGCGTGAAGCCGTCCCTTGATTTTTCATGTGAAAAGCAGGTTGGATTAAAATCCAGACCGAGCCCCTGTTCTTTGGCCCATTTCACCCAGTTCTCATAATGCTTCGGCTCAATTCGATCCAGCTCCACTTGTTCGTCCGTATCCGCATAGATGGCATGCAAATTGACCTTATGTTTGCCGGGAATCATCGAGAAGGCTTGCTCCAGATCTGCCCGAAGCTCTGCAGGTGTCGTTGCAGCCCCCGGATATTGACCTGTAACGGATATTCCGCCCGTAAGTTCCCCGTCTTTATTCAGAAAACCTTTCACATCGTCCCCTTGCCAACAGTGTACAGACACTTTGATCTCCGCGAGTTTCTTCAGCACTTCATCCGTATCAATTCCATGCTGGGCATATAATGATTTGGCTGCTTCATATGCTTGCTTGACCTGATTTTCCATGTGCGAGAACCCTCCTTATTATCGTGTAAATGCTGCTGGCACACCGCCATCAATCGTCATCATGCAACCTGTTGTTTTTTCCGATTTGGAAGAGGCAAAAAAGGCGATGCCTTCCGCAATATCTCTCGGATAAATATTGACGAGCAAAGTTGTACGTTTACGATAGTACTCTTCCAGTTGGTCCGGTTCGATACCATAGGCTGCTGCACGTTCATTTCTCCATGAACCGTTCCAGATCGCTGAACCTTGCAGGATGGCATCGGGGAGAATCGTATTTACACGAATACCGTATTCCCCACCTTCAGCCGCAATGCAGCGGGCCAAATGAGCCTCGAGTGCTTTGGCTGAGCTGTAAGCTGAGGCGCTTTTTCCTGCATAGACTGAGTTTTTGGATCCGATAAATACCATACTACCGCCAATCCCCTGCTGTTTCATCAACTTGAAGGCTTCACGCGCCACGAGGAAGTACCCTGTACCCAGCACGTTCATGTTCAAGTTCCACTCCTTCAACGATGTTTCGTCAAATGGACTGGAGGTAGCCAGGCCTGCATTGTTCACGATAATATCCACGCCGCCATATTGTACGGCAACTTCCGCATACGCAGATTGCACAGCTTCCTCATCCGTTACATCCATCTTCAATGCATATGCGCGATTAACACCATATTGATCGTTAATTTCCTGAGCTACCTTCTGCGCTCCTTCAAGGTTAAGATCCGCAAGAACGACATGTGCCCCTTCGGATACTAATCTGCGTGCAGTTTCACTTCCAATTCCACCGGCACCCCCAGTAATAAACGCCACTTTGCGGGAAAACTCAGTCTCCGCGGGAGCCAGCGATAATTTGTAAAGCTCAAGCGGCCAGTACTCCACATTATAGGATTCATTGGCGCTGAGGGATACGAATTGGCCCAGACTCGTCGCACCGCGCATCACGGCAATGGCTCTATGATACAATGCACCGCTTACCTGGGATAGTGCCCAGCTCTTGCCTGTGTTGATCATGCCCACACCTGGGATAAGAATGACGCGAGGTGCGGCTTCAAACATCACGTCGCCATCATTTTTGTTGCTCTCAAAATATTGTTGATATTGTTCTTTGTAGGCGGCCACGCCTTCCACCAGCTTGGATTTCAGCCCTTCAATATCCTCCGCGTCCGGTGTCCAATCGATGAATAGAGGTACCACTTTGGTATGCACCAAATGATCCGGGCACGCCGCACCTACCTGTGACAACTTCGGCGAATCCACTCCACCAACAAAGGCAAGCACATCCTCCTGATCGTCAAAGGACAAAATCATTTTTTTGCTATCGGATACCGCTCCCCGAATGGTTGGCATTACTTTTGATACGATCTGGCGACGAACTTCTGCCTCAAGCGCAGGATGCTTCTCTCCGCCAAACAGGCTTCCTTCGTCAACACGTGCTTCAATGAAGGCTTCCGCTTCATTAATAATTTTGATCGTCTGCGCGTAACATTCTTCTGATGTTTCTCCCCAAGTCACCAGTCCGTGCTTCTCCATCAAAACCAGTTCGGCATTCGGATTCGAGAATACGCTTTCAGCAATCATCTTGGATAGTGTGAATCCGGGACGCACATAAGGAACCCATACAAATCGATCCCCGTAAATCTCTTTCGCCAGTTCTTTTCCGTTATCTGCACAACACAGACTAATAATCGCATCCGGATGGGTATGGTCCACATGTTTATATGGAAGGAATGCATGCAGCAACGTCTCAATGGATGCACGCGGGTGTTTGGAATCGATCATGCAATGACCCAGGTATTCGACCATCTCTTCATCCGACATGGATTCACGTTCGATTAATGGACGAATATCTTCGAGTCCAAGGCCTGTAAAATGTTTCGCCTGCATGGAAGCCAGGTCAGATCCACTGCCTTTTACATACATCACTTCTATATCACGGCCGCGAAAATCTTTCACCGTCGTTTTGGTAGACGTGTTGCCTCCGAAAATGTTACATACACGACGATCTGACCCAATCAAATTGGATCGGTAGACCAGTTGCTCCAGTCCGGTTGTTTTCTCCGAAGCCTGTGATGAATTCCATAAACTCTGTACCATTTGTTCCCCTCCGATAATGTTTGTTTTATTCCTAATCAGAGTTTATCATCTTTGTTTTGTTTTGAAAACAAAAGATTTTAAATATAAACGGAAAAATTCAAAAGAGTTCTGTTTTAATGATTTTTCTTTCAATAAAAAACACCCTGACGTGTTGGTCAAAGTGTTTGGAAGAGATTTTTGGGTCAGAACAAGCTTAATATCGCAGTTGATTGGATGAATCTTTTTTAAAAATGCTGACCCTATAGATCCTAGTAGATCCCTGCTTTTTTTGAAGTGTTTTTAATTCCATAAGTATCGTTAACCACTGTGTTTCCAAAGGATGTCAAACTTCCGTTAGGACCCGTAGCCAAGTCCAAATAGTTCAAATCAGAGCTGTTGCCATACCAGGACCATGCGAGCCAGCCTACCCCTTTTTCCTGACCATATTTCATGATCGCATATTCATCGACGTCCCCATTCGTGTGGTATCCACCGAACTCACCGATGATCAGAGCCAGACCTTTGTTCAATACGCTTTCCATATTGGATTTAACGGTTGCCGCATCTTTACCGGCATATTCATACATGTGAATCGAGAATACGGTGTTTTTCTGCGAATCGGCTGCAAATACACTTTGTCCATAATCCACGATGGATTGCGGGTACTGCCCCCAGCCCGCTGCATCCACGATTAATGTATTGTTAATACCGGCATTTCTCAGCTTCGGAATTGCTTTTTTGTATCCGTCAGCCCAGGCACTACCATTCCATGTTCCATACCATTCGTTCGCGATATTTACGATAACTCTGTCTTCTTTACCAATGAGTGCTTCCTTGATGCTAATCCAGTAATTCACTGCTGCATCCAACGAATTATAGTCATCCTTACCTGTTGCATCATGTACTTCAAGCACCGCAATCATTTTGTTTGCGCTTACAACATTAATGATGTTCTTAACAGAGTTCAGATCGTCTTTGGTGTACTGCACGCCATTGGAGAGCACAATCCGTACGGTGTTGGCACCTGTTTTGGCAATCGCAGGAATCGCCGTGTTCAGGTCGTTCTTAAACCATGAATGTCCATGATTGACACCTCTTATAACAAATGTCTTGCCAGTGGAATCGTACAATTTGCCTCCGTTTACATAAAATCCTGTAGCAGCAGACGCTTTGGGGGCAGCACTCCCCAGAATCACCAACATAAGTGCAGCAATTACGGTAAAGACTGTACACTTTTGCAACTTGACCATTCGTTAGAACCTCCTACATTTTTTGTTTATTTCAATTAACCCTGCTCAAGGCAATAAGTTAACTAAAATCAAAAGTAAATCATAATTTTGTAAAGTTATTATTATAAATAAATAACTTTATGTAATACACATAATTTAATTTTATTTACTTAATCGTTAAGGTTATGGACATATAATAAAATGAAAACGCTTACTGGTCAAGTTATTTTTACCATGATAAGGAATTTATTTTGTTCAAAACAAAGAGAGCACCTCGTTCACCCCTAAAAGAAGTGAATAGGTACTCTCTGTTTCATATGCATGGTCAATGGATATCATCTACGCCGGGCAAAGTCCACAAATCTGAACTTGTCCGGGCGATGCCTTGCCTCTGTGAACTGGAATTGACTGGCATCCTCCAGGTAAACCTGGCTCCTAACCACAACTACATTGTGGAACCCTTCGAGATCAAGCAATTCCCTATCCTCAGCGGTAGGCTCCTCCACCAAAATTTCCTTTTTGGCAAAAGAGATGGTCAGCCCGAGCTCCTCCTCAATGTACTCAAAGATGGAGTCATTACATATTTCCTTGCTCAAACCAGGGATAAGCTTCTGGCTTATATGGTCCTTATCCAGAATGACATGTTCGCCATCCACTTTCCGTACACGTCTGATCTCCCAGACCTTTTCATTCAGACCAAAATTGATTTTCTTGAACAAGGCTTGATCAACCTTTTTCTCTTCAAAAACTTTAACGTACGTTTTGGCCCGATGTCCCATTTTTTTAGCCAGTTCCTTGAAGCTAACGAGGCCTGAAATAGGAAAATCAATTTTACGTATATCCAGCACAATGGAGCCCTTACCTTGAATTTTCTGAATATAACCTTCTTCAGACAGCATTTTCAGCGCTTTGCGAATCGTCTCTCTAGACGTTTGATAACTTTCCGATAAATCAAGTTCCGAGGGAAGCAACGTACCTGCTTCAATTTCTCCAGTCCGAATACGAGCTGCAATATCTTCATAGATTCGGATAAATTTATTATTCATCATTCATCACCACTGTCCATTACCCTTTTTTATCATATTGGCAACCTATTATAACATTAAAAGTCGAATAACGGATAATGTGGTTGCTGAGGAGAATGAAATGATGAATTAACATTTAATTCAATCTATATCGTTCACTTCCGATTTTGAAGTCTTAGTCTTAGCGTCTATACTCGGTCCGTCGTCTCCCACAATTTGGTTTTCTTCAATAATACGGATCAGTTTGTTCAGTCGGAAGATCAGGGCTGCCGCCTCGGATCTGCTCAGATGCTGCATGGGACGGAAACTGCCGTCTTCGTACCCGGTAAGCATGTACATTCCAGCAAGCTCTTCAACCTCTTCTTTGGCCCAATCGGACACATCCATCTGATCCGTAAAGGCACGACGTGAAGTTGCGGGTTCCGGCTTAATTTTGCGAATAACATTCGCAATGATCTTTGATGCCTGTTCCCGGGTTACCAGCGCATAAGGAGCAAATTTGCCATTCCCCATGCCATGTACCATACCACGACTTACGGCTGCTTCGATCTCAGGAGCAAACCAATCCTGATCGTTCACATCCCGAAAAGCATTCTGATATTCGGCAGATGTGTCTACACCCATTAATCGCACAATAAGTGCTGTGAATTCAGCTCTTGTAATGGGACGACGGGGTTCGAAGCGGGTTTCACTCACACCTTGAATGATGTTTTGCTCTGCCAGCCATATAATCTGATCTTTATTGAATGTTTGACCAATATCAATGAACTCGATCTCTTTCTTGGCTTTTTCTTCTACTTTGTCACTTTGCTCAGGCTGAGATACTCCGGACTGAACATCCTCCGGTTTGGAGGATGTTACAGGTGAACCAGCTCCACTTCCACTTGGAGGTGGATATGGCATAGTCACAGCCGTGGCCTGCTGGCTTTCACTTTTTTCCCCGGCTGAATTTTCAGTCCACAATATGACATCATAACGCTGCCCGCCCGTTAGTCCTGTCCAGATGTAGCTTCGTTCCTTTCCGCGATAAATCTCCCGTCCACTACTGGAAAGTACGATCGTTTCATTTAAAGATTCCAACTTCCAACTCAACGCAATGCTGCTTGTGCTCTGAGAGATCGCTGAAATAGTGAATTCTTCTGATGGCAATGTCTCGAACTCAGGTACATTAACTGTCTCTCCGTCTCCCGCCTCATTAAAAGGAACAATAGAAAAGTCGGAATAGTGCTGGGCACTTTTCAATTCAGTTACATGTATCGACGTTTCCATTGTTGTCGCAATCAACTCGTCTTTCTGATAGATGCGATAGCCTGCTGCCCCAGGAATCATATCCCATACAATATCTGCACCATGCTGAGTACGTTCTTCCACTTGAGGTGAAGAAGGAATTTTGCCTGGTAGTGTTACTGCTGTTAGACTGAAGCCAACCTCGCTCTTACCCGAAGCATTTACGGTTTTGATGGTAAACACATAACTCACACCTGGCTCAAGCCCATGGTCTTCGTAATAAAGCTCGTCAACAGACACTCGGCCGATCTCCGCACCGTCACGTTCAATGATGAATTGTTCGGCCCCCTTGACATGGCTCTTTTCGAATTGAAGTTGTATGCTATCCTGTGTCGAACGATATTCCACTTCCTTGGGAGCTTCCGGTTTGGTCAACAACGTATACTCAAACTTATGTGATGTATCCCCTTGCTCGTTCTCGGTATACAGTTCGATGGAGTAGTTCGTTCCACCCTGCAGTTCCTTTACGATATATTCTTTTTGTTTGCCTTTATACAGCTCGATACCATTCATTAGAACCACAAACGTTTCGTTTAAATAAGAGAAATCCCACTCCAGTCTGGCATGATCCGTCTCCGGATATAACTTCATCTCAATAGAATCGACATGAGGCAACGTGAAAAATGGAGCAACGAACATTGGAATTCCATTACCCGCTGTATTATAAGGAATGATCTGTACTTGATCATATCGAGCTGCGCTGGTAAGACCATTAAGGGTAACCTCAGTCAAATCATTCTCTGTAATGGTTGTGAATTCATCTTCCGCTATCATTACAATGTAACCCTCTGCCCCTTGAACCTTTTCCCACTTAATCACTGCCTCCGTCTCTTCAATCACATCTGGATGCAAAGTTTCCGTAATTGTTGCAGGAAGCGTGCGTAATTGAACATCAAATCCCGCATCGCTATCGCCGGAAGCATTCGAAGTCTTAACCGTATAGGTGTATCTCTCCCCCGGCGTCAGGTCATTGTCTTCATAAGAAGTACTGTCAGCCGGAATACGATCAATTTCAATACCATCTCGCAAAATGATCAGCTGTTTTGCGCCTCGTGTGGCGCTGCCACTCAGATCCAGCTTTGCGGATTGATCGGTTACTGCAGCAATACTTGCTGTTTGTGGGGATATGGGTTTGGTCATTAAAATAACCTGAACAGGAGAAGAACGGTGACCATCCTCATTCATAACAATAAGTTCAAACGCATACGTTGTGCCATCCAATAAACTGACAAGATGTACCGATGGTTCAGACACAGTCTGAACTTGCCCCGTTGTCTGATTGCGAATTTCATATGCGGTTGCTCCCTGTACTGCTTCCCACGCCAGATCAAAAAAGTGAGTTCCTTTGATCACTGTAATCCCATCTGAGGATAGTGGCAGGGTTTGAGTTGTTATTCCATAGATAAGGGAAGCACCCGAACCACTTGCATTAACCGCCCGGATCGTATACGTATATTTCGTGCCTGGCGACAAATTCTCATCTACGAATCGGGTTTCACTCGCATCCACGCGAGCAATCTCTCGCCCATTGCGTTCAATGATGTATTCGTCTGCACCCTTTACCCCTGTTTTGGTAAAATCCAGACTAAGACTGTTTTCCGACACTTCCGATGCCTTAATCTCAACTGGTTTTTCAGGCAATGTCAGTATGGATATACCCGTCGCTTCGGATGGGGTCCCTTGTCTGTTCACTGCAACAAGTGTGTAATGATGCATCGTTCCATCCTCAAGTCCTGAAATAAGGTTCGTTGGCTCTGTTCCACGATAAATTTCTTTGTTCCCCTGTTGAATTACATACTCTGATGCACCGGCTACAGCCGCCCATGACAAGTTGGCATTATGTACCCCTGGTTCAACTACAATTTCTGAAGGCGATGCTGGTTTGGATAATCTAATCAAGCTGGCAGACTTACCGATTCCAGACGTGTTCACGGCCTGTACTTCCACTAAATACTCCATGCCTGGCAACAATTCTTCAGCCCTATAGGCAAGTCCCGAAGTCCGACCCACTTCCGTCCCATTGATACTAACAATATAGGATTCGGCTGTATTTACAGATTCCCATTTTACTCCAATACTTGTTTCATCCGTACGTGTTACTTTGAGCCCTTCAGGTCTGGTTGGCAAAGTAAGCAGTTTACCACTTGTGGGTGCACCGTAACCGGCAGCATTTCCGGCCTCCACCTGATACGTATAGTGGCGGCTGCCTGATAACTGATGGACTTCAATCTGTGTATCTGAAATCTCATAACTCTGCCCCTCAAGAACGATCCGGTACTTCGTCGCTCCGGGGACTGTATCCCATCTAAGTGTTGCTCCTGTTTCAGTCGGCTGAACAAAGTGAAGACCTGAAGGACTCTCGGGAAGCGTCGTTCCAGATACTCGATTGGATTGACCTTGTCCACTTCCATTGCCTGCCTGAACGTCCACCTGAACCAACGTTCCCGCAGTCAATCCCGTTAGCAGATATTCATGGGTTCCAGCAAGCAGCGTCTCCCGCTTCTCCCCATTCACAAAGACTTCGTATCGCTCTGCGCCTCTTACAGGATCCCAACTGAGATGCATGCTCGTTGTTGTAACATTATCTATACTCAAGCTTTCAATGGCCCCCGGCATTGTCAGCAGCTTCTGCAAACTTGTTACTGGACCTTCTCCTGTCTCGTTTGCGGCCAGCAATTCATAGCTATACTCTGTTCCACTATCCAGACCTGCGTCCACATACTCCGTTTCCAATCCTTCGTAGACTCCAGCTCCACTGCGTGAAAGGCTGTAATACGTAGCTGAAGTTACCGTCTCCCATCCCAGAGAGATCTCATGCTCCCGAATCTGCACTGCCGCAAATTCACCAGGTGCTGCAGGCAATGTCAGGAATCCCACCCTGCTGCTTTCTCCCGCACCACTCTCATTCAGTGCTGTAACCGAAATCGTATGAATGCTCCCCGGGACCAGATTGGTCATATACGGAATATTGGAAGAATCGGAGATCATCTGGTCAAAAACAATACTTCCATCCGAAGTTGCTGCCGTGATACGGTACGCAGTAGCACCTTGAACCGAATCGAAATGCACTTCTGCCAGTTCAGGCTGGGAATCGATTTTTCGAACTTGTAATGATCCCGGTGCCGCGGGGATTGTCAGTGCACGGACAGATACTGCATCACTTATACCAGTATGGTTTCGAACTCTCACTTCGTAATCATAGACTTGCCCACCACTCAGGGAATGATCAGTGAGCGTATGTTTAGGATAATCTAGTGTCCACGACTGGCCCGTCGTTTGGTTTATAATTTCATACTGATACCCGTCAGTATACCATTCTCCTGTCGGCAAATCCCATGTAAGTTCTGCTGAGGTCTCACTGATCTGTGTTACGCTCGCATTTCCCGGCTGCTGTGGCTTGTGCTGGATCTGATAAGGTGCTGATACGGTCTCATATGTATTCCCTGCCACATCCATTGTTTTGGCATGGATATACCAAATGCCTTCGGATTCAATTGAAATTACAGACTCATTCGAGCGGGCTTCATTCCAGTTGTCTGGCGATACGGTACTGCTCGTCACACTATACAATCGTGAAATCTCATTGATACCTGAATCATGATCTTCATATTGAACGGTAGCAGATATACTAGTGTCACTCCAGCCCTGTCCATTCGGTGTAAATGTAATCGTTGGAGCAACCTGATCGACATAAGCCGTACGACTGATTTCCATGCTAACATTTCCGACAGCGTCTCTCGCTCTGGCTCGAATTACGTTGGGACCGTTTGAACTCACTGCTCCTGAGTTTCCTGCAATATATGGGGCGCCGTTCAAACTATATTCATACGAAATGGCATGTTCGTCTATGCTGCCAGCAATCGTAAATTGCACAGCTTCTTTGCTCCAGCCGGACTGACTTAATGTAATAACCGGTTCTGTTGGAGCGGTCTTATCCAATCGAATGATTGCTTTCGCAACAGTACTTACATTCCCTACCTGGTCAAGCGAGCGCGCATATACTGTGGTTTGTCCTTCTTTGGTAACCTTCACTTCTCCAGTGTAATCGATCCAGGGGCCTTGTTCGTTTAGACGATATTGGCTTTTGGCAAGTCCACTGCCTGTATCTTCACCGCTGGTTATTTCAAAGGATACATCCTGATTCGTCCATTCATCATCACTGAGTGTAACCTTTGGCTCATCAGGCCCTGTCTTGTCGATCCGGGCATTGGCTGAAGTTGATGCACTGACATTAGAGGCCCGATCCACACTTCGCGCCTGAATCTCGGTTATTCCTTCCGTATTGATGGTAAATGGCTCTCGATAATCGACCCAAGTTCCTTCACCTTCAAGTCTATATTGCGTAAGATCCACTCCACTTGCTTCATCCGTACCTGCCGTTAACGTTACCGTTACTGCCGAATGGGTCCACTCCGTCGGATTTAACGAGATGACGGGAGGTGTCGGAGCTGTACGGTCCACTTGCGCTGTAACCGAAGCCTCCTGTCCTGTATTGCCAAATGCATCTATGCTGCGTGCAATAATGAGTGTATTTCCTTCAGAATTAACCGTAATGGGAGCAGTGTATTCCTTCCATTCTCCCCCAATCCCCAGCTTGTACTCCGTCTTCTGTACACCACTTAAGGCATCCGAGCCTGCTGTAATCGTAACCAGGACATCTTCCTTGGTCCAAGAAGAAGGATCCGCTGCTATAGAGGGAGCGGTGGGACCGGTCGTGTCCTTTGTGATCTGACCTGCAGAGGTAAATGCAGTCTGTATGCCTTCTCCATTCACTGCTGCTACATATACGTTATATAATCCGTCAGCAAGTCCAGTTAACGCAAGTTCAGTACGAGTTGATGAAGTTGTACCCGATGCAAGCACTTGTCCGACGGAGTTACGTATTTCCGTTTTGTAATTCGTTCCCGCAGGATTGCCATTATTGTTCCAACTAGCCGTAACGGAGTTACCTGACTGGCTCACAGCAGCATCGCTTGGTGCATTTGCTAGTGTAAATTTACTAGTTGAACTTGAATATCCCGTATACGAACCGACTGTATTTTTGGCGCGTACAGCAAAAGAATATTGAGTATTCGGTGTAAGGCCGGTCACTTGCCGACTATTTGTTGTACCCGTATCAAACGTTTGATTCGTCGTTACATTTTTCAGTTCATACGTCACGGAAGCATCATTCGCCTTTTTGTCCCAGTTGACCGTCAGATTATTATTGTTGACTGATGTAAATGACGGTGTTCCCGGAACAACGAAACTTTTCACCGTAAAGTTGACAGTGCCCGCTGAGGAGACTCCTCCCTTGTCATCCATAACCCACACTTGCAACGTATGTGCACCATCTGAGAGTGTATCCGGCAATGTGTAATTCGTATTAAATGACTGATTGGAACCTGTAGCCGTCATCTGTGTCAGAATGTTTTCAGAGCCTCCGTCGATCGACCATTTGACAGTCAGAAGATCTCCCACATCCGTATCCCGGGTTGTACCGGAAATTTGGAGCTGTTCCCCTTTGTAATAGGTTTGACCCGAAGACGGAGCCGATAGTGAAAATGAAGGCGGTGCATTTTTGGGACCAATCCCCACAATCGTCGAAAATTTGCGTGAAGCCTGGTTCGCGGTTGCTTTGCCGTTCCACCAGAACTGCGCAGCGGTATCCGTTGCGGTAACGGTCTGCCCTGGCGTAAAGGAAGACGGAGAGGAACCACCTGTCAGCTGTGCATTGTCTGGGCTATTGTACTGCCCCATGAAAATGCGATCTGCGTCCACAACGTTATACGTGTTGGCATAAAAAGCGGTTACCTGAACACCTCCACTGTAATTGCGCCAGCCGTTCTCAATCACTTCAAACGGAGAAGCATCGTTGCCGTTCACCATCGTATCCCAATAGAACGTACCTCCCAGATTCAGCGTAGAGCCGCTGCGATTAACAGCCTCCAGCTCCACCTTCATATAACCGCCCTGAGATGTGGCATTAACGATAGACACGCGCAAAATATACTCAACGTTGTCTTTCTGCCTGGACATTTCGATTACATTATTATTGATTCGATAATAATTAAGGGGTAGTGACTTAAAATTAACGGGCGTTCCATTATGATCAATAATGGTGGATACATTCCCGGTATCGCCACCGTAGAATACGTTTGTATTTGGAAGCAGCACAATTCTATATTTGCCATCACTATTCATCTCCACTTTCACCTTGGAGGATTGAACAGCCTTCATGCTGGAAGTATCGGATACAATACTGATGGTTTCCACAGCTTCAGCCATAACGGCCGTTGAACCCCATTCGACCAACAAGGCTTGGGGTGACAACAGGGCAAATGCCAGCACCACTTTGGTAAGCTGCTCGGCCTGTTTTTTAATACGTTTCTCAGATTTCTTCAACGTCTGCTCTCCTTTTCTACACACCAAAAAAAGGAGGCACCCCAACAAAGGAACAAAGTCCTCTGTTGGGGTGCCTCCCCTAACAAGTGTCATTTTTTCTTGATTATAACGATTCAAATAACGAAAGTAAATACTTAAGAATGCTGAATATTGTCAATTTACGATTGATTGATTATAACGAATGGCTGAGAAACCATTTGTACAATTCCGGGTTGTCATACGTTTCGGTCCAAGCATCATGATCGCCTTCAGGGTATATCGTCAGCTTCACATCCGCGTTCAACGCTTCAAGCGCATGAACAATCTTCTCGGATTCCGTCACATAAACGACATCATCCTTGGCCCCATGAAACGCCCAGATCGGTATATTACGCAATTCTTCCGCTTTGGAAGGGTCAGCTCCCCCACACACAGGTGCCAATGCAGCAAATGTATTGGGGTAAAACAGTGGCAGATCCCAAGCACCATACCCGCCCATACTCAGACCTGTAAGATACACCCGGTTCGGGTCAGCAGCTTCGTTTTCCAAAACATGTTCCAGAAGGGCCATAACAGCTTCGCGATGCATACCCCAAAATTCGTCCACCGGACATTGCGGTGAAATCACGATAAATGGGAAACTCTTGTCCTGACCAGCAATAAGCGGAACTCCGTTTGCTTTAAGCATTTCCAGATCATTACCGCGTTCTCCAGCACCATGAAGAAATAAAATGACAGGCCATTTCTGGTCCGCAGCAAGCGGTTCCGCCGTCTCGGGAATGTGCAGCAAATAGTCCAAAGTGACGGTTTTGGTGATTTCCTTTACCATTCGATGCCCGGTTTGGGACATATGCTCGCCTCACTTCTCATCTCTAATTTTCAACAACGCCTCGTCCAATACTCCGACCACCTTGTCACACCATGCATCAAATTCGGGATCTTCGGTCTGCAATTCAGGATGTGCAAGAATATATTCTATGGTATTGCGGATTCCTTGATCGGCCCTGATCGTTGCCACAAATTCCGGAACAAGCCTTTTTAATTTACTGTTATCAAATACAACTGTATTCGCCTTGTCTCCCAGCAGACCGCCTCGAAGATCCTGATCACTGCACGCCGCCAAAAACTCGGAAGATACATGAACCGCATGAAGTTTGACACCAAGCACTCCTGCGATAATCTCATAGATCTGATTCCAGGTTACTGACTCGTCCGAGGTAATATGTACCGATTCACCAATGGCATGAATGTTGCCCATAAGGCCAATAAATCCTTTGGCAAAATCACGGTTATGCGTTATGGTCCAGAGAGATGTGCCATCTCCATGAATAAGTACGGGTTTATTTTCACGTATGCGCTTGAGGACCTGCCAGCTTCCCTCTGCCCCGTGCACACCAAGAGGTACAGAACGTTCATTATACGTATGGCTTGGACGCACAATGGTCACCGGAAATCCTTCTTCACGATACTGTTTCATCAAATAGTCTTCACATGCAATTTTGTTGCGCGAATATTCCCAATACGGATTGGATAATGGCGTACCTTCCGTGATCCGATAATCAGCAAGTGGTGTCTGGTAGGCAGATGCCGAACTGATAAATATAAACTGCTTCGTTTTATCCTTAAACAAACGGTAATCTCTCTCCAGCTGAGACGGTACAAATGCGATAAAGTCTGCGACAACATCGAACTCCAGGTCGGCAATCAGCTCCGCAACTCTTGCTTCATCGTTAATGTCGGCTTGCAGCACTTTGATTTGCGCAGGCAAATTATCATTTTGATTTCCCCGGTTGATCAAATACAGTTCACAGCCTTGCTTAGCAAGCTGATCGGTAATTGCTGTGCTGATGGTACCTGTTCCTCCAATAAATAGCGCTTTCATATTTGGCCACCTCCAGATGAAATTGATCACTAGTCCATGATATCATGCACACAAAAGAGGAGCAAAGATTCAATTGAAGAATCTTTGCTCCTATCCATTATATGACCTTAATTGTTCCGTAAATCATGTACATACCGCAGTGCAGTTCATATTCACCAGGTTGGACATCCTTGTCTACAGTGTAATAGTTGTTTCCTTTTTGCATGTAAAGATCCATGCCCAGTTTGTCAGCCGCCACCGATTTAACATGCGTAACCTTACGAGTAAGGATAAAGTTAATTTTAGTTGGAACCCCGGCTTTAACTTCAATAACATTAGGCTCAAAGCCGTCGTTACTTACATTAACATCAATAACTTCATATCCCTTCAAGTCCTCCGGCGTCTCGGCTTTGGCCGTTACAGCACTTCCTGAACCTGGGGACATGTCCTTGCCCATAAAATACACCATAAAAGATCCAAGCAGCACAACTACAGTAATTCCCAGCGTAAGCCAAGGCCAGGTTTTGCTAATCCAGCTTTTCATCTCAACGCTCCTCTGTCTATGTTCCCATTCAATTGCAACTCTTCTTCAGCATACCCCATCCGGTTAAAATTGAAAATGACTCGAATGGGCCATATCGACGGGACGCCACTTAGTCCAATAAATATATTCATCAAAAAAGAGCCTGAATCACTCAGGCTCTTTCAGCTATAGTTATTGTCTTTATAGTTCTATCTATTCGCCAATCAGGAATATATAGGTGTATTTCGACTTCGTCTCATCCGTAACTTATAAATCTCTGGCAACGCTACACCAATGAGCACTACAATAACCCCGATCCATTGCAATGGGCTCACATGCTCGTGAAGAACAATGGATGAGAGCAGCACCGCGATTGGAAGCTCAACTGCACCAAGAATTCCGGCCATGTCTCCACCAATATGAGGCACACCTACTGCGAACAGTACTGGTGGGATAAAAGCTCCGAAGAAGCCAAGCAACAATCCGAAGACAAGCAGTTGACTCCAAATCAATCCGTTAAATAGGAATGTCGGTGGGAACAGGATGCACAGCAAGATCAGACCCCCAGTAACCATCCAGGCACTGCGAAACGCTGGATGTGCTGATGGAACCGCTTTACCACTGAACATTACAAACAGGGAGTAACTTACAGCCGCCATCAAGCCAAGCGCTATGCCCAAGCCGTTAAACTCTCCGAGTCCCTGTTCCACAAAACCAGCTGCCAGCAATGTGCCGCCAAACAGGATAATCAAAGTCAGGAATGTTACCTTGTCAGGACGCTGACGTTTGCTCACAGCCTGAATCAATACGCTAATCCAAGTGAATTGGAACAAAAGAATAATAGCCAGTGACGCGGGGATATACCGCAAAGACTGATAATAGACAAGACCGGTAATGACCGTTGGCGTCCCTGCAGCCATCAATAGCAGACGCTGCTTCCACGTTAATTTCTGAAGAGCTTTTGCCACGGCCGCTGATGGTTTTCCATCTGCCTGTGACTTCCGTTTCATTCTAAACTTCGAGTATAATGCCAGCATCCAGGACAGGATGAAGCCCGTGATCAGCTGTGTGCCCACGACCTCTCCAAGTTTGTACCCTTCGCCGTAAGCCAGAACCACAATTGTGGATAATATGCCATAGCTCATCGCTCCTGCGAGAACGGACAGATAATATTTCATTGTAGATAAACCTCCTGATGATCGAAAAATGCGTCTGCATGTTTGATCCATGCCAAGGTCACAGACACCATCCAAATGCAAAAATCCTAACTACGAGCAAGGAATACAATGATTCCCTGGCATCGTAGTTAGGAAGTATAGGCTTCCCGTAGAGACCCTCGCCCTGTGTACACTTTCGGCCTGCGAGGTTATACGAAATGAAATATGCACTTGTTGTTTGCGATTCGTGTGTGACGACTTTTCATATATTACATGGGAGGTGAGGTGGTGTCAACCCTGATTCACAATTTAAATTTTTTTAATTCAAATTCAAAGTAAACAACATGCGTTATTGCGTCATTTTACAGATGAAGAATCCCATGTTAAAGTTTGCTGCAATCCTTCTTTGAGACCATTTAAATCCAATCCGTCCACTGCAAAGGCTTCTCGGATCAAAGGAGGAGCCACAAATTCGTCATATTTACCAAGATAAGGGGCTTCATCTTCTGAAAGCAACGCAGATGCGTCTTCTGCTGCTCGACACTCACTCATGATCTCGGCCAAAAGTGTGCGGCCATCCACTTTGCCTGACACGACAAAATAATAAGGCTCCATAGGTACAACAGATCGCAAGGCGAGCTTGTCAGACAAATTGTGCTTCATCAAACGTTCCAGTGTGCGGAAAGATTTGCTTCCCACCCAAGGTAATACATACAAGGAATCTCCTCCAGCTGGAATGACAACCTGCTTCAGTAAACCACTTTCACGTGCAAGTCGACGGGCGCGTTCCAATCGATTTACCGCTTGCGGGGACAGATAGGGATATATCACCGTGTCTGATAGTACTTCACGCATTTTCTGGACAACCGACGTATGAATGTCCCCACCCGCACCCAGCCACAACGTATCCACTTTGCCTTTGGCTGCCTTCACATAGACAGATTTATGCTTATGATCGACCTCTTCCACTTTCCACAGTTTCCCGGCAAGAGAGAAACAGTATCCAGGTGGCGGCACGGTTGTAATCGACCCGATCTCCTCGGAACCGTTCAGCACTTTGTGTTCTTCATCATCTTTGAACACCGCGTAAAAGCGATAGTTATTCACGGTTTTCTCACCTGTAAGCCCAATGATCAACGTCCGATCTTCTGTCCACTGCAGATGATCGGTCTCAATCAGATAATTCAGAAAAAGCTGATATTGATCTATACGAATCTGCGCGAATGGTGCGAGCGAAAGTATAGCCTCCCCCAGTTCTTTGGGTTCAGCCTCCCCCATGCTTTTCAGCATGCTCATCGTCTGATGATAGAGCACACCCATCGGCATCTTACGGGCCTCAAGCGGTTCAACCCACTTGGTCTTTACATACAATTCAATAACAGCAATAGCCCGCATGAGTGTCCATGGCATTCGAGCAGGCAATTGAGCTTCCTCATCCTCTTCTTCCGGACATACAAAAAGCATCTCGGAAGCCATATCCTCACGCCTGCCTGACCGTCCAAGGCGCTGAACAAAACTCGATGCACTATAAGGTGCTCCAAGCTGTACAACCCGCTCCAGTTCACCCAGGTCAATGCCCAGTTCCAACGTTACGGTAGCCGCAGCTACTGCTGGCCCTGATCCGGTTCGTAAGGCGGCTTCGGTCTCTTCTCTCAACATCGCGGATATGCTCCCATGATGAACATGGAATACGTCCCGCTCCTGTCTCCGTGCGGCGACACGCCGCATCTCAAGTATAGTGACTTCGGCATCCGTCCGGCTATTGGTGAATATTAAAGCCTTTTTGCGATGTGTACTCTCATAGATGAAGTCGTAATAGACCTTACGTGCGTTATGCAAATGTTCCGCCTGTTCTTCATCCCGTGCATCCGGAAACGAAAAATGCTCCACCCGCAGACGCAGCTTGCGGCCACCGGGGGAAGAAACCACATCCACCCCCTGGTTAGTTCCAGCAGCGAGCCAGGCTGTAGCAGCATCATAATCACTTAGTGTCGCAGATAATCCCACTCTTCTCGGTTTACATCCAGCCATACGTTCAATTCGCGCCAACTCACTCAGTACCTGAATGCCGCGATCCGCTCCCATGAATGCATGAACCTCGTCAATAATGATATACCGCAGATCATGAAATAACGCCGGAATGGCATTGGGACGATTCATCAATAGACCTTCGAGCGATTCAGGCGTAATTTGAAGCACACCGGATGGACTTCGCATGAGACGTGTTTTCTCTGCCTGAGGCACATCTCCATGCCAGTGCCATACCGGAATATTGCCCTCGGACAGCAAGTCCTTTAGTCGCTCGAATTGGTCGTTAATGAGTGCCTTAAGCGGCCCGATGTACAAGATTCCCACGGATTTGGAGGGCCGTTCATGCAGCTCGGTCAGTGCAGGAAAAAAAGCCGCCTCCGTCTTACCGGATGCTGTGCCTGCCGCAATCAGCATATGATGCGGGGTATGAAAGCAAATGTTGCAAGCTTCAATCTGGGCAGGCCGAAGTGATTCCCATCTTTTTTTATAAATAAATTCCTGTACAAAAGGTGCCAGTCGATAGAAAGGGTTCTCACTCATAATTCAAACTCCGCTAGAAAATCATCCAGATCATCAGTAGATGATGAGTTCGTTCCTTTTCCTGTTTCCTCCGGTTTGACTTCTCGCTCACCAAGCAATTGAGCATAGGTCACTTCAGGATTCTGATGGAGTGTATGCAGCACATCCATGAAGTCCCGTACCACTTCACGTGTGGTCAGTAACTCATCCGCGCCGAGCCGATTGACCGCTGTTTGCATAAAATCAACTAAATCCTCATCCGTTAGACTTGCACTATACCCAAAATGCAGGGCATGAATCTGACGCAGCTTCTGCAACAGAATCAAAATCTCTTCATGGGATAACATCGAAAGTTTCAGGATCGGTCCGGTATAATTCGCGTATTCTCTTGCTGCATACCGCCCATCGATGAGTCTGGAGCGAAGTGCTTCATAACTGAATAGTCCGCGTCTTTCATCCTCCACAAATTGTGGTGTACCGCCCACAAAAATGCCGAGGTGTTCTGCTTTACCCTGCATCGTATCATTGAACATGGTAAGCAGTTTCTCGTAGTTGCTTTGCCGGGATATGCTGTTTGTGATTTTATACAGATTCACCGCTTCATCTATGAACAACAGCAGTCCTTTGTAACCGATCCGCGCTGTAAATTCGGACCATAATTTGAAGTAGTCATACCAGTTATCATCGTCAATGATGACGCCGACAGCCAGCTCTTTCTTGGCTTCCGTCTTGGTTGCGAATTCCCCTCTCAACCAGCGCAGCGCCGCCTGTTTACGGTCATCATCCGCCAATTTATAGCCGTTCCAGTACGAAGCCAGCACCTTGGCAAAATCGAATCCATGCACCAAATTCTGCATTTCGTTTGTCACCGCATAGATCTGCTTCTCGACTTCAGCAGGAAGAGCCGGATCATCCGGGCGCAACCCCTGACTTTGCATCGCTTGCTGCTGAAGGCCAGCGATCCATTTCTGCAAAATCGGTTCCAGAGCCCCGCCATCCGGACGTGTGCGAGTAGACAGACGAGTCATCAGCTCACGATATGTTGCGAGCCCTTGACCTTTGGTTCCCACCAGTCTGCGCTCAGGTGATAAGTCGGCGTCCGCCACAACGAATTCCCGATCCATCGCATAGTTCCGAATCATCTGCAACAGAAAACTTTTCCCACTCCCATACCTTCCTGTAATCAGCTTAAACGCTGCCCCGCCTTCTGCAATATTGTCCATATCTCGCAAAATCGCGTCCACTTCAGACTTCCGACCAACAGCAATCTGCTCCAGTCCGATTCGTGGCACAACGCCTGCGGTCAACGAATTCACTAGTGCGGTAGTCAGCCGCTTCGGTATTTTAAGTTCTGCCACTTCCCAATCACCTCTTCACATGTTCAAACACATTCATATAATCCGAAACTATAAGATCACCATCAATCAGAAGGTCACCAATCGTTTCCATGGCCACATCATTAATTTCATCCAACAGGAGTGCAGGCATCGTGCCATATTGCTCAGCCACCCGCATCAGCTCCGTATCCGGGTTGACACCAAGCAAGGCATAAATTGCCTGTACATGTTGCGGAGACAGCATTTCAGAGAACTGTATCCACTCTTCATCCAGATCAGCAGAAAAATCCGCCTCCCATTGTAATGATAATGGCTCGCTATTCCCATTTTCTTGAACTCCGTCAGTTTTAAGCGCTCCCTCAAAGCCAACCTCCGGTTGGTTAGACTCCTCAGCTCTTTCAGCTTCATCCGTTGAACTTTGAATCGCCATAGGAGCTTGGCTGCTCGCATTGTTCGCACCCTCATCTTCGGTTGTATGATTTTCCTCGATCATGAGTGCTCTGCGCACATATTCGCTTTCCTGTTGCAGCGATGCAAGTTTCTCCGCATCAATTCGAACTATTGGTTGCTCTACTACTGGCATTTGCTCGACGGCAAAGGCCTTGTCCAGATAACGTTCAATCACGTTTGCAAGCTCAGGTTCAAGGGTCTTTCCACGAAGTCGCCCTCTGAAGCCGAGCAGTTCACGGCATTTATTTTCCGTGCATCGAAAAACTCGAGTTACAAACTGGATAAAATCTGCATGCTCTCCAATCGGAACATATGTCATTCGAACCGACTTTCCATAAATGGATTCGTCATATACGGCTTTTCGAAACAGCGCACGTTCGATAGTTCTTTCATGATTTAGCTCAAACTGATCCAATATGCCTGCCATGCGTGTACGCAGCATATAAGAATCCACCAAAACCATAACTCGGGGAATGTACTGTTCCAGAACTTTCATGCCGCCATCTCTGTAAAATTTGCTGAGTGTAATGTCATAGTCATAATATCTTTGTAACAGCTTTAGCGAGATATCCGATATATTGCTGCTCAAAAGCCGTTGCAATTCCTTATCAAGAATTTCCGGTGGCAGAAATCCACTCGAAAGCTCCACTATCTCGGATAATGACATGTTCAACTCATGTACGAGATCATAATCAATAATCCATTCCTGCATGTACACATCCAACTGTGGAAGCCGTTCACGATAGTTCATCCATAGTTGTTTTAATTGGTTGAAGCCTTCCTGTGGTTCCTGCCAACCAATTCCGTTAATCAGCTCATAAATATGCACAAACAGATAGGACAGATCCGTGTCAGGGAAACGTCCTTGCCGAACTTCAGTCCTCCAATACATATACCACTGGCGCTGGGGTTCGTTCATTACTCCATAAGTCGGCCAATAACTCATAAAAGGAACAAAGGGAGCCTGCTCCCCTTCCACTTCAATGAGTTGCCTTGCTTCCTCTACAAACCTTTTCTCAGAAGACAATATGCCGCCAGGTAATCTTATATCAAAATCAGCACGGACAATCGTTGAACGATCAGGAACCGGGACTGCCGCTGTGATAGGCTCTTCGCTTAGATCTATCTCCATAAATTCCAGTTGTCTTGAATCCTCTTTCATTGAATTCCGTTTCACCGTCCTCTGCGTGTGAATACGAACAAGTGTATCCATATTCATCATTATAACACTTGTCCTGCGCCTGCGGTGATGAAAATAATACTTTCCTTTGTGATAGAAAAAAGAGAGGCATTCAAACTGATATCCAGTTTAAATGCCTTCCCTTATACACCTATCTGCATCCTTTATAGCAAGGTTAGTCCAACTTCATATCAAACCACGATCGTCCGATTTTTCCCGTCACTCTTGGCTTGAGCAAGCGCTAGGCTGGCTTTTTCAATCAGATTCGACATCATCAGCGTCTCCTCAGGTACCATTACCGCACCGCCAACGCTAACGGTGACCACATCACTTGGACTGGACAGATCTCTCTGAATTTGAAGTGCAAGCACATGTTGTCTGATTTCTTCGGCAAGCTCTGCTGAACGTTCCGATGTTGCATTCTTCAGTTTCAACATGAAGGTTCCTCCCCGAAGGCGGGAGATGATGGCATCATTCTGCTCACTGACAACGGCCAGCACTTCTCCAATCCACTGGAGGCATAGATCGCCACCTTGAAGTCCATAAGATGCATTATATGAACGGAAATCATCGATATCTATAATAAACAGTCCCAAACTGCATTTCTCTTGTAAACATTCATTCCAATCATCCTGAAGTTGGGATTTGAATATCGTCTGAAGCGGCATGTCTGTTAACGGATCTGTGTTGAGATAGTTCTCGAGCTGACTGGTTGTCTCCGTATAATGTTCCTGATCATTATGGGATGCCCCGCTGTTCAGGAGCACCATCACTGACGGTTTGCCTGCATGTGTAACAGAAGCCAGTGTGATCTCTAGCAGTAAGGACATGCCAGCTGCTGTGGTAAAGTATGTCTGGTTGGTAAACAAACGCGTATTGTTGAGCTTCAGTTCCTCCAGGTTTTGCTGCAAAATCGTTTTCGTCTTGTCAGGCACAAATCCCCTGAAATCCTTGCCGATGAGAGATTTGGAATTTTCATAACCGAGCAGTTCGGCTGCCTTGTTATTGCAATAAATGATGAACCCGTCCGTCAACGTAAAAAAGGCTACCGGTGAAAATTCCATCAACTGCAAATAGCGCTGCTCATTTTGTCGTAAAATACGTGCATTTTGCAACGCTTGCTCTTCCGCCTGAACGAGCTGGTTTTCCGTCTGACGACGCACGATGGTTTTGAGCAATGGCAGCACATTCAGTTCCTTCGTTGTCCACGGATAAGAGGTAGACTGGACGACCTCTCTCCATTTTTCGAAGGATTTCCGGGGAGAGAGACGCATGCCATCATCGGTTTTGATCACCGCTTTGGCTGGATCACCTGCCCAATCCACAAGCTGAACCACTTCAGGCCGGAACCAGATGATATAATGATGCTGCCCAGGTGATATGGCAACATAAACAATACCCGATGCTTTTTCCTTGTAGGCTTTAGCAGGATCATACTCCAAACTCAGCTTGGAGGTGTGATAACTGTAATCTTCCGACTTGCCCGCCAGCCATGCAGCCAATTCCCGTACTTGCTCTTTTGCTGGCGTATCGCCATATAGCAGCAGTTTATCCTGATAACAGATCGCAGCTCCCGAAGCATCCATAAGACTCAGTAAGGTCCGCTCTTCGCCCTGCAATTCTTCAATAATCCTCGCTGGACTTGTATTCCCAATAAAAATATTAGCAATTTGGGTAGCCGCTTCACGTGACCTGATCTCAGCCTGATATTCATCCAGCTGCTGCCGTTGAAACAGTTCATTTGAGAAGAAGGAGCCCAGGAAGTTACACAAGTTACGAATACGATGGGGTATATATCTGGCTGAATAGTGATGACATGTAATCAGGCCCCACAGTTGGTTGTCATGGATCAGAGAGATGGTTACGGTCGCACCAACACCCATGTTCTGTAAATACTCAATGTGCAAAGGGGATACACTCCGCAGAACCGACAAGCTCAGATTAAGCGGTTTGCCCGTTAAAGGTTGAAGCAGGGGAACAATCTCGACAGGTGTATATTTCACATTCACGATGGTGCGCAACCAATTTCGCAGGTACAATTCCCTTGCCTGTTTGGGAATATCTGACGCAGGATAATGGTGGCCGAGAAACGGCTCGAGCTCTTCCTCACGCGCTTCTGCAATGACCTTCCCATTCCATTGTTCGTCAAATTCATAGATCATGACCCGATCATAACCTAGCATTTCTTTCACTTGCTCGGCTGCAATCTGACTCGCTTCCACCCGATTATCAGTACTTTTAAGCCGGCTGAAGAAGCTGGAAATCCACTCAAAATCATTAACTTCAATATTTCCTTTTTCATAGGAAGGCTCCATTTCCAAAATTAACAGGCCTTCACTTTCATGAATGACAGAAGTGAAGACCTGAGCATGTCCGGAAACGGTAACCGTGAGATCCATATATTGCAGGTCTGATGTTACAGATGCACTGAAGGTGCGTGCCAGTACCTGCCTTGTATTATCCTTGCCAATCAGATGTTCGAGTGGAAGGCCCAGCACCTCTTGCGTAGTAAGACCGAGATGTTCCTCCGTATTTTGGCTGCATTGTACAATAGTCGGTATATTGTTGGTGCTCACAGCCAAGAGCACACCATGAGGTTGAATGAATCCGGGGATATGAATAGGTTCTTTGTCGCAATTGTTGAGATCAATTGGATCATTGGTGTACGTACCCTGATTGAGCAATGTACGGTTAAGCAAATTATTTTCTTTCTTGGACTTCGATTCGGGCATAGCCTGAAAAATCCCCTCTCATGATGTGATAACTCTTATTCTCAACTTACAACTGATCTGTATTTGTATCTGTATTGATCCATTGATCAAGTAATCGGAACGTTTCCGAGGCCGTGTGCACCATGATGTCGTGATCTTCTTCCGCCGTGATGGATTGACGCAGTAGTTCCGTGAACTCCGCCCATCTCGTTCTGGTTTCCGTACCATAAGCATTAAAATATTCCAGCCCCCGATCTGCATCAATCGGCAAGAACTGTGACAAACGTTTGGTCATGATCTGACCTCCGTTCGTAGATCCTTCAATGACGTATAAATAACCGAACAACCTTGCTGGTGTCGAGATATCCGGAAGATCCTTACATAAAGGGACCTGGCTGATTTCCTCTTCACTGGCGCCAAGATTCCGCAGGTCATTTTCAAGCAAGTTCGCTTTTCCTCTAATCCCGATATCCAGTCCCGTGCTTTCCCAGAAAGGCTGCTGTACAGCTTGATCTTCCAATGGTTTCAGGAACCCGTAAAATTTCTCCAGATATTTCTTATACTCTCCCAAGCTAACGGTTTGATTCATAATAGCCTTGGCATACTCGTTTTGTTCCACTTGTCTGTGATAATGAGCTGTCTCACTCTTCAGACGTTCCATAATGGTACTGGCTGTCATGTAATCATCGCCCTTCTATGTCGGATCTCTTCATCAGAATTAAGACTTATACTTAACTAAATGTTCAGTGTAGGTTTGAATGGATAACCCATTTCATCTAGATAAAGACTCTATGTAAGTATACTTTTTCTTGTAGGAGAAAACTATATGAATCCAGCATCGTTATATTTTGAATACGATTGTTCGTTGTTATATTAACCAGCTACCTATCATCGATTCCACAGCTGTCCGCCCATCTTTCTTTCAACAGGAAAAAGTCCATATCTATTCTATGATGCTGTTCATCAATCAACATGATAAACTGTGCATATCCTGTTCTTGGAGGCATGAAGTATATGAATATAACCATTCAACACATAATAGATCACCTTACCGCCAAAGTTGAACTTCCAGAAACCACCGTGGATCAACTGATTACGGGTTCTCCCAACCAAACGATCACAGGCGTTTTTGTAACTTTTATGCCTACACAACATGTGATTGAGCATGCCATACAGCGTGGAGCTAATCTGATTATCGCTCATGAACCTCCCTTCTATAATCATCATAGCCATACCGATTGGCTGGCTGATGATCCAGTTTATGAAACCAAGAGAAAGCTAATCGATAACGGTGGAATTGCGATCTATCGCTGCCATGATGCAATTCACCGCTTTCACCCGGATGGCATTACGGAGGGATTGGTTCAGGCATTAGGATGGTCCCCTTATGTGGTACATCGTAAACCGGAAGCTGACATTCTATCCTTTCCGGAAGGAATGACAGTTCAGCTTATTGCGGAACATATTAAACGTTCGCTTGAGATCGAATATGTACGCCTAGCTGGTGATCCAAAGATAGTATGCAGACGAGCAGCAGTGCTTGTTGGTTTTCGTGGCAACGGCAATCTGACCATTCCTTTACTTCAACAAGGTGAGTTGGATCTGATTATCGCAGGTGAAGGATTCGAATGGGAGACACCGGAGTACATACGAGATGCTGTGCAGCAAGGAAAACAAAAGGCACTTCTTATGATCGGTCATGCCGAGAGTGAAGCTGTCGGGATGAAGCTTTTGTCAGAAAGATTGGCTACAGCTTTCCCGGAATTGCCTGTTCATTTTATTGGTGAGCAACCGGTGTTTCAAGTATTGTGATCTTGAGCCATCCTGGGTTCTGTCTGGATTTTGCGGAGGGTTTATTGTACTCTAAATGCTATGACTTCTGAGCTGAGGACATTTGTCCTTGGCTTTTTGAGTGGATATATCATTTAATAGAAATCGAAGAAGTAATGACGCGACAAGGAGAGTACAACCATGAGAGGAATTATTTTTGCACTATTAGGCGGTGCATGCATTACCCTGCAAGGGGTTGCCAATACCCGAATCAGTACGGACATGGGAACCTGGCAAGCGGCAACCATTACCCAACTCACCGGGTTCATTCTGGCGGCTCTGATCCTTGTATTCGTGCGGGACATCAACCTGCAAGGATTGAAGCAAGTCAAGCCCATGTACTTGGCAGGAGGCGCGTTTGGTGCAGTAATTATTTTTAGCGAAGTCACGGCTATCCAGCAAATTGGGGTAACTTTTACGATCTCCGCCCTGTTGATTGCACAGCTGTTCCTGACCTTTCTGGTCGACAGTAACGGATGGTTTGGTGTTGTGAAGCAGAAAATGAAACTACCGCAATTTCTGGGTATAGCATTAATGGTTACGGGCGTCATTATTATGAAGCTGTAGCTGGTCGAGTATAAAGTCGGGGGTGAAATACATTATGGAAGAGTTTCAGAATGAGCATCAATTATTGCACTATTTAAAACAATATCAACTCGAATCGGTATTTCACGAGCCCCTGCGTCCGCATATGACATTATGCCACTTCGAGAAGTGCGAATTAATCTGCCGTGAAGGCGAAACATCCGAATATTTATATGTACTGGTCGAGGGGAAAGTCAAAATCTTCACGACTTCACCACAGGATAAAACACTCGTTCTTTGCTTCAAAACACCGCTTGAAGTGGTTGGTGATATCGAGTACGTTCGGGAGAGTAACATCGTGAACACGGTACAGGCGGTCTCACCTGTCGTGATGCTGCGCATTCATTATCAATGGTTAGCTGAACTTGCCAGCGATTACGCACCCCTGTTGAAATTTCTGCTCCAAATTATATCCCACAAGTTTTACATTGATTCGAACTTCTCCAACTTCAACCTGATGTATCCGGTCGAGGTTCGATTAGCCAGCTATTTGCTCTCCATCTCTACCGAAGAAGCGGGGACTGTTGTCCACGAAGAACTGGACGCCTTTAATTTGACAGATATCGCGAATCTGATCGGTACGAGTTATCGGCATTTGAATCGTGTGATTCAGAAGCTGTGTGCAGATGGATTAATCATGCGGGATCAGGGCTTTATTATGGTCAAAGATCGGGCAGGTCTGGCAGAAGTGGCGGGTCACAACATCTATGAATAAGGAGATCTCTATCCTATGATCATTACAGGTATTTTGCTTGCGTTACTGGCAGGTTCTCTTGTCAGTCTGCAGACCATCTTTAATAGTAAGGTAAATGAACGTACCGGCTCGTGGTCCACAACAACGATGGTGCTGTTCACCGGGTTTATTGCATCGTTTCTGATTTCTCTAATGGTGGAGGGCAAAAATACGTTTAGCTTCCAACATATGCAGCCCTGGTACTGGCTTAGTGGAGCCATCGGTGTTGGGGTAGTCTTCTGTCTCGTTCAGGGCATGAAGTTGCTCGGCCCCACCTTTGCGATCTCTATCGTACTTACATCCCAGTTAAGTTTCGCCTTGCTGTTTGATTCCATGGGATGGCTTGGACTGGAGCAGATCCCATTCTCGTGGAACCAGCTTCTGGGCGTTCTTGTCATCGTTGGCGGTATTGTGTTATTCAAGTTTGGCGGTAGCAAATCGGCAAAATCGAAAAAATCTCCTGGTGCATTGCAATCCGAATCATAGGAGAACAATAAAAAGAGTGTCTGTCCAATCCGTTGATTGGCTAGACACTCTTTTTGGCAATCAAACCACCGTTTCGCTTAATTGGCTTAAACGAACTCTACGTTATGGTACACTTGCTGAACATCTTCAAGGTCTTCAAGCGCATCGATCAGTTTCTCGAACTGAGCTTGTGCATCCTCTGGAAGTTCAATGTGGTTTTGCGCAAGCATCGTCAGCTCGGCTACTGTGAACTCAGTAACACCGGCAGCTTT
>NZ_PEII01000020.1:0-68556 GCF_002750415.1 Paenibacillus sp. LK1
TTTTTATTTGTTTATAAGCAAAAATACAGGATTAGCTTTTTGAAGATGGACTGAAATTTGGCGTTGGAAGCTGATATTAATAGAGGTTGAATTGACTTTCAAAAGAGGGTAAATGAATGCTTTAAAAAGTCTTGAAATGAAGGTAACATTTTTGTTACGGAAAACGCATTCGAAACCAGTATAATAGGACTATGTTAAATATGCTAAAAGTACCTGACCACAGAGCTGGAATGTGCAGCTGTGAAAAGGAGGGTGTGTGTGACAAGTTGGCGAAGACTAGTTCTTCATTCGTTTCTCTTGCTCGGCCTGGTAGGCGTGCTTGTAGGATGTGGTGAAGCAGGATCTGCATGGACTTCTTATGAAGGAGCGGTAAACGAGAAGGGTTTCCCGGTTCCTAAAGTGGCGAATAAATCTGACCAGTCTGAAAACAATTCGGATATGGATTATGTTCGATATACGCTATCTGGTATTAGTGAGAGCACTAGTATTCCTGAGGTGTATCTAGACGAGATTAAGAGCTGGGGTTGGACAGAAAAGCAAGCCAAGAGTACATCCAATGACTCAAGTTCCCTACGTGTATTTGCTAAAGAAGGGCATACTGTACATCTAGCTGTACATGATGGCTTCTTCACGGTAATGGTTCCGAAAAATGAAGCTGCCCAGACGACAGTAAAATCACTTGATGATGATGACTGAATGAGTTGTGCTTTGATGTAATGGTTCGACAATTAACGGTGTAATGGTCCGTATGATAGTAAAGCTCCCGATTACTGATCGGGGGCTTTTTATATTTATTTTTGTCTGTCATGAACCATATTAGATGAGCAATGGATCGTTCGGAGTTTTTCTTTTGGCGGTGACTTAACCAGGAGCTGTAGAGAGGCAGGCTTACAGCACTCACACAGGAGACATGAGGCATAGATAGCAAAGATAGTAGGTGCCTGTAGAGGCTGGTTTCAGTCGTCTGTAGAGCAACTAAACATAGAAAAGGGGAGAAGATACCGAAAGGAGCGATTATGAGCCTAATACATACTCAATATCACAAAAGGTATTCAATAAGCTAGGGAGTGACGGAACGGAAATGAATGAACTCTATTGGGGATAACCATTTTAACTATACCCATGCTGTGGATAAGGGAGAAAGGGAGGGGAAATGAATAAAGGTTATCCACAGTGGATAACCTTTAAGGTTTGGAAGCATGACGCAGTAATCAAAGAAGCGTGTCATAGGAGTGGTTGCGTCAGTTTGAATAGAAGGTATGGATTAGCTTTAGCGATTATGTATTACTGGGTTCTACTATATATTGCGTGTAGGCAAGGTTATAGATAACGGTTAGAAGAACAATTATTGCAGGTAGTAGGAGACATCTTGTTCATTTAATTTGATAAGCCCGTCCTTACGTTCGCGTGACAGAACAAGTACAACATATAGACGCGGTACAAGCAGCCACAGATGCCAGAAAATCAACGATAGGGTGAAGGACAAGGGTGACCATATTAAACAGACGGTAATGATGCATAATCCAATCCAGCTCATATTGAGGTGGACCCGGACGAACATACGGTAGCTGAAATGTTGGTCTGGAATATAGCCAAACCAAGGCATTTTGAGATTCCATCGCCAACGACGTGCATAGGAGGTACGGACCAGCAGTAATATGGTTCTGGCGATGACATAATGAATCCATAGTGTGATCGGGCCTGCCAGGATAAAGTAGAAGAGGCCGGTCCAGGAGAATGCTAACAGATTAAACAAAAGCATAATTACAGGTAAAGACAGATAGCTGAAGATTACGCTGCGGGCAATGGCCTTTTTTTTCAGAAGCCGGTATTGATAAAAGGTTGCTTTATTCTCCGGTTCGGCGATCATACGATTACAAATCCTCCTTCTGGGATCATGTTCATTCGTAAAAGGTATTCGTTTTCATAAATAAGGAAATGGATGACGCTGAGTTGCACATTTGAACCTTGTATGTACTCCAGATTGATGTACAAGATATGGAAGTAGAATAATTCTATACAAGTATACCTTTGAAACGACCTGGCTGTCAGGTTCTGAATGGTGATGTATTATATATCGGCTGAAAATCCAAGTTTTTTTAAGATTATAGAATATAAGTTTTTCGTAGCTGTAGAAGGAGGAGATAATTACATAAGAAATACAATGAAATGCGGGAATGTTTCTTGTAATGGCTGTTCAAAATGGTTTTCATATAATAGAAGAAATTACAGGTCTGCGAGGTTTTAGAGACGTTATAAGGTTAAGGAGAAGGGGTAACAAATGCAGGCTGTCTCGCTGAAGTATAGAACGAATGGCATTTTTCTTATGTTTGTTTTCGGTACAGACACCCACAGAGGGGTAAGCGAATATATATATTTTATAGAAAGAAAGCACTATGAAAAGGTTTAAAATAATAGAAACTGTGCAATACTGATAGTAATACGTAAAACAAGGTGGGATGGTTGATGGAAGGACACGCCGAACACACATGCATTATCTGCGAACAGACCAAAAGAGAAGGCATTTTTATTGTATCCGAATTTATATGTGACGCTTGCGAAGCAGAAATGGTTCATACGGATGCACAAGATGCCAAGTACAATTATTTTATTCATCAAATGAAGCAGATTTGGGTGCAAAAGAACGCATAAAGAGCGTTAAATCATATTAATGAACATCACATTGATTTGTATCGATGTGCATAGAGGCCCTAGGGGCCTTTTTCTGTTTCTATTATGTAAATAAGGAGGGGAAAATGGACATGATAAGCACCCATGGGGTGACTGGATATGATGATGCTGCATCGGTGGAAACGGTGGTTTGCATGGGGGGCTGGACAATTCCTGATATAATGAAAGGAGAAGTGCTTTACCTACACGTTTTGAATACAGCAGATCGTAGGATAGAAACATGCTTGGAGAGGTCTGTTGTTATAGAGAGAGAGCATTGGTACGAACAATATCAAAATTTATGAATGTACAGGATGATTATTCAATGGAGCATAAATCAAATACCGCACCTTTATATGAAGCGTTGCTTGCGTATCGTGATTCAGGGCAGCGTTCTTTTCATGTACCTGGGCATAAGAACGGACAAGTCTATCGGGGGTTACTGGAGCAAGCGGACCAGCAGCAGTTAGATGGGGAAGCCGGTGAAATTCACCGTAATGAGGGTGAGGCAAAGGGAAAACAAAGTTTAGGTTGTTCAGTAAAAGATGGGGAAGAGTGCTTCAGACAAGCTGAGGAACAAGGGCATGGCAATGAAATTCACGGGCTGACGGTTCATGCTGAGAATGGAACTGACGGATCTGCAGCAGATATTGTACCGGTGAGTGCGTTTCTGGAGATGATGCGGCTGGATGTAACGGAAATCTCGGGGACGGACGACTTGCATCATCCAGAAGGGGTTATATTGGAGGCACAGCAGCTGGCAGCGGATTGTTTTGGAGCAGAGGAGAGCTTCTTTCTTGTCGGAGGCAGTACGTCTGGTAACTTGTCTTTATTGCTGACCGTATGTAATGAGCCTAATAGTCTTGTACTGGTACAGCGTAATGTGCACAAGTCCGTCATTCACGGGTTGATGCTGGCAGGCGCAAGGGCTGTATTCCTGGAGCCATGGGTTGATCCAACGAGTGGACTTGCGGTGATGCCGTCGCTTGAGACGGTGCAGGCCGCTGTCCAAGCATATCCTGAGGCAAAGGGAGTACTTGTGACTTTGCCCAATTATTATGGCATGGGTGCTGATCTGAAGCCCATTGCTGAGGTGTGCCATGAGGCAGGCATACCGCTGCTCGTGGATGAAGCGCATGGCGCGCATTATGGACAGCATCCGGAGCTGCCAGCCTCCGCACTGTCATGCGGAGCAGACGGTGTGGTGCAGTCGACCCACAAGATGCTGTCTGCTTTCACCATGGGAGCCATGCTGCACGTTCAAGGACCACGGTTAAACCGGTCTTTGCTGCGTCAGCGTTTGGCCATGGTGCAAAGCTCAAGCCCATCGTACCCGGTGATGGCTTCGCTTGATCTGGCGCGCCGCCTGCTGCATACGCAGGGCGCGAATGCCTTCACGGCGGGGCTTGCCGCCGTGGACGCCTTTAAGCGTGGCCTCGCGGAGCTGCCGCGCTTTCGGATGCTGCAGCCGTGGCAGCTGCTGCAGCAAGAGTCGCCAGCCGGGACGAAGCCGGCAGCTGGCGGTAATTCCGAGGCCGCCGGTGCACCGGGGCGGCTTGAAGCTCTGCCCGCGGCGGCGTTGCCTTCAGCCGCGGGGTACACCGCTCAGGACCCGTTCAAGGCCGTCATCTATGACGGCACAGGGGTGCTGAGCGGTTATGGGCTGCAGCAGCAGCTGGAAGTGCGCGGCTGCGTGCCCGAAATGAGCGACGAACGATACGTCGTTCTGCTCTTTAGCCTGGGCTCGACGCTGCGCGATGCCGAGCACCTGTTGCAGGCTTTACAGCAAATTAGCCTTGAACAGGAGCAGAGCCAATCTCTTGGTGAGCAATCACAGCGTTTTACAAAAGAGGCTGCAAATTATATTTCCACGTGGAACAATTTTCAAGAAGGCACTCCTTTTTCGGAGCCTATCCCGTTTACGTTGCAGCCGATTATGGAGGAGGATACGACAGAGGTATCCATTGATAATTGTGTAGGTCTTCGCTCTGCGGAGATGGTCACTCCGTATCCTCCCGGTATACCCCTTGTGTACGCTGGTGAACGAATAAGTGCAGCCATGATAACACGTATTAAGCTGCTGAGAGATGAAGGAGCAAGATTTCATGGTGTATCGGATACTTCGCTGCAATCATTGAAAATCATCAGGGAATTATTGAGTTTAGAAGACACGCTTTGAATTCATGCAAAATGCTCAAACAAGTTAGGACATCATTGTTGTCTGGACATAAGAAAGAAGGGAACAAACTTTGGATATTCCGCTAAAAAAATATACGGGAATAGTCCTGCAAGTCATACTGATGTACAGTTTTTATTGGATAGGAAACCTGGTTCAGGCTGTACTGCATCTGCCGTTAACAGGAAGTATTGTCGGGATGCTGCTTCTATTCATCGTCATTCAACTGGGATGGATCAGAATAAGCTGGGGCGAAGAAGGATCATCCTGGCTTCAATCGAACTTGCAATTATTATTTATCCCTCCCACGGTGGGCATAATCAATCATTTTGATTTTTTTAGAGCCAATACCGTGCTGCTTGTTCTGGGGTTGGTCGTTAGTACATTGGTTACCTGTCTGTTGTCTGCGAAAATTAGTGAATGGCTCATGGCGTGGAGATCGACGCATCAAGGCAAGAAGGAGGCGATCTCATGCTCGCATTCATCCTCGGAATCGGAATGATTGCCTTGACCGTGGCTATATATATTCCGGCGACTCATCTATATAGAAGGTTGAAGTGGCCGATCCTTATGCCCGTCTTGACGGCAACGACTGTAATCGTACTGATTCTGGTCCTTTCCGGTATTAATCTCGATACGTACATGCTTGGTGGCAAATGGATACAGGAGTTATTGGGGCCGGCTGTAGTTTCTCTGGCATTTCCTTTGGCGAAACACCTTGATGTACTGAAACGGAATATTATCCCGATATTAGGGGGGACCTTGGGTGGAAGCATCGTTGGTATGTCCACAGGGGCCGCCATATCGCTGCTGCTCGGTTATCCGCAAGATATCGTTATCGCTTTATTGCCCAAATCCATTACGACACCTGTTGCCATTCAACTGGCTGATCAGGTGGGAGGAAATTCATCCTTCACTTCGTTATTTGTGATGATAGCCGGATTTTCGGGGATATTATTGGGACCCTTGATATTGAAATGGGCCAGAGTAAGTAGCAAAAATGCGTATGGGATCGGACTCGGCTCGGCTTCCCACGCACTGGGC
Source organism: Paenibacillus sp. LK1 (assembly GCF_002750415.1). NCBI lineage: Bacteria > Bacillati > Bacillota > Bacilli > Caryophanales > Paenibacillaceae > Paenibacillus > Paenibacillus sp. LK1. The sequence goes on from NZ_PEII01000020.1 coordinate 5,891, forward strand.
ATGGCAAGATCCTTTGAGTATGGAGAAAATGCGGTAGCACTGAGTTCCGTATCCATGATTGTCAGTGCTATTGCCGGCTCTGTCATGCTCCCTCTATGGGTATGGTTGATTTACGGCTGATCAGGCTATGTGCCTTAACGGAAATATTGGAGAATAGCTGACCGTTAACGCGGGATCATGTATAGTAGTTATAATAAGAAAGCTTGTACCAAACTCGAAATACTTTCAAACCAATCTATGGAGTAATTCATGAACATACACCTCTGGGCGGGTTCATTCATAGTCTGGAGTATGGAGGATCGAGATTGTAGTTATCGCAGCACAATTAGGAGCAATTATCGATATAGAAAGCAGGGAAGCATATGCAGGGCAGAGGTAAATTCATTACGTTGGAAGGGGGAGAAGGGTCCGGCAAAACAACGATGATCAGTAAGCTAGGTTCTTACTTTGAAGAACAGGGTATACCATATGTAGTTACTCGGGAACCTGGCGGGATTGAAATTGCGGAGAAAATACGTGCCATCATTCTCAATCCTCTTCATACGGCAATGGATGCAAGAACCGAAGCGCTGCTCTATGCAGCTGCACGCAGCCAGCATCTGGCAGAGAAGGTGGAGCCTGCATTGAAGGCAGGGAAGACCGTTATCTGTGACCGATTTGTCGACAGCAGTCTGGCCTATCAAGGATACGCTCGTGGTCTTGGTGTAGAGAATGTTTGGGCCATCAATCGGTTTGCAATAGGTGAACTAATGCCAGATGTCACGCTCTATCTGGATATCGAGCCTGAAGCAGGGCTCGCCCGCATTGATGCCCACGATGGACGTGAAGTTAACCGCCTGGATCTCGAAAGTCTGGAGTTCCACCGCAAAGTGCGTGAAGGCTATTTTCTGCTGAAGGAACAGTTTCCTGACAGGATCAAAGTCATCGATGCTTCTCAAAAGCAAGAAGAGGTCTTGGCAGCAATGATTTTGTCGCTTGAGACAGGGATTTTGAAGGATTTTGACGAGTAATTGTCTAATATATAGACAGGGCATTTCACAAGGTGCTTATTATCTGAAGGAGGTTATGCAGGATGAAACTGATTGTTGCGATTATACAGGATAAAGACAGCAACCGATTATCCAGCGCATTGGTCAAAGCAAATTTTCGGGCTACGAAATTGGCCAGTACCGGTGGATTTTTGAAGGCAGGCAACACGACGTTTATGATCGGTGTCGATGATGGTCAGGTCGAGTCCGTAATGAACGTCATTCGCAGCAGCTGTAAGGTTCGTGAACAGCTCGTGACTCCAGTCACTCCGATGAGCGGAACAACCGACTCTTACCTGCCGCTACCTGTCGAAGTTCAAGTAGGTGGAGCTACCGTGTTTGTTCTTCCGGTAGATCGATTCGAACACTTTTAATGATGCATTTCGCATAAATCCTATTGAGCGTCCTTCTTGTTATCAAGAATCGCGTTCTCTGTCCGGAAAAAACTTTTCGATCAGGGAAGATTTTATTTCGGACAGAGGTTGACTAACCAACGAATAGATCCATGTGGTGATATTTAACTACTATTATATATAGAGTATGATGTAGCACATATATAAGGTCTCCTCCATGCACAGGCGCAGCGCGCACTGTGCTGATGGTCGATTGGCCTACTAAGGTAGAAAGCAGGCGTTTTCATGAAAATCAATCCTGGATTCCGACCGATGCAGAGTGGACTCAGTTCTTCCGATTCCGGCTCCAAACCGGTTCAATCCAAAAATTTCTCTGATATGATGAATCACCAGGGTGAACGGGCATCACAGGCTGAACTTACCCGCCGATTAAGTGAAATCCAGATGCAGGGTGATCGTTTGTCACGTTCCATGACCATTCGAGAATTAAAAGCATACAAGCAGCTTGTAAAAAGATTTCTGGAGGAAACGGTCCGTCGTGGTGTGTCTATGAAAGAGACTCGAGGATGGGATCGTCGGGGAAGAGGGAAACGTTACAAGTTAATTGATGAGATTGACTCTGCCTTATTATCCATGGCTGATGAGCTTTTGGAAACAGAAGAGGGCAAGATTACGTTATTACAGCAAGTAGGAGAAATTCGGGGAATGCTTATTAATTTAAGCTTCTGAGGAGGAAGTATGTCCTTTCAACAAATTATGGGTCAGCAGGCAGCCAAGCAGATGTTACAGAGCAGTTTGAGACGTCATGCCATAAGTCATGCCTATTTGTTTAGCGGACCATCCGGCAGTGGACAGTTGCAGACGGCGATCACATTTGCCAAAGCAATATTCTGTACAGAGCTTGAAGATGATGCCTGCGGACAGTGTCTTGAATGTCGTAAGGTGGAACATGGAAATCATCCGGATCTAACCATGCTTGCACCGGATGGAAATAACATTAAAATTGATCAAATTCGGGATCTGCAGCGTATCTTTTCGTACCGTTCAGAGGCGGGGCATCCCAAAGTATATATTATTGAACAGGCTGAGAAAATGACTGTCCAAGCGGCCAACAGCTTGCTGAAGTTTCTGGAAGAACCTCAGGTGCCCGCGGTAGGCATTTTGATTACGGATAATGGACAGGCTATGCTGCCCACCATTCGTTCACGCTCTCAATTGGTTCCTTTCAGTGCATTAAATCCGGAAGAGATGCTGCAATCGCTGATTGCGGAAGGGCACCCTGCCAATCTGGCTCGCTCTGCCGTCCATTTAGCGTCAGGATTGGAAGCATGTAGAGAAATTCTCCAGCAGAATTGGTTTGCAGAAATTAGAAACGTAATGTTACAATTAGGGAAGGAGTCCCTGGGTAGAGGAAGTACATCATTGATCTCTGCACAGCAGAAGCTTTTTAAAACCGGACTCTCAGAACACCTGGATACGATGCTTAGCCTGTTCCATTTATGGTTCAGGGATATGCTGTATGTCCAGTATGGTAGGCATGAACATATCGTTTTTATAGATCAGTTGGACATGCTGTCTCAGTTGGCCCATACCCGCAGCACCGAGCAGTGGGTTTCCTACATGGATATGGCCGCAGCATGCAGAAAAAAATTGCGTTTCAATGTCAATGGCCAGCTTTGTCTGGAGCAATTTTTGATCGGTTTGGCATAAGACTGGGAGAGGAAGATTTTGTTCCAATCATATGCAAACGGTTATAACTTCGGCGGGTTCCCTAAGAAGACAGGGCTTCAGACGAAGTGGGATTGGCTTACGAGGGGGTTAATTTTTTGTACAGTGTAGTGGGTGTCCGTTTCAAAAAAGCGGGCAAAATTTATTACTTCGATCCCCTGGACCTTCCCATTGAAAAAGAAAACTGCGTTATCGTGGAGACAGCGCGGGGGGTAGAGTACGGTAAGGTTGTCGTTGGCAAGAAAGAAGTAGGCGAGTCTGATGTGGTGTTGCCGCTCAAAAAGGTCATCCGGGTGGCGGGCGAGACAGATGCCCGTGTCGTAGATGAGAACAAGCGCGCAGCAAAAGAAGCATTCGGTACTTGTTTAAATAAAATCAAAGACCACGGCCTCAAAATGAAGTTGGTCGATGTGGAATTTACGTTTGATCGCAATAAAATTATTTTTTATTTTACAGCTGAAGGAAGAGTAGATTTCCGGGAGCTGGTCAAGGATCTGGCAAGCATTTTCCGGACACGGATCGAACTGAGACAGATTGGTGTACGTGATGAAGCAAAGATGCTTGGAGGAATCGGACCTTGCGGCCGAGTATTATGTTGTTCTTCCTGGCTGGGAGACTTTGAGCCGGTATCAATCAAGATGGCTAAAGATCAGAGCCTGTCACTGAATCCGACGAAAATTTCCGGGTTGTGCGGAAGACTCATGTGTTGTCTGAAATTTGAGCATGATAACTATGAAAGTGTGAGAGAAGAATTGCCGGCTGTAGGCAAGTTGGTCGTCACCTCATTGGGTGAAGGAAAAGTTGTCGGCATTAATGCCGGTAATCGCACAGTCCATGTTCAACTGTTCGACATCAGTAAAGTCAAAGAACTTCCGCTGGATGACGTCGTTATCAAGTAAACCATAAAGGTTGCTTCGGGGTGGAAACTTGGAAAAGAAAAATCTGTTTACGCACATTCATGAAATGGAAACCCAATTGGGTCAGTTGCACAGTGATTTAGGAGAGTTAAAAATGATTGTTAAAGAGCTGCTTGAAGATAATCAGCGGCTTACCATCGAGAATGAGCAGTTACGCAAACTGCTGAAGCGTGAGGCCCCGGCAGATTTGCCCATCGCATCTGCACTCGCTCCGGTAGCAAGGCCTGCGGGTCCTGCTACTGGTGAAGATGTTGTAGGTGAAGGATATGATAATCTTGCTCGGTTGTATCACGAAGGATTCCATATCTGCAATGTCTATTATGGACATTTGCGGACGGAAGGCGATTGTCTGTTCTGCCTGTCTTTTTTGAATAAATGAAGTGGCCGTAGGGATCCCCTACGGTTTTTTTTCAAGGTTAAGAACCTTGTCTGAGATATAGAGTACCGGAGGATGAGTGTATCATATGACAGAAATATCAGTAAAACTGCAAGATTCGGAGCGAATCGACGATTTGCTCTCTCATGATTTGAAGATTATTCAAAGTGATGAAGTGTTTAGTTTTTCAATGGATGCCGTATTGTTGGCCCGATTTGCTTCAGTACCGAAACGTGGTCGTGTGCTTGATTTGTGTACAGGCAATGGGGTTGTTCCCATTCTGTTGACCACACGGACTCAGGCGAGTCTGGAAGGCATTGAAATTCAGCCGCGATTGGCAGATATGGCACGCCGTAGCATTCAACTGAATGCATTGGAAGAATCCATTACGATCCATGAAGGTGATTTACGTGAACTCGTGAAAGAAACGGGCCATGCTGTATACGATGCTATAACGGTTAACCCTCCGTATATGCCCTTGAATGGAAGTGACCTCAAGATGAACACTCATCAGGCCATGGCACGTCATGAAATCGGATGTACGCTGGAGGAAGTCATTCAGGCCTGCAATCGACTGGTGCGCAATGGCGGTAAAGTATCCATGGTTCATCGTCCGCAGCGTTTAGGTGAGATCATCTCTCTGATGCGTGAGTATAAACTTGAACCGAAGCGGATTCGGATGGTACATCCCCGTGCTCATTTGGAAGCTAATATGGTGTTGATTGAAGCACTCAAGGATGGGAAACCGGAGGTACGCATGCTTCCACCACTGATTGTCTACAATGAAGAGGGGAAATACTGCGAAGAAATTATGGACATATATTACGGTGCACAGCATGCACAACGTACAACGGAAGGAGGGTTATAGATGACATTGCATATTCAGAAGAGCTACGCAGAGCGGTCAGATGATGCCGGTAAACTATATTTAGTAGGAACACCAATCGGTAATCTGGACGATATGACATTTCGAGCAATTAAAACATTGCAGAGCTGTGACATCATTGCAGCGGAAGACACACGTCAGACCCGAAAGCTGCTTACCCATTTTGAGATTACACCATCGATGTTGTTCAGTTACCATGAGCATAATAAGGGAGCCAGTGGGCCTGAACTAATACGCTATATAATAGAAGGAAAAAATTTGGCACTCGTCAGTGATGCCGGTCTGCCGGCCATTTCGGACCCTGGTTCCGATCTTGTAAAACTTGCGCTTGAAGCTGGAATTACGGTCATTCCCATCCCTGGAGCCAATGCCGCGTTATCAGCTCTGATCGTATCCGGTTTACCGACGGAGCGTTTCACATTCGGCGGTTTTTTGCCGCGGGAGAAAAAAGACATGCGAAAAGTGATGGAAGCTTTTAATGAGTCCAACGGTACGTTGTTATTTTATGAGTCCCCTCACCGTATTCGCAAAACGTTGGCCTATCTCGAAGAGATTTTGGGTGATCGCTCGATCGTACTGGCACGTGAGCTGACGAAACGTCATGAGGAGTTCGCAAGAGGCAGTATCCAAGAATGCATAGAATGGCTTGAGGAACATCCGCCCCTTGGAGAATATTGTTTGCTTGTAGAAGGTATCAGGGAAGAGGAGCGTAAGGCGGAGCGGGAAGCCTGGTGGCAGCTGCTGTCTTTGGATGATCATGTGAGCCATTATGAGAATGAAGGACTTAGTCGAAAAGATGCGATGAAGAAAACGGCAACAGATCGGGGTTTGACGAAACGAGATGTATATAACGCGTTAATCTAATAACGAATCAATAAATAGAGAACATACACTTAAAGGAACCTTAGGTCCAACCTTAATGGAATATGAAAACGAGTAGAGCGGAGAAAAAAATATATTACGAACGTCACCGCTCTTCTTTTTGGAGTTGTATAGACTCGTAGCTCTATTTTTGGGGTAATGAAAACCAATAATAAAGCAAAAAAATACCTTCCAGCGGTGGGGTTCACACCGGGAAGGCGATCAAGGAATATAAAAAGGTTAGAAATAACAATTTAATAAGACTATTATAGCGGATATTTCTTATTTTGTCACAGGTGCAGGGATTTCGGAAATACATTCGTTACAAACAATTTTACCTTTGAAATAAGTAACGTTCTCTGCATTGCCACAGAAGATACAAGCTGGTTCGTATTTTTTCAACATGATGCGCTCGCCGTCAACATAGATCTCAAGAGCATCTTTTTCACCAATACCGAGCGTACGGCGCAATTCGATTGGAATAACTACCCGTCCCAGTTCATCCACTTTTCTTACAATACCTGTTGATTTCATCATTATAATCAGTGCTCCTCTCAGCTAACGATCATTGTCATTATTCGACATTATTTTATGTTTTATGATACTCATCATACCAACGATTCCCAAAACAGTCAACCTTAAAATTAGCTTAAAATAAAGGCTGTTTTTGATAAGATTACGAGTGGTAAGGGATTGGAAGCCATTTTTCGTATTTAAACATCAATGTCAGCTTTGTCGATTTGGAAAACGACAAAACTACCTTATTCGACAAGATTCGTCAAAGCGTGTCGAATCCTTGGTGGTATTATACTGAAAAGCGACAAATACAAACGATATTTAAAGGAGTGAATAGACATGGAACAGCGTTTAACGGAAGAAAAGGTGTTTAAAGATCCGGTACATAATTATATCCATGTGCAAGATCCGATTATATGGCAGTTGATTAACACGCCCGAGTTTCAACGTTTACGCCGAATCCGTCAGTTGGGAACATCGTTTCTTACTTTCCATGGTGCAGAGCACAGCCGCTTCTCACATTCCTTGGGCGTTTACGAAATTACGCGTAAGATTATTTCCCAATTCGAAAGAAGTCACTATTCAGATTGGCCAAAGGAGGAAAAGACGGTAGCCCTTTGCGCAGCATTGCTCCATGATCTTGGACATGGGCCATTCTCTCACTCTATAGAAGAAGCTTTCAATATGAATCATGAGGATTGGACTTGTCGGATCATTACAGGTGATACCGAAGTAGGGGCGATCTTAAGACGGTATGCTCCTGATTTTCCCGAGAAGGTGGCTTCTGTTATTCAAAAAACGTATGAGCAACCTATTGTTGTTAATTTGGTTACCAGCCCGCTCGATGCGGACCGCATGGATTACTTGCTTCGGGATGCCTACTTTACAGGTGTAAATTATGGGACGATTGACCTTGACCGTATCCTGCGTATGCTTCGTCCATATCATGGACGAATTGTGGTCAAGGAGTCTGGCATGCACGCCGTGGAGGATTACTTGATGTCCAGGTACCAGATGTACTGGCAAATTTACTTTCATCCGGTTACCCGGAGTTCGGAAATTATATTGCGGCAAATATTTAAGCGGGCAAAAAGTCTCATACAGCAAGGTTTTCAATTCCGCTTCATGATTGATCCACTGCCCCAGTTATTCAATGGAGATTTATCAGTGGAAGAATATTTGCAACTGGACGAAGCTTTGATTCAGACGGCATTTATGCAGTGGCGCAAAGAGGACGATACTGTTCTAAGTGAGTTATGCGAACGATTTATAGATCGCAAATTATATAAGTATGTAGAGATTGAACAGATCGACGTAAACATGATTGAAGAGATTCGGGAAGCCTTCATTGTAGCCGGTCTCAATCCCGAGTATGATCTAGAAATTGATTTTCCAACGGATAATCCGTATGATGTGTTTCGTCCGGATGAATCCACGGACAAGCAGATTTTGCTGCTTGATCGGCAAGACAAGTTACATGAGTTGTCAGAGGTGTCCGACATTGTCCGTTCAATCAGTGGTCTTCATCGCGGAAAACATCATTTGTATTATCCGCAGAATAAGGTGGATGCGATTGTTCATGAATTACCGTCCCATATTCGCCCCTATTTCTCACATTAAATGATGTGCAATGCTGTTCAAGAATCATGATGCAAAAAAGCTTTCGAAAAGAGCTATTTTTCATGATACAGTAATCTGCTTTAATGGAGAGTACATGTAGATCGACATAATTTTGTAATCTGAGCAATTAGAATACAACCCGAGTTGCTAAAAATAAGCACATATAGATATGAAGGAACTTGTTCGTTCTACATGTTGTGTTCAATAAACTAATGGAATGAAATATAAAAAAACATGATCCAATTTAGTAATATTTATGTTCTGGTTAAGATGTACAGGATACATTAAAAAGAGATAGTCGTTTATTCGACATGAAGGGAGAAATACAGCATGATGTTGTTCGACACACACACACACCTGGATGCACCACAATTCGACGAGGACCGCGAGGAAATGATTCAGCGTGCCGTGGATGCAGGAGTTGGTCGCATGATTAACGTGGGCTTTAATCGGGAGACCATTCCGTCCACGATGAAGCTGGCTGAAACCTATGATTTTATCTATGCTGCGGTAGGTTGGCACCCAGTGGATGCAATCACGATGCAGGAGGGTGATCTGGAATGGATTGCATCTTTATGCAAGCATGAAAAAGTGGTAGCCATTGGTGAAATTGGTCTAGACTATTACTGGGACACTTCACCGAAAGAGGTTCAACATCGCGTATTACGACAACAGATTGGTCTTGCCCGTGAGTTAAATATGCCAATTGTCATTCACAACCGGGATGCGCATGAGGATATTGTAAAGATTCTGCGTGAAGAGAAGGCCGGGGAAGTAGGCGGTGTTATGCATTCCTTCTCTGGCAGCTGGGAAACAGCGAAGATGTGCCTGGATTTGGGCTTTCATCTTTCCTTCGGAGGGCCAATCACGTTCAAAAATGCGAAGCAGCCCAAAGAGGTTCTTGAGAAGGTTCCTATGGACCGATTTTTCATCGAAACGGACGCCCCTTATTTGACACCGCACCCTTATCGTGGAAAACGAAATGAGACAGCGCATGTACGTCTGGTTGCAGAAGCAGCTGCGGAAATTAAAGGCATTTCGGTAGAGGAAATTGCAGCAATAACGACCAAAAATGCCATGGAACGATTTGGGATTCGTTAAAATATCGAGCAAAACAGGTGAAAAAGTGAGTTAGGCGGAGTTAATTTGCTTTTTGATCCAAATAAATCAAGAATATTACAATATTTTAACCAAATATTTAGAAAAACGTACTTGAACAACGCTTTACAACATGCATAGAAACAGGATATCATCTTTTCAGTGAATTGTTGTGCGGAAAATTGGACAGATGTTCGGGGGATGAACAAAGGGACACTTTCCGATGAAACAACATTACTTTCATGAATCAGTCTCGCTGAGTCTCCGTTAACGGAGAGCGGGGGAACCAATAGGGCTTAAACATCGGTGTTTGCAGCCGATGCGCAACATGCGCTGACCCAAAAGCAGCGTATGAATCTGCGAAGCCGTATTTGATTTCTTCTTTGGGTCTCGGGGTGAATTCAAGGGCGTCCGCCATGAGCGGATGACCGGAGATAGGGCGGCTCTCTTTCGCCCGAACCCGACAGCTAACCTCGCAAGCGGAAAAAGAGAGGCAACCTCGTGCATGAATTTCCGATATTCAGAATCATTCGGAAGCCACGAAAGAGTTCCTCTTAAACTCTTTCTTTGGCTTTTTTGTTTTTGAATAAAAGAAATACTGTCATCATACGGTAAGTATTCAGGAGGATGACATCATGTTGCGAAGATTGATTCATGGTGCAGAACCGGATTATGTTGGTCCGATCTGTGTTCTGTAGAAAATTTGGTATAGTCGCGTCAAAGACATCATGCATTACTTTAGACGGCGAGGCTATGAAGGAGGACGGAGAAGTGGGCACATTCCAACCAGAAGAGACCCATGAGTCACGATCATCCAGTAAGTCTTTCGCGTTGCGGTGGAAGCATGAGAACATGCGTCAAATGGCATTGATCGCGATTTTCTCAATTGCGCTTACAATCATGATCTTGTTAGTCGTTTACGGTCAGGCCGGGAAACAAATTTCACTGGTTATTGATGGCAAGGCTCAAGCGGTAGAGACTCGTACAGGAATGCTTCAGGAAATGCTGGAGGAGCAGTCAATCACAGTCAGCCCTCACGATCAGGTATCCATGCCCTTGAATGGGGCGATTACAGATGGAGACCGCATCGTTATTGAGCGGGCCGTTCCAGTTAAGATTACGGCAGACGGAGACACCAAGACTCTGTATACAACCGATTCATCGGTAAAAGATGCGATTAAAAAATCAGGTATTCAGATTGCAAGTGAAGACAAAGTGTATCCGGCGCTTGGAACCACTATCGAAGCGGATATGAAAATTCGTGTAGTGCGGGTAACAAAGCGTACGGTGGAAGTGGAACAGCCGATTGCTTATAAAGTGATCAAAACGGCTGACCCTAGCTTGTACAAAGGCGACAATCGTGTCATTGTGAGCGGTAAAGAAGGCACGCTTGTACAGCATATTGAAAAGGTGTTCCAGGATGGAGAATTGGTCTCCAAAAAAATGGTGGGTAAATCGGTCGCAACGAATCGCGTTGATAAAGTGATCGCCGTTGGTACCAAAGCCAAACCTGTTGTGAAAGAGCCAGTGATTCAGACGGTATCAGCGCAGACTTCCACGACAAAAAAAGCAACAACCACGAACTCGAAGAAAACCGCTGCCTCGGGCAGCAAAGTAATTACCGTCTCAGGAAATTCTTTTAAATATTCTAAAGTGTTAAAAAACGTATCCATGACGGCATACTCTTCTGAAGAGCCCGGTATCGGCACAAAAACAGCATCAGGTACTCGGGTAACCGAGGGACGTACCATTGCAGTTGATCCCAAAGTCATTCCAATTGGCTGGTGGGTGTATATCGAGGGCCTTGGCTTCCGTCGTGCGGAAGACACAGGTGGTGCCATTAAAGGCAACAAAATTGATGTGTATTATGATAGTGTGAAGCATGCCCTGAACTTCGGACGGAAGAAAGGCAAGACGGTATATGTGATTGGTCCGGTGAAGCCGGAAGCGAACTAAAATCGTTTTACTTTGAAATGGGAATGCTATAAAATATAAGCATGAATGATTCATGCGGAATATACGGCGGAGGGGTCTGAATTCAGTCTCCCCCGCCGTTTGGCAGAGAAGAGGATATTCCTCTTCTTTTTGCGTTAGAAAGGAAGAAATGGAACATGATAAAAGAAGTGATCGTGGTAGAAGGTCGTGATGACACCGTAGCCATTCGACGTGCGGTTCAGGCAGATACGATCGAGACTGGTGGATCTGCCATCAACCAGCGCATTCTAAAGCGTATTGCACTTGCTCAAGAGAGACGTGGTGTCATTGTACTGACAGATCCGGATCATGCTGGTGAACGTATTCGTAAAATCATCGCCAATAAGGTACCTGGTTGCAAGCATGCTTTCATTCCGGAGGCAGATGCTACGCGCAAGGGCGATATCGGAGTGGAGAACGCCTCACCGGAGGCGATTCGTCATGCACTGGCTCGTGTACACACGTCATATGAAGGCGCCCCAAGTCTGATCGATTGGGAGGATCTGATTGCGGCGGGACTGATTGTGCACCCACAGGCTGCTGCACGTCGTATGGAGATGGGCAATCTTCTGGGTATAGGTTATTGCAACGGCAAGCAGTTCCACAAGCGGTTGAGTGTATTCCAGATTACCCGGGAAGAATTCTCCGAAGCATTATCGCAAATTGAACGTGAAGGATTGTGAGCGTATGAAAGGCATGGAAGAAACCGTAGAGATTGCAACACCCAAACGAACCAAAGAAATTATTCAAAGACACGGATTTTCATTCAAGAAGAGCCTGGGTCAGAACTTCCTGATCGATCAAAATATATTAAACAAAATTGTAAATGCAGCTGATCTGGACGAGTCTAAGGGCGCACTTGAGATCGGACCAGGTATTGGCGCACTCACAGAACGTCTGGCTCGTGTAGCTGGTCCTGTAACGGCTGTAGAGATTGATCAGAGATTGATTCCGATTCTGGGTGAAGTGATGCAGCCTTATCCGAACGTTCGTGTGCATCACGGGGATGTGCTGAAGCTGGATCTAGCCGAGTTGTTCCGCACCGATTTTGGAACGGTAGATAAAGTGAGTGTTGTGGCCAATCTGCCTTACTATGTAACGACACCAATCATGATGAAGCTGCTCGAAGAGAAGCTGCCTGTAGACAGTATTGTAGTCATGATCCAGAAGGAAGTGGCTGAACGTATGGCTGCTGCACCGGGATCAAAGGACTATGGCAGTCTGAGCATTGCGGTTCAGTACTACAGTATGCCGGAATTGGTCTGTATTGTTCCGCCCACGGTTTTCATTCCGCAACCTAATGTGGAATCGGCAGTAATCAAGTTAAAGGTGCGTGAGCAACCACCGGTTGAAGTTCCCGACGAAGCACATTTCTTCGAAGTGGTACAGGCTTCCTTCGCGCAGCGTAGAAAAACAATCTCAAATAATTTGAAAGCTCGTTTCTTCACAAAGGAGAACAGAGAACAGGCTGATCAGCTGTTGGAGCAGGCCGGTATTCAACCTTCAAGACGGGGAGAAACATTGAGCCTGCAGGAGTATGCAACACTCTGTACCGTAATGTGGGAAGCTGGAGTACGCGCAGCTCTGTAAAATTCGGATGAACCAATCCGGGTTTCTGCCCATACGATGGGGTAGAGGTGATTATGTTGATGAATATCGGAGACTTGGTCGTTCGAAAGTCATACGGTGGAGATGTGACTTTTCGGGTGCAAGGCCTCCAGTCGGACGGTGCCATCATTAAAGGGACCGAGTTCCGGCTGTTAGCCGATTCCCCTGTGGACGATTTGATACAGGTTCCTTATGAACCGCAGAGTGCGAAGACGAGGCAGGCTCACGTGAAGGCACATCAGACGCTCTCACGCCTGCAGCAGAATCGAATGGAACAGGCTGAGCGCAATCGTGAAGGAATAGTTCAGGAATGGTCTGTGCAACAAGAACCGGCTTATTTCGAGATGCCTGGCAAAGTGCTGCACTTGGATGGTGATCCTAATTATCTAAAAAAAAGCATGAACCTTTATGAGCAGCTTCGTGTTCCCGCAGAGGGCCAATATGTACATGAGTCTGCCATGGCTGACACGTTATATCGTCTGCTGCCGAAAGTGCGTCCGGATATTGTTGTGATTACTGGCCATGACGGCGTACTCAAGACTCGTCAGCCCTACGACTTATATAGTCTGGGCAGCTACAAGAATTCGCAGAACTTCGTGTCCGCTATTCAAGTGGCTAGGCAGTATGAACGTCATCTCGATGCGCTCACGATTGTAGCTGGCGCGTGTCAGTCCCACTTTGAGGCCTTGCTGCGGGCTGGAGCGAACTTTGCCAGTTCACCAGGCCGAATTCTCATTCATGCTCTGGATCCAGTCTATGTGGCAGCCAAGGCAGCCTTCACGTCGGTGCGGGAAACCGTGAACATGAATGACATTTTGCATAACACGATTAGTGGTAGCCAGGGTGTGGGCGGCGTAGAGACAAGGGGAAGTTATCGCGTAGGTCTGCCCGGATTGAATGATTTATCCACGTTAAAAGTGAATCCATCAGCCGTCTGAAGATGGCAGAAAAAAGCCCCATTTAGGGGCTTTTTTTGTTTGCAAAAAAATTCATTGACAACAACTTTTTGATACTGATATAATAATTAGTTTTGATTTGACAATGACTGTAAAATCCGGTATAATGGACAAGAAAAGAGGTGGTCGTCGACAATGGCTAAAAATACGCTATTGGATATCAAACGCAATCTCGATGCACATATCGGTCAGAAAATTATGCTGCGGGCTAATGGTGGCCGCCGTAAGACCATTGAGCGTACGGGTGTATTGGAAGAAACGTACCCTTCTGTTTTTATTGTCAAGCTTGATGAGGAGCAAGAAACTTTCAAGCGAGTATCCTACAGTTATGCTGATATACTTACGGAATCGGTGGAAGTCATGGTATTTGATCCAGGCAGCCAGACGCATAGCTCCTACATGGAGACGTAAGTATCGATTTACGGCGATTCTGCCCCCTTGGGCAGGTCGCTTTTTTTATTTTTGCAATAAGCCCGCTCGATTCATCGGAGAGGCATAGTTGATCAGGAATGAGTCTGGAGAAGAAGCGGCATACTATTTGGACAGGTTCAAGGCATTTTTCTTGGCCTGAGGGCAAATAGTCCCGGATACGAATGGACTTATTATGAATGAACTATTTCGAGGAGGATGACCCATGAGCCGGAGAAGAAGAAGTGTAATGTCGGATGAACTCAAGAATGAACTGGCAAAAGACCTAGGGTTCTATGATACCGTCCAGCAGGAAGGTTGGGGCGGGATCAAAGCGAAGGATGCGGGCAATATGGTGAAACGGGCCATTCAACTTGCGGAAGAAGCGGCACGCAAATCGTAATCCGGTTCAATCGGTTTGGAGAGCGGGGCAATCCGGCAGGAATGACCTCGCTTTTTCCCCATGGATGCGGAATAGAAATGACTTGACAGCCCCATTTTGATATAATATGTTAAGTTGTCTTAGGGAAAAGGTGAGGACGGGTGAACGCCTTGAAAATTTACGAAAAAGCGCCTGCTAAAATCAATTTGATGCTAGACGTTCTACATAAAAGAAGAGATGGATTTCACGAAGTTGAGATGATTATGACGATGGTGGATCTTGCCGATCGACTGGAAATGTCTGAGCTTCCTCGTGACACGATCTTCATCTCCAGTCAGGCGGGATATATCCCCCTGGATGAGAAGAACCTGGCATTTCAGGCAGCCAGGCTTATCAAAGAGCGTTATGATGTGAAAACTGGAGTTCATATTCATCTAGACAAAAAAATACCGGTGGCCGCCGGACTTGCTGGTGGCAGCAGTGATGCAGCAGCAACGCTGCGTGGATTGAATCGCCTCTGGCGTCTCAACATTCCGGATCAAGAGCTTCAGGAGCTCGGAGCCGAACTGGGGTCTGATGTGCCTTTCTGCATTACAGGTGGAACAGCACTCGCTACAGGCCGTGGTGAGAAGCTGACACCGATGCCGAATCCCCCGCAATGTTGGGTGATCTTGGCCAAGCCACCGATTAATGTGTCCACAGCCGACGTCTATGGACGTTTCCGCAGCGACAAGATTGTTCGTCATCCAAGTGCTGCCAAAATGGAGCAGGCCATTCGCAATCAATCCTTTGCCGAAGTTTGCGGGCAGATGGGGAATGTGCTTGAGGACGTAACGTTGAAGCTGTATCCGGAAGTTCAGCATCTGAAAGATGCCATGATTCGGCTTGGAGCAGACGGAGTATTAATGTCAGGCAGTGGTCCAACCGTGTTTGGGCTTGTCTCCAAAGAGTCCAAGGTTGCCCGAGTCTACAATGGACTGCGAGGCTTCTGTAAAGAAGTGTATGCCGTACGTATGCTAACTTAATATTCGCTTTTATAATGTACAAACACGTATAAAGGTGGTATATTTTTAAATAATTATTCGGATTTGGATGTTTTCCGTGATCGTGAGGATGGATCTCTGTGAAGAAATTAAAACGAAGCGCAAGGCTGGTTGAAATGACGCAGTACTTATTGTCTAGACCGCATACGGTTATTCCGTTGACCACATTTGCCGAACGCTATGGAGCTGCGAAGTCGTCGATCAGTGAAGATTTGGCGATTATCAAGGAAGTGTTCGAAGAAGGTGGTTCGGGAGAACTGCATACACTGGCTGGAGCAGCCGGGGGAGTAAAGTGGATTCCAAAGGTGTCCAGAGAACTGGCACTGGCTTTTGCAGAACGACTTTCTACCCAGCTCGCGCAGCCGGATCGGATACTCCCTGGTGAATATCTGTACATGTCCGACCTGCTTGGACAGCCCGCATTGATGAATGAAGCCGGCAAGATTTTTGCAACGGCCTTTGGCAACATGGATATTGATGTGGTGATGACGGTCGAGACTAAAGGGATTCCGCTAGCTTATGCTACCGGAGCCCAGCTCAATCTGCCTGTAGTGCTCGTGCGCAGGGACCATCAGGCTACGGAAGGATCGGCCGTAAGTATCAATTATGTATCCGGGTCCCATAAAAGCCTACATACCATGTCCCTATCTCGCAGGGCAATGCGTGAGCACTCCAGAGTGCTCATTGTAGATGATTTTATGAAAGCCGGGGGAACCGTCCAAGGGATGATCGACCTATTGGCCGAGTTTAATGCCACGGTAGCCGGGGTAGGCGTATTAGTAGAATCTGGATCGGTTGATTCAGAAGAACGACTGCTGACGGACTACATATCTCTGGCGAAGCTGACGGCGGTTGATGCGAAGAGCAGACACATTTCCGTCAAGCCTGGCAACTATTTTGACCTGTAGAATCATGACGAATTACATGTCGGGAAAGGTTCTTTTCCATCGACCTGGCACTAACATTGTCGAATTGTGTATTAAATAAAAAAATTCCTGAAATTAGGACATTTTTGTGGTTATAAAAAGAAGGAGTTCGCATGTGCTGTGTGGAATTATACACCAAGTTCTGATGGAAAAAGGTGGTGAACACACACATGCAAATTACGGATGTCAGACTCCGCCGTGTTAACTCTGAGGGGAGAATGAAGGCTATCGCATCCATTACCATCGATAACGAATTCGTCGTTCATGACATTCGCGTCATCGATGGCAATAACGGAATGTTTGTTGCTATGCCGAGCAAGCGGACTCCTGACGGAGAATTCCGTGATATCGCCCACCCGATCTCTTCCGGTACTCGCGAGAAGATTCAAGCAGCTGTTTTGACTGAGTATGATCGCGCAGCAACTGAGGAAGAAGTCATTGAAGAAGGTGCCTGAGAACATTATTGGGGTTCGAAGGAAAAGAGAGCCATGTCTTATGGCTCTCTTTTCTTTTTGACCGGAATAAGATATATTCAGTATTGAGTTTATTCACAGAAGAGCATTTTCGCAGCTTAAATGTTGCAAAATGTTGAAAGAACAAAAAGCGCAGCGTGCGCTTGGTAACAGGGCGGCATCTTAGGAATCATGGGAATCGGTTAAGCTCGCAGGTACACGGCGTATACATATAGGTCACGATTTTTTGGTGTCCGCGTTGTTACGCGTGATTACAGAGACAGCAGGCGATGAACAAGACCGGCGCAGGGCCGGCTGAACGTTACTCATCGGATATATACAGGTAAGGTCAAACGATGGGTTTTTCAGAACAGGAGGTCGTAAATTTTGAAAAGAATGGCAATCGTTCTTGCTGCAGGGCAAGGCAAACGGATGAAATCGAAATTGTACAAGGTACTGCATCCCGTATGCGGTAAACCGATGGTGGGTCACGTGCTGGATGCAGCTCTTCGCGCAGGCGTTGAACGCAGCGTCGTTGTGGTCGGTCATGGTGCCGAAGCGGTGCAGTCATTTTTGGGTTCCAGAGCAGAGTACGTGCTTCAGGCTGAACAATTGGGAACAGGACATGCGGTGAAGCAGGTTAAATCTCTGCTCGGTAGTGAAGCAGGGTCAACCATTGTGGTCTGTGGAGACACACCACTTGTTACCAGCGAGACGCTGGAAGGACTAATGAAGCTCCATGAGAGCCGTGGAGCAGCAGCAACGGTTCTCACAGCTGAACTGGACAATCCTAAAGGGTACGGCCGCGTTATTCGCGGAGAAGATGGTTCTGTACAACGTATTGTGGAACAGAAAGATTGCACGGAGCAGGAAGATGCTGTGAACGAAATCAACACAGGCACGTACTGCTTCGATAATGCCAAGTTGTTTGCTGCGTTGGAGAAAGTGACGAACCAGAATGCTCAGGGAGAGTATTATCTCACTGACGTGGTTGGCATATTCCGTAATGATGGAGAAGTGGTAGAAGCTTACATGTCAGATGACATCGCGGAATCCATCGGAGTTAATGATCGACTTGCCCTTTCACAAGCAGAAGCGTTCATGCGTGAACGTTTGGCGGTAAAACATATGTTGAACGGTGTTACGATCATCGATCCGGCATCGACATATATCGGGGCGGATGTTACCATTGGATCAGATACAGTATTGTATCCGGGTACCATACTCAAAGGTACTACTACCATTGGCGAAGCATGCCATATTGGTCCTCAGGCAGATGTGGAAGACAGTATCATTCAGGATGGGGTTACAATCAAGCATTCTGTATTGTCACAAGCCGAGGTTGGATCAGAAGCAACTGTAGGTCCATTTGCTTATTTGCGTCCAGGCACCAAACTGGGCCGCAAAGTAAAAATTGGTGACTTTGTTGAAGTGAAAAATGCTACAATTGATGAAGGCTCCAAAGTATCTCATCTCAGTTATATTGGGGATGCTAAAGTAGGGAAAAACGTAAATGTTGGATGTGGGGCAATAACGGTGAATTATGATGGATATAATAAAGCTGTAACGACGATTGAAGATGATGCGTTCGTAGGCAGCAATGTCAATCTGATTGCACCTGTCACGGTAGGAAAAGGCGCATATGTTGTTGCAGGCTCTACCGTTACCCATTCTGTTCCCGAAAACGATCTTGCGATTGCCCGCCCACGCCAGGAGAACAAACCTGGATATGCGGAGAAAATTCGTGGTCGTGCCAAAGCTAAGAAACAAAATGCAAAACCCGAATAAGGGGTATTGATATTAAGAATTGCCTCCCGAACATCGGGGGGTGCCGACATGTCGCAGACGCTTATAGATTCCAATGAACCAGCACGGAGGGTTTTTATTTTATGACTTATTTTGATTCGAAATTAAAAATATTTACTTGCAATTCTAACCCCAAGCTTGCCCATCAAATTGCTGATTATATCGGAATTCCAATGGGTGAATCTCACACAACCAGCTTCAGTGATGGTGAGATCCAAGTGAAACTCTCTGAGAGTGTTCGGGGCTGTCACGTTTATATTGTGCAGTCTACTTGCTTGCCGGTTAATGACAACCTGATGGAAATGCTCGTTATGATTGATGCACTTAAGCGGGCATCTGCCAAGACGATTAACGTCGTTATTCCGTACTATGGCTATGCAAGACAGGACCGTAAGGCCCGTTCGCGTGACCCGATTACAGCCAAACTGGTTGCCAATCTGATCGAAAAAGCGGGTGCAACCCGTGTAATTGCAATGGATTTGCATGCAATGCAGATTCAAGGATTCTTCGATATTCCGGTCGATCATCTACTCGGCGTGCCGATTTTGGCTCAATATTTCCGCTCGAAACAGATCGAAAATCCGGTTGTTGTATCGCCTGACCACGGCGGCGTAGTGCGCGCTCGGAAACTGGCGGACTTCCTGAATGCACCTCTCGCAATTATCGACAAACGTCGTCCAGAGCCGAACGTCAGCGAAGTGATGAACATTATCGGTAACATCGAAGGTAAAACAGCAATTCTGATCGATGACATCATTGATACAGCGGGAACGATTGTACTGGGAGCGAATGCTCTGATGGAAGGTGGCGTGAAGGAAGTATACGCTTGCTGTACTCATCCAGTATTGTCCGGACCTGCGATGGAACGCTTGGAGAATGCACCACTGAAGGAAGTTATCGTAACGGATACCATTCCGATTACGCATGCTAACCCGACAAGCAAACTTAAAGTGTTGTCTGTAGCACCTTTGCTCGGAGAAGCCATTATCCGGGTTCATGAGGAATTGTCAATCAGCAAGCTGTTTGAAATTGAATAAGGATGTCTGCATAAAGTAGTAGAGGGGTTACGTTTTCCGGATCAATGGAAAATGTAACCCCTGTCGGCGTGCCGTTATATTGGAAGTGAAACAGTGCCTGCCGAATTTCTAGTATCCGGGGCGGGAGATAAAACGGAACCGGCGCCGATGAAAAAGAGTGTCGGCAATTTCGACAAATTGATTATCGAAACGTGTGATTAGTCCGATCTCAATATGGGTGTCGCGGTCATATACCTGTACAGGTACGTGATATTCCAGATGATAGATAAAATCGCTATGTTGAGTCAGTTGTCCGTTGTCTTCGCGCAAAACCCGCTCACCTTCCTGGGTTGATGAAATAATAAATGTAAACACTATATAAGATCAACTAAACATTTACACGATAACGGAGAGGACAGAAATAACTTGAAGAAGCGAAGCGTGCGCCTGAAAGCTTTCTGCAAGAAAGCTACATCGGAAGCATAAGCTATTCCCGGATTTTCCCTTTTCATAAAGAATTCAAAAAAATCTGGGGATAACAGTGATCGGAAAGTTGTTCTGTCATCGGAGTGCCAGTGTAAATACTCTTTAGTTCAAATTATATAACCAATTCGAATCTCACTTTGTTGATATTATATGAAATATAACATTCGAAGTCTATGCTTCACCTTAGGCTGNCTCTTTAGTTCAAATTATATAACCAATTCGAATCTCACTTTGTTGATATTATATGAAATATAACATTCGAAGTCTATGCTTCACCTTAGGCTGATCCGAAGGAGGGAACAAGATGAAGTGGATTGTCGGCCTCGGAAATCCAGGCCCGAACTACGCTAAAACCCGTCATAATATCGGTTTTATGGCACTTGATCGACTTGCAGAGCGGCATAATATCTCCATAACGCAGAGCAAATGCAAGGCGCTGATTGGAGAAGGTGTAATTGGTGGCGTCAAAACGGTGCTGATTAAACCAATGACGTTTATGAACCTGTCCGGTGAGTCGGTAAGGGCTTATATGGATTTTTATAAAGTTAGTCTGGAAGACCTGATTGTCGTCTATGACGACATGGACACGGAAACAGGCAAAGTCAGATTGCGTTACCAGGGCAGTGCAGGTGGTCACAATGGAATCAAATCCATTATCCAGCATACCGGTACACAGCAGTTTAACCGGGTGCGGATGGGAATATCCCGACCAGAACCGGGACATGCCATTGTAGACTACGTACTGTCCAAGTTTATGAAGAACGAAAAGGAAGCACTCGATCAAACGATCGAACAGACCTGTGATGCATTGGAGTATAGTCTGGATCATACGTTTGAACAGACAATGGCCAAGTTCAACGGGTGAACCGCTGCAACTGACACTGGAAAAATGATCAAGATTCGGGTTCGATTCAGTCTTAATGGGCATACTGGACGTATAAACCATGTTCAGGAGGCATAAACATGTCAGTGAATTATGTGTGCAGGCATTGCCGTACTTTTATTGGACGAATCGATTCTGCCCGGATAACGGAAGCGCAATTGGGCTTTCATTTCTTGACCCCCGACGAGCGGAGGGATATAATAGCGTATAATTCCGGTGGCGATATAACCGTTCGGATTACATGTGATTATTGCAAAGAAGCTCTGGAATTCAATCCTGAGCTGAGCCTGCTTGCGAGTCCGCTTCAGTAATTAACTCGCCCGCAGCTAGAACTTATGACAGATGATGGTGGCTGAGGAATACCGCTCCACCTTTATAGCCTTGGCAGCCTGCTGAGGCTTCTTTTCAGTTGGGATGAAACCAGACTATATGTGAAATTACCCTTCAGCTACATCAAACGGATGTGGCAAAGAAGCGACTTATCCTTTATGATGAAACAGGACAAAAAGGAATTTGTATCCAATTTCTAATGTGGTGAACCTGCGCGCAGGCGTGAGATACTCAAGTAAGTTATAAGAGAGGTGCCCCTTTTGTTACAAGCACTTATACAGGCTTTTTCCAAAGATCCGGACTTCGGATCCATTACGGCCGGGATTACATCCGGTATGAAGGAGCAATTGGTTTCGGGCTTATCCGGTTCGGCACGTCAGATTATGCTGGCTGCCTTACATCAGGAAATGAACAGACCCCTGCTCGTTGTGACACACAATATGTTTTCCGCTCAAAAAATCGCAGAAGATTTACAGGAAGCGCTTTCATCGGATCAGGTGCTGCTCTATCCTGCCAACGAACTTGTTGCCGCTGAAGCTGCTGTTTCCAGTCCGGAAACATTGGGTCAGCGTATTGACGTGTTGGTCCGTTGCGCCCAGGGATTCAGGGGCGTTGTTGTTATCCCGTTTTCCGGGGTACGGCGCTATGTTCCACTTCCAGAAGTGATGGCTAATGCTCAGATTACAATTAAACAAGGTAATACACTGGAGCTGGATTCATTCCTGCTGGAGATGGTGAAGCTCGGATATGAACGTGTAGAGCGTGTAGAATCACGCGGCGAGATGAGCGTGCGTGGTGGAATTATTGACTTCTATCCAGTCACATCGTCCATTGCGTATCGTGTGGAATTATTCGATGATGAGATCGATTCCATTCGTACATTTGATCCTGCAGACCAGCGTTCCATTGAACGAATTGATGAAGTGACGGTTCTGCCGTGCAAAGAGTTAATTGCAGATCGCGAACGTATGGAGAAGGCTGCCGATGCAGCCGTTATTTTGCTTGACCAACAGTTGGAGAAAATGACGGATCGGCAGGCTAAGCTGCGTCTGCGAGAAGAAATTCATCGCGAGATCGAACTTCTACGGGAGCATGTGTATTTCTCCGAAATGTATAAATATATTTCACCGCTCTATCCGGAAAACAAGACGATCTACGACTACATGCCAGAAGATACGTTACTTGTACTCGACGAGCCAGCAAGGCTCGCTGAGACGTCGAAACAGCTTGACCGGGATGAGTCGGAGTGGAATCTACATTTGATGCAAAACGGGAAGACTCTTCCGGACCTGCATCTGTCGGCAGATGGGGATGATCTGATCTATGAACGTCCATTCCAGACGCTGTTTATGTCCATCTTTTTGCGTCAGGTTCCTCATACCCAACCGCAGAATATCCTTAACTTTATCAGCCGTGGAATGCAGGACTTCCATGGTCAGATGAATGTGCTCAAAGCAGAAATGGAGCGCTGGCAGAAAGCCGGAGTTCAAGTACTCATGCTGGCTAACGGTGAGGAAAGACTTGATCGGATGCGCCGGGTACTCATGGACTATGATATCCCTGAGCCGGAGATGCTTATTGGCAACTTGCAAACCGGATTTGAAATGCCTTCTATTCATCTGGCTGTCGTTACCGAAGGTGAGATGTTCTCACAGAAGCAGCGCAAAGTGCGCAAACCGATTCGCAATGTGGACAACGCTGAACGCATTAAATCCTATAGTGAGCTGAAAGTGGGCGATTATGTCGTTCACCAGAATCACGGGATTGGTAAGTATCTCGGGATCGGCACACTTGAGGTTGGCGGTATTCACAAGGATTACATGCATATTCTATATGCAGGTGGAGACAAACTGTCTGTACCGATTGAGCAGATTGATCTGATTCAGAAATATGTCGGTTCGGAAGAGAAAGAGCCGAAAATATATAAGCTGGGCGGTAATGAGTGGACACGGGTTAAAAACAAAGTCCGCACATCTGTACAGGATATTGCTGATGATCTAATCAAGCTTTATGCGGAACGCCAGACGTCAAAAGGCTTCGGCTTCGACAAAGACTCTGCGGAACAGCAGGAGTTCGAGGACATGTTCCCTTATGATGAGACACGTGATCAGGTGCGTGCAATTGAAGAAATCAAGAAGGATATGGAACAAAATCGTCCGATGGACCGTTTATTGTGTGGGGATGTCGGTTACGGCAAAACCGAGGTTGCGATCCGTGCTGCATTTAAGGCTGCCATTGAGGGGAAACAAGTTGCTGTATTAGTACCTACAACCATTTTGGCACAGCAGCATTATGAAACGTTCCGTGAGCGTTTCTCGGGTTATCCATTCAACATTCATGTACTTAGTCGATTCCGTTCACGTAAAGAACAGAATGAGACGGCCAAAGGTATCAAGGCAGGCACCGTCGATATCGTCATTGGTACTCATCGGTTATTGTCACAGGATCTAGTCTTCAAGGATCTTGGCCTGTTAATTGTAGATGAAGAGCAGCGCTTTGGTGTAACTCACAAGGAAAAACTGAAAAAGCTGAAAACAAACGTGGACGTGCTGACACTGACAGCGACGCCGATTCCGCGTACCCTTCACATGTCCATGCTGGGCGTTCGGGATCTGTCGGTTATCGAGACACCGCCGGAAAACCGTTTTCCGGTACAGACGTATGTTGTTGAACACAGTCAGGCGCTTGTTCGTGAAGCGATTGAACGTGAGTTAGCTCGTGGTGGTCAGGTCTACTACTTGTATAACCGTGTGCAGGGAATTCAGGAGATGGCTGCCGAAATTTCCGAATTGGTCCCTGAAGCCAAGGTGGGTGTGGGGCATGGCCAGATGTCGGAAACGGAGCTGGAGAAAACTATTCTGGACTTCCTGGATGGTGAATATGACGTGCTCGTCAGCACAAGCATCATTGAGACCGGGGTGGATATTCCTAACGTAAATACGCTGATCGTGCATGACGCGGACAAAATGGGTCTTTCCCAGCTGTACCAGCTGCGTGGACGGGTGGGACGTTCCAATCGGATTGCGTATGCCTATTTCACGTACCAACGGGACAAAGTGCTGACCGAAGTTGCTGAGAAACGTCTGCAATCGATCAAGGAATTCACCGAACTGGGTTCGGGATTCAAGATCGCGATGCGTGATTTGTCGATCCGCGGCGCGGGTAATCTGCTCGGAGCTGAACAGCACGGCTTTATTGCGTCTGTCGGATTCGATCTGTATTCTCAGATGCTGGCAGAGGAAATTAACAAACGCAAAGTTACGATGCTTGGCGAAGAGCCGGTGCCATCCGATCAGTGGAACACAACGCTGGATCTCAGTATCGATGCGTACTTGCCGTCGGATTATATTTATGACAGTATTCAGAAGATTGAAATTTATAAAAAAGTGGCGGTTATTGCCTCCTTCGACGATGCAATGGAACTGGAAGACGAATTGGTTGACCGATTCGGAGATCTGCCGGAAGCCGTGATCAATCTGCTGGCGGTGGCCAGAATGAAAGTCTATGGCAAGATCTACGGTATCGAATCCATCTCCCAACGCGGAGATGATCTTACAGTGAAGTTCTATGAAGGCCGAGAACATGCATTTGAACTCTCAAAAATCGCACACATTGGAAATCAGTTCGAAAGACGTGTACAATTTGAACAAGGACCCCATATGCTTATTCATGTCAAGGGCAAAGGGCTTGGGGACAAGCAACTGATGGAGCTGGTAGAGAAATTTCTGGAGTCCATGAAAAGTGCTTTTAAATCAAAGGGGGAACTAAAGGATGTTAGCAAAGTATAAAAAAGTAGGGAAAGTACTGTCTGTGAGTATGGTAGCAGTACTGTCCCTATCACTGCTTGCTGCTTGTGGCAAGAAGGAAGAAGCGACAACGGAACCAAAGGATACAAGTGCAGTAGTCGCTACGTATGATGGCGGTACAATTACAGCCAATGAATTCGACATGGAGCAACGGGTCATGAAATTCCTCTATCCGGAATATGCACAAATGATGGATATGGATGATTTCAAGGAGTACCTGGTAAAACAGGAAGTTGCATATGAATATTTGAGTGGAAAAGCAAGTGATGCAGCCAAAACCGAAGGTGAAAAAACAGCGACAGAGCAATTCGACAAAATGAAAGCTTCTGTTCAAGCTGACCAATGGACTGAGATGCTGAAAGCTCAGAATCTGACAGACCAGAACATTAAGGATTACATGACTCGCATTATGACGGTAATTAAGGACAAAGAAACTGGCGTTACTGAAGATGCGATTAAAGCTGAATTTGAGAAAAATAAAGATCAGTTCACAACGGCGTCTGTTCGTCACGTACTGATTAACTTTACTGATCCAAAAACGCAAAAAGAGCGTAAAAAGGAAGATGCTCTGAAACTTGCAAAAGAAGTGAAAGCCAAATTGGACGGCGGAGCAGACTTTGCTGAAATTGCGAAGAAATACTCTGAAGACACAGGTTCTGCAGAAAAAGGCGGATTGTATGAAGATACACCTGTAGCTAGCTGGGTAGATGCGTTCAAGGAAGCAGCAAAAACGCTGCCATTGAACAAAATCAGTGATCCTGTAGAGACTGAATATGGTTATCACATCATGAAAGTAGAAAAACGTACAGAAGCGGACTACGCGAAATTGACTGCTGAACAAAAAGAAACACTCAAAAGCCAATTGGCCGCTGCTGAGATCGATACATTCATGACCAGCGAACTGGACAAAATCGTAAAAGAAGTAAAACTGCCGAAAACAGACAAGGCTGAAGAAGGTACGACTGAAGGTACTACCGAAGGCACAACCGGTACAGGAACTGGTACTGAGGGTGAAAAAACCGATGCGGGTACCGATACCAAAACGGATCAAGGAACAACTGGAACCGACAAGGATACAAAAACAGATGAAAGTACAGATACAAGCGGTAAGTAAGATAGCGAATGCGTACATCCAGCTAATACGTTTGTCTGGGTGATACACTGAACGCTTCAAATATGGACAACCATACAGAAAAGCAAGAGGGGGACTTAAGGCCTCCCTCTTGCTTTTGCTTGTATCTATGGAGCAAAGTGGGTACATGGTCGCCTTCTGTGGAAGTTTACACAACTATATTCTCCAAAGTATGTATAAGGAAATGGGAACAGATGAATACTATGGTCAAGATATCACACTAAACGTTCTGGGACTTTCCTCTACCCATTAAGGAACAGTAGTTGAAAAATCTTCTCGAGAAAGTGGGGCAACATGTGAAATGAAAGCTACTGGTATTGTCCGCCGTATAGATGACCTCGGTCGAGTGGTCATTCCGAAAGAAATCCGCCGTACGTTACGTATCCGTGAAGGCGATCCACTTGAGATTTTTGTGGACCGCGATGGAGAAGTTATTCTTAAAAAATACTCGCCGATTGGCGAACTTGGTGATTTTGCCAAAGAATATGCAGAATCGCTGTATGAAAGTACAGGCCATGTAACGATGATCTCTGACCGCGATACGATTATTACGGTCGCAGGCGGTTCCAAGAAAGAGTATCTGGACAAGCAGGTAGGTCAACTGGTGGAGAGTTGTATGGAAAACCGCAAGACGATTTTGGAGACCAACAATGGTTCTTATGAGCTTAGCAAAGATCATGACGAGACGTTATCGTCTTTTGTTATCGCCCCAATCATTTCGGGTGGTGACCCCATCGGAACGGTTATCCTTTTCAACAAGGATGAGTCGGTGAAGATGTCTCAGATGGAAATCAAAATGTCTGAAACGGCTGCCGGGTTCCTTGGCAAACAGATGGAGCAATAAAAAAAGCAGATTAACTCCTGGTGCCCTGAGGGCAACCAGGAGTTTTTGCATTTTAGGGAAGCTGTAGACCGTGTGGATGATGTCCTGAAGGACAGGATACCTGGAAGGGTTAGTCTGTGCGCCTTTGGACAGGTATAATAACTAAGTATACTTTGGAGAAAGAACGCATGGACATACGCAGGAGGGACATATGAAACAGTTGTCTACAGGCTCAAGATTGCTTCAGGGCGCATTTGTACTTGGGCTTGCCGCCATTATATCCAAAATCATTGGTGCTTTTCAGAAGATTCCGCTTCAGAATCTGGGGGGAGACGGTGTTTTTGGCATCTACAACACGGTGTACCCGTTCTATATGCTCATCATTACCATTGCTGCTGCAGGGCTGCCTGTGGCTGCATCCAAATTCGTAGCCGAGCAGAATGCACTTGGTCGACCGGAAGAAGGCAGGAGGGTTATACGCTTGTCCTCGATGCTGCTCGGTGGAATTGGACTGGCGCTGGCTTTGTTAATGTATATCGGTGCACCGCTTATTGGAAACCTGATTGGTAACGGAAGTGTCGTACCGTCCATTCGGGCAGCTTCGATGGCATTGTTGTTTGTACCGGTGATGACAGGCTTGCGCGGATATTTCCAGGGGTTGCAGCAAATGGTGCCTACAGCGGTATCCCAGGTGGTAGAGCAGACTGTACGGGTCACGGTGATGATTGTTCTGTTGTTGTGGCTCATGGGACGGGACGCTTCATTGGAGACTATAGCAGCTGGAGCTATGATTGGCTCAGTGGCAGGAGGGTTTGCCGGGTTAGTTACGATGCTTGGATATGTGTACCATCATCGACGGAAAAATGGGGAAAGGCTCGCTGTTATGAAAAGTACTGAGGCAGCTGGGCAAATGGAGAAAAACAAAGAACACCGAAGCGTGGGGAGCAGCCTTCTGTCTGAGGAGCGGCGATCCAACGGTGAGTGGATGCGGACGCTACTGATCTATGCCATTCCGGTCTGTCTTGGATCATTGGCTGTGCCATTGATGAATCTGGTGGATACCTTTACGGTACCCCGCTTGTTAAAACGAGAAGGGCTGGATGAGCTTCAATCCATGGTGTCCTTCGGAATTTACAACCGGGGCTTGCCGCTGGTTCAGTTGGTGACGATGCTTGCCACGTCACTGTCTGTGCTCTTTATTCCGGCGATGGCCGAAGCCCGACTGAAAGGCGGGCCAGAAGCCGTGAAGCAGCAAGCAGGCCTTGCGCTGCGTTGGTTCTGGTTAATCGGCCTGGCGGCATCCGCAGGTTTGGCGGTGCTGGCAGAGCCGATTAACCGCATGCTGTACGGGGATGCCGCAGGCACCGAAGCCCTGCGGTACATGGCGCTGACGGCTGCGGGCAGCACCGTCAGCATTATCGCGGCGGCGCTGCTGCAAGGCCTCGGCGCCGTGCGCGCTCCTGCGTTCAGCATGCTGGCCGCCGCAGGCGTCAAGGCGCTGCTGAACGTCATGCTTGTGCCGGCGCTGGGCATCAGCGGCGCGGCCCTGGCAGGCGCAGTCGCCTACATGCTGGCGGCTGGCCTGAATGTGGCGCTGCTGGCGCGACTTGTCGCCCTGCGCCCCGCTCCTGGCGCCGTCTTGGCGAAGCCGGCGCTGGTTATCGCCGCCATGAGCGTGGCGGCGGCAGGCACTGCCTGGGCCGCCGAAGCTGTGCTCGGCGGCATCGGTATCGCGGCCGACCGCAGGCTGGCCGCGATGGGCGTGAGCCTGCTTGGCATAGCTGCAGGCTCGGCCGTGTTCTTGCTGGCAGCGGCCCGAACGGGACTGCTGACCGCCGCAGAGCTGGCGGCCGTGCCCAAGCTGGGGCCGCTGCTGGCCAAGCTGCTGCGCAGACTGCGTGTGCTGCGCTAACCCTCGTGTTGCGCTGCTACACTTAGCGCCACGCCGTCCATTCACCTCGCCTCTTCCATTCTAAAGCGGAGCAGCAGAGGTTGAATGAGTCACACTGTGTAATATGCAAATGCAATTATAGGATAACGTCTAATTCTGGTATAATACGTGTAATTATAGAGCCCTGTTCTGTACTATGTATGTCCCGTCCACGATTGGTTTTGATCAAGGATGGAAAGTTGGAACAGGATAGTTCGGATGGAGGCTTATAAAGATGAGTGCAGCTTTGACAGTAGTCGGTCTTGGATCTGGAGATGCAGATCAGCTGACGGTAGGAATCATCAAAAAAATGAAACATGCAGCGACGCTGTATGTGCGCACACTGGATCATCCTGTATTGAATGATCTCAAGCAGGAAGGGCTGGAGATGACATCCTTTGATGCCATCTATGAGGCGAAGGATTCTTTTCCGGAAGTGTACGACGAAATTGCAGATCGGCTGATTGAGGCCGCACGCAAGGGCGAGCCGGGTACCGAGATCGTTTATGCCGTGCCAGGGCATCCCATGGTCGCTGAAGCGAGTGTACGCCTGTTGAAGGAGCGCTGCCCACAAATGGGCATTTCGCTGCGCGTTATGGGCGGGGAAAGCTTTCTGGATGAGGCGTTTATTCGTCTTGGATTCGATCCTATTGAAGGGTTTCAGCTTCTCGATGCCAGCAGTCTGAATACGGAACTGGTGCAGCCGCAGCTTCATACCTTGATTGGACAAGTATATGATGTGTTTACCGCTTCCGACGTTAAACTGTGCCTGATGGACGTTTATCCTGACGATTATCCGGTATTTGTCGGACATGCCTTGGGTGTACAGGGACAGGAAATCATACACAAGGTACCGCTGCATGATCTGGACCGGATTGAAGGGTACGGTAATCTCTCATTGATATATGTGCCCAAAAATACGGATGACGCGCTTCGTCGGCGCTCCTTCGCACGACTTCATGAAATCGTGAATATTCTTCGCAGTCCAGGCGGCTGTCCATGGGATCAGGAGCAGACCCACCAGTCGATCCGCAAAAACCTGATTGAGGAAACCTATGAAGTTATTGAAACGATTGATGAAGATGATCCTGATCACATGAAGGAAGAGCTAGGTGATCTCCTGTTGCAGATTTTGCTGCACTCCCAGATGGAAGAAGAGGTTGGCACGTTTAACGTGTACGATGTTATTGAAGGATTGAACGACAAGCTAATTTTCCGTCATCCGCACGTATTCGGTGAACAACAGGCAGGGAATGCGAATGAAGCGTTGCAAAACTGGGAACAGATGAAGGCAGAGGAGAAAAAGCGCAAGGGACAGGATCTACAGCAGACTTCTGTGCTGGACGGCATTCCCCGTGACTTGCCCGCCTTGATGAAAGGGTACAAATTACAGAAAAAAGCGGCCAAAGTTGGCTTCGATTGGGATGACGTGGAAGGTGTCTTTGCCAAGATCGAGGAAGAACTGGCAGAGCTAAAAGAAGCGGTACAGCATAACCAATCTGCGGAAGAGCGGAAGTTGGAACTGGGCGATTTATTGTTTGCAGCGGCCAATGTTGCGAGATTTATTGATACAGATCCGGAGGAGGCGCTTGCCGCCACCAATCGGAAATTCATTCAGCGTTTTCAGTATATCGAGGAGCGTCTACGTGAACAGGGAAGAACTCCGTCAGACAGCAATGTCGATGAAATGGAGCAATACTGGCAGGCAGCGAAAAAAGCTGGATTGTAAAGGGTTCTGGCATTTTGGGCGCTGATCCGATATCATTAGTTGCATCATGCGTATCGTCGTCGAAGCATCTCGAGCGAATTGCACGAGAAAGCGTGTGATTAACGGAGAGGTGTTTCGGGTACTGGACTTAGACTGTTCTTGGGCAGGACCGACAAAAAGTGAAAAAAGTCGAAGACCGAGGCAGGATTTCAGATGCCAAGCCAGAATACATGTGTAGTAACCTTGCGCGGAGCCAGCAGCAGCAGCAGATCTGTTGTCACGGATTCGCAGATACTTTTTTTTCAATTTGGGAGGCTTTTAAAAATGAACAAAACAGATCTGATTAACAACATTTCCACCAAAAGCGGTTTGACTAAAAAAGACGTTGAGTCCGTATTGAACGGCTTTTTGGGAGAAATTACAGATGCACTTGCCAGCGGAGACAAAGTACAACTGATCGGCTTTGGCACTTTTGAGACCCGCAAACGTTCCGGTCGTACCGGACGTAACCCACAAACAGGGAATGAAATCGTGATTCCTGAGTCCACCGTTCCTGCGTTCAAAGCAGGCAACAAACTTAAAGAAGCCGTAAAATAATGCGTCTTGATAAATTCCTGAAGGTCTCTCGGCTGATCAAACGCCGCACCGTAGCCAAGGACGTTTCCGAACAGGGACGTGTGCTGGTGAACGGACGTGAAGCGAAGCCAAGCGCCGCTGTCAAAGTGGGCGATGAGCTTACGGTTCAGTTCGGTCAAAAGCTGGTCACCGTGAAGGTGGAGCGTCTTGCCGAGAGTACCAAGAAGGATGAGGCGAGCAGCCTCTACACCTTGGTTAAGGAAGAGCCGATCGCCAAGGATAACGGTCTGAACTGGTAACAGGGATGCCTGATATACTTTTCTACAACATTCATTGCAAAATGAAGAGAAACGCCTTTCCCGTGCAGGGAAGGGCGTTTTTGTGTTCCACCTGTTTTCCGGACAATTGCTTTCATCCAACCTTGGTTCTATTCTGCACTTCTGATCCATAAGCTAGGGTTAAGAAGGAGGGGTACATGCCATGGTTGAGCAAAGTAAAACGAAACAGCATCATCTGAGCATGCAGAATCGGAAACTGCTGGATCTGACGGGTGTCTCCAATGTGGAGAGCTTCGACAGTGAGGAATTTTTGCTGCAAACTGAACTTGGGCATCTGACCATCCGGGGGCACAATTTACATATCAAAAACCTGAGCCTGGAGGACGGTTTGTTATCCATCGAGGGCACTGTCAGTTCTCTTCAATATCTGGACCCCGGTTCTCAGTCCAAAAACGGTAAAGGCCTGTTCGGCAAGATGTTCCGATGAGTCCGGATACTCAATGGATCACATTGATGTGGATGCTGATGTCGGGAGCCGTGATGGGGATGGCCTACGACAGTTACCGGGTACTGTCCGGTCAGCTGCGGTTCCCGAGATGGAGCGTCCACACGCTAGATCTGTTGTATTGGGTCGCTTCCGCGCTGTTCGTCTTCCGGATGCTGTACGCCGGGAACCACGGACAGCTGCGGTTTTATGTCTTTTTGGGGCTGATTATAGGGGTTTGCTTCTATTTTTGGCTTTTAAGTGTTACAACCCAGCGTTTTGTGGTAATGTTAATTAAACTCGCAAGAACGCTGATTCATTGGTGTGGACATATCCTTAACATCCTGATCGTTATGCCCGCTAAAGGACTATACAAGCTAGTGCGCGTATTATTTGGTTTCGTACTCGCCATACTGTTATTCCTGGGTAAGCTGGTGCTGCAATGTTTGGTACCTTTCGGCAAGTTGTTCCGCTGGATGTTTAGGCCAATCCTGAAACATTGGGTTACGCCACGCTTCCTGATCCGTGCGGGTTCAAGTATCGCAGCGATGTGGAAACGCTGGTTTTAAGGAGGTCCGATAATGGGTAAAACACCTATGAACAAATCAAAAGCTCCAGCAGGCCAAGGAAAATCTGCAGGTGCCAAAAGGCGTCTCATGCTATGGATGACCTTTATGGTTGTGTTTATCATTTGGGCAGGATATACGTTCCTTGTGCAGACTGCGCAAATTTCGGACAAGAGTTCTCATCTGGCTGCCCAGCAATCTTCAAAGGAAGAGACGTTGAAGAAGCTGGCTCAATTGAAGTACGAAGTCAGTCGGTTGAAGGATCCCGAATACATAGGACAGCTGGCTCGGAAAAAAGGATACTATCTGCCTGAGGAAACACCAATTCAGGTTGAAGAGTCAGGGAACTGATGTAATTTGGCTCATTATTGAGCAAGGATTGTTATCTATATGTCTGAAGCCGTTATACCGGAAAAAATAGGCTACCTTAAGGGGTAGTGCTCAGTTGACCTTGGTTTGCGGCATAAGGTATAATTAATTTAGCACAGCATTGATTTTGGCATTCAAAAAATCGGGTTGTATATTTTTAAGGGAGGATCATTTTATTCTATGGCAATTGAAGTGGGCACCAAGTTAGAGGGCAAGGTGACAGGCATCACGCATTTTGGAGCATTTGTGGATCTGTCAGGAGGTGTCACGGGTCTCGTTCACATCTCGGAAATCGCCGACAATTATGTCAAAGATGTCAACGACCACCTGAAGCTTAATGACCTCGTTACCGTTAAGGTCATCAACGTTGACAAGGATGGCAAGATTGGGCTTTCCATTAAGCAAGCTGTTGACAAACCGGTTGAGCAACAAACACAGTCCAGACCCCCGAGAGCTCCTAGACCGGAACGCAGTGGAGGAGATCGCGAACGATTCAGCGGCGGAGGCCCAAGTGGTGGCCAAGGTCGTGGTGGCGGCGGTGGATTTAACCGTGGTGACCGCGGAGGCCGTTCTTTCAAGCCCGCAGCAGGCAAACCTTCATTTGAGGATAAAATGTCACGCTTCCTGAAAGATAGTGAAGAGCGGATCTCTTCGCTGAAAAAGAACACAGAAGGCAAACGTGGTGGCCGTGGAGCCAAACGCGTGTAATCTGGTTCAACCTGATTTAAAATATAAGAAAAACCGTTAGCCTTGGGGCTGACGGTTTTTTTGCGTTTGTTTTTAATGTTGGGGTTTAACCGTTCAGATATAGACATTTAACCGGATTCATAGCCGTTTTTGTAAAGTGAAGCTCCATATCCCCAGTTTTTCTGCGCAGGAAAAAAAGTACATAAGAACATTTGTCGTCTACCATTTTTTACCGACAGGTTTCCGTGGCATTCCACAGGTATCCTGCTCAAATCGTGGCGATGACGAACCGCGTCCGGTTCAAAATCAGACAAGTGCCTTGTCGGCAAGGGTCTGGGCAAATGGATGAAACCACAATAAGGCCGGGGGTTTCGCACCACCGCGCCGCGTCTGTTTCTTTTGTCGTAAAGTTTTTGGACCCTACCCACCAATTGTGACAAACTACGTCTTCTATTCTATCTATAATCAGAACCATCGAGAACGAAACACGAAAATTAAATTAATCGAATGGGGTGCCTTGAGGATGATGGAAAAGTGGAATGTCATTCAATTTCCGGGAATGAAAGCTGGTAAAGGAGGTACAGAAGCTCGGGAGGAGCTTTCGGTACGCCTAAAACAGTGGATTAGCTCCCGCAAGGCCGTCCAGATCGTTGCTGCACGTAAATGGGTGCTGCTTCTTACCTTTATGGGATTTTTGCTGGGCAAGGCCATGATTCTGAATGAATTATCGCCCTTTGCGATTGCTTACTTTGCGGTTATCGCCTTCATGCGTAGGGATTACATTATTCCGGTAGGGGCTGCGTTGCTGGCAGGAAGTCTCTTTGCACCGTTTCCGGTACCTCTGATTGTTGCTTCGGAGCTCGCTATCTTCTATCTGTTGTTCAGAGGACTGGAGTCTTATGACCGCGCTGAATTATCTTATGCGCCAACGATGGTGTTTACGACTACTTTTATGGTCAAGTTATTCGCCGTCGTTATTGGGCCGTCTTTCAGCTGGTACGCCATGTTAATGCTCACGATGGATTCCGTACTCAGCTTTGTGCTTACCCTGGTTTTCATACAGGCCATACCGATCTTCACGTATCGCAAAAAAAAATTCAACCTAAAGAACGAGGAGATCCTCTGTCTGATCATCTTGCTGGCTTCCGTGATGACTGGGGCGGTGGGCTGGACGATCCAGTCCCTGTCTGTAGAGCATATGCTCTCCCGGTATCTCATTCTGATCTTCGCGCTGGTGGGCGGAGCCCCCCTCGGAGCCTCGGTTGGGGTTATTACTGGCCTCATTCTGAGTTTGGCCGATATGTCGGCGGTATATCAGATGAGTCTGCTTGCTTTTGCTGGCATGCTGGCAGGTATGCTCCGGGAAGGAAAACGTGCGGCTGTTGCTCTGGGCATGCTGCTGGGTTCCTCTATTCTATCCATATATCTGGGTGGACCGGGAGATGTCATGAATTCTTTATGGGAGACATGTGCAGCCATTGTTTTGTTTATGTTAACGCCAAAAAGTATGCTGACGGCCATATCCAAATATGTTCCTGGCACGCAGGATCATACGAAGTCGCAGCATGAATATGCGAAGAGAATACGTGATGTCACCGCAGAACGGGTTACCCGCTTCTCGCAGGTATTCCGTCAGTTGTCACGCAGCTTCGATCAGATGTCTGGCGCGGGGGAGCCGGTACAGAACGAAGGCGGGATGGAGCACTTCATGAATGCCGTAGCCGAAGGCACATGTTCGGGTTGCTTTAAGAAGGCCCAATGCTGGGATGCGAAGTTTATTCAGACCTATAAATATATGACAGATGTGATGAGTTCCATTGAAGCCAACCCGGAGATGTCAGGCAAGCAAATTCCGGTGGAATGGAACAGGGTATGTGCGAAACCGGAGGAGGTACTTGAAGTGATGCGCGCCCAGTATGGTCTGCATCAACATAACATGCAATGGAAA
Organism: Paenibacillus sp. LK1; assembly: GCF_002750415.1. Lineage (NCBI taxonomy): Bacteria > Bacillati > Bacillota > Bacilli > Caryophanales > Paenibacillaceae > Paenibacillus > Paenibacillus sp. LK1. Next base: position 41,851 of record NZ_PEII01000020.1, read on the forward strand.
CGTCAGATTATAGATAGTCGACAGCTGGTTGCAGAGCAATTATCAGGGGTATCTCAGGTAATGGAGGACCTGGCGAAAGAAATTCAACGGGAAAGTGAGGAGATGGTACAACAAGAGGAGCAGATTCGAGATGCGCTTGAATCGTTAGGTCTGTCCATACATTCTATTGAAATTATTAATCTGGAAGCGGGGAATGTGGAAATTGAGATTGTTCATGCCTATACACGCGGATTTGACGAGTGCCGGAAAATGATCGCTCCGCTGATCTCAGATGTACTGGACGAGCATATTGCCGTCTTGAATGAGACGATGCTTGACCCTCGCCAAGGGCTGGCGACAGTTACCTTTGGCTCTGCCAAAACTTTTGAGATAACAACGGGTGTTGCCGCCGCTGCCAAAGGGGGAGATGTGATGTCCGGGGACAGTTTCAGTACAGTTGAACTGGGTAACGGAACCTTTGCAGTTGCGCTTAGCGATGGCATGGGCAATGGGGAACGGGCACGCATGGAGAGCAGTGCTGCACTAAATATACTGGAGCAGTTGTTACAGTCGGGCATGGATGAGAAGTTGGCGATCAAATCGGTGAATTCCGTTCTGATGCTGCGTTCTCCTGAAGAAATGTATGCAACGGTGGATATGGCTCTGATCGATGAATATACGGCAGAGACCACGTTTATGAAAATCGGATCGACTCCAAGTTTTATTAAACGAGGGCAGGAGGTTATTCAGGTTTCGGCAAGCAATCTGCCGATTGGTATTATCAAAGATATTGAGGTGGATCTGGTAACCGTACAGCTTCAGCCAGGGGACGTTTTAATTATGATGACAGATGGTATCTATGATGCGCCGGGGTATGCCGTCAACAAAGAACTATGGATGAAGCGGCTCATTCAGGAAATTGATAGTGACGATCCTCAGGAATTAGCAGACTGTCTGCTTGAAAGTGTTATTCGTTATCAGCAACATGAGATCTATGATGACATGACTGTAATTGTAGGCAAAATAGAACATTATCGCCCAGAGTGGGCGACATTGAGAGTCCCCGGAATAAACCGGATGGAACGTCCGCGTACCGTTAGTTAATTGCATATTCCTCTGTTTGAAGTCTCTTCATTCTGGCAATGCTAGTCATAGAGTTGGAGAGTAACCCAAAACGGAGGGATATCGGATGAAACAAATCTTGTTGATCACCGACGGTTGTTCCAATGTAGGTGCAAGCCCGGTGCTGGCTGCGGCGGAAGCGCGGGAAGAGGGAATTACGGTCAACGTGGTTGGTGTTATTGATTATGGAACCATTGGTGAGTTAGGTAGTCGAGAGATCGAGGATATTGCCAAAGCCGGGGGTGGAATCAGTCAGATCGTAGGTACCAGGCAGCTTGCCCATACGATGCAGATGATGACAAGAAAAACAGTGGTTCAGACCATTCAACAGGCGGTTAATAGAGAGTTAACACAAATTCTGGGAGAGCACGAACCCAAAACGGTAACCGACCTTGAACCGGCTAAACGTGCACAGGTGGTTGAAGTGATGGAGGATATGGCGGAGACAACACCGCTTCAAGTCGTTCTTCTCATTGATGTAAGTGCCAGTATGAAGCCGAAGCTTGCTGCTGTGGAGGAAGGGATTCGGGATTTAATGCTTAGCCTGCAGGCACGTATGGGTCAGAGCCATCTTTCCGTCTTTCATTTTCCTGGACGACATAGCGGAGAAGAAGCTGTCATGGACATCGACTGGACAGTTGACCCGAGCCGTGTTCGTTCGCTGTTTGGACGTTTGCAAATGAAGGGAGCGACGCCGACAGGTCCTGCGATTCAAAGGGTGATTGATTTTTACCGTTATGGTACACTGGAGGGACAGCAGGAAATAGAAGGGAACTATCGCATTGAAAGAGAAGGGATGCTCGGTGACAACGTTGTCTGACGCCTCTTTCCCGCCAGGAACAGTCATCACAGGGAAATGGAATCGCAGCCGCTATACGATTCGGAAGCTGCTGGGCAAAGGAGCCAACGGCATCGTTTTTCTTGTCCAGCGGGGTGAGAATGGCAAACATTATGCGCTTAAAATGGGATTTGACCCAGTAGATCTGCAATCGGAAATTAATGTGCTCAAATCTTTTCAATTACAGCGTAATCATGAGGCCCTTCGGCAGAGTGGCATTCCTTCTTATCTGAAAGATGTGGATGACTACGCCATTCGTGGTCGTGATATTCCCTTTTATGTGATGCGTTACGTTCGGGGGGAGTCTCTGAACCACTTCATTCGGCGACAGGGAACGGACTGGACACTTCTGGTTGGACTCAGACTATTGCAGAAGCTGGCTCAATTGCATCAGGCTGGATGGGTGTTTGGCGATCTCAAACCTCAAAATGTACTGGTATCGGATTATGGGCAGGTAGAACTTATCGACTATGGCGGAGTGACTTCTATCGGCCGGAGCGTCAAGCAGTTTACTGAATGGTATGATCGCGGATTCTGGAATGCGGGTAGCCGAACAGCAGATGGTACCTATGATGTGTTTGCTTTTGCGCTATTATTGATTCATGTACTTGAAGCTGATGCACTCAAAGCGCTGGCTGCAGAAGGATTACCCCAACTGCGAAGTGTAAACCAGCTTACAGCCCTTGTGGAGCGCAGCGAACGTCTTCGCCCCTTTCGAAACTGGACTATTCAGGCATTACGAGGTCAGTTTCAGGATGCCGGACACGCGGCTAAGGTCTGGAAAGAGATGATGGCACGCCCTTCTCCTCTTCGCCGACGTTCCAAAAGTACAACACCGCGTTGGCTCAAAAATGCATTTGCTGTATCCGTTATATTACTTATCGGGGTACTCATCTATGCACTACGATTCTGACCTGTGAGAGTGCATATACATAACGTAAGGAATGAGGAACAGGTATGGAGGCTTTACGCTGGAACAAGCTGGTGAATAACGTGCTGGATGCAGCGGAAGAGCATCAGTTATGGGTTCCCGGGGATCGGATTGTCGTCGCAATATCGGGCGGACCGGACTCGGTAGCTTTTTTGCATATCATGCATGAGATCAGTACCAGGCATGTCCCGCTGGAGTTGATCTGCGCCCATGTACATCATGGTTTTCGGATTGAATCCGATCATGAAGCCGAGATGATGAAAGAACTTGCGCACCGGCTTGGCATAGCATTTGAATGGGTAAAGGCCGATGTACCTTCTTATATGAAGCTTACCGGTCAAGGTCCTCAGGAGGCCGCGCGCAACAAACGATATGAATTTCTGCATGAAGTGGCTGCCAAATACGATGCGGCGAGCATTGCACTGGCCCATCATGCCGATGATCAAGCAGAGACGGTTATGCTTCATTTGCTGCGTGGGAGTGGTCTTTCCGGACTCGCAGGAATGAAGTTTAAAAGACGAGAAAAAAATGTGGAACTTATTCGTCCATGCCTTCGTATAAACAAGACAGACCTTGTAGAAGCTTGTAATACCCAGGGTTTTCTGTATTTTAATGATGAAAGCAATTCCCTGCGTAAATATCGGCGTAATGCCATTCGCTTGGATGTGCTCCCATTTTTGGGGCAATATAATGGACAGTTGACGCCGTCTTTGAATCGACTTGCCGAAATCGTGGGCGATGAAGACGATTTCATGGAACAAGGTGCATATGACGCATACAGGTGTCTAGTGCAGGCGAACGGCGGAAGGCAAACCTTTGAGGTGCCTTCCTTTTTGAAGTTACATGTCGCTTTACAACGAAGGTTGATTAAACTAATATTGAATTATCTGCCTTTGGACAGTGATTTTGTCGACTTTACCCGTATTGAGACCATTCGCCGCAAGGTTATTCAGCCTGAAGCGACGACCTGGAGCCTGGATATAGGACAGACACTCGCCTGCACCCGGGAGTATGATCTGATCTCTTTCGGCGTACGGACTGACGTACAGGGTCAATCTTACGAATATCGTCTTGCTCAATCGAGCGGAACCTATGAGCTTTCTCTCACGGAAATCGACCGGCATGTTCGGATCGTTCCGATGAGTCCCGAGGACTATCATGTACCAGAATCGGCGGATCATGCCGCATTTGATGCAGATCAACTGCTTATGCCGCTGGTTGTGCGTTCACGGTTACCTGGAGATACCATGAAAGTGATGGGATTAAACGGAAGCAAAAAGGTGAAAAATATTTTCATCGATGAGAAAATTCCCCCTTCTGTCCGTTCACGGGTTCCCGTGGTATGTGATGGAGCAGGCAATATCATCTGGTTACCGGGTGTTCGCCGGTCTAGTGTAGCTCCTGTCAGGGAGGATACTTCCGCAATCCTGTACATGACTGTAGGCGATTCAGCGATTCAGGGGTAGTGGTTATGGTTCAGGTAAGGCTTTCATATGTATAACTTAGGAGGTTCGCACAGTTGCAGAACGACATTCAGGAAGTATTGATCAGTGAAGAAGAGATTCAGAGTAAAATCAAGGAATTAGGCGCAACAATAAGTGCCGAATATGCAAATCGCAATCCTTTGGTCATTTGTGTGCTTAAGGGTGCGTTTATATTTATGGCTGATTTGGTTAAGAACATTACGGTACCTGTTGAGATGGATTTCATGGCAGTATCGAGTTATGGCGCTTCCACCAAATCATCCGGCGTGGTTAAAATCATTAAGGATCTGGATGAATCCGTTGAGGGACGCGAGGTTCTGATTGTAGAGGACATTATTGATAGTGGACTCACGCTCAGTTATCTGATCGAACTCTTGCAGAACCGCGGTGCTGAATCCGTCCGCGTGGTTACGCTATTTGACAAGCCTTCAGGTCGCAAAGTCGAACTTGAAGCCCATTACACTGGCTTTGACATTCCGGACGCATTCATCGTTGGCTATGGCCTGGATTATGCCGAGAAGTACCGGAACCTCCCTTACATCGGGATTCTGAAACCGGAAGTTTACAGCAACTAATGCTTAAGCTAGTTCCAAGCCCATATCTGTTGGTGGCTTCTGTTGAGAAGCCATGTTGGGCTATGTTAAAATAATTAAAGTGTCTCGAGAGGAGGTAGGGGATGAATCGGTTCATCCGGAATTCTGCTTTTTATTTGATTCTTTTTTTAGTTGTGGTGGGGATAGTCCAGTTCGTCAGCAATGGCGGCGAAGCCACCGATAATCCTAGATATGATCAGTTGCGCGCGGCGATCAAGACCAATAATGTCTCTGAATTGACGGTTCAATTCAACGGTCAGACGTACCTCGTGACCGGTCAATACAGGAAGACGCCTGACGGAGCCAAATCAGAAAATTTCTCAACGTATATTCCTCCTACGGATGAGGCAATTAGTGAGCTTGTAGCTGCAAGCGAAACGAACAATTTCGAATATCATCAGGAACCTATGAAAGGTGACAGCATCTGGTTGACGTTGCTGACTTCCTTTATTCCTTTGATCATTATGTTCCTGCTGTTCTTCTTCCTGTTTAATCAGGCTCAAGGCGGCGGCGGTAAAGTAATGAACTTTGGTAAAAGCCGTGCTCGTCTCTATAACGAAGAGAAGAAACGGGTTACGTTTGAAGATGTTGCGGGTGCTGACGAAGAGAAACAGGAGCTTGTTGAAGTCGTGGACTTCCTCAAAGACCCTCGTAAATTCGCAGCAGTAGGTGCACGGATTCCTAAAGGCGTACTGCTTGTAGGTCCTCCGGGTACAGGTAAAACCTTGCTCGCTCGTGCTGTTGCCGGTGAAGCGGGTGTGCCATTCTTCAGTATTTCCGGTTCTGACTTCGTTGAGATGTTCGTCGGTGTCGGTGCATCTCGTGTACGTGACTTGTTTGAAAATGCGAAGAAAAACGCCCCATGTATCATCTTTATCGATGAGATTGATGCTGTAGGACGTCAGCGTGGTGCTGGTCTTGGTGGTGGTCACGACGAACGTGAACAAACACTCAACCAGTTGCTCGTTGAAATGGACGGATTCGGAGCCAATGAAGGTATTATCATCGTTGCTGCAACGAACCGTGCTGATATTCTGGACCCTGCCTTGTTGCGTCCAGGACGTTTTGACCGTCAAATCACGGTTGATCGCCCTGACGTGAGAGGTCGTGAAGCGGTTCTGAAAGTACACTCACGCAACAAACCACTCACCAAAGATGTGAAGCTGGACATTATTGCGAAGCGTACTACCGGATTCTCCGGTGCCGATTTGGAAAATCTCTTGAATGAAGCGGCATTGCTTGCGGCACGTCGTAATCGCAGAGATATCTCCATGCGTGAAGTAGACGAAGCGATTGACCGTGTCATTGTTGGTACGGAGAAGAAAAGCCGTGTTATCAGTGACCGTGAAAAACGTATTGTTGCTTATCACGAAGCAGGTCATACCATTGTAGGCTACTTCCTGGAACATGCCGATATGGTACATAAAGTTACCATTATTCCGCGCGGACGTGCGGGTGGATATGTAATCATGTTGCCAAAAGAAGATCGTATGCTTGTTACCAAGCAAGAATTGCTGGACAAAATTACTGGACTCCTTGGTGGCCGCGTTTCCGAAGAACTGTTTATCGGTGAAATCGGTACGGGTGCATACAGTGACTTCCAACAAGCGACGGGTATCGTCCGTAGCATGGTTATGGAGTACGGTATGAGCGAGAAGCTGGGACCTATGCAGTTCGGTAGTTCGCAGGGACAGGTATTCCTGGGTCGTGATATCGGTCACGAACAGAATTACTCAGATTCCATTGCTTACGAGATCGATCAGGAGATGCAACGCTTCATCAACGAATGCTATGAGAAGTGTAAAGACTTACTCGTTAAACATTCTAAAGAAGTGCATCTGATCGCGAACACGTTGCTGGAAGTGGAGACATTGGAAATGGATCAGATCAAGCAATTGATCGAGACAGGTGCCCTGACTCCAAAAGATGAGAACAGCAACGATGGAGAAGGTACGCCTAGCGAAGGCGGAGAAGCGATCATCGACAACATCGGTGATGTACGCGTCCGTATCCAAGGCAAAGATGAAACGCCTGAACCACCAGCCGGAGATATTCCTAACGAAGCTCCGAATCTGGACAAAGGAAACAGCAATGACCCGGATGATGGTGGAACGAAGCCAACGTCTTAATTTATAACACCATCTGTCCTATAGTGGCAGATGACAAGGAGAGCCTTCGGGCTCTCTTTTTTTATGTATTCCTTCAAATTGTATAGATAATGATAACCGGGAGCTATAGGGCGAACTACGTAGGAAATGGGTGGTTATGCCCTTGTTCTGGGGCGATTTCATTTATTGACAGAGTCGTGAACGTTGTGTACATTAGGTGTTAAACCGCTTGTGATTCGTTTCTCAAGCGAAAATAACGACTTGGATTTGCCATATGAAACAGCGTATAAGGCTGTCCCGATAAGGAGAGGATCACAGGTGGAAGCTCTGGCTTTAGAGCGCAAGGCTGAGATGAACCGGGAGCTGCGCGAGCGGCTGATGGAGTTGAAGAAGGAACGGAATGCCATTATTCTTGCCCATTATTATCAACGTGACGAGGTACAGGAAGTCGCTGATTTCCGGGGAGATTCGTTTTTGCTGGCTCAGAAGGCGGCACAAACCGATGCGGATGTTATCGTTTTCTGCGGAGTTCATTTTATGGGTGAAAGCGCTAAAATTCTTGCCCCTAACAAAACGGTTATCATCCCCGACGAGCGTGCAGGCTGCCCAATGGCGGACATGGTGAACGTTGAAGGCTTACGTAAATTGAAAGCACAGCACCCGAATGCCAAAGTTGTAACGTACATCAATTCCTCAGCTGAGATCAAGGCAGAGACCGACATCTGTTGTACATCGGCCAATGCTGTCAGAGTCATTCAATCTGTTGATTCCGATGAAATCATCTGGGTACCGGATAAAAATCTGGGACATTATGTGCAACAACATACAGACAAGAAAATGATTATCTGGGAAGGTTACTGCAATACCCATGATATGCTGACTGTCAAAGACGTGGTAGAGATGAGAGCGAAGCATCCAAATGCCGAGTTCGTTGTTCACCCGGAATGTCGTCCTGAGGTTGTAGAGATGGGTGATTTCGTAGGTAGCACAACCGCCATTCTGGAATATTGTAAGAATTCGTCCGCTAAAGAATTTATCGTAGGTACCGAGGACGGTACAGGATACCAACTGCGTCTCGATAGCCCGGACAAACAATTCCACTTTGCTACCAAGTTCCTCGTATGTCCGAACATGAAAGTCAATAACTTGAAAAAGCTGGTTAAATGCTTGGAAACGATGAAGCCGCAAATTTACGTGCCTCCAGCCGTTGCCGACAAAGCCAGAGAATCACTAGAGCGCATGTTACTGGTGAAGTAGCATGCGTTACTCTTGCTCCAAGACAGGTGAAATAACATGATACCGCAATATTTAGTGGATTTTGATCTGTCCGCGCTGCCGATGGTGGAGACGGATGTGCTGGTTATTGGTTCGGGCATTGCTGGTTTGTTTACTGCGATCAAGGCGAGTGAACAACGCAGTGTGTTGATGATCACGAAGAAGTCGTTACTGGAAAGTAACACCCGGTATGCGCAGGGGGGAATCGCTGCGGTTATCGCTGAGGATGATTCACCTGCCTACCATTTGCAGGATACACTTGTTGCAGGAGCGGGATTATGCCGCTCCGAAGCAGTAGAAGCATTGGTGAACGAGGGCCCGGATGGAGTGAAAGAACTGATTCGACTGGGTACTTTGTTTGATCTGGAGAACGGCGAGTTGGCGTTGACGCAGGAAGGTGCGCACAGCCACCGCCGTATTTTGCATGCCAATGGGGATGCAACGGGATATGAGATTGTGCGTGCACTGGCTGTACAGGCGAATGAACATCCGGGGATTAAAGTGTGGGATGAGCATTTTGTCATTGACCTGATTACAGAGCAGGGAGAATGTGTAGGTGCGCTAGTACAGAAGGCTGACGGTTCGCAAGTATTTGTGAAGGCAGAGGCAACCGTTCTCTGCTCTGGTGGGGCTGGACAGTTGTATCGATATACGACCAATCCGGAAGTGGCTACAGCAGATGGCGTGGCGATGGCCTATCGTGCCGGAGCAGTTGTCCGGGACATGGAGTTTATCCAATTCCACCCGACCTCCCTTTGTTATCCGGGAGCACCACGTTTCCTGGTGTCCGAGGCTGTACGTGGCGAAGGAGCTTATTTGCGCAATGTGAAAGGCGAGCGCTTCATGGAACGGTATCATGCACAACTTGAACTGGCACCACGGGATATCGTTGCGCGGGCCATTGTCAGTGAGATGGAATCGACAAACAGTACCTTTGTATATTTGGATATCACTCATGAACCAGCGGAGATGATTAAACATCGGTTTCCTACCATTTATGAGACCTGTATGCGATACGGACTGGATATGACCACAGACTGGATTCCAGTTGCTCCTGCTGCACATTACATGATGGGCGGAGTGAAGACGGATCTCAGTGGGGAGAGCAGCATTAGCCGGTTATTTGCCTGTGGTGAGGTATCTTCTACTGGAGTACACGGAGCCAATCGTCTGGCGAGCAACTCTCTGTCTGAAGCAATCGTATTTGGCCGGAGAATCGTGGATCGAATTCAATCCCTTCCTCCGCTTGCTTCAATCCAGACAAAGGTTCCCACATTAACAAGTATTCGCAGGATCATAAAGGAAGAGCAGAAGCCGGTGTCCGAAAGACGTTTGCGTCTGCAAAAAATGATGGTGCGTCAAGTGGGGCTGCGCCGGAATGGCGCTAACCTGCAAGCAGCAATAGAGAAACTGCAACATGAACTGCAATTTTTTGATCAGAAGTTTACTCACAAAGAAGAGATGGAATATGCCAACCTTTTGACCTGTGCCTGGTTGGTTACCACTGGAGCATTACACCGCGAGGAAAGTCGGGGAGCACACTACCGTGAGGATTTCCCGCAGCGTGACGATGCCGTATGGCAGAAGCATAGTCTGCAGCAGCGAGAACAAGCGATTGTGGAGGAATTGATGTCATGATACTGAACGGATATAATGAAGGACTCATCGAATCAATTAAAAACTGGCTTCGTGAGGATGTTGGTGCAGGGGATGTCACAACAACTGTGACGATTCCCGCCGGCAGTCAGTCCAAGGCCGTGATACATGCCAAAGACAATGGAATCATTGCAGGAATTACGGTAGCAGAACTCGTCTTTCAGGTAGTGGATCCTGGCCTTGCGTTCACACCGATGGTAAAAGACGGTGATGCAGTTACGCATGGTACGATTCTGGCTGAGGTAGAAGGAAGCACACATAGCTTGCTGACAGGAGAGCGTCTGGCCCTTAACCTGCTTCAGCGCATGTCTGGTATCGCTACCCGCACACGTACTTATGTTGATGCGTTGGAAGGCCTTTCTACACGTCTGGTCGATACTCGTAAAACAACACCGGGACACCGCTTGCTTGAAAAATATGCAGTGCGGGTTGGTGGCGGAGCAAATCATCGGTTCGGCCTCTATGATGCCGTCATGATTAAGGATAACCACATCAAGGGCGCAGGCGGGATTACTGAAGCTGTACAGCGTGCGCGATCTGTCATTCCGCATACAATGACCATTGAAGTAGAGACCGAAAACATGGAACAGGTCAGAGAAGCCTTGCAGGCTGGGGCAGATATCATTATGCTGGATAACATGCACCCAGACCGGATGCGTGAGGCCGTTGCTCTTATTCGTGAGCAGGCTCCGCATGTGAAAGTTGAGGCATCGGGCAACGTCTCGCTAAATACCATTCGTGGTATTGCAGAGAGCGGAGTGGATGTAATTTCAGTTGGCAGGTTAACCTACTCTTTTGAGAGCCTGGATATTAGCCTGGATTTAAACGAAAAGAAAGAGGGGTGAACCTCTTTGATTCTTGTGGTAGACGTGGGCAACAGTAATATCGTACTCGGCGTGTATCAAGGCCGGGAGTTGCTCCACCATTTTCGCCTGAGTACATCCCGGCAGTCGACAGTGGATGAATACGGCGTATTGATTTATAATTTATTTCATATGTCGGGTATTTCAACACGCGACATTGAAGGTGTGATCATCTCATCCGTGGTTCCACCGCTGGTGAATGTGATTGAAGCCATGTGTGAGAAATACGTAGGCAAAAAACCGTTACTTGTTGGGCCTGGTATCCGAACCGGCCTGAACCTGCGGTATGAGAATCCTCGTGAAGTTGGCGCGGATCGCATTGTTAATGCAGTAGCAGCCGTTGAGAAGTATGGCGGCCCTCTCGTTGTGGTCGATTTCGGTACAGCGACTACATTTGACTGTATTGACGAGAAAGGAAATTATCTGGGCGGGGCTATCGTACCCGGCATCCATATTGCAACCGAAGCACTCTATGAACGAGCGTCCAAGCTACCTCGTATTGAATTGGAGAAGCCCAAGAAAGTCATTGGTCGCAACACCATTCATGCGATGCAGGCCGGCATTATTTATGGTTATGCAGGACAGGTGGACGGTATCGTGGAGCGTATTCGCGAGGAAATGGGAGCCAAGCCTAGAGTTATTGCAACCGGAGGCCTTGCCAAGCTGATTGCAGAAGAAACACGCAGCATCGATGAAGTGGATCCGCTGCTTACGCTTGAAGGGCTGCGTATCGTTTATGAGCGGAACCGGGAAAGGTAAGAACAGAGACGGCAAACAGCGGGCTGAGATTACAGTCTTATATGTTATGCCGTTTTTTCTATAACTGGCGATTACGCCAAAGGAGGCTGAATGACTTGGAAAACAACAACAAACAAGACCGGTTAATTCGCGGTACAGCAATGAACGGACGGGTTAGGGCCTTTGCTGTTCAAACGACAGAACTGGTTGAGGAACTGCGCAGAAGACATGATACGTTTCCCACGGCTACAGCAGCTATGGGGCGTACGGTTACAGCAGCATCCATTATGGGTGCTATGCTTAAAGGAGAAGAGAAGCTCACAATTCAAGTCAAAGGTGACGGTCCCATTGGACAGATTGTTGCCGATGCTAATGCGAAGGGTGAAGTTCGTGGTTATGTAAGCAATCCGCATGTACATCTGCCGAGCAACAGTATGGGTAAACTGGACGTTGCTGGCGCAGTTGGAACCGAAGGATTCGTGAACGTAACGAAGGATTTGGGGCTGAAAGAGCCTTACCGCGGCAGTGTGCCAATTATTTCGGGAGAACTTGGTGAAGACTTTACGTACTATTTTGCCAAATCGGAGCAGACGCCTTCTGCTGTAGGCGTTGGTGTACTGGTGGATACCGACAATTCGGTTATTGTAGCCGGTGGATTCATTGTACAGTTGCTTCCAGGTTTGACGGATGATGAAATTACTGTGATTGAAAATGCCATTGGTACAATGCCGCCAGTGACATCACTGCTGGCTGAGGGGCTTGAACTAGAAGCGCTGCTTCGTCGTGTACTGCTTGATGTACAGGTCATGGACGAAATGGATATTCATTTCCACTGTGAGTGTTCACGTGAGCGGGTAGAGAAAACGTTGATCAGTCTGGGTCAATCCGAAATGGAACAATTGATTGAGGAAGAAGGCCAGGCTGAAGTGGTCTGCCAATTTTGCAATGAGGCTTACGATTTCAACAAGGAACAACTTGAGACCATCCTAGAGCAAGCCAAGAACTGATTTTATGCGGGGACGGGACGCGGAATGACAAGACAGGAAAAAGGGTTATGGACGGCTGTAATTGTCTTGACGCTTGGAATGCTGGTGATGGGTTCAGTTATGGTTGTGCAAGGCTTACGAAATGGACGTGAAGGAGCAGATTCGCCTCAGGATACCAATCAGGAAGAGGGAAATGCGGTAGCAACGATCAATGGGGAGGTCATCACCAACAAGGAATGGACCGAGGCATTGAAACGGCGCTATGGCAGTGAATTGCTGCTCCAGATGCTCAATCGCAAAGCCGTATATGCGGAAGCACTCGATCGTAATCTGACGGTGACTCCCAAAGAAATTGCGAAGGAACTTGCCGCGGCCATGGATGGATATGATTCGGAGAAGGCTTATTTTGACGAAATGCAGTCTCAACTGGGTTTATCCAGGCAGGACCTTGAGTTGGAGGCGGGATACCGACTTCTGCTTGAGAAAATCGCAACGAGCGGTATACAGATCAAGGATGCAGATATCGAGCATTATTGGAACGAACACCATGAAGACTATGTTTCCCCAGAGAAATATGATCTGTCTATTATTGTATTGAAGGAAGAGGACCAGGCAAAATCAGTTCTGGATGCGCTCGACAAGGGAGCAGACTTTGAAGAAACCGCACGTAATGAATCGACAGACAGTTACTCCCGTGATTCGGGCGGTCGTCTGGGATGGATTGAGCAGAACGATCCGTTTCAGTCCGAAGCAATTCTCAAACTTGCAGCTCAACTGGACGTTGGTGATATTGCGGGGCCAGTGAAGATGGAAGAAGGTTACGCCATCATTAAAATGAATGACAAACAAGAGCGTCAAGTGCAATCTGCAGAAGAGGTTCGTGAAGAAATTCGGATGCAGCTTGCTCTAAGCCAGGCTGATCCCCTCCCCCAGGTGGAGGAAAGGTTACGCAACAAGTATGAAGCTGTCATCATCGCTGAAATTCCGGCATCCTGATTATCCTGCAAACGAATGTCCTACTGCATCTTGATAAAAATACTCTGTCTACGGCCTTAGGGCCCAAGGCGGAGTATTTTTTTGAGTACTCATATTGACAATAGGGTGTAACGTTGATAAGATAAAAATAATCAAAAACCTACTCATTTACTCGGAATAAAACCATTTATATGAACAAAGAAATCTTCGAAAACCCAGTTTCTGTCCGGTTTATTGCAGACGGAATGAACTCAGACGGATTTCCGTAGTTCTTCTATAACATCTAGAGGCTGCTCGGCCACACATGTATATGGCAACAGGACTTAAGTAGTATTCATCCCACTAAGGAGGGCATTCATATGGCTAAAGTAGTTAATAACGTAACAGAACTTATCGGAGGTACTCCGCTTGTTCGTCTGAACCGTATCGTACCTGAAGGCAGTGCTGAAGTATTCGTGAAACTGGAATACCAGAATCCAGGTTCAAGCGTCAAAGACCGTATCGCGATTAGCATCGTGGAAGAAGCGGAAAAAGAAGGCAAGCTGAAACCGGGTGATACCATCATCGAAGCAACAAGTGGTAACACAGGAATTGGACTGGCTATGGTGGCTGCAGCCAAAGGCTATAAGTCTGTTATTGTTATGCCGGAAACGATGAGTATGGAGCGTCGTAACCTGCTTCGCGCCTACGGAGCTGAGCTTGTGCTCACACCGGGAGCCGAAGGTATGAATGGTGCAGTTAAAAAAGCTGAGGAATTGCTTAAGGAAAATCCATCTTATTTCATGGCTGAGCAATTTAAAAATAAAGCCAACGTGAAGATCCATCGTGAAACGACTGGCCCTGAGATTGTTGAAGCTATTCAATCTGTAGGCGGTACGTTGGATGCTTTCGTTGCAGGAATCGGTACAGGCGGAACGATTACAGGTACAGGCGAAGTGTTGAAGGAATCCTACCCTGGGATTAAAATCGTTGCCGTTGAACCAGCAGCTTCGCCAATCTTGGCAGGTGGCAAACCGGGTCCTCACAAAATTCAGGGGATCGGTGCCAACTTTATTCCTGAGATTCTTGATCAGGAAATCTATGACGAGATCATTCACATCGAGAACGATGATGCGTTCGAGACGGCTCGTCAGGTAGCGAAGGAAGAGGGCATTCTGTCCGGTATTTCTTCTGGTGCAGCCATCCGTGCAGGTCTGCAAGTGGCTAAACAGTTGGGTGCAGGCAAACGCGTTGTCGTGATCGTGCCAAGTAACGGCGAACGTTACCTCAGTACGCCACTTTACAACTTCGAAGCTTAAGCCTAACAAGTGATGAAACAAATCCTCCTTGCCCGTATGCCGGGTGTGGAGGATTTTTTGCTGAATGCTTTTAAAAGCAGCGGCGCTTTAGTATACTATCAGACAATAGAACTAGCGACAGATGGAGGGCGGCAAACCGCAATGACACACCTGATGACAACATACGCCGACTGGACAGAGTGGGCCGGAGAAGGTTGGACCATGATGCCGTATATGATCAAGTCGGATAAGGGACCGTATCATGGCGGTTTACCGTTAACGTGGGAAGCAGCCTGGCAGCAGGCGTCACCCTATGCAATGGTGTTGGAGAATGGTAAAGGCGGAAGGTATACCTTTCTGGGATTAAACCCGGTATCCGTTATCTCCGGCAAGGGCAACGAAGCTGTTATTCATGATCTTATTCAAGGCAGTACCCGGACAGACTGTGGTAAACCGCTTGAAGTATTAAAAAGATGGGCTGCGCCGTACAGCGCACCAAAGGTGAGCGGGGCTCCAGACTTTGGTGGTGGATGTGCAGGTTATCTAAGCTATGACGTAGCCAGATCTTTGGAAAAGCTGCCAACCTTGGCAGAAGACAACCCAGCTCTCCCGGATTATTGGTGGATGCGGTTTGAAGAAATATGGGCGTATGACCATGAGCAGCAGGCACTGTTCTGCATGGTTCATCTGGCTGTACGGCCGAATCAGGATGAAGCTCAGCTCCGTATGCTGTACGCAGAAGCAGAAGAGCGGGCAGCAGCCATGCAGCAGCGATGGTTGCATATTCTGGGATTTGCCCAGGCGGAAGAGCAGCAGCAGGCATTGGAGCATCGCCATAGCCACATTCATCTCACTGCGCAATCAGCGGATGCGGAGCGGGAAACGGAAGGGTGGCATACCTCCTTTCCTCAAGAGGACTTTGAGCAGGCGGTACGCACAGTGCAGGAATATATCCGGCAAGGGGATGTGTTTCAAGTGAACCTATCCCTACGGCAAGAAAAACGTCTGAAGTCCAGTGCAGAGCACATCTACGAATGGCTTCGTCTCGTGAATCCCTCTCCTTACATGGGGATGCTGCGTAGTCCTGATTTCCAACTGGTGAGCGGATCACCTGAATTGCTCGTCAAAGTGGATCATGGCAAGGTGAGCGCTCGTCCGATCGCAGGAACACGGAGAAGAGGACGGGATGAAGCAGAAGATGAGTTGATGGCCGCTGAGCTGCTGAACAGTGAGAAGGAACGGGCAGAGCATATAATGCTGGTCGATCTGGAGCGGAATGATATCGGGCGAATTGCAGCTTATGGATCAGTGCATGTGCCTGAACTGATGACGATCGAGAAGTATTCGCATGTCATGCATCTGGTGTCTCAAGTCGAGGGGACGCTGGCAGACGGACTATCCGCTTTTGATGTGATTGCAGCGACGTTCCCAGGTGGAACGATTACAGGTGCACCCAAAGTTCGCACCATGGAAATCATTGAAGAACTGGAGCCTGTGCGTCGTGGACCGTATACAGGTTCGATTGGGTGGATGGACTACAGTGGCAATATGGAGTTGAACATCGTCATTCGTACACTTTCCATTAAAGATGGAGTGGGATATGTGCAGGCAGGAGCGGGCATCGTAATCGACTCCGATCCATATCGGGAATACAAGGAGTGCCGCAACAAGGCAAGAGCCATGATGAGGGCTGTCAATTACAGCGAGGAAGCAGAAACCGTTAAATTAAAATAATCAAGCAGCCGTCCCTGTGTGGGCGGAAGAATAGGAGGAACAGAGATATGATACTGGTTATCGACAATTATGATTCCTTCACATACAACCTGGTTCAATATCTGGGTGAACTGGGGGAGACGGTGGAAGTTCGCCGTAATGATGAAATTGATCTGGCAGGCATTGAGGCGTTGGCACCTGATCATATTTTGATCTCACCGGGTCCTTGTACTCCAAATGAGGCAGGTATTAGTCTGGCGGTCATTGATCACTTCAAGGGCAGTATTCCGATCTTCGGCGTTTGTCTGGGACATCAGGCGATTGGACAGGCTTTTGGAGGCAATGTTATTCGCGCGGACCGTATGATGCATGGCAAAACATCGGATATGCATCATAACGGAACGTCCGTATTTACCGGATTGCCATCTCCCTTTACGGCAACGCGGTATCACTCTTTGATCGTGGAGCGCAGCAGTCTGCCAGATTGTCTGGAGATTACGGCCGAGACGGCGGAAGGCGAGATTATGGGCTTGCGTCACAAGGAATATGCGATTGAAGGTGTTCAGTTCCATCCCGAATCCATCATTACGGATCACGGTCATCAAATGCTGCGTAACTTCCTGTCTCAGCAGGTAAAGGTATAGAGATGAAATATGCCGCGATAAACGGAGAATTGGTCAATATGGCGGCAGCCGTGGTTCCGGTGACGGATCACGGCTTTTTGTACGGACTTGGATTGTTCGAGACGTTTCGGACGTATCAAGGAGTTCCTTTTCTATTGGAACGTCATTTGCAGCGGATGGCTTCAGGCTGTCGTGAACTAGGCATTCCTTTCACAGCAACAGCAGCGGAGGTAACGGGCTGGATCAAAAACCTGTTGCTTGCTAACGAACTTCAGGATGCCTATGTACGCTATACGGTATCCGCGGGCGAGGCTCCCCTCGGGCTACCTTCAGGAGATTATGTGAAACCCAATCATATCGTATTGGCAAAAGCACTACCTGAATCCTCTCCCTCCCTATACGAAAATGGAAAAATGCTTCAACGACTGTCGACGCCTCGTAATACGCCTGAAGGAGAAGTGCGGTTCAAATCGCTGCATTACATGAACAGCATCTTGGCGAAACGTGAACTGAACGGATACGGGCAGCATGTACAAGGAGCGGAAGGTCTGCAACTCACCCGAGAGGGCTGCATAGCTGAGGGAATTGTCAGCAATGTGTTCTGGGTGAGACAAGGTGTAGTCTATACGCCAGCACTTGCGACTGGCATCTTACCGGGAATCACCAGAGCCGTTGTACTGGAGCTTGCAGCTCACCGAGGAATACCTTACGAGGAAGGATTCTTCCCTTGGGAGGAGCTGTTACAGGCAGATGAGATCTTTTTGACAGGCTCTGTTGCTGAACTTGCTCCAGTTACTACGTTGAGGGATCAGGATGGAACAGAAACAGTAATCAGCAGCGGACATATCGGCCCGGTTACAGAAGCGCTTCTGGGTATGTACCGGCAGAAAGCGGGGTATACTTCATGACACTTACACCAGTCATTTATGAACGGAATTATGCGTGGGGGCCAGCAGAGCTAAAACTTGGCACACGTACACTTATTATGGGCATTCTGAATGTCACACCGGACTCCTTCTCGGATGGGGGACGTTATACCAGTGTGGAGCGAGCGGTGGCTCACGCCATTCAGATGATGGAAGACGGCGCGGATCTCATTGATATTGGCGGGGAATCCACACGTCCGGGTTCAGATATCGTTGGCGCTGATGAAGAACTCAGCCGAATCATTCCGGTCATTGAAGCACTGCGGCGGCAGGCTCCACATATTCCGATATCGGTAGACACCTATAAAGCGGATGTTGCTCGGCAGGCCATTCAGGCTGGAGCGCACATCATCAATGATGTGTGGGGTGCCAAGGCTGACCCGGAGATGGCACGTACTGCGGCAGAACTGGGATGTCCTCTGATTCTAATGCACAACCGGCAAGAACGAGACTATACCAACTATTTGGTTGATGTAGTCAGTGATCTTCAAGAGAGTATACAGATTGCGTTAGAGGCTGGAGTACATCCCGATCAAATTATTCTGGACCCGGGCATTGGCTTTGTGAAGGATCTGAATGAAAATCTGGCGCTCATGTCATCGCTTGGGTTGCTCAATGAGATGGGGTATCCCGTTCTGCTTGCCACCTCGCGTAAAAGGTTTATTCAGAACACCTTACAGGTACAGGCGGATGATGCGCTGGAGGGTACAGCCGCTACGGTTGCTTTCGGCATAGCCCAAGGATGCCAGATGGTCCGGGTCCATGATGTGAAGCCGATTCGGCGCACAGTGGATATGTGTGATGCCATGTTGTATGCATCTCCAGGCTTGCGGAGGAAATGATACTGGCGGGTCCGGTGACCCGTTCAGCGGAAGCGTAGCGTTTGGCAATAGGAACAAACATCGAACCGTGAATTCATTATATATAGAGGGCAGGCGGAACTTATGGATAGAATGGTAATGCATCGAATGGAGTATTACGGATATCACGGCGTATTTGCCGAGGAGCGGAAGCTAGGGGCGCGTTATTATATTGATCTGGAGATCGATATGGATCTGGGTGAAGCTGGGCGTAACGATGATTTGACCAAAACTATCAATTATGCGGAGATCCATGAGCTGGTAAAACAGATCGTTGAAAATAAATCATTCCAGTTAATTGAAGCTTTGGGCGAACATATTGCATCTTCTTTACTAGACACTTATACTATTATCAATGCATTGACAGTCAAGGTGACGAAGCCACATCCGCCTTTCGATATTCATTTTGGGGGCGTAACTGTAGAGCTTCGCCGCACAAGAAAGTGAGAACCGATCATGATTGCACATTCGACCTCTGAATCTTCAGAGGCTTATATTGCTTTAGGGGCTAATTTGGGTGACCGGGAACAGACCCTGCTTGAGGCGTTAACGTTACTGGATGCACATCCTCATATATCCGTCCTGCGCTGTTCTGCGCTGTATGAGACGGAGCCGGTAGGTTATGTGGACCAGCCAGCGTTTCTGAATATGGCTACTGCGGTACAGACTACACTTTTGCCGGAGCAGCTGCTCACGGAACTGCTGGATATTGAAACACGGCTTGGGCGGGTTCGTGATATCCGTTGGGGCCCTCGTACAGTCGATTTGGATCTGCTTTGGATGGATGGAGAGACGAGTGATACCGAACGGCTGCAACTGCCGCATCCACGGATGGGTGAACGGGCGTTTGTATTGGTGCCACTGGCTGACATCGTAACCGAAGATGAGCATTCAGGTTTGTATACCTTTGTACAATCATCGTTGTCTGTACTGGATGGAAAGGATGGAATACAGCTTTGGAAAACGTGCAATTGGCCAATCGAATCCGGGCTTTCCGGAAGCTGAAAGGTTTAACACAACAGGAACTCGCTGCTGAGACGGGCATATCGCTGGCCATTCTGGGTATGATTGAACGAGGCAACCGCAAAGTCGCTGAACGGGAGCTGAATCTAATTGCCGGGGTACTTTCGATCAGCATTGAGGAGTTACAGGGGAACTAAGGTCGCTTTTTACTAACAAGAAGATATCGTCATTATTCGTTTATTTTATACAAACTAGAACACATCCAGGATTCATGCAAGAGTCGGATTTAAAAAGGAGTGGAACGACTACCATGCTTAAAATTGGTGACATTGAAATGAAAAACCAGGTTGTACTTGCGCCGATGGCTGGCGTGTGTAATCCGGCTTTTCGTCTGATCGCAAAAGAATTCGGAACAGGCCTCGTATGTGCGGAGATGGTGAGTGGCAAAGCCATCGTGCATGGTAATAAGCGCACACGTGAAATGTTGTTTGTAGATGAGCGTGAGAAACCGCTGAGCCTGCAAATTTGGGGGGGAGACCGTCAAGCCCTCGTAGAAGCAGCCAAAATTGTGGACAAAGAAACCAATGCTGACATCATCGACATCAACATGGGATGCCCTGTGCCAAAAGTAACGAGCTGTGATGCAGGTGCACGCTGGTTGCTTGATCCGAACAAAATTTATGAAATGGTATCCGCTGTTGTGGATGCGGTAGATAAGCCAGTTACAGTCAAGATGCGGATCGGTTGGGATAACGAGCATATCTACGTGGTTGAGAATGCACTTGCGGTTGAACGCGCTGGCGGACAGGCGGTAAGTGTACACGGTCGTACACGTGAGCAGCTCTATACAGGTACAGCGGACTGGTCACACATCAAAAATGTAAAAGAGGCTGTCTCCATCCCAGTTATCGGGAACGGAGATGTATCTTCACCGGAAGATGCCCGTCGCATGTTGGATGAAACGGGTTGTGACGGAGTTATGATTGGTCGTGCCGCCTTGGGCAACCCATGGATGTTGTATCGGACCATTCAATACTTGAGTTCCGGCGAACTGCTTCCTGACCCGAATGGGGAAGAGAAGATTCGGGTTGCCATTTTGCATATGGATCGTCTGATTGCACTGAAGGGTGAGGCTGTTGCTGTTCGCGAGATGCGTAAACACCTGGCTTGGTATCTGAAAGGTCTCAAAGGATCTGCCCGCATCAAGGACGTTATTATGGAAGAAACCAAACGTGATGAGATGGTGCACATTCTGGAGAATTTTGTAGGCCAGCTGCATATCGAAGGCAATCTGGAGTCAGAACCGGCGGTAGCCGAAAATGCATCCTGATCTGCTGCTGTAAAACGTTTACAGCTATAGGGGGCGTAACATTGACTTTTCGAGACCGTTACCCTATAATTTCACAGTATAAATTCGCCATGTGCGTCATAAGGCTAGTGCATCAGGAGGAACGTTCTGTTTCTCTGGAGAACTTCATATAGTTTTGAAGATGTATGCGGGCGGAGCTCTGTAAACAGCACTGGTTCCGTTGCCGTGCAATCAAATTATTCCCATGACAGGAGAATCGGTTGAGATGAGCGATAAGGAAGTTATCCTTACACCAGAGGGACTTAAGAAGCTTGAAGAAGAACTGGAAATGCTGAAATCAGTGAAGCGCCGCGAAGTGGCTGAACGGATTAAGGTAGCCATCGGGTATGGAGATATTAGTGAAAACTCCGAATACGAAGACGCGAAGAACGAACAGGCTTTCATTGAAGGCCGCGTTATTACGTTGGAGAAATTGCTTCGGAACGCACGGATTATCAACAGCGACGAGATCGATACCGAAGCTGTAAGTGTGGGTGCAACAGTCACTGTAGAAGATCTGGAATTCGGTGATATCACGGAATATACGATTGTAGGTACTGCGGAGTCCAATCCGCTGCAAAACAAAATATCGAACGAAAGCCCTGTTGGTAAAGCCATCCTGGGTAAGAAAAAAGGTACGGTTGTTGATGTAAGTGTGCCTGCTGGCGTAATTCAATATAAAATTGTAGACATCAAAAAGTAATTAAGCAATGAAGCAGTCGGGTACGGAGACAAAAGCTTCCTTAGGGAAGCTTTTTTCAACATTTGAGGCAGAACACCTCTGAAGATGCCTGCAATGTAAATAAGGAGATGAATATAGATCATGACGGATGAAGTCTTGAATCAGGAAACCGAAACCGAACTAAGTGAGCTTTTACAAATTCGCCGCGACAAATTGGACGAGCTCCGCAAATTGGGGATCGACCCTTTTGGCCAAAAATACGTACGTACGGAAGAAGCCGGCTCCATTCTGAAGAAGTATGAAGAACTGACCAAGGAAGAGCTGGAAGAGAAGCACATCGAAGTCAGTATTGCCGGACGGATTATGGCGAAGCGGGGAATGGGTAAAGCGAGCTTTGCACATATTCAGGACCTGAGCGGCAGAATCCAGATCTATGTTCGTCAGGATACTGTACCGGAAGACAAATATGCCGCGTTCAGCCTGCTCGATCTCGGGGATATTGTAGGTGTATCTGGCGTAATCTTCAAAACCAAGACAGGCGAAACTTCGGTTAAGGTTCAGAATCTCGAAGTATTGTCCAAGTCACTTTACCCACTTCCGGATAAATATCATGGACTCGCGGATGTAGAGCTGCGTTACCGCCAGCGCTATGTTGACCTGATTATGAATCGTGAAGTGCAACAGACCTTCATTACTCGTTCCAAAATCATTCAATCCATGCGTCGTTACCTGGATTCATTGGGCTATCTGGAAGTGGAAACACCGACGCTGCACACCATCGCTGGTGGAGCTGCTGCGCGTCCATTCATCACGCATCATAATGCGCTTGATATGGAATTGTACATGCGGATTGCGATCGAGCTTCACTTGAAACGTCTGATTGTAGGCGGTCTGGAGAAGGTATATGAGATCGGCCGTGTATACCGTAATGAAGGGATGTCGACACGTCATAACCCTGAGTTCACGATGATTGAACTTTATGAGGCATATGCCGATTATCAGGATATTATGCGTTTGACTGAGAATCTTGTTGCTCACATCGCACAGGAAGTGCTTGGCACGCAAGTTATCCAATATGCAGACTATCAAGTGGATCTTACACCACAATGGCGCCGTGTAACGATGGTAGACGCGGTTAAGGAAGTTGTAGGCGTGGACTTCTCCGTGCATATGACGGACGAGGAAGCTCATCGTTTGGCGAAAGAACATAAGGTTCCGGTTGAAAAGCATATGACATTTGGTCATATTCTGAATGCATTCTTCGAACATTTTGTAGAAGAGACGTTGATTCAACCAACCTTTATCATGGGGCATCCGGTTGAGATTTCTCCGTTGGCGAAGAAGAGCGATGTAGATCCACGTTTCACGGACCGCTTCGAGCTGTTTATCGTTGGACGTGAGCATGCAAATGCATTTACGGAGCTGAATGATCCAATTGATCAACGTCAGCGTTTTGAGGCACAATTGCTGGAGAAAGAACACGGGAACGACGAAGCGCACGAAATGGATGATGATTTCATCCGTGCGCTCGAATATGGTATGCCACCAACAGGTGGACTGGGGATCGGTATTGACCGTCTGATCATGTTGTTGACCAATTCGCCGTCCATTCGTGACGTACTTCTCTTCCCGCATATGCGTCCTCGTACACAGGATTAAATAAGGAACGTTTAACTCGTTCATAATAGAAGAGGAACCTGCCGTTCAGTATGATGCTGGTGGCAAGTTCCTCTTTAGGTTTACATAGGCATCGAAGTGACAAATTACTCGAAACAACATGCCTGCCATGAATATATGACAGATCTTCTTCGCCTACCTGTATGTATTATGTTAAAAGAGGTGCCCTTCATGAAGTTTAGGCTTCACATTGCTAAATTCCTATCACCCCCACTGATTCTGGTTGGTGGTTTTATGCTTATTATCACGATCGGTACGATTCTGCTCATGCTCCCCATCTCCAATCAAAGCGGTGAGCATTTGGCGTTCATTGATGCGCTATTTACGTCTACCTCTGCCGCATGTGTGACCGGGCTGGTTGTTGTGGATGTAGGGACGACCTTCAACCTGTTTGGTCAAATCGTGATTATGGTGCTTATGCAGCTAGGTGGACTTGGCTTCATGACCATCGCAACGTTGTTTGCGTTAGTATTGGGTAAGAGAATCTCGCTTAAGGACAGGCTGCTGCTGAAAGAGGCTATCAACGCTGACAGTATGGAAGGCATTGTTCGCATTATCCGCAAGGTGCTAATTTTTTCGTTTACCATTGAAGGAGTGGCTGCTGTTATATTGGCACTACGCTGGGCAACGGAGATGCCTTTTTGGCAGGCGGTATACTATGGTGCTTTTCACTCGGTTTCATTATTTAACAATGGTGGTTTCGATCTGTTCGGCAACAGTTTTCAGTATTATACAGGGGACTGGTTGTTTAACCTGACAGCTTCGGTGCTGGTAGTATCGGGTGGACTCGGCTTTGTGGTGCTGAATGATTTATTTGAGTTCCGCAAGCGCCGTCGCTTGTCGTTGCAGTCCAAGCTGGTGTTGTCCGTATCGGGTGCACTGATTGGTATCGGTGCAATTGTACTGTTTGTATTTGAGTTCACCAATGGGCACACACTGGCGTCTCTCAGTTGGAGCGAAAAGATCTACGCCTCGTTCTTCCAATCTGTCTCTACACGTTCGTCGGGTACGAGCACCATTGATATCACCCAGATGAGGCAGGCTACCCAGTTCTTCTTCATTCTGTTGATGTTCATTGGGGCATCTCCGGGATCAACTGGGGGTGGGATCAAGACGACAACGTTCCTGATCATGATTGGAGCGGTGTATGCCATGATTCGTGGCAATAAAGATATTGTATTTTTCCGTCAGCGTGTTCCGAAAGATTTGCTGATGAGAGCATTGACGATTATTATGGTTTCCTTGATCATATTCATGGTTGTGGTAATGCTATTACTTACAACAGAGGATGCGCCGTTCCTTTCACTTATGTTTGAAGCGGCCTCGGCGATTGGGACAGTAGGTCTGTCGGTGGGAGTAACGCATGAATTAACGGTATGGGGAAAAGTGATTATCGCCTTCACGATGTTTATCGGACGTATTGGACCACTCACCATTGCATATGCGCTTCGTCCTCGTAAAGAGAAGAAGCTGTATCGCCATCCGGAGGGCCGGATTATTATTGGATAAAAAGAAAAACCGTCACGTATCTAGGATTAACCCTATTATGGAATAGGTTAGTCCCAATTGATGCATGACGGTTTTTTTGTTTCATAGAAGCAATTACTCGTCTCCTTCTGGTACGAAGGATAGAGCTGTATTTAATTTTGTGACCGAATGTTATTCTGCATCCCGGCATAACGTTGCAAGATGCGTGGTAAGGATATTCTCCATAATCTTGGTGTTCATCTGGTCAGGACGAAGAATCGCATGAATTCCCAAACCGTCGACCAGTGCGTATAGGCGTTCAATTTCCAACTCCTTATCGAGGTCTGTACGGGAGAGATTGAGCTCCATCAGATAGGTGATAACTGTAGCCATCGCGTGTCTGAGTTCATCATAGACTTTGTCGGCATGCACTTTGAGAACGGGCTCATTCTTGGACTTGGCTGTAAAAGCGTACCACACCTCCATTTCGGCCCTTTTTTCATCCGTACTTGGCAAGAGTTCTAACAACAGAAGCTTCATATTCTCCAAAGGGGACGCATCAAACGACATCTGTGTGATTCGATTCGATACCCGTTCGGACACCAGATTCATTGCGTATAGGAGTAGTTCTGATTGGGTTGAAAAGTAGTGGCGCATAGACCCGGCCGATATTCCTGCTTCTAACGCAATATTTCGAACGGAGGCCTGCTCCATGCCATCTCTTCGGATGACACGCCAAGCCGCTTCGGCTACGAGCAGACGTTGTTTATCATGATCAACTATTTTAGGCATAAAAGGATTATATCATTGTTGATTATTATAATACAAACGTGTTAAATTGAATTTAATACATTTGTGTTATAAAAGGAGTGGATCATTTGATTGCCTATTTTATTATTGGATGTGAGATTGCCTTTTGGGTATTTGTCGCTGCAGGTCTGAGTGTGCGTTATCTGCTTGGCATGAAACGGACAGGGATCGCGCTGTTAATGGCAACGCCCATTGTGGATGTTCTTCTTATGGTAGCGACGGTGATGGATCTTCAACGGGGTGCTACGGCAAGTATGGTTCATGGCATTGCAGCTATATATATAGGTGTAAGTATTGCCTATGGTCATCAGATGATCGCTTGGGCTGATCGTTATTTTCTGTATTGGTTTAAGGGTGGCGATAATCCTCGGAGCAGCAAGGTTTACGGCAGTGAGCATGCAAGTCGTGAAAGAGTGGGATGGCTTAGACATCTATTGGCTTGGGGCATAGGTAGCTTGTTCTTGCTCGCGATGATCTGGTGGATTGGGGATGCGGAGCGTACTGCGGCATTTTCTAATCTCATAAGAGTATGGGGAATCATACTGGGGATCGATTTTATAATCAGCTTCAGTTATAGCTTATGGCCGCGAAAGATGCCTGTGGAGAAAGTGAAGTAACATATAGTGGATAGGGCGGGAGGATCATGCGGATTATCTATGGAGGACAGGTGATCCGCATGTTCTGGGAAGAGAGTGGATAATAATTGATGCAACCTTAAATAAGCCAGGCTTTAGGTGAATAGCTATACGAGAGACAAAATATATATTATTGAAAATAAAGCTTGCAATCGAAATCTGTACATGGTATATTCT